>DVIA01000036.1 GCA_018711655.1 Candidatus Pullichristensenella avicola
CAGGCGTTTTCCCGACCGTGCCCCGTGACCGCGCCGGGAGATGCGAGGGCGTGAACCAGGCGTTTTCCCGACCCGTGCCCCGCGACCGCGCCGGGAGATACGCTGGAACGGATCGCCACGGCGGATACTCCTGCCTGCGCAGGCGTTTCGCCGCGTCGGGCAAGAGCGGCGCCGGGCAAGGCCCGCGCGAGGAGGCGTGGGGCCGAACGACACCCCTGCCAGCGCGGACGTTGGGGGCGCGCTTCGGCTTCTGCCGCCATCACACAGGAAGGGCGGCGGCGCGTGAAAAGGTCAATTTTTGAGTATTTCGCGGGGCGCTTCTTGCCCGCGAGGGCGACGGCGCGTGAAAAGGTCAATTTTTGAGTATTTCGCAGGGCGCTTCTTGCCCGCAAGGGCGACGGCGCGTGAAAAGGTCAATTTTTGAGTATTTCGCAGGGCGCTTCTTGCCCGCAAGGGCGGCGGCGCGTGAAAAGGTCAATTTTTGAGTATTTCGCAGGGCGCTTCTTGCCCGCAAGGGCGGCGGCGCGTGGAAAGGTCAAAACAACAGCGCCTTCCTGTTTGCGTGCAGGAAGGCGCTGGTTTGCCGCGCTCCGGCGCGGGAAGGGATTTAGAAATCGCAGTTGCGCGTGGTGCGCGGGAAGGGCAGCACGTCGCGGATGTTGGCGATGCCGGTCAGGTACATGATGAGGCGCTCGAAGCCCATGCCGAAGCCGGCATGCTTGCAGGTGCCGTACTTGCGCAGTTCGAGGTACCACCAATAGTCCTCCGGCTTCATGTGAAGTTCCTCGATGCGCGCGGTGAGCACGTCCAGCCGCTCCTCGCGCTGGCTGCCGCCGCACAGTTCGCCCACGCCCGGCACCAACAGATCGGCTGCGGCCACGGTTTTGCCGTCGTCGTTCATGCGCATGTAGAAGGCCTTGATCTCCTTGGGGTAATCGGTGACGAACACCGGGCGGCCAAAGTGCTTTTCGGTGAGGTAGCGCTCGTGCTCGGTCTGCAGATCGCACCCCCAGAAAACGGGGTATTCGAACGCCTGGCCGCTTTTTGTGAGGATGTCCACGGCCTCGGTGTAGGTTATGCGGGCAAAGTCGGCGTCGCGCACGCTTTCCAGGCGGGCGATGAGGCCCTTGTCCACGAAGTTGTTGAGAAACTCCAATTCCGGCTTCGCCTCTTCAAGCACGGCGGCGAGGATGTATTTGATCATTTCCTCCTGCAGATCCATGTCCTCCTTGAGGGTGGCGAAGGCGATCTCCGGTTCGATCATCCAGAATTCGGCCGCGTGGCGCGGGGTGTAGCTGTTTTCGGCGCGGAAGGTGGGGCCGAAGGTGTACACGTCGCGGAAGGCCAGAGCCATGCACTCGCAGTTGAGCTGGCCGGAAACGGTCAGGCTCACGGGCTTGGCGAAGAAATCCTTGTCAAAGTCCACGCTGCCGTCCGGCAGACGCGGCGGCTCGCCCGCGTCCAGCGTGGTGACGCGGAACATTTCGCCCGCGCCTTCGCAGTCGCTGCCGGTGAGGATGGGCGTATGCACATAGACAAAGCCGCGATCGTGGAAGAAGCGGTGGATGGCCTGCGCCGCCAGGGAGCGCACGCGGAAGGCGCACTGGAAGAGGTTGGCGCGCGGCCGCAGATGCTGGATCGTGCGCAGGTATTCCAGCGTGTGGCGTTTTTTCTGCAGCGGATAGTCGCTGGGGCTCTCGCCCAGAACGGTCAGGCGCGTGGCCTTGAGTTCGAAGGGCTGCTTCATTTCCGGGGTGGGCACGATCTCGCCCTCGGCCTCGATGGCGGCGCCCACGCCGATCGCTTTGGTCAGTTCATGGTAGTTTTCCAGCCGGTCCGCCTCCAGGACGATCTGCAGGTTTTTAAAATAGCTGCCGTCGTTGAGTTCCACAAAGGCGAAGGCCTTCGATTCGCGCATCGTGCGCACCCAGCCGGACACCTTCACGCCCGCGCGGGTTTCGGCGGGCGGGGCGGCGAACAGTTCCCGTACCAACGTGGTCATAGGATATCCCTCCAACAAAACGCTGTCTTTTATTATACCCGGACGAGGGCTTTGCGTCAATCAATCCGTAAGATCAATGTTTTCCCGGCCAAAGACGTCGTAGCTCTGCTCGATGACGCGGCGGGCCTGCGCGGCGGTTTGCGGGGCGGGAGAAGCGTCGCCCTCCAGGCGCATGACCAGTTTTGTCGGCGCGCCGAAGGCCTGCGTGAAGGCCGCCTCCATCAAATCGCGCTTGCGTTCGAGCATGCGCATGAACATCAGCTGTTTGCGCGGAAATTCGGCTGTTACCACGCCGTCGGCGCAGCCTGCAAAGCGCATGCCCGCCAACGCCGCGCGCATCGAAGGGTTGTCCCTGGAAAGCGCCTCTACGGCCTGCAGATACGGGGGCGGCGTCTCGCCGGCAGGCGCGGGCGCGGCCGTTTCCGCCCGGGGCGGGCGCGGTTTTTCCGCAGCGGGCCGTTCGGCTTTCGGCGCGCTTTTTTGCGGAGATGGGGCGGCGAGATTTCTGCGTTCGGCCATGGCTTCCAGGCGGCCGACGCGCTCGGAAAGCGTCGCGTCCGCCTCCTGTTCCGGATGGCAGGCGCGCACGGCGGTCAATTCCAGCATCGCGCGGGGGTTGGCGGCCCATTTCATGTCCGGCTCTACGCGCATGAACAGGTCCATGAGGCGGAAAAGCTGTTCCCGTTGCGCTTTTGCGGCCTGTTTGCGGTAGCGCGCCGCATCCTCCGGGGTGCATTCGAGCAGTTCCTCCGTCGCTTCGCCCACGGTTTTGGCCAGCAGCAGCGCGCGCAGGTGCTCCGCCATTTCGCGGGCGAACACCTGTGCGTCCAGCCCGCGGCGCAGGAGCTGGTCGATCTGCAAAAGCGCGGCGCGCCCGTCGCCCAAGAGCAGCGTTTCGGCGAAGTCGAAGAGAAATTCGCGCCCCGCCGTGCCCAGAACGTCGCGCACCAGGGGCAGATCCACTTCGCCGTCGGTGTAGGAAAGGCAGACGTCGAGGATGCTCAAAGCGTCGCGCATCGCGCCCTCGGCGGCGCGGGCGATCTCGTGCAGGGCGTCGTCCGAGGCCGCGCGCCCGACGCCGCCGAGCACCACCATCATGCGCTCTACCATCGTTTCCACGCTCAGGCGCTTGAAATCAAAGCGCTGGCAGCGGGAGAGGATGGTGGCCGGCAGCCGCTGCGGCTCGGTGGTGGCGAGGATGAACACGGCGTGGGCGGGCGGTTCCTCCAGGGTTTTTAAAAGCGCATTGAAGGCGCCGGTGGAGAGCATGTGTACTTCGTCGATGATGTAGACCTTGTAACGGGCCACTGCGGGCGGATATTTGACCTTTTCGCGCAGGTCGCGGATCTCGTCCACGCCGTTGTTGGAGGCGGCGTCGATCTCGATGACGTCCATGCTGTTTTCCTTTTTAAGCTGCACGCACACGTCGCATTCGCCGCAGGGATCGCCGTCCACGGGATGCAGGCAGTTGATGGCCCGGGAAAGCACCTTGGCCGCGGTGGTCTTGCCCGTGCCGCGCGTGCCGCAGAACAGATAGGCGTGGGCCACGCGCCCGGTTTCCACCTGATGGCGCAGGGTTTTGACCACGGCGTCCTGGCCGACGATCTGCGAAAACGTCTCCGGCCGCCAGGCGCGGTACAATGCCTGATAGCGCATAGAAAACCTCCCCGGGGGATTTTTTGCCCCCCCATGAGTATATAATATAACAAATCCGGCGAAAACAAAAGAAGTTTTACAGGAACCTAAAAACTTTTTCCGATTCCCGTGCTATAATGCTGAAAGCAAGAACCGGCGACGGGAGGGGTTTGATGAAGCGTATCGTACTGACTGGCGGCGGCACGGCGGGTCATGTCACGCCAAACCTGGCGCTGATCCCCCGGCTGCAGGCGGCGGGGTGGGACGTACACTATATCGGCGAGGCCGACGGCGTGGAACGGCGGCTGGTTTCCGCTCTGCCCGGGGTGACGTATCACTGCGTTTCCACGGGAAAGCTGCGCCGCTATTTCGACATCAAGAATTTCTCCGATCCCTTCAGGGTCATCAAGGGCGTGGCGCAGGCCTCGAAGCTGATGAAGCGGCTCAAACCGGACGTCGTCTTTTCCAAGGGCGGCTTTGTTTCCGTGCCCGTGGTTTATGGGGCGCGGCTGCACAAGGTGCCCGTGCTGCTGCATGAATCGGACATGACGCCCGGGCTGGCCAACAAGCTGTGCGCGCCGTTCGCGCGCAGAATCCTCTGCACGTTTCCCGAAGCCGCGCGCAGCTTCGGCGACAAGGGCGTGCATACCGGCACGCCCATCCGCCCCGAGATCCTTCAGGGCAGCCGTGAAAAGGGGCTGGCCACCTTCGGCTTTACCAACGGCCGGCCTGTTTTGATGGTGACGGGCGGCTCCTCCGGCGCGCAGGCCATCAACGCCGTGGTGCGCGAGGCGCTGCCCCGGCTGTTGGAATCGTTCCAGGTATTGCATCTGTGCGGCCCCGGCAACGCCGACGAGGGCCTTTTGGGCACGGCGGGCTATGTGCAGTGCGAATATCTCAACAGCGAGATGGCCGACGCCTATGCCTGCGCCAATATCCTCATTTCGCGCGCGGGGTCGAACACGCTGTGCGAAATCCTCGCCCTGCGCAAGCCGGCGCTGCTCATTCCCTACCCCAAGGGGGCCAGCCGCGGCGACCAGATCGTCAACGCCCGTTCGTTTGAAGCGCGCGGCCTCAGCCGCGTGCTCATGCAGGAGGATATGACCGTCGATCGCCTGGTCACCGAGGTCATCAGCCTCTATCGCGAACGCGGTTCGCTGTATGAGAAAATGGATCAGGAGCCGTCCGCCAACGGCGTGGAAAACGTGCTGCGGGAGATCGACCGCATCGTCGCCGGTTAAAACGGGCGCGGCCGGAAAGCCGGCGCGCGAAAGCGCTCAAAACGACTTCAAACGGCCAATGCGCCCCGCGCGGCCGGAAAACTGCCCTCGCTCTGCGCGGGCGGTTTTGTTTTGCGCGTCCATTTCGTGGGCATGTCCCGCCCCGCGCCGAATATAATGGGGCATGGGGGTGCGGCTGATGCGAAAGGGGATCCTGGTGACGCTCTCGGTGGCCGTTTCGGTGGCGATTGTGGGAATGACGCTGTTTTGCGCGTTCTGGCTCGCGCGCGATGGTTCGATGGCGCGGCGGCTCGACGCGGCTCTGCGGGCGTTTTGCGAGCCGGTGGTCGCGAGCGAGCCGCCCGCGTGAGGCGGCAAGGGCGGAATGCGCCGCGTTTTTCCAAGCCGCTTGAAGCGACACAGGCCCCGGCCGGAAAGGCCGGGGCTTTGAAGCGCGCGGAGCCAGGGGCGCGGGATGGCCCTGCGGAAAAAGCGCGGAGGCGGTTGCCGGCATCGGTCGCGCCACAGGGGCGCGCCACGGACGCTGGCGGCGCTGCCGGTTGGCAGACCGGAAAGCCTCGCGGGCCGGGTGGAGACAGGCGGCCAGGGGCGCGGGATGGCCCGGACGAAGCGCTGCAGAGACCTGCTCTACGCGCCACAGGGGCGCGTCACGGACGCTGGCGGCGCTGCCGGTTTGCAGACCGGAAAGCGTCGCGGGCCGGATGGAGGCAGGCGGCCGGGGGCGCGGGATGGCCGTGCGGAAAAAGCGCGGAGGCAGGTGTCTGCATCGGTCGCGCCACAGGGGCGCGGCCGGGGCGTTTGCGCGGCGCCAGTTGGGCCTTCGCCTGACAGCGGATGCGTTTGAGGCCCGCGCCGGCGCGCTTGAGCCTGGCCGTGTGGAGCGCCCGGCCCGGCAACAGACGACCGCGAAGGACGCGCCGGGTTTGCGTCAAATCGGCGCCGCGCCGCGCTGCGCGCCCTCGTTTCTGTCCACAGCCAGGGAGATGCGCAGCGCCTCGCTGACCTTTTCCATGATCTCCGGGGGCAGCGAGCCGATGCGCTCGCGCAGGCGGCGTTTGTCCAGCGTGCGGATCTGTTCGGCGAGGATGACGCTGTCCTTTTGCAGGCCCGTATTGCCGGCCGGCACGGGGACATGCGTGGGCAGGCGGGCCTTGTTGACCTGGCCGGTGATGGCCAGAACGATCACCGTCGGGCTGTAGCGATTGCCGACGTCGTTTTGAATGACCAGCACGGGCCGGATGCCGCCCTGTTCCGAGCCGACCACGGGGTCGAGGCTGGCGCTGAATAGATCTCCTCTGGAAATCATGGTCTCACGCTCCGCATACACTGTCTGCGGCATGCTATGCGCAAGCGCGCGCCGGTGTGAAAGCGCGGCCCCCTGTGAAAATGCGTCCATAAATACGACCTCCTCTCGGGAGAGGGAAACGGGCCGCGCCTCCGCAGGGCGGGCGGCCCGAATTTACATGACCAGATCGCCGTTTTCGTCGCTGATGACTTGCAGAATTTCCCGCTCTGCGCCGGTCTGCGCGTCGATATAGACCAGGTATTCGCCGCTTGCGTCCGCGGCGGTAATTTCATAACAGAGGTATTCCTCGGCGTTTTCCGGAATCACGCACAGCCGTGCCTCGCGCGCCGTCAGCCGGCCGCCGAGGCGCGCCACGGCCTCCTCTTCGCTGATGGCGGGCAGGGCGAATTCGCGCCGCACATGGTTGCGCAGATAGCCGCCCGCTTCCAGGCCGATGATCGCGCCATCGCGCAGGGAGACCTGCACCTTGACAAGATCGGGATAGAGCACCACGCCGTCCTGCACGGCGGCGAAATTGACCGTGAGGATGCCGTCGTAGCGGCTGAAGTAGCTTTCCTGCATCTGCCCATAGCCGCGGGAGGTCAGGAAGGCGCGCGCCGTCGATACGGCCTGTTCGTCCGGGATGGAAACCTCGCGCACGTCGTCATTGGGCAGAAGGTAGAGCATTTGCGCGCCCGATTTTGTGACGCCTGCGGAAAGGTTGTAACCATTGGCTGTAACAGAAAACTCGTAACAGTCCACAGGAATACTGCTTTCGCCCTCAAACTGCAGGGCCGTTACCGCGTCCGTACCCAGGAAGGCGCGCAACGCGCGTTCTGCACCGGCGCGGTCCACCGTTTCCAGGCCGGCGAGCGCGCGGTACTCGGTCTGTCCGGCGGCGTCGGAAAACGGCCCGTCGTACAGAAGCGTCGGGTAAGAGGTCGCCGGTTCTGTCAGCGGGTAGAGGCTCTCCGAGCCGGTTTCGGTCATATCGCCGGCGAACACGTCCTCGCCGGCCTCATAGCGGGCAAGCAGTTCGCCCAGGCCCGCGGACAGTTTTCCCGCCGTTTCCGAAAGCGCGGCGATATTTTCATAGTCCGCATCGCTCACGGCGCCGCCGCCGGCGATCTTGCCCGCGAGCGAGGTTGCAAAGTCCCCGGCCTGGTTGACGAACTTGATCGTCGCCGATACCGCGCCTTCGCCCAACGGCAACTGCGACAGGTCGTCCTGCGCGCCCTGCGCCTGGCGGGCGATTTCCGAAAGCAGGATCTGTTCCTGTTGCGCGCTGCCGGTGACCAGCAATTTGCGCAGGTTGGAGGACATGCCCTCCATCAATTCACAGGTTTCGTAAAACGCCTTCTGGTAGACGGCGTTCAGGCGCGCGTTGAGGCTGCGAACGTCGGCGGCCTGCTTGAAGATCAGCACCGTCAGCGCCGCCAGCAGCGCGCAGGCCCCGACGAGGGCCGCGCGCACATGGTCCCGGTCCTTTGAACGCGACAGATGCATATGCGTCCCTCCCTATACCGCAAAGTAGTGGTTGCCGATGACCGTTTTGACCGTGCGCGTGCGGATCCACGCGTCGTCGGTCTTGCGGGGGTTGTAGTAGTACAGACAGCCGCCGGTGGGGTCCCAGCCGTTGAGGGCATCCAGCGCGGCGCGGAGGGCGGTGGAATCGGGCGTGTTGTTGATCGAGCCGTTCGACACGCAGGAAAAGGCGCCGCTTTGATAGATCACGCCGCTGATGGTGTTGGGAAAGGAGGCGCTTTCCACGCGGTTTAAAACCACCGCCGCCACGGCCACCTGCCCCTTGTAGCTCTCTCCGCGCGCTTCGGCGTAGACCAGTTTGGCAAGCAGCCGGTGGTCGGCGGAAATGATCGTCGCCGAGGACGACGAGGCGGCGGACGACGACAGCGTTACCCCCAGCGCCGCCGCCGTTTCCGGCCCCACGCGGCCGTCCACGTCCAGGCCGTTGCGCCGCTGGAAGAGGATGACCGCGTCGCGCGTCTGTTCGCCGTATTTGCCGTCGGCCTCGCCGGAAAGGTAATCGTACTGGATGAGCCTTTTCTGTACCTTGCGCACGTTTTCGCCCGAGGAGCCGACCTCCAGCACGACTTGCGCGGAAGAAGCGGGCATTGCCAGCAAAAGCGCCAGCAACGCGATGAGAATGCGTTTTGTCACGTTCATGCTAACCTCCCCAAAGCCCGCGCAGGAAGCGGCCCACGCTGGAATAAAATTCGATGGGCGGCGCTTCCGCGGCGCAATAGGCCGCTTCGTCCACTACGCACAAAGAGGGGTAGAGCACGCACCACCAGTTGTGGCCGCCGCCCTCGCCCAGCGTTACGCGCAGGGCGCGATAATCGCCCGCGGGCACAAAAAGCGCGCCGTAGAAGCGGTCGGGAAAGGCGAACACGCCGGTTTCCACCCTTACCGATCCTTCAAACCCCATTTTTCGCGCCGCCGCCACCGCGGCGGTCTGCAAAGAGGCCATGTGGACGTTGACGGCGGCGTAGGCCTCGTCGGCGTTTTCGCAATCGGCGGTCCATTCGCGCGCCGCGGCGAGGCAGGCGTCGCGCACGGCGAGCTTGACCGTCTGCTCCCAATCGGAATCGCCCGAGGCGACCACATGCAGGCGGACAAAGTCGGAAACCGCTTCGGCGCGCGCCGGAACGGCGAAAAAAACAAACAGCAGCAGCGTCACAAACGCGCAAAGAAAACGACGAAACAAGCGTTTCCCTCCGTTTCGCGGGATGATACCCTTATCGTCGGCAGATTTTGGCGCGTTTATACCGTTGGGGCGAAAAATGCGAAAAAACAGCGGGAATTGCGGATCGGAACGGCGATGGGGCAAAAAGCGGCCTGCTCCTGTTTTCCCAGGCACAAACGATGGGCGGACGCCTTTGCGCAAAAAAAACGGCGCCCAAGCGCCGCCGGATGCATGCGCGGGCCCGTCGCCAAAAAATGAATTATCCCGCAAGTGCCGTTCGCCGTTGCTTTTTCACCCGCCGCTCAGGCAGGGCGGAGACCTGCGGCCGCTTTCTGCCTTCCCCTGGCGATACAATCGGGGGCGTGGCATCCGCGTAACCGACCCGGAATCCTTTTATGAATCTGTGGGTAAAAGCATTGGCGTGGCGCACACCACAGGATAACTTCTGGGGCTATTATAGCAGGCGCGCAGGCCGCTGTCAACGGGGGACGGGCCGATTTTCAATCATTTGTTAAATTTGAACATATTCCGGCGCAAGAGGCGCGAAGGACGACCCGCGCCGGCCAAACGGCGCGCCGGGACGCCTGCGCGATGGAAAGCGCGTCCGTTTCCCCGGGCGGCGGGGAAGGCGGGCCTCGTTTGCGCCGCTGAGACGGGCGCGCCGGAGCGGCCCCGGCGGCGTTGGGCGTCCCTCCGGTTGCGTTCAGCGCCTTTGCCCGGGGCGAACCGGGCCGGCCGCCCTGCCCGACGCGGCGTATCCGCCCGCAAAACAGATGCGACGGCGGGAAAATTGTTGCGCAGAGGGTTGTCCGCCTCCGCGGCCACATATATAATACGGCGGCCTGGCCGCGCCCGGCGAGGCCGGGAACGATAAGACGGGGAGGCGGTCGATTTGCAGACCGTGCGCGTGGAAATGGCCCGGCTTGCGCCCAACCCGCGCAATCCGCGCAAGCGCTTTGCGGAAGAAGATATTCGCGCCCTGGCCGCGTCCATTGCCCGTCACGGCCTGCTGGCGCCGCTGGCGGTGCGCCGCGCGCAAAACGGCTATGAAGTCATCGCCGGCGAGCGGCGGCTGCGCGCGCTGCGCCTGCTGGGCTGGAAAAGCGCGCCGTGCGTCGTTTTGACGGCGGACGATCTGGAAAGCCGCCTGCTGGCGCTGATTGAAAATATTGAGCGCGAGGAACTGCATTATCTGGACGAAGCGGAAGCCTACCGCGCCATTGTGCGCGAGCATGGCCTTACCCAGGAGGAACTGGCCCGCCGCCTGGGGCGCAGCCCTTCGGCCGTTGCCAACCGGTTGCGGCTGCTCAAGCTCTCCGCGGAAGTGCGCGCATATTTGAAAGCGACGCCGAATCTGAGCGAGCGCCACGCCCGCGCGCTGCTCCAGCTTCCGGACGCCGCGCGCCAGATGGAGGCGGCGCGCCGGGCCGGACGCGAGCGCATGAGCGTGCGCCGCCTGGAGGCGCTTGTCGAACAGCTTGCGCGGGAGGAGGCGCCGCCGCGGCCGCATGTGACGCGCCTGTTTCGCGATGGGCGCATGTTCGTCAACGCCGTGCTCAATACCGTGCGCGAACTCAACGCCCTCGGCGTGCCCGCCGCCTCCAGGGTAACGCGCTTTCCCGGCCGCATTGAGATCACCGTGACGCTGCCTGAAAGCGTGCGCCCCGCAGCGGAGGGCAAAGCGCAGGAAAGCTGCGGAGCGGCTTTGGCCGCGCGCCGGCCGCCCGGGACATGGAAAGGAGCGGGCGCGACCGCGCAAAACGACGCGCAGGCCTCCCGGTCATAGGGGCGCAGCGCCGCAAAGCCGCCATGGCCCGCCCCATGGGAGCGGGCCGGTCGGAGCGCCGGGAGCTTTCGTGAACATACAGGGGCCTCGATCCCGGCGCGTATTTGAACGCGGCCGAGGGCCGCCCGCGCCCGTAGCGGCCTTCTTTTCGCCGGCGGCCGCGGCGCGGGGCGGGGCCTCAGCTCAGGCTCGACATCGTCGAGCCGCAGCGCGGGCAGATGTTGCCGGAACACTGGCAGGTCGTGCCGCAGTTCGAGCAGGTCGAAACGCGGCCACAGCAGCCGCCCGTAGGCTGCGTGCCGGGGCAGGCCGCCGTTTTGCCGTTAAAGACGGCGGTCGCCCCCGCCGTTTCGCCGCCGACGTTTTCAAACGCGCAACTCGACTGGGGGAACAACGGCAGCGAGAAGAACTCGTCGCAGACCGATTCGGCGTATTCCTCGGCGGGCGGAATATCGCAGAAGCCGTAGGTGGGCACCATGATGTCCACCTCTGCGAGCACCTTGAGAACGATGGTGACGCAGATGGTGATTTCAAAGGTGCAGTTGCCGATGTAACTGCCGGAGACGCAAATCGCGCTCACAAGGCTCTCCAGGGTGAAGGGAATGATGGAATCGTCGGGGATGCACAAAAGCACGTCGCGATCCACCTGCAAAACGGCCTGGCCGACCCATTCCTGGCAACGCTGATCGGTAAAGAGCACGTCGATGGGCACATCCACCGTCGCCTTTACGCGCGCAAACTGCGGCCGGTCGCAGAGGCGTTCCACGCACAGGTTGGTGATGCGGCCCTTGGTGGTGGAAGAGCGGCAGCTTTCAAACGTCCAGGTCCCGCAGGGAGTAGGCAGGGGGCAGGGGCTGTTTTCGGCGTTTTCCACGGCCTGTTCGTGGGTGATGGGCGCGCCGCAGGCGTCGCAGGCGCAGGTGCATTCGTTGCCCTCGCAGGTGCAGTTGCAGTTCGCCGTGCAGCCGCCGCGGCAACTGCCGGGAAGCACCGGAACGATGTTGGAGATGACGACCTTTTCATCGTCGAGCTGTTCCTGGGACAGGCAGGAATCGTAGACGTTTTTGACCTGGATGCACACGCGCTTGTTCAGCCCGTTGAGCACGTTGCCGCTCACCGCGCCCGGACAGGCCTCGGCATTGGCGTTCTTGTAGCTGTAAAAAGACATGGTTCATTCCTCCTCGGATAGAATGCGGGCGACCGCCCACGCTGCATACTATGAGCCGAGGGGGAATTGGTGCGGCAAAACCGCGCGGCGCGAAGGCCGGCAAGCGAACCCGAAGCGCCGCCCTTCACGGAAAGGGCGGGAGAGGAGCCTTTCCGCCGGCATAGGGAAAAACGGCGCAAGGCGGCTCAGGCAAGCGCTGGGGAAGCGGCTTGCTTCGTTGGCGGGCAGCCCGGAGGAAAGGGAAGCGCCCGGCGACGGTTTGGAAATGCCGGGCGGCTTTCCAGCCGGCGCGGAAGGCGATTTGGGGATACGGGCGCGGGCGGAAAAGAGAAGCGCGCCGGCGTGGGGGGACATGCCTTCGAAGGCGAAACGCGCACGGCTTTGCCGGAGGCGAGCGTAACCCCCAAAGCGGGCTTCGGATTGGGTGAAATCCCGATGCTTGCCCCGCGCGCAGGGGGATGGGACAAGAGTACGGCCCTTGCGCTGGCCCTTTCGCACGCTTGCCCCGCGCGCGCAGGGGGATGGGAAGGAGGGCGGCCCGTGACCGCGAAACAGCAACGAGCTTGCCCCGCGCGCGCAGGGGGGATGGGCATGTAAAAGACGCTACAGAGTGGCAGCGCGAACGCTTGCCCCGCGCGCGCAGGGGGGATGGGGCCTGGCGCGCGGCGCTTCCGGAGGATATGGACGGCTTGCTCCGCGCGCAGGGGGGATAATCCGTCGCGAACTTTTTCAGTCCATGAGGAATGCGCTTGCTCCGCGCGCGCAGGAGGATAAAGGGATAGTCGTCGGTGTTTTTATGCGCTTGCTCCGCACGCCCAGGGGACGAGGGCGCCGTTTCTCAAGCGAAGTCGCGCGCCTGCTCCGCACGCCAGGGAAATGGACGCAAAAAAACACGCCCCATCGGACGCGTTAAGAGAATTGCGCGCGGGGCTTCGACGTTCAGAAGCCTTTGCGCACGGGCGCGGTCGCCGCGGGCCAGCAGGCTGCGGATCGGGAGAAAGAGGGCGGCTCTTTCCCCTGCGGACCGGCGCGCATCGGCCTTTTCCATGCGAAACGCGGGCGAAGAGGAAAACGCGCCCCATCGGACGCGTTCAGGGAGTTGCGCGTGGGGCTTCGACGTTCAGAAGCCTTTGCGCACGGGCGCGGTCGCCGCAGGCCAGCAGGCTGCGGATCAGCGTGGAGGAGACCAGTTCGCCCTGGTCGTACACCGGCGGCACGATGACGGCGGCAAAGTCCATCCGCGCGCTCATTTCGCCGATGAGGCGGGCGTCGCCCTGGCCGTGGAAGCCGAAGCGGTGGTTTTCCCCGACCACTACGGCAACGGCGCGCATGCTTTCCACCAGATTCGTCAGGTAGGTTTCGGCGCTCTGCCGCGCCAGTTCCAGCGTAAAATGCCGCACCAGGGCCCAGTCCGCGCCCAGGAGGGCGAATTTCTCGCAGCGTTCGGCAGGCGTGGTCAACTGCGCCGGGGCGCGCTCCGGGTGCAGCACCGAAAGCGGATGGCGGTCGAAGGTGCAGACCACGCAGTCCGCGCCCATATCCGCGGCGATGTCGTGCGCGCGGCGGATGAGCGCCGCGTGGCCGATATGCACGCCGTCGAACGTGCCCAGGGCCAGCACCGAGGCCTTGCCTGTGAATTCCCGTTCCGTGTGAATGATCTGCAAGGCCGCGCGGCCTCCTTTGTTGTTGGAATGCGTTTGCCACGAAAGCCGCGGCGGGCGCGCAACGCCGGTTTGGGGCGGAGAGAACCGCGCCTGCGCTCGGTTGACATCGAAGCGCGGCGCAGAAAATCCGCCGCGCGGGAAATTTCGCGGCGCGCCCCACATGCGCGCGTTTATGCAGGACGCGGAGGACTTCGCGCTGCGAAAGGGGCCGCAGGGCGCTTTCCCGGTTCGCGGCGGAAGGTTCGCAAGCCTGCAGAACCGTCGCGGGCCGATCGCCCTGCGCGCCTTCAACGCGCGGTTCAAGCGCGCCGTGGCTTTTGCGTCCCGTCCCCGCCGGGCGGGGAAGCATCCCGCCGGTTCCGGCAAGTTGCGCAGCGCCGTTTGCCGCGCGCGAGGTTCGAGGGGAGCAGGGATGGAGATGCTTTTGCGTCCCGTCCCCGCCGGGCGGGGAAGCATCCCGCCGGTTCCGGCAAGCTGCGCAGCGCCGTTTGCCGCGCGCGAGGTTCGAGGGGAGCAGGGATGGAGATGCTTTTGCGCCCGCGCCCGCCGGGGGTGGGGGAAGCATCCCGCCGGTTCCGGCAAGTTGCGCAGCGCCGTTTGCCGCGCGCGGGGTTCGAGGGGAGCGGGGATGGAGCCGTTTTTGCACCCGCCGGGCGCGGAAGAACCATCTTGTACTGCATCGCCTTTTGTCGTCCGCTAGCCCTGTTTCCGCCGGGGGCTGGAAAGAACAGCGCGGGACATGGCGGCGGGCCGCGGCTGTCCGGCGCATGCGCCGCCGCGGGTCGGGAAAGCGCCTGAGCGCGGCCGCGCAGGGCGCGGGGCCGACGGCCTTATTGCAGCAGCATGGCGCGGAAGCGGACGGAGCCGTCCTCGCGGGGCGCGCCCACGCCGGCGAACGCCTCGCCGACATAGACGCGCACGGCCGGGACCTGCGGCGCGGGAACGTCCAGCCATTCGGGGCGCAGGGGCACGCCGTTGCGGACGGCGGCGCGATGGCGCGCCTCCACGCGCACGGCGGGCAGGTGAGCAATGGCCGCGTCCATGGGCAAAAGGCGCGCTTCCAGGCCCTCTGCGCCCAGGGCGTCCACCTCCTCCAGCGTCAGGGCGTTTTTGAGCGTGAACACCCCGGCGCGCGTGCGCGCAAGCGCGGCCATATGGCCGCCGCAACCCAGCGCCGCGCCGATGTCGTGGCAGAGGGTGCGGATATAGACGCCCTTGCCGCAGTCGATCTCCAACCGGTAGCGGTCGTTTCCAAGGGCCTGCGTCAGGCGCACATCGTCCACATGGCAGGGACGCGGGGAAAGTTCGACGCTTTCGCCGCGGCGGGCCAGTTCGTACAACCGCCTGCCGCCGCGCTTGATGGCTGAATACATGGGGGGCGTCTGCAAAATATCGCCGATGAAGCGGGGCAACACGGCGCGCACGTCCGCTTCGCAGACGTGCACGGGGCGTTTTTCCATCACCGCGCCGGTGGCGTCCTGCGTGTCGGTGGCGACGCCCAGTTGCAGTTCGGCCACATAGGTCTTTTGTTTGTCGATGATATAGTCGAACAGGCGCGTGGCGGCGCCGATGCACACGGGCAATACGCCCGAGGCCATGGGATCGAGCGTGCCGCCGTGGCCGATGGCCGTGCCGCGCGGCAGACGCCTGCGCACAAAGACCACGCAATCGCTGGACGTTTTGCCCAGCGGCTTGTTCAGCACCAGAAAACCGTCCATCAGAGAATCTCCCGAACGCGCGCAAGGACCATGTTCAGCGCTTCGTCGAGGGGACGATGGATGGTGATGCCGGCGGCGCGCTCGTGGCCGCCCCCGCCCAGGGGCTGCGCCACATCGCGGGCGACGTTGTAGGGCGCGACGCAGCGCAGGGAGAACTTGGCCGAACAGCCGTCCTCCTGCTCGATGGCCAGCGCGGCGATCTCCACGCCCTCGATTTCGATCAGGTAGTTGACGATGCGCTCGGTATCGCAGCGCATCGCGCCGGCGCGCTCAAACATGGCGTTGGTCACGCGCGCCCAGGCGACCTTCCCCTCGCGCTTCAACTCCGCCAGACAAAGCCCCAGCAGGCGCGTGCGCGCCTCGGTGCGCGTGCGGTAGATATAGCCGGTAATTTCGTCCACATCCGCGCCGGCGCGCACGCACACGGCGGCGGATTCAAACGTCTCCGCCGTGGTATTGGAATAGTTGAAGTTGCCGCTGTCTGAAGAGATGGCGGCGAACAGGCAGGAGGCCATGTCCTTTGTAAGCGTCACGCCCAGTTCCGCGATGAGCAAAAGGGCCATTTCGCCGGCGGCGGCGCGGTTTGGCTCCACATGATTGCGCTGGCCGAAGAAGGGGTTGCTTCCGTGATGGTCGAGCACGGCGCGCTGCGGGCAGGCTTCGAACAGGGCGCGGTTGTCGCCCAGCATATCCGGGGCGCTGACGTCCACAGCCAACGCGCACTGCGGCGTGAAGGGCAATTCGCCGTCCGGCACGACGCATTCCTGCCCCGGCAGAAAGCGCAGAAATTCCGGCATGCCTTCCGGAAGGCAGGCAACGGCGCGCTTGCCCAGCGCGCGCAGGGCAAGCGCCACCGCCACGCAGGAACCGCAGGCGTCTCCGTCCGGGGCGCGGTGGCCGAAAACGGCGATGTCGTCAAAGCCCCGCAGCCAGTCGGCCAGTTCACGGATCGTGACGTTCATCTTTTTCCTCCTCGCGCCTGAGCAGGGCGCTTATGTGCGCGGCGTATTCAATATTGGTATCCATTTCAAAGATCAATTCCGGGACATAGCGCAGTTCCACGCGCTTTCCCAGTTCGCGGCGGATAAAGCCCGCGGCGGACTTGAGCGCGGCCATGACGGCCTTGCGCTTTTCCGGTTCCAGAACGCTTACGCGCACTTTGCAGTAGCGCAGATCGCGCGTCACCTCGGCGCGCAGGATCGACCAGGTGCCGCCAAGGCGCGGGTCGTGCACCTCGTCGCGCAGGATCCGGTCCACCTCGCGGCCCACTTCGGCGCTGATGCGGTCGATGCGGTCAAAATTCGCCATAGAAAACCTCCTGCGGCGTCTGCCGCTGAAAATCGGGCGTCCGCAAGGAACGCCCGCATGTCCAAGTTCGCCCCGCGTCGCCTGGCGGCGTCCGCCGGCGAAGGGCTCGCGCCGGTTCGGATGAAGCGCGCCTGCCGGAACACGCGGCGGACGGGGAACCGGCCCCGGCCGCCGCGCGAAACGCTACTGTTCGATTTCTTCCATCTGGAAGCACTCGATGACGTCGCCTTCCTTGATGTCGTTGTAGCTTTCAAAGCCCATGCCGCATTCGTAGCCGGCGGCGACTTCTCTGGCGTCGTCCTTGAAGCGCTTGAGGGAGTCGATCTTGCCCTCGTGAATGACCACGCTGTCGCGCAGAAGCCGCGCCTGGGCGTTGCGCACCACCTTGCCGTCGGTGACGTAGCAGCCGGCCACGGTGCCTGCGCCGGTGATTTTGAACACCTGGCGCACCTGCGCGGAGCCGAGCACAACTTCGCGGAACTTGGGCGCAAGCATGCCCTTCATGGCCTTTTCGACGTCCTCAATGGCGCTGTAGATGACGCGGTAGAGGCGAATGTCGATCTTCTCGCGCTCGGCGATTTCGCGCACGTTGTTGTCCGGGCGCACGTTGAAGCCGATGATGATGGCGTTGGAAGCCGAGGCCAGCATGATGTCGGTTTCGGTGATCGCGCCCACGCCGCCATGGATGCAGCGCACGCGCACTTCGTCGTTGGAAAGCTTTTCCAGGGACTGTTTGACCGCCTCCACCGAGCCCTGCACGTCGGCCTTGATGATGAGGTTGAGGTCCTTGATCTGCCCGGCGGAAATCTGGCTGAACAGATCGTCCAGCGAGGCCTTCTGCTGGTTCTTGATCAGGGCCGCGCGCAGTTTGTCCTTGCGTTCCTCGGCCACGCGGCGGGAGAGGCTGTCGTCGTCCACGGCGGTGATGATATCGCCCGCTTCGGGCACATCGTTGAAGCCGATGACCTCCACCGGGTCGGAGGGCAGGGCTTCCTTGACGCGCTCGCCGCGGTCGTTGACCATGGCGCGCACGCGGCCATAGGCCGTGCCGGCGACGATGGTGTCGCCTACGCGCAGCGTACCGGTTTTGACCAGCACCGTGGCCACCGGGCCGCGACCCTTGTCCAGACGGGCCTCGACGATGATGCCGCGCGCCTTGCGGTTGGGGTTGGCGCGGTAATCCTGCACCTCGGCCACCAGCAGGATCATTTCCAGAAGCTGATCCACGCCTTCGCCGGTGATGGCGGAAACGGGCACCATGATGGTATCGCCGCCCCATTCCTCGGCCAGCAGCCCGTATTCGGTCAATTGCTGCTTGATGCGCTCGGGGTTGGCGCCCACCTTGTCCATCTTGTTGATGGCGACGATGGTCTGCACGCCCGCGGCCTTGGCGTGGTTGATGGCCTCGATGGTCTGCGGCATGACGCCGTCGTCCGCCGCCACCACGAGGATGGCGATGTCCGTGGCCTGCGCGCCGCGGGCGCGCATGGCGGTGAAGGCCTCGTGGCCCGGGGTATCGAGGAAGGTGATCTTCTGGCCGCGGATCTCCACGGTGTAGGCGCCGATGTGCTGGGTGATGCCGCCCGCCTCGCCCGCGGTGACGCGCGTGTTGCGGATATAGTCCAGAAGCGAGGTCTTGCCGTGATCGACGTGGCCCATGATGGTGACCACCGGCGGGCGGGGGAGGAGATCCTCCTCGGCGTCCGCGACGTCCTCGTTTTTCAGGGCGTCCTCGGCGGTCTCGGCCAGCTTCATTTCCAGTTCGACGCCGAATTCGGAGCAGACCAGCTGCGCGGTGTCAAAGTCCAGTTCGTTGTTGATGGTGGCGATGATGCCCAGCATCATCAACTTTTTGATGATCTCGCCGGCCGGCTTGCCGATGCGTTCAGACAGATCGCGCACGGTGATGGTCTCGGCGGTCATAAACGCCTTTTCGATCTTCACCGGTTCCGGACGCGGCGCGGCCGCCTGCTGTTTTTTCTTGCGCTTGCCGCGCACGATCTCGTCGTCCAGCCCGCCGCTGATGTTTACGTCGCGGCGGCGGTTGCGGGTCGCGCGCTCGGGGTCGTTCTGGCGCACATACTGCTTTTTGTTCGGGTCGTAGTTGCTGACGCGCTCCTTCTCCACCGAAGGGGCGAGGTCAGGCATTTTGCGCCCGAAGCCGCCGGTGCGGCCGCCGCCGAAACGGGGCGCGCCCTGCGAAGGCCGCGCGCCGCCGGGCGTGCTGCGCTGGCCGGGCGCAGCGGGACGGCTGTAGCCGCCCTGGGGATTGGCGGGGCGGCCGTAGGGGCCCTGGGGATTGGCGGGACGGCCGTACGGGCCCTGCGGATTGACAGGACGGCCGTAGGGGCCCTGGGGATTGGCGGGGCGACCGTAGGGGCCCTGCGGATTGACGGGACGGCCGTAGGGGCCCTGGGGATTGGCAGGGCGGCCGTAAGCCCCGGCATGCGGCTGCGGCTGCGCCTGGCGCTGCTGACGCTGCTGCGCCAGTTGCCGACGGCGCGCTTCCTCGCTGGCCTCCACCTCGGCCTTGGTCTGCACCACGCGGATGCCGGGCACGAATTTGGGCGCGGCCGGCTTGGGCGCGGGGGTTTCCCTGGCGGGCGCTTCCTTGGCGGGCGCTTCCTTGGCGGGCGCTTCCATGACGGGCGCCTCCTTGACGGGCGCCTCCTTCGGGGCGGCCTCGGCGGCGGGCGCCTCGACCGGCTTGGGCGCGGCGGGCGCTTCTGCCTGCGCGGGCGCCTCCTCGACGGGAGCCTGCTTCGGCGCGACTTCAGCGGCGGGCGCTTCGGCGGGCACTTCCGGCGCCTGCTGGCTGGAATAGGCCGTCATAAACTGCGCCGCGGCCTCGTATTGCTTGTGCAGCGCTTCCTTGGCTTCGCGCTCCTGACGCTCGCGCTCTTCGCGGACAAAGTCGTCCGAAATCCTGCGCAGAGCGCTGAGCACGTCCTGCGACTGCCTGCGCAGCCGGGAAACGTCCTCGAGCATTTTGCCCGCGTTCGCGCTCAGTTCTCTGGTCGCGTCCTGCACCCTGACCTTCGTCATTTGGTTCATGCCCTCCCGAATCGTAAATGTAGAAGGAAAATGTCACGCATTTTCCTGGTCAAACAGCTCCGCCACGCGGTCGGCCATGGCCCGATCGAGCACGGCCACGGCCATGCGGTTTTCCCGGCCGGCGGCCCGGCCCACGTCGTCGGCCTCGAAGAGGCGCGCGCCGTGGCTTTCGCAGGCGTTTTTGAGCATTTTGCGCGTGTTCGGCCCCGCGCTGCGATCCAACACGACCAGCGTCGCGCGGCCCTTGCGCACGGCCTGTGCCGCCGCGTCGGCGCCGCAGGCGAGTTTGCCCGCCCGGGCGCACAGCCCCAGCATATTCAGCGCCTTATTCACCGCGCCGGAGTTGTTCCTCCAGGGCGTTAAACACCTCGGGGGAAATGGTGGTTTCCAGCGCGCGTTCCAGGGCGCGGGTTTTGCGGGCGCGCTGGAAGCATGCTTCGCTGGGGCAGATGTATGCGCCGCGGCCCGGGGCCTTGCCCTTGAAATCTATGTGTGCTTCGCCGTCCTGCGGCTTTACCACGCGCAGAAGCTCCGCCTTGGGCCGCATTTCGCGGCAGGCCACGCACATGCGCATGGGGATCTTTCTCGGCTTGAGCGGCATCAGGCTTCACCGCCCTGGGGCGCGTCGCCCTCGATATCGTCAAGGGCGCTTGCCATTTCCGCCGCCTCGTCCAGATCAAAGCCGTCGTCGGCCAGGACGTCCTCCTCGCCGACCAGTTCGCCTTCGGCGATCATTTGCTCGACCTGGCTCTGGGATTTGATGTCGATCTTCCAGCCGGTCAGTTTGGCGGCGAGGCGGGCGTTTTGCCCCTCCTTGCCAATGGCCAGGGAAAGCTGGTTGTCCGGCACGATGACGCGCGCGCTCTTTTCTCCCTCGGCGGTAAAGACGCTGATGACGCGCGCGGGGTTGAGGGCGTTGGCGATGTACTCGGCCGGGTCGGACGACCATTTGATGATGTCGATTTTCTCGGTCTTGAGCTCGTTGACCACGTTTTCCACGCGCAGGCCGCGGGGACCTACGCAGGAGCCGACCGCGTCGATGAGCGGGTCGGTGGAAAACACGGCCATCTTCGTGCGGAAGCCGGCCTCGCGGGCGATGGCCTTGATCTGCACAACGCCGGAAACCAGTTCGGGCACCTCCAGTTCAAACAGGCGCTTGACCAGCCCCGGATGCGTGCGCGAAACATACACCTGCGGCCCGCGGCCCTGGCGGGAGACCTCCAGCACATAGACCTTGATGCGGTCGTTCTGGGCAAGCTCCTCGCCGGGCATCTGCTGGTTGGGCTCGATGACGCCCTCGGTGCGGCCCAGTTCCACATAGACGTTGCGGTTTTCCACGCGCTGCACGATGGCGGTGAGGATCTCGTTTTCCTTCTGGCTGTATTCGTCGTAGATCACGCCGCGCTCGGCCTCGCGCAGATGTTGCACAACCACCTGCTTGGCGGTCTGCGCCGCGATGCGGCCGAAATCGCGGGGCGTAACGGGCACTTCCACCAGGTCGCCCAGTTCATAGCGGCGGTCGATTTCGCGGGCCTCCTGAAGCGTCATTTCGCATTGGGAGTCGGTCACTTCCTCGACCACCGTTTTGCGGGAAAGCACTTCGATTTCGCCCTTATCGCGGTCGATGGAGGCGCGCACGTTGGCGGTTTTGCCATAGTTTTTCTTATACGCCGAGATCAGCGCCGCCTCGATGGCGGAAAAGAGCACGTCCTTGTTGACACGCCGCTCCTTGGAAAGATCGTTTACCGCGCGGATGAGTTCGCCAGAATCAATGCCGCCGTTTGTCATGGCCATGGACGTTACCTCCTATTTGTTTTCCTTCTGCGCGCCCTCTTCGGGGAAGAAGGCGTCCAGGTCGCTCTCGTCAAATTCGATCAGCGGGCGCACAACGGCCACTTCCCGGCGGGGGAAGGCCAGTTCGCGCCCGTCGTCCAGGGCGAGGACGACCGCGTTTTCCACAAGCCCCACCAGTTCGCCCGCGAAGCGCTTGGCGCCCTCCACAGCCCGGTAGGTGTTCAATTCCACGCGCATGCCCCTGGCGCGCTCAAAATCGCGCTCGGTCTTTAAGGGACGATCCGCGCCCGGGGAAGAAACTTCCATATAGTCGTAATCCACGCGTTCCACCAGCGGCATCAGCCGGCGATGGAAATTTTCCAGTTCGTCCACCGAAACGCCCTCGCCTGTATCAACATAAAAGCGCAAAAAGCGGCCGGTCGGTTCCTTGACCAGCTCTACATCCACCAATTCCAACTGTAATTCATCCGCGAGCTTTTGCGCGAGGCGCGCCGCATCCTTTACCGGCATCGTCTGCCTGCCAGGCAACCAAACCCCTCCAAACCCGAGTGCGTCACGGAAAATGCCCCGGACAAGGCATCCGGGACCATCCTCAGAATACTTATACCATATTGCATTATACCACGCTTCCGGCCACATTACAACCAATTTCGGGAAGAAAAACAAGACTTAATCTTCACTGTCGTGCTAACTTTGCGTTGTTTTTCTCTCCAAGCGGGCCGGAAAGGCTGGAAAAATCCGGCCCAGGGCCGCTTTTCCGCGCGCGGAAAACGGACGGCTCTGCCAGACAAAGAGAAACCCGACCTGTACAGGCCGGGTCTGAAGAGAAACGGCGCAAGCGCCGCTGGTGACCCATCGGAGATTCGAACTCCGGACACCCTGATTAAAAGTCAGAGTGAATTAAGTATACCACGAGTTTGAGGCTGCGGCAATGGCATTGTTTAACAATTGACGATCAGGATGTGTATAAAATTTTGCGGTGATAGATGGATCCGCGTGGCCGAGCACGTCCGAGAGGGCGCGCATGGATGCGCCGTTGCGGATGGCGTTTGTTGCCATTGTGTGCCGCAGATCGTGAAGGCGGATGTATGGCAGGTTTAGGCGCCTAAGCAAACTGGAATGGGACTGATCCAGCCCGTTTGGCGTTAGTGGCACGACGCGGCTGGAACCGAACCGCCAATTCTTTCGGAAGATGGGGAGCAGTTCGTCTGGAATTGGTAGCGTTCGGCGGCCCGCGCGCGTTTTCGGCGGCTGTTCAACTAGCGTTCCATTGGCGAGCGAGACAAGCTGCCGCTGGATGTTGATCGAGCGCGTTTGGAGCGATATGTCGCTCCAGCGAAGTCCGACGATTTCCCCGCGTCGCAAGCCAAACAACAGCGCCAGAACCCATGCCATCTGATGCCGATGGTTGAGCGCGACGGCGAGGTATTCGCGGCATTCCTCGGGCGACCAGGCGGCGCCTGGTCGCGGGTCATGCGCCGGGCGCATGACCGCATCCATCGGCGAGTGTGTGAGCCAGCCCAGGAGGACCGCTGAACGCATCGCAGACCGAAGCAGGACGTAGCATTGTTCCGCCGTTCGATGATGGCCCTTGCGCGCGACGCGCGCAAGGCATTCGGCCAGCAGCGGGGCGCTGATGGCCGTAAGTTCTGTTTTTCCGATGACTGGAACGATGTGCAATCGAATCAGTCCCGAATAGCTGTCAACCGTGCGCGGGCGGAGCCCGCCAGCGCGCAGGGATAGCCAGGTATTGAGCCATTCTTCTGCGAGCATGATATCACCTTTAATCCATTCTAGCGAGGTTTAGAAGAATGAGCAAGGAAGAAAACTTGAAAAGAAATGGACAGACACAACATTATCAACGTACTAGTAGTACTACTTGCGCGTGCGCGCGCGCGCGCGAGGGAGAACGCATGCCCATTTTTCAACGGGAACTGTACATTGAGGAATTGAAGGCCAGGTATGAGGAGGCGGTCGGGTACAGAATGCAGCCGTTTGTCGAGGCCATGCTCGTTGATAAACTGGAAAATGGGTATGAAATTGACGTTCTTGTGAATGCCATTGAGATCACAGGCTGGGCGCCGCGCCCCAGCGCGCATTACCTGCGCGCAATTTTGCAACGCTACGAGGCGGAGGGCATATTTACATGGGCCGACGTTGAAGCCGACGCCATTGCGCGTCGGCGGAGAGCCGAACTAAAACGAACAGATTGTTAATTATGCAAGTGCATAACGACAGAAAGGACGTGTATCAACATGGCATTGCTGTATGACGACGAAGAACGGGCGGCACGGCTGCGCAGAATCCGCCGCGCGGAGTACGCGCGCCGCCGGCGGGACTATCGCGGGCGATTTTTGTGCAATTTCAGCGCGGTTCCGCGCGACAGGTATTTGACGATTCGCCTTACAGAGCCCGAGGAGGCCGCTATACGGGATTTGGCGGCTGCACGGGGGACGACCCTTACAGCGACGGTTCTGGCCGCTGTACGGGCCCTGGGACGGCGCGAGGGGCGTGTCAAGGGTGGCCGCGTCAGCGGCCACTTGCGCAGCCCTTGACACGCCGTTTCCGGGACAATGGAGAGAGGGGCGGCGCCCAGTTATGGGCGCCGCCCCTTGTGCGCCACCCCCAGACCAATTCAAGCCCCCCGCAGGCCCACGGCGGGAGTGACGCGAGCCGCCCCGCAGGGGCGAGGGAGCGGCGGGACGCCGCGGGCCGTCGATCAGCGCACCCAGCCCGGCTTCGGAGAGAAACGCAAGGCCGCAGGGCGGGCGCACAAACACACCAACCGCGGTGCCTGGAGCGTGGCGCAAGTGTGCGCAAAAGACCGGCTTTAGCGAAAGGCAAGGCGGCCGTGCGGCCGCCGCAGCCCGGAGCGAAGCGGAGACATACGCGGCGGCCGAGGGGCCGCGCGCAAGGGCGGCCACCGGCCAGAGCGCATGTTTTCGCTAAAGCCTTTTCTTTTGCGCATACTTGCGCCGGGCGGAAGGCGCGCGGTAACGGAGGATTCGCGGGTGGGACGCACTATCCCCTTGACATGTGAATGTCACCGTGCTATCATTAAGCGCGGAGGTGGTTTTATGTCTCGTGGCAGACCAATGGTTTCGATCCGACTTGATGTTGAGACGATCGCGAAGTTGAAGGCGCTTGCTGCTGATCGGGGGACGAACGTGGCCGCGCTTATCCGGGAGGCGGTGATGAATTTGCTTGAATATTAAAACCTCTTCCTGTTGCCGCAGGAAGAGGCCTAGCGAGTCTTGCCGCATGAGCAAACGGCAAGTGGTGACCCATCGGAGATTCGAACTCCGGACACCCTGATTAAAAGTCAGGTGCTCTGCCAACTGAGCTAATGGGTCATACATGGCTGGGGCGGCAGGGGTCGAACCTGCGATGCGAGAGTCAAAGTCTCGTGCCTTACCGCTTGGCCACGCCCCAACGCCCAATCGTGCGCGCGTGCCGAAAGGAAATGGGGTGGATGGTGGGACTCGAACCCACGATTTCCAGGGCCACAACCTGGCGCTCTAACCACTGAACTACATCCACCATACTGGCGCGCCCGAAGGGATTCGAACCCCTGACCCACGGCTTAGAAGGCCGTTGCTCTATCCAACTGAGCTACGGGCGCATCCATCGCAAAGCCGGAGAATGGAATCCCGCCGACAGGAGACAATTATAGCATACTTTCCGCGCCATGTCCAGTGGCCTGCCGGCAAAAATCAATATTTTACAGGAAACGCCCACGCATATGGACAAACTCGGCCGCGGCCGCTATAATTTGAATGGAGGCAAGCGCGGGGATGAACTTTTGCGCCCGCGCGCGCGTCTAAGGGAAAAACGCCAAGGAGAGGTGAGCCATGCGAAAGGGCCTGACGGCGCTTGTGGCGGCGGCGCTGCTGTTTTCGACGGCCTGCGCGACGCCCATCGCAGTGAATTTTGAAGACACGGCCGCATTGATCGACGAAAACGGCGCGGAGATCGTCGCCCCCGGCACATACGATTTCATCTTTGCCCTGGACGAGAATGGAGATCTGTTTTCCGCCGGCAGCGACGCGCAGGGCGAGTATTTCTATGCGCTGCTCGACGGCACGGGGAACCGCCTGAGCGAGCAGGCCTACGACATGCTTTCCCGCGAGGGCGACGCCGTTCTCTTTACCCAAAACGGCCTGTATGGCGCCATGGACGCGCAGGGCAACGTACTTTTCGAGGCCGCCTACACGCAACTGGTCGCCAATGGCGAGGGCGGCTTTCTTGGCTTGACCACGGACTGTTTTGACGACGAGCCGGACGGGCTGTACTTTATCGACGCCAACGGCGCGCAGACGGCCACCGGCGTGCGCACGCTGGGCACGCTCGGCCGCTTCGAAGGCGGGCTGATGCCGCTTGTTTCGGCGGAGAACAACCTCTACGGCTATGTGGACGCATCCGGTCAGTGGGCCGTGCGCGCGCAGTTCGTCTACGCCGGAACGTTTGTGGGCGAGCGGGCGGTGGCTTCGCTTTCCACGGGCTACGGGCTGATCGACCGTACGGGCAACTGGGTGCTTACGCCCAAGTATGCCTCCCTCACCTATGACGATGACGCGTTGGCCCTGGCCGTGGAAACCGGCGGCGCGGTGGTGGGCGTCGATCCGCAAACCTGCGGGGAAAAGTTCCGCATCGACGACGCCAGCGGCTTTGTTTCCGCCTACGACGGCGTTTTGCAGGTGTTCGATCTGGACGCCGTGCGCCTGTACGACTACGAGGGAAATCTGCTTTACACCGCGCCGGCCGGGGCCAGCCTTGCGCCCGGGCTGAACGGTCAGTATATCCTCACCGACGGCCCCTGGGGCGCGAAATGCTGCCGCCTGGTGGAGGACGGCGCGGCGTTCGAGGAGGCGTGGCAGTCGCTGTTCCCGCTGTTTGTTGTAGATGGGGAGGCCTATTACGGCTTTATGCAGTTTGACGCCGTGGCCGAATACAGCGAGGCCCTGGGCGAGGAAACCTATACCTGGGATGGCGACAGCGTGCGCTACGGCGTGATCGACGGCGCGGGCAGAACGGTGCTCGCCCCCGAATGCGAGGAACTGTACGCCATTGGCGACGGGCTGGTGTTCCTGCGCCGCGCCGGCACGCAGGGCGTGGCCGACGTTTTCGGGAACTGGGTGTATCAACTGGATACGGCCGGCGAATAGGCGCGTTTTGTCGAAAAAAAATAACTTTACAAATCCGCGCGCGCCCTGTATAATACATTGGGTTAGGGGGAAATCGACTTGGCAAATACGCTGAACGTGTCCCAGGCGCTCAAGGCCCCGGGGCAGTTGTTCCCGTTTTCGACGCTTGTGGAAGTGGAGAGTGCGGAGGTATTTGGCGAGACGGTGCGCTTTTCCACAGCCGAACTTACCGGCGCGATGTTGGGCGACGGCGAAACGGTGACGCTGCGCGGCCAGTTGCGTTGCGAGGCGATCATGGCCTGCGCCCGCTGTCTGCAGCCGGTTTCGGTGCCGCTTGCGGTGGAGGTGGACGAGCGCTTTTCACGGCAGCCCGATTCCCGGGACGCGGAAACGCGCCCCATTGAGGAAGGCTGCGTGGACCTGACCGATTGCGCGCGGGAATTGCTCATTTTGGAACTGCCCATGCGCGTGATCTGCGCGGAGGACTGCAAGGGGCTGTGCCCCGTGTGCGGTCAGAACCGCAACCTGGTTTCCTGTACATGCCTGGAGGGCGAGGGAGGCGTTTCGGCTCCCGACGCGCCGTCTATGAGGCGCGTGGAGGCCGACGGCTCCGCCGGGGAGGTCGCCACCCCCTTTTCGGCATTGAAGGCAATGATTCAGAGCGATGAGGAGGTGTAACAATGGCCACACCGAAGGGAAAAATTTCCAAAGCAAGGAAGCATTCGCGCCGCAGCGCGCACTGGAAGCTGTCCGCGCCCGGAATCGTCAAGTGCCCCCGCTGCGCGAAGATGAAGCTGAGCCATCGCGTGTGCAAGCACTGCGGCTACTATGATGGTCAGCAGGTCATCACCATCGAGGAAAAGCAGGCCAACCACTAGCTTTTCAAACAGAAGCCGGCGTTCAGGCGTCGGCTTTTGCTGTACTTTCAGGAGGGTGCGCCATGAAGTCCTACCGCAAGGAACTGTTTTTCAACCTGCCTACGCGCCGGGGGCTGCGCAACATCACCCGCGAGGTGCAAACCGCCGTGGACGAAAGCGGCGTGCGCGAAGGGCTGTGCCTGGTCAACGCCATGAACATCACCGCCAGCGTCTTTATCAACGACGACGAGAGCGGCCTGCATCAGGATTTCGAGACCTGGCTGGAGGGCCTGGCCCCGGAAAAACCTTACAGCCGCTACCATCACAACGGCTACGAGGACAATGCCGACGCGCATCTCAAGCGCACCATCATGGGCCGCGAAGTCGTGGTCGCCATTACCGGCGGGCGGCTGGATTTCGGCACCTGGGAACAGATTTTTTACTATGAATTCGATGGAAAACGGCAAAAACACGCCCTCATCAAGATCATCGGCGAATAGCGCGACGCACGCGGGGCATCGGGAACGGCTGCGCCGCCGCGCCGAAGCGGAGGGCGCGGAAGCCCTGCGGGCGCATGAATTGATCGAATTGCTGCTGTTTTACGCCATTCCGCGCCGCGACGTCAACGCGCTGGCGCACGAGTTGGTTTGCCGTTTTGGCGGCGCGCAGGGCGTTTTGACGGCGGGCGAGGAGGCGTTGGCTGCGACGCCGGGCGTGGGCAGGCGCGCGGCGCGGTTGCTTGCGCGCATGGGCGGCCTGTGCGCCGCCTATGCGGATCTGCGCGCCGAGGACCGGCCGCTGCTGGGCAACCTGCGCGCCTTTCGCAGTTTTGCCTGCCGCTATCGGCCCTTTGTGGAGGGAGAACAGACCTGGCAGTTTTGCCTTTCCTACGAGGGCAGGCTGCTTTTGGCGCGACCCATCGCGCCCGGACGCGCCTGGGCGGAAAGCGAATATCTGCGCGAAGCGCTGGACGACGCGCTTTCTTCGCATGCCTCCAGCGCCTTGCTGGCGCAGTTCGTCGCCGAGCCCTCGCCTGTGCCGGACGACTATGACCGCGAAAACACGCCGCGCTATGCGCGCACGCTGTTGCAGGTGGAAGTGGCGCTGCTTGATCATTTGCTGGTGGGCGCGCAGGGCGCCTACAGCATGCGCGAACACCGCGACCTTTGCCTGACGACGCAGGCGGGCGAGCGCGATGCCATTGCCGAGCGCTACCTGGGGCCGCAGGGCGTGTCGCCGAACCGGTTGCGCGAGGAGGAAGGCGCCGAGCGCGCCGCCTTTGACGCAGATCAGCCATAAATTTGACAAAATTTGCCGCCGGCTTTATAATGGAAACACCGGGCGGCCGCCCGGGACAGCTTTACGGCAAGGAGGATGAAGCATGACCGAGAAGCCACGCAAGCGCAGGCACGGGGATCGCCGCGACGGCATCTGGCTGCGCGACCTTGACCCCATGCACGGCTTTACGCCGTATCTGTATCCCAACCGCGCCGACAACGAGGCGTTTATTGAAGAAGAGATCGACCTGAGCAGCATCAATCGCTATATCGACGAAAAAAACGCGCAGAATCCGGAATTTCGCTATAAGTATTTTCACATCATCCTGGCGGCCATCGTCAAGGTGCTTACGCTTAAGCCGCGCATGAACCGCTTCATTGCCGGCAACCGCGTCTATCAGCGCACGGAACTGACGGCCGCCTTCGTGGTCAAAAAACAGTTCAACGAGCAAAGCGAAGAGGCGCTGGCATACCTGAAGTTCGATCCGGACAGCACGCTGGAGAGCATTCGCGCCCAGATATACAAGGAGATCACCACCTTCCGCAAGGAGAACAAAACGGACAATTCCACCGACGGCATGGCCATGCTGTTGAAATTTCCGCGCGTTATTCTGCGGTTGATCATGAAAATACTGTTTTTCCTCGATTACCGCGGCATCGTGCCCTATTCGCTGGTCAAGACCGACCCCAACTATTCCTCCATTTTTATCAACAACCTTGGCTCCATCAAGTTGAACGCCGCCTATCACCACCTGAACAACTGGGGCACCAATTCGCTGTTTGTGGTGATCGGGCAGAAGTTCCAGGCGCCCATGTTTGACGAAAACGGCTTTTGCGGCATGCGCGAGATGCTGAAACTGGGCATCACCCTGGACGAGCGCATTGCCGACGGCTATTATTATTCGCGGGCCATCCAACTGGTCAAACACCTGCTGGAGCACCCGGAGCTGCTGGAAAAGCCCGCCTCCGAGCCGGTAGAAGGCTTCTGAGGGAGAAGGACAAACAACGAACGCGGCGGAGAAACCCTCCGCCGCGTTTTGCGTGCGAACAGAACCGGCCGCCGGGCGCTATTGCAGCGCTTCGCGGTGGTAAACGACGTTCGCCTCTTCCACCCACTGGTCGATCTGCCGCTGGTAGGCGTCGTATTGCAGGGTTTCCAGCATTTCCGCTTCCAGCGCGGCGCGCACCTCCTCCAGCGGCACCGGCCCGGCGGGCACCTCGGCGCTGTAAAGGAGGATGTGCAGCCCCGCGGCAGTGCGCACCGGCTGCATGGTGACGGAACCAACGCCCTCCAGCGCCATGACGGCCTCTACAACGGCGGGATCGTAGGAAATGGAATCCGCGCGGACATAATAGCCGTCCTCGCGCACATGGCCCTCGTTCAGGTTGGGGTCCTGGCTGTATTCGCTTACCAGGGCGTCGAAATCTTCGCCCTGGGCGATGCGGTCAAGCACCTCGTCGGCCGTGGCCTCGAGATCGGCGTAGAGCAGGTCCAGCGCGCCGTCGATCTCGGAAATGCGCTCGGCGTTTTGCTCCGGATCCAGGCTGTTGCGCTCGGCAAGCAGCGTCTGCGCGCTGGCGGCGTCGGCGCCGTCAAAGGCGATCAGCACTTGTTTGAAGGCGCGATAGCCCTCGGGGTTGTAGACCACGACGGTATCGCCGTAGCGGTGGGCGTATTCAAACTGTTCGGGGTTGGTGGCGTAGAGCGCCTGCTGCTCGGCAAGGAGCGTGTCGTAGCGCTGCTGCAGGTCCTCCTGGCTGACAACGACGTCCTGGGAGACGGCCTCGCGCAGCCGGTTTTCCCACCAATCCGCTTCGATTTGCGCGCGCAGGCTTTCCAGGGTTGTGCCCTCTTCGGCCATGCGCTCTATGGCGGCCTGGCGAACCTCTTCTTCGGTTTGCGTGCCGTCGCTGATGGTGTAAAAGACGAGTTGTTCTTCAAAGGCCGCCTGCGCCTGGGCGTCGATGGCCGCCTCATCCTCGGCGGTCAATTCGGTCAGGCCCATTTCCTCGGCCTTTTGGCGCTTGACATGTTCCTCGATTACGGAATCGAGCGCTTCTTCCAGCAGCGCGTCGGCCTGGGCGTTGACGTCCTGGCCCATGAGCAACTGGCGGTTGACAGATTCGGTATAGACGGCGAGCACTTCGTCGCTCATGATTTCTACGCCGTCAAACTCGGCCACGACCACCGGCTCGGGCGTGGCCGAGGGCGTTTCCAGATCGCTGCCGGCCACCAGCGCGTCGTTGTTGTTCACCGGCTCGTCCTCTCCGGAGAGGGCCTGCGCGGACTGCGCGTCCAGCGGCGATACCGCGCCGTTGAACACCGCGGCGTTGGGATCCACGCCCATGCTCTGCAGGGCGTTTTCCAGTTCGCCAATGCGCTGGTCGGCGTTGGCAAGCTGCACGTCGCGCTCCGCCACCACGCTGTTGTTCGAATGACGGCCGGCCAGATACCCGAAACCGCCGCCCAGCGCCAGCGCGATTACCAGCAGGGCGATGGTCAGCCCCGTGGGCACGCCGCGACGACGGCGACGGCGCTTGCCGGGGGCGCTTTCCCGCTGCGCTCTTTCCTTGGCCATGTTGATTCCTCCTTACGGATATGGACAAATATGCAGTTTCAGTATACCACGGCGGCGCGCCAAAAGGGGCGTTATCGAAATATACGCACAAAAAAGCTGTTTCTATGTCATGATTTGCAAAAATGTGCTATAATGGGGGCAATATCGGAAAGGAGACGGCCATGGCGCACCTGATCGTACATTTTTATTCCGACGCGCTGGGCATGCGCACGCGCATGCATGTGCTTTTGCCCGAGTGTCTGACGGAGGGAAAGGCAAAGACGCTCTATCTTCTGCACGGCATGTCGGACAACGACGCCATTTGGGCGCGGCGCACGTCCATCGACCGCTACGCGGCGGCGAAGAACCTGGCCGTGGTCATGCCCGACGGCGGCCTGGGCTGGTATACGGACATGCGGCGCGGCCTGCCCTGGTTTCAGTTTGTCGCGCGGGAACTGCCCGCGCTGTGCCGCCGCTTTTTTCCCATTCTTTCGCCCCGGCGGGAGGATACCTTCGTCGGCGGCGTTTCCATGGGCGGGTATGGGGCGCTCAAATGCGCGCTGTGCGCGCCGCAGACGTTTTCACGCGCCCTGTGTCTTTCCGGGGCGCTGGACGCCGCAGATGTCGCCGCAAACGGCGGGAACGTCGCCCCGCGCGATTTCTGGGAGGATGTGTTCGGCCCGGCCGGGGAGATTCCCGGCTCGCCAAACGATCTTTTCGCGGCGGCAGCGGCGCTGCGGGAGATGTCTGCGCGCCCGAAGGTGTATATCTGGTGCGGCACGGAGGATTTTCTCCATGCCATGAACGCGCGCATGCGCGACCATCTGCGCGCGCTGGGGTACGAGGTGACGTATGCAGAATCGCCCGGCGGGCATTGCTGGAAGGACTGGGATGCGAAGATCGCCGAGGCGCTGGACGAGCTTGTGCCCGGGGAGGAGGGAAATCCATGGCGCTGATAGAGTTCGAAGCGTTTTCCGACGCCCTGGGCAAGGCGTTTTCGGCGCAGATCGCCCTGCCGGAGACGGATCGGGGGCCGTTTGCCGTGCTGTGGCTTTTGCACGGCGCCTGCGACGATGAGACGGGCTGGTTTCGCAACACCGCCGTCGAGCGCCTGGCTACGCGGCGCGATCTGGCGGTGGTCGCCCCCGCCGCGGGCATGAGCATGTACGAGGACATGGCCCACGGCCAGCGCTATTTCACCCACATCGCCGACGAACTGCCCGCGATGCTGCGCCGGATGCTGCCCCTGTCCGCGCGGCGGGAGGACAATTTCATCGCCGGGCTGTCCATGGGCGGCATGGGCGCTTTGAAGATCGCCATGCGGCGGCCGCAGAACTATGAGGCCGTTTGCTGCCTTTCCGCCGGACATACCAATTACCGCTTTCACGAGCCGAAGGAGGACACGCCGCGCTTCAATCGCTACTTCATCGCCTACGGCGAGCGCGGCCCCCTGCCCGCGGAGGAGGAGACGCTCAAGCGCGCCCGCGCGCTGGCGGCGGGCGGCCCCTGCCCGCGCGTGTGGCACGTCTGCGGCGCGCAGGATGGCTTGCGCGGCAACGCCCATCTGACGCGCGATTTCTTTCTCGGGCTTTCCGGGAACCCCTTTCAATATGAGTACCACGAGTACCCCGGCCGGCACAACTGGGAATTTTGGGAGGCGCGCGTGCCGGAGATGCTGGATTTCCTCCTGCGCGCAAAAGCGGAGGCGCATCCATGAGCGCCCTGGGCGCCTTTCGCGCCGCCATCTTCGATTTGGACGGCACGCTGCTGGACAGTATGTACGTCTGGCGGCGCGTGGACGAGTTGTTTTTCGCCGAGCACGGTTTGGAACTGACGCCGGACTACGCCCGCGCCATCGCCGGCATGAGCTACCGCGAAAGCGCGCTGTATACCATCAAGCGCTACGGCCTGCGCCAGACGTGGGAGGAACTGGTGGAGATATGGACGCGCATGGCCGAGCGCGAGTACCGTGAAAATGTGCGCCTGAAGCCCGGCGCGGAGGATTACCTGCGCGCGCTCCGGGCCCGCGGCGTGCGCCTGGCGGTGGCTACGGCCATGCCGCCGGGGCTGTTTGGGCCCTGCCTGGAGCGCCGGGGCATTGCCGATCTGTTTGAAGCGGCCCTCTCCGTGGAGGACGCGGGCGGACGCGGCAAGCTGTCCGGGAAGATCTTCCGCATGGCGGCGGAAAGACTGGGCGTGCAGCCCGGGGAATGCGTCGTCTTTGAGGACGTATATGAAGGCGTGGCCGGCGCGCGCAGGGCAGGCATGCGCGCCGTGCTGGTCTACGACGAGGCTTCCGCGCACCGCCATGGCGAGGCCGCCGACCTCGCCGAGCGGGTGATCCGCGATTTTACGGAACTGCTGCGTGAAGAATGAGGCGCGAACCGCCCGGGCGGCGCGCGATATGGACAAGCGAGATCACGGCGCGAGGTTTCGCGCGCGGCCGGGGCCGCGCCCGGGCGTCGCCTGTTGGCGCGGGGAAACGCGCCTGGCTGGGAAACGGGGCGGCACGGTCCTGGCGCAGGGGCAAGAGGGTGAGGTTCAGGGCCCTTTCTTGCTCCATTGCTCAGAATCCCTGGCGCAGGGGGACAAGAGGGGCCCCCGAAGCGCTCGCCGCGCACGGGGAGCGCGGCCGGGGCGGCGGGTTCTTTTCAACGCGCGGCAGGGAGCGCGGCCATGCGTCCTGTTTGCGCGGCGGGGCGGCCGGGGCCGGACGACGCGCAGGAAAAGGCCGGAACGGGGTCCGTTCCGGCCCGGGATATTTTTGGCTGCGCGGCGTTACATCAGCGGCGCAAAAATGCGCAGCGCCTCGCGCGCCATGCGGCGCAGGCCGCCGGCCTCGCATTCCGCGGGGGTGACCTGGTGGCAGCGGGCGATGGTTTCGAGGAAATCCCGCTTCACATCCAGCACCGTTCCGCCGCCGTAAAGGCAGACGCCGCACTCAAAGTGCAGGTAAAGGCTGCGGTAGTCCATGTTCACCGTGCCCACCGTGGCTACGGCGTCGTCGCAGACAAAGGTCTTGGCGTGGTTGAAGCCGCCGGTGAATTCGTAGATTTTCACGCCGCCGTCGATCAATTCGCGATAGTACGAGCGCGTGGTGATGTGCACCAGCCGCTTGTCCCAGTTTTCCGGGGTGAGGATGCGCACGTCCACGCCGCTTTTGGCCGCCAGCGTCAGCGCCGAAAGCATCAGGTCGTCAACGATGAGGTAGGGCGTGGAGATGTACACATACTTGCGCGCGCCGGTGATGATCTGCATATAGACGCGCTCGGCCACGTTTTCCACATCCAGCGGGCTGTCGCAATAGGGCTGGACATAGCCGTTTCCGGGAATGGGCGGCCGTGCGCACGCGGGCGTGAAGCGCTCGTAGAGGGGCAGGCGGCGCGTGGCCAGGCCCCACATTTGCAGGAACATCTGCGTCAGGCTCCAGGCCGCTTCGCCCTCGACCATGATGGCCGCGTCGCGCCAATGGCCGAAGCGATTGACGCGGTTGATGTATTCGTCGGCCAGGTTCGCGCCGCCAGTGAAGGCGACTTCGCCGTCGATGGAGACGATTTTGCGGTGGTCGCGGTTGTTTTGCAGGATGGTCAGCGCCGGGCGGAAGGGGCTGAACACCTCGCACTGGATGCCCTTGGCGCGGATCTCTTCGCAGTAATTGCGTGGCAGTTTCAAAAAACAGCCGAAATCGTCGTAGAGGACGCGCACCTCTACGCCCTCGCGCGCCTTCCTTTCCAGAATATCCAGCACCGAGCCCCACATTTCCCCCTCCTGGAGGATGAAAAATTCCAGGAAAATATAGCGCTTTGCCTTGGACAGTTCGCGCAGCAGCGCCTGAAAAAACGTTTCGCCGCTGGGAAAGTATTCCGAACGCCCCGCCGGGTAGACGGGGAAGCCCACGCCGTTTTCCAGATAGCGCGCCAGGCGCACGACGTATGGCCCCTGCGCCTCCGCGCGCGCAAGCGCGCCCTCGTGGCGGGGCAGGCGGCGGGTGAGCGCCTGTTGCGAGCTTTCCACCTGCTTGCGGAAGCGATGGACGCTGGGCTGCAGACGCATCAGCAGATAAAAGGCGCCGCCGAAGATCGGCAGGGAAAGGATGGTGAACACCCAGGTGAGTTTGTAGCCCGGCTTTTCGTGTTTGCTGACCACATGAATGGCCGCCAGCGTGCTCAAAAGGGAAAAGAACAGCGAAAGCAGCCATGAGGCGTGGCTGCCGCTGAGAACGAGATAGACAAAAAAGGCGATCTGCAAAATCAGCAGCAGAACGATGAACAACCTGTGGCTGAGAACGCCGCGCAGACGCTTGCTTTTCATAAACGCGCAAAACCCTCCCTATCGGAGTATAGCACAAACCGAAGAGAAAGAACAGGCCCGCGCGGGAAAATCTTTTGAAAAGGGGCGCAAAGAAGCGCGGGAAGGCCGCCGGGATTCAGCGCTTGCTGGCGGCGAAGGCGGCGGCCTCGCGGATCCATTCCATCAGTTCGTCGTCGATCTGCCCGACGTTGCCGATGAGGATATGGTGCGTCCAGCGCCCGGGATACGGTTCGACCGCGACGGCGACGCGGGACGCGTCCAGACGCCGCGCCAGGCCGAAGGTGACGACGATGTAGGGATCGGGCAGCTCGGCCCGCCGGCGCACCCGCGCAAAGGAAACACAGGCGAACATATGCCGGTTTCCAAAGGAAATCTGCGTTTTCTGCACGCGGACCGTCGCGCCGGGCACGGCTTCGAGCACGCGCCGCAAAAATGCTTCGTACAGCGGCAGGGCGTTTCTGTGTTCGTCGAAAAAACAGAGCGTTTCCAAATCCATGGCGTTTTCCTCCCGGAGCGCGGCGCTTTCCCGGCGAAAGTTCGGCGGCGGGCCGCGCTTTCGCCCAGGACGCCGGCCATGCGAATGCTTCCTTCTCGAACCGGTCTGGGGGGTGACGGGGGAGACGATTTGCCTGCGCGCGATTCCGGGCGTTGGCGATCAACGCTTGCGCCGCCGGGGAGATTGCGAACGTTCGCCGCGCGACCCTGCGCCCGGCGTCGCGCCGGGAAAGGAGAACGGCCGCAGGAGGACGCGTCCGGCCGTCCGCGCCGCGGCCTGCGGGGCGAGGAACGCCAGAAATCATTTCAGGCGCAGAAAATCGCCCATGCCGCGCCCGCGGGGCGAGGTACATCGCGACCACTGAAAAAGCCGGCAGCCAGCGCCCGCGTCGCGCACCCGCGGGGCGAGGGGAAAGCGTCTCGCGAAAAGATGGCGAAGAGATCGACCCGCGCCGCGCGCCCGAGGGGCGAGGCGAAAGCGTCCCGCGAAAAGATGGCGAAGAACTCGACCCGCGCCGCGCGCCCGAGGGGCGAGGTACATTGTGACCACTGAAGAAGCCGGCGGTCAGCGCTCGTGCCGCGCACCTGCGGAGCGAGGCGAAAGCGTCCCGCGAAAAGATGGCGAAGAGTCCGGCCCGCGCCGCGCGCCCGAGGGGCGAGGTCTGCTTTCCATGCGCGCCTGCGCCCTCGCGCGTGCAGACCGCATATGTTTGGGGAAGCGGCGCCGTTAGAAACGGCGGCGTCTTTTTCGCGGCTTCCTCCGCAGGCAAAGAGGCGCTTCCAGGGTACAAAATCGCGAAGTATTTGCCGGCGGGTTTCCCCTCGCAGGCAAAGGGATACTGAGGCTGTTGATACGGCTTTGGCGAACCCTGATAGCGTTCTTTCCCCCGCAGGCAAAAGAGGCTTTCAGATCACACGGGATGCCCATGTCCGTTCGCGTTCTTTCCCCCGCAGGCAAAGAGGCGCTCCTCCGCGATGCGCGGAGGAGCGCCGGCAAAGCCTGAAACACGGCCAAAGCGCGCAAACGGTCGAAAACGACGCCTTCCGCGCCTTCCGCGCCGTGCGCGACGCGCGTTTGGAAGCGTTTTCCGGCTGCGCATGCAGCCGCGCGCCGCCGGTTGGCCCGCTTTGTCAACAACCCGCCGCTCCACGCGATATGCGCGGGAGCGGCGCTTGCCGACATCGCCGCAGCCTGCCTCAGCCGATGACCTTTTTGGCGGTCGCGGCCACGTTTTCGGCGGTGAAGCCGAATTCCTGGAAGAGAATCTTGTAGGGGGCGGAAGCGCCGAAGCGATCCAGGCCGATCACCGCGCCGTCCAGGCCCACATACTTGTGCCAGCCAAAGGTGGCGGCGGCCTCTACGGCCACGCGGGCGCGCACGGCCTTGGGCATGACGCTTTCCTTGTATTCGTCGCTCTGAGCCTCGAACAGTTCAAAGGAGGGCATGGAGATCACGCGCGCCTTGACGCCTTCGGCCTTGAGCAGTTCCTGCGCGCTCATGCACTGCTCCACTTCGGAGCCGCTGGCCATGAGCAGCACGTCGGGCGTGCCTTCGCAGTCGGAGAGGACATAGCCGCCCTTGAGGGCCTCGGGGCCGCTCTTTTCGTAGAGGGGCAGGTCCTGACGGGTGAGCACCAGCGCCACCGGGGCATCGCCGGTCATGGCGGCGACCCAGCCCGCGGCCACTTCCTTGCTGTCGGCGGGGCGGAACACGGTCAGGCCCGGAACGGCGCGCAGGCCGGCAAGGTGCTCGATGGGCTGATGGGTGGGGCCGTCCTCGCCGACGCCGATGGAATCGTGCGTGAGGATGTAGGGCACGTTCAGGCCCATGATGGCCGACATGCGCATGGCGTTCTTCATATAATCGCTGAACACGAAGAAGGTGGCGCAGTAGGGGCGCAGGCCGCCGTGCAGGCGGATGCCGTTGCAGATGGCCGCCATGGCGTGTTCGCGCACGCCGAAGTGGATGTTGTCGCCTTCGGGCGTTTCGGCGGAGAAGTCGCCCTTGCCCTTCATGTTGCTCTTGTTGGAGGGCGCAAGGTCGGCGGAGCCGCCGAAGAGGTTGGGCACGCGCTCGGCCAGGCGGTTGAGCACCACGCCGGAGGAATTGCGGGTCGCGCTCTTGCCCTCGAAGGCCCAGAAGGCCTCGTCGTTAAGAAGATCGACCGGGATTTCGTCGGAGAACCAGACATCCCATTCCTTTTTCAGTTCGGGGTACTTCTTGGCGTACTTGGCAAAGAGGTCGTTCCATTCCTTCTGGGCCTCGGCGCCGCGACGGGCGGCCTCGCCGGTCTGCTCGTAGACGCAGGCGGGCACGGCGAAGGGCTCGGTTTCGGGCCAGCCGAGGTTCTTCTTGGTGGCGGCGAGGTTTTCCTCGCCCAGAGGTTCGCCGTGGACGCTGGCCTGGCCGGCCTTGGGCGAGCCGTAGCCGATGGCGGTGTGGCAAACGATGAGGCTGGGCTTGTCGGAATCCTTGGCCAGTTTCAACGCGGCGGCGACTTCCTCGAAGCAGTTGCCATTGTTGACGTCGATGACGTTCCAGCCATAGGCGCGGAAGCGGGCGGGCACGTCCTCGCGGAAGGCGATGTCGGTGTTGCCCTCGATGGAAATCTCGTTGTCGTCGTACAGGGCGATGAGCTTGTTCAGCTTGAGGGTGCCGGCCAGAGAGCAGGCCTCGTGGGAGATGCCCTCCATCATGCAGCCGTCGCCGAGGATGCAGTAGGTGTAGTGATCGACCACATTGAAGCCCTCGCGGTTGAACTTGGCCGCCAGGTGCTTTTCGGCCATGGCCATGCCCACCGCGTTGGCGATGCCCTGGCCCAGCGGGCCGGTGGTGGTCTCTACGCCCACGGTATGCTTGTATTCAGGATGGCCGGGGGTTTTGGAGCCAAACTGACGGAAGGATTTAAGGTCGTCGATGGTCAGGCCGTAGCCGAACAGGTGCAGAAGCGAATACAAAAGCATCGAGCCGTGGCCGGAGGAAAGCACGAAGCGATCGCGGTTGACGAACTTGGGATCGGCGGGGTTGTGGGTCATCGCCCGGCCCCACACGGCGTAGGCCATGGCGGCCGCGCCCATCGGCATGCCGGGATGGCCGGACTTGGCCTTCTGCACGGCCTCGGCGCTGAGAATGCGGATGGCGTTGACGACCATCTGTTCCTTGTTCATGGCGAGCATCTCCTTTATCTGTGTCGTTGTAGTACGGGAACCGCTCAGGTGTTTCTATTGTATCATATCCGCGGCGATTTGGGCGGGATTTTAAAAAATCTTCGCAAGAATTTACGTTCCTTCACCGCCAAGCGCGCGCCGCAGGGGGGTCAGATCAATCTCCTTACAGTCCCCGAGCAGCGCGGCCAGGGTTTGCAGCATCCATTTTACGCCCCCGGGCACGTCGCTTTCCAGGTTGAGCGCCATCACGGGATCATGGACGCTCATGCGCAACTGGAACCAGGCACTTTCCACCTCTGCGCCGAAATCGAAGAGAATGCGCACGCCTTCGCGGTTGTCCGCCGCCAGACGCCAAGAGGGGTCCTCCAGCGTGTGGGAAAGGATGGTTTCGATCATTTCCTGCGCGGCCTCGCGCGGATCGTCGGCGCGGATGTCCAGGCGCAACTCCAGCGATTCCACCGGCTCCTGCAGGCCGTCCAGCAGCGAATAGAGCGTTTTGCCTTCGCGCTTTAAGTCCATGGCCTCGCAGATGAGCATGGTGACCAGGTACATGCCGTCGTCGAGGAAGTGGTTGTCGCGGAAGGCGGCGTGGCCGCTGGTCTCGATGGCCAGAGGGCAGTCGATGCCCTCTTCGTTCAGGCGGATGGCCTCGTCGATCACGGCGCGGTAGCCGCGCTTGAAGCGGTAGTGCGTGCCGCCCCATTCGGTGATGAAGCGCGCAAGGCCGGTGCTGGTGACCGAATCGGTGACGATGGTCAGCCCCGGCTGGCGGGAGAGGAGCATCGCCGCGGTCAGGGCGATGAGGCGGTTTTTGTTGACAAGACGGCCGTCGCTTAAAACGATGGCGGCGCGATCGCAGTCGGCGTCGAAAAGCACGCCCAGGTCGGCCTCGTTTTTGACCACGGCCTTGGAAAGGGCGCGCATGGCCTCGGGGCTTTCCGGGTTGGGCGCGTGGTTGGGGAAGGCGCCGTCGGGCTTGAGGAACTGACTGCCCTCCACCCAGGCGCCGAGGCTTTCGAGAAAATCCGCGTAAAAGCCGCCGGAGCCGTTGCCGGCGTCCACCACCACATGCAGCCCCAGCAGGGGTTTGGGGGCGTCGTCCTCCAATTTGCGGCGCACCAGCGCGCGCAGGGCGTCCTGATAGGCGCGCAGCGCGTCGTGGGGAACGACCAGGCGCACCGGCACGCGCGCCTCCATCGCCCGGCGGATCAGCGCGTCTACGTCCTCGCCGGCGATGCCGCCCTCGCGGGTGTGGAATTTGAAGCCGTTGATGCGCGGCGGCAGGTGGCTGGCGGTGATCATCACCGCGCCGTCGGCGTCCGCGTCCAGGGTGGTGGAAAATACGGCCGGGGTGGTGGAAAGGCCGCAGTCGAGCACGTCGCTGTCCGCGGCGGTAAGGCCGTCGATCATGGCCGCCTTCAGGCGGGGGCCGGAAGCGCGCGGATCGCAGCCCACGGCGATCTTCAGCCGGTCGGGCGTGGTGTGGTTGCGTTCGGCCAGCCAGACGGCAAAGGCGTAGCCGAGCTTCTTGGCAAATTCATCGCTCAGAAGGGCTTCGTCGCCGCGGATGGAACTGCCGCTTTTCAGCCGTGGCCATGTGCTGGGATCGGAAGTCATAACTGCCTCCTTTGGTCAAAATGGATGGTCGCTGCGGGGCGCCATTTCCGAGGGAACGCGCCCCGGGGCGTCGCTTATTGGAAGTCCTCTTCTTCAGGCGGGCAGGCGCGCACATAGGCGTACAGCGGCGCCAGGCGCAAAAAGCCTTCGCCAATTTCCCGCGCCAGCGCCGGCGATTTGGCGTGGGAAAAGGGCAGCGTTTTTTCAAAATAGAAGGCCTTGCGCACATACAGGGGCCGGAGGATCTTCGGAAGCTCCTCGGGCACAGCCAGGCGGCGGTAGGCCTCGCCGTAGAGGGTAAATTCGCCCGCCAGCGCCGCGCAAATGGCCGCCGGCTCCTCGGGGGCGAGGCGCATGCGCCGCCGCAGGGCGTTCATCAGGGGCCGGTTGAGGGCGTAAAAGCCCATGCCAAAGGAAACGTCCTCGGCGCCGATTTCCAGATAGAACCCGGGGGTCTTGCCTTTTTCCTCGCACGGACGGCGGAAGGAGAGCCACACATGGTCGCGGTAGGGCGATTTGTCGCGGGAAAAGCGCGTGTCCCGGTTGATGCGCGCAAGGACGCGCTGGGGGCGGGTTTCCATTTCCGGGTCGATGCGCTCGATCACGCCGCAGAGGGCCTGGGCCAGATCCAGGCTGGGCGCGCGCACGTCGCGCAGATACCAGTCGCGGTTCTGCGCGAAAAATTCGCGGTTGTTGTTGAAGCGAAGCGCCATGAAGAAGGCGCGGGTATCTTCGCTGTAGCCCTGAAAGCTCATAACGAACCGTCCTTTTCCTTGTCCGTCTTTTTCGGCGCGCGCTTGACAGGAACAAAGCGATTGGTCTTGCCCAGTTCTTCCCGGCGCTGGCGGCGCTGCTGGGCCAGCTTTTCCCGGCGCTGGCGGCGCTGCTTGCGCGAGGTGATCAACAGCGCTACCGTCAGGGCGATGAGCACTGCGCCCGCGCCGGCGATGAGGAACCAGAACGAGGAGTTTTCCCGCAACTTGACCGATTCGCCGGAGTAGGGCGCGGCCTCTTCCGCGCGGTCCAGCGCCTGCCCGGCGGGGTCGATCTCGATGCGCACAGGTTCGCTCTGAACGGCGTGTTCGCGCCCGGCGGCGTCGGTATACGTCAGGGAAAAGGCCAGTTCGCCATCCTGCGATACGGGCACATATACGCGCCGGTAAGTGGTATACGCGCCGGCGACGAGCGCGAATTCGCGCAGGACGGAGCCATCCGGCGCGCGAAGCGTCGCGTTGCGCGCGTGGGAGGAGCCGTTGTTGACGATATAGACGTCTACGGGCGCGTCGCCCGCGGAGGCGATCTGCGCGTAGACGGGCTCGGCGTAGAGGGCGATCTGCGCCTCGTCGCGCACAGGCAGGGCGCGCAGCGACACCGGCTCGCTCAGGACCTCGACCGTCGCGCCCGAGGGCGAGAGCGCGCGCACGCGCATCTGGTACACCGCGTCCTCGCGCACGGGATATTCGCGGGTGAAGGTGAGCGTCTGCGTGCCGGCGCGCATGGTCAGGCCGTCGGCGATAAGGCCGCCGAAGCTTTCGTCAAAGACGGAAACGTCGTAAAAATCCACGTTGCCCAGGCTCATGACCGTCAAAGTGGCGACGACGGTCTCGCCCACGCGCGCGGTTTCCCGATCCAGCGTCAGGGTGGCGGTGAGCTGTTCATCGGCCAGGAGGATGCGCGCTTCATCCAGGCGTTCTTCGTATTCGCGGTTCTCCTCGGCGGGCACGGTATAGCGCAGCCGCGGCGCGGAGACGGTGGTTTCCTCAATGGTGACCTTGCTGAAAAACAGGCGGGACTGACCGACCTCCAACACGTCGGCGCGGCCGGAATATTCGCCCGGCGCGTCGTCCACGCGCAGGTCGGCGATGGGCACGTTGCCCGTGTTGCGCACGCGGTAGACGATGGTCGCCACATCGCCGGGGCGCGCGTAGGCGCCGGTGAACTGGCGGGTGAATTCCACGCCCGGCTGGGCGATGGCGCGCTGGATGGGGCAGTCCACGGCGTAATTGACCGTGTTCGCATCGCCGGCCACGCCGTCGTGGGAAAAGGTATAGGAGATGCGCCCGTTTTCCAGTTCTTCTTCGGTCACCTCGTGCACGCGGCTGAACACGCGGCTGTCGCCGGCGTCGATCTGGCCCAGCGGCTCGGTGCTCAACCCGTCGGCGGAGGAGATGTAGACGTTTTCCGCATCGTATTGCGAACTGTTGGTAACGGTGAAAGAGAGCGTGACTTCGCCCGGCTCCACCAGTTCCGCAGGGGCGGCGGAAAAGCTGATATCGAGAATGCGGCCCGGCTGCGGCGCGTTTCCGCTTTCGGACACGGCAAAGCCCCCCGCGCACGCAAACGCGAGGGCAAAGGCCGTCAGCAGCGCTGCAAGCCTGCGCATTGAGGGGCGTACCTCCTTTGGGCCCGCGAAGCGGGGCCTTCACCTCTATTATTCACATCCGTCGCCGGTCTGTCAAGCCTTCTTTACGACGTACGTTTCCCCGAAGGTCTCCACGGTGGCGCTGTGGATGCGCTGTTCCTCAAGGGGCCGGTCCTGCGCGTTGGTTTTGCAGGAGGCGATTTCATCCACGGCGTCCATGCCTTCGATCACCTTGCCAAAGGCGGCGTACTGGCCGTCCAGATGCGGCGCGTCCGCGTGCATGATGAAAAACTGGCTGCCGGCGGAATCCGGGTGCATGGAGCGCGCCATCGACAAAACGCCGCGCGTGTGTTTCAAGTCGTTTTTCACGCCATTTAAGCGGAACTCGCCGCGGATGCGCCAGCCGGGGCCGCCCATGCCGGTGCCGGTGGGGTCGCCGCCCTGAATCATGAAACCGGGAATGACGCGGTGGAAGATCAGCCCGTTGTAAAAGCCGCTGTCCACAAGGTGGACGAAATTGGCCACGGTGTTGGGGGCGACATCGGGGTACAGTTCCGCCCGGATGACCGAACCGTTTTCCATGGTAAAGGTGACGATGGGGGATTTCATGCCTTATGCTCCTTTCTCTGGGGCGATTGCCTCGGTCTCTTCGTCGCCGACTTTGACGACGGAGAAGGTGTAGCCATGGGTGTCAACGCGAATGGTGTCGATTTTGACGATCACCAGGGGCCGGTCGTTGGAATCGACCTGCACGGCGGCGACGCTGTCGAGCACGGCCAGGCTTTCTTCGTCCATCAGCTTTCCAAAGGCGGCGTAGCGGCCGTCGTATTCGGGATAGCTGCCCTGCATGATGAAGAACTGGCTGCCGGCGGAATCAAACTCCTCCGTGCGGCACATGGAGAGGACGCCCCGCGCATGCGAGAGCGTGTTTTTCTCGTAGCCGTTTTCGGCAAACTCGCCGCGGATGGCGTAGCCGGGGCCGCCGGTGCCGTTGTTGAGGGGATCGCCGGTCTGGATGAAGGCGCCGGTGACCACGCGGAAAATCTCCAGCCCGTCGTAGAAGCCGGAATTGGCAAGCTCGATGAAATTGGCCACGGTGTTGGGGGCCAGCGAGGGGTACAGTTCCGCGCGCATCACCCCGCCGTTGCTCAGCGTGATGGTGGCCACCGGGGCGGGAACGTCCGCGTAGGGATCCTCTTCGGCCTCGCGGCCGCAGCCGGCGAGGGAAAGCAGCAAAAGCAGCGTCAGAAGCGCCGCCCAGGATCGTTTCATGGCGTACCTCCATGGTTTTGTTGCGTGCGGCCGCCGCGGGCGCGGCCCGGCGGCCGCAAAACGACGGAAGGGGCGAAGTGCGGCCGTCGCGGTCAGGAGAAGATCAGGCTCCGTTTGCGCGCGGCCATTTCCTCCACGCGGTCTATGTAAGCCTCGATGTTCTTTACGTTCGGGGCGCGCTCGATGCGCCGCGCCCGGTCGAACAGCCATTTGGTGATCGCCCCCGCGCCCAGCGCCAGCACGCTGGCCGTCTCCTCCATGTTGCCGATGTTGTACAGGCAGGCCATGCCGCGCCTGGCGTAGCCGACGTTTTCCAGATTGCCGGCCATGTACTTCTGGCGGTAGAGGTAGTAGGGCTTCCAGCCGCCCCGGGCCAGCGTTTCGCGCGCCAGGGCGGTCATCTTTTCCGCCTCGTTCGCGGGGGTGAGGCCGTGGCCGCCGCCCTCCACATGCATCTGTTCGTGCAAACGGCTGGAACGCTTGATGGCCAGCGCGTGCACGGTGACGCTTTCGGGGGCGAGGGAAACCGTCTTTTCCAGCGTGCGGCGGAAGTCCTCGAGCGTTTCGCCCGGAAGGGCGGCGATGAGGTCCATGTTGACGTCTGTAAAGCCCACCGCGCGGGCGAGACGATAGGCCTCGATGGTCTCCTGCGCCGTGTGCGCGCGGCCGATGCGCCGGAGCGTTTCGTCATTGAACGTCTGCGGGTTGACGGAGATGCGCGTCGTGCCCGCGCGCAGAAGCATTTCCAGCATGGGGCGGTCGATGGTGTCCGGCCGGCCGGCTTCCACGGTCTGCTCCACCGCGCCGGGGAAGGCCTCGCGCGCGGCGAGGAGCACTTCTTCCAGAGCCTCGCGGGGAATGGCGGTGGGCGTGCCGCCGCCCACATAAAGGGCGCGGACGCGCAAACCCTTTTCGGCCGCGATTTGCGCGCTGAGGGCGATCTCGCGCTTCAGCGCTTCGACATAGGGGGCCACCAGGCGCCCGTCGCCGATTTCGCCCGAGGAAAAGGAACAGTAGGCGCAGCGCGTTTTGCAGAAGGGGATGCCGATGTAGACGTCAAAGGAGTCCTTCGGCGGCGTGCGCAGCCCCGTTTGCATTTCGTGCATTTCGTCAAGCAGCCGGGCGCGGTCCTCGGTGACGTCGAACACGTCCGTAAGCGTGCGCACCGGGTCGAGCCCCTCCTCCAAGGCCTCATAGTAGAGCCGCGAGGGGCGGATGCCGGTCAGAGAGCCCCACGGGGGATGCACGCCGGTGAGCTTTTTGCAGTATTCGTACAGCGCCAGCTTCACAGAGCGCTTGCGCAGGCGCTTCTGTTCCAGTTCGCCTTCGCCGTCCGCGCCCTGCACGCGGAATACGGAGATTGGCCCGCCGCTGAACTGATCGCACCAGCGCCCCTCCCGGCGGGAGACATGGTGTTCCACGCGCAGATCGGCCTCGCCTTCTTCGCCAAAGAAGATGGGCGCGCCGCCGTAGAACAGGCGCAACACGTCGGCCATGTCCTGGATAAAACCCGTTTCCGGGGTAAAAACGCGGATGGTCATAGCTGGTAGCGCGCCCTTTCCCGCGCGATGGTCGTTTCCCCGCCGTGGCCGGGGAAAACGCGCGTTTCGCCCGGCAGCGCGAAGAGCCGCAGAAGCGAGGCGCGCATGTCCGCGGCGCTGGAGCCGGGGAAGTCCACGCGCCCGTAACCGGCGCAAAAGAGCGTGTCGCCGCTGAACAAAACGCCCTCGTCTCTGGCGTAGAGGCAGACGCCGCCCGGCGTATGCCCCGGCGTGGGAAGGATCTCCAGTTGTACGCCGCAGACCTCCAGCGTTTCGCCGTAGGCAAGGGCCTTCAGCCCCTGCGGCGCGGGCAGGCGCGACCAGGCGGGATTGTAGAGATTGAGGCGCGCGTCGTTGAGGGCGGGGATATCCCGCGCGCTGACATACAGCTTCGCGCCCGTGTCGGCGATGAGGCCGGGGGCGGAAAGCATGTGGTCGTAGTGGGCGTGGGTCAGGCAGATGGCCTCGAGGCTGCGCCCCGCCAGCGCCCGCACAAGGGAGGCGTAGTCGTCGCCGGGGTCGATGAGGAACGCGCCCGCTTCGCCCTTTTTGGAAACGATGTAGGCGTTTTCCTCCAGCGCGCCGCAGACGACGGTTTCGATGTTGAGCATATCAAAACACCTTTCGGCTGTCGATGAGGATGGTCACGGGGCCGTCGTTGACAAGTTCCACCTCCATGTGGGTGCGGAAGCGGCCCGTTTCCACATGCAGCCCCTTTTCTTCGAGCATGGCTTTCATCGTTTCCAGCAGCGGTTCGGCCTGCTCGGGCCGCGCCGCGGCGATGAAGCTGGGCCGGCGGCCGTGGCGCGCGTCGCCCAGCAGCGTGAACTGGGAGACCAGCAGGATCGCCCCGCCCACATCGGCGACGGAGCGGTTCATTTTGCCCTCGGCGTCCTCGAACACGCGCAGCCCCGCCAGCTTTTCCGCGCACAGGCGCGCGTCGGCTTCGGTATCGCCCACTTCGGCCCCGACCAGCGCCGCATAGCCCCGGCCGATGCTGCCGACCACTTCGTTTTCCACGGTCACGCTGGCGCGCGCGACCCTTTGAACCACCATGCGCATAATGCAATCACCTCGCCACCCGGAACACTTCGATGACGTCCGGACGCTTTTGTAGGTCTCTGAGCAGCTTGTCAAGTTGCTGCGTGGTTTTGATGACGATGGTCATGTTCATCGTGCACAGGCCCTGCTTGTTTTTGACCGTATGCGCGGTCACGGCGGTGACCGGCACGTCCTGCGAGGCGAACATGAGGCTGATTTCGGCAAAGAGGCCGGCGTGGTCGTAGCAGAGCATTTGGATGTCGGCTTCGTAGCTGCCCGCGCCGGAGGATTCCCACTCCACTTCGATCATGCGCTCCGGCTCGACGCCGGCGTCTTTCAGGTTGATGCAGTCGGCCCGGTGCACGCTCACGCCGCGGCCGCGGGTGATGTAGCCGACGATCTCGTCGCCCGGCAGGGGATTGCAGCAGCGGGCAAAGCGCACCAGCATGCCGCTTTCGCCCTTGACAATGACGCCGTTGGACGAGGAGGACGGCGCGGGTTTTTTGGGCTCCTCCGCCGGCTTTTCCGATATGGGCAGGGGCGGAGATTCGCTCTTGTTCTGCTTTTTGTATTCCTCGGCCAGGCGGTTGAGCAACTGCAGCGTGGAAAGCCCGCCAAAGCCGATGGTGGCGTAAAGGTCGTCCAGCGAGGAAAGGGAATAGCGCCGGAACACCGGCTCGAGGATGTCGCTCTTGGTCAGCTGCGCCATGGTGTAGCCGGCCTTTTTCGCCTCGGCGGAGAGCATCTCCTTGCCCTTTACGATGTTTTCCTCGCGCTCCTCCTTTTTCAGCCAGGCGCGAATTTTGGCTTTTGCCTCGCTGGTTTTGACGATGTTGAGCCAGTCGCGCGATGGCCCGTGCGAGGCCTGCGAGGTCATGACCTCCACAAAGTCGCCCGTTTCCAGGGAACTGGACAGGGGCACGATGCGGCCGTTGACCTTGGCGCCGATGCAGCGGTTGCCCACGGCCGAGTGGATGCGATAGGCGAAATCCAGCGGCGTGGCCCCGCGCGGCAGGGAAACGACGTCGCCCTTGGGGGTGAATACGAACACTTCGTCGGCGAAAAGGTCGAACTTGAGAAGCTCGCCAAAATCCGAGGAATCGCGCGCCTCGCTCTGCCAGTCAAGGATGCGGCGAAGCCAGCTCAATTTGGTGTCCAGTTCGTCGATCTGCTTGCCCTCTTTGTAGCGCCAATGGGCGGCGATGCCGTATTCGGCGGTGCGGTGCATTTCAAAGGTGCGAATCTGCACTTCGAAGGGCCAGCCCTGATTGACCACGGTGGTGTGCAGCGACTGATACATGTTGGCCTTGGGCACGGAGATGTAGTCCTTGAACCGGCCCGGCACCTGCGGCCAGAGCGTATGCACCACGCCCAGCACATAATAGCAGTCCTGCTGGGTGTTGACCAGCACGCGGATGGCGATTAAGTCGTTGATCTGGTCGAAGGTCTTGTTCTGGGACTTCATCTTCTTGTAGATGGAATAAAAGTGCTTGGGCCGGCCTTCGATCTCGGCCTTGATGCCGGTTTTGCGCAGGCTGTCCTGCAACTGCTGCGTCACCGAGGCGATGAGTTTTTCCCGCTCTTCGCGGCGCATGCCCACCTTGGCCACCAGGTCGTAGTAGCCGTCGGGGTCGAGGTAGCGCAAAGAGAGGTCCTCCAGTTCCCATTTGATGGTGTACACGCCCAGCCGGTGCGCGAGCGGCGCGTAGATGTCGAGCGTTTCGCGGGCGATGGGCACCTGGCGCTCCGGTTTCTGGTATTTGAGCGTGCGCATGTTGTGCAGGCGGTCGGCCAATTTGATCAGCACCACGCGGATGTCCTTGGCCATGGCCAGAAACATCTTGCGCAGGCTTTCGGCCTGTTGCTCCTCGCGCGAGGAAAAGTCCAGCTTGGACAGCTTGGTCACGCCGTCCACCAGCAGTTCCACATCCTGCCCGAACCGTTCGCCGATGGTCTGCGCGGTGACGCATTCCACATCCTCCACGCAGTCGTGCAGAAGGCCGGCGGCGATGGTGGTGGCGTCCAGCATCAGATCGGCAAGGATCACCGCCACCGCGCAGGGATGCACGAAATAGGGGTCGCCGCTTTTGCGCCGCTGTTCGCGATGCGCCTCTTCGGAAAAGGCGTAGGCGCGGCGCACCAGGTCCATGTCGTCGTCGGGATGGTAGCGGCGGATTTTTTCGATCAGTTCGTCTACGGAGATATAGGGACAATTGCCGACTTTTTCATTGTTCACGGCCGCTTCCCTCCCTTCCCTGCGCGCGCAGGCGCAGGATGCGTCGAACTACCCCGCTTTGCATGGGATCGCGCGGTTCGGCGGGCAACAGGCGCGCGCCGGCCGCGTTTGTTTCGATCAGGCGCATGTCCGCCAGCGCCAGAAGCGCCGCCGCCGCGCCGACGGCGGTAAGCCCGCATTCCTCGCCCGTGAGGCGGCACAGATCCGCGTAGTCCGCGCAGCGCAGCGGGCGGCGCAGCATGTCGCGCAGGGCGCGGTAGGCGTTTCGCATGCCGTCCACATCGGGAAGTTCCCGCAGCCAGGCGCAGGGCGGCGCGCCCTCGATCCACCCGGCCCAGACGAGGCGACGGTACCGCTTCGGCGCCGGCCCGGCGGGCAGCAGACATACGGCGTTGAAGGCGCGGGGATCTGCGGGAAAGGCGCCGACCGTCAGATCAAAGCGCGCAGACGGCTCCTCCGCCAGAAGGTTCAGAAGGAACTCCGCCTGATCAAAGTCCGCCGCAGCCAGCAGCGTTCCCTGCGGCGCCTCGCAAAACGGCGCGCGCGCTTCCGCCGGGGACAGGCGCGCCCCCGCGAAAGGGTCTATTGCACTATTATAGAGCACTTCTGTTAAGAAACGAACCACAAGCGCCTTCTGGCGCGCGCGATTCGCGGAAATTCGCGCCTGGGCGTCCACGGGTTCCATGGCGCGCAGTTCGACTTCCACCCGCGCGCGTCCCTGCCAGACGTTGATCTTCGGCGAAAAAAGCAGGTCGCACGCGCCGTCGCCCTCCTCCGCGCGCTCGCCGGCGGAGAACATCACGCCGCCGAGACGGCCGCTTTCGTCCTGAACGCTCAGGCGCAGATGCGCGCCCTCGCGGCCCACGCGGCGCATGTCCTCCACGCGCGCGCGGCAACGGAACACCGGCGCGGGATTGCCCATGCCCGTGGGTTGCAGCGCTTCCAACGCCGCCACGGCGCAGGCGTCCAGTTCGCCCAGGCGCACCTCCAGATCGTATTCCAGCGCCGGCACCCAGACTTCCGCCGGTACGTTTTTGCGCAGATACGCCTCCAGCGCCTGCGTGAACGGTTCGAGATTTTCCCTGGACAGCGTCAGGCCCGCCGCCTGCCGGTGGCCGCCGAAGCGCGCCAGCCACTGCGCCGACGCCGACAGCGCCGCGAAGATGTCCACGCCGGGAATGGAGCGGCAGGAGCCTTTCAAAACGCCGTTTTCCTCGCACAGAAGGATCGCGGGATAATGGTACTTTTCCACCAGGCGCGAGGCCGCCAGCCCCAGCACGCCCGGATTCCAGCCCTCGCGGGCAAGCACGATGGCGCGGCGGGCGGGGAAATCGAAATCCCGCAGCGCTTCCTCCGCCTGGTCGAGAATGGCGTTTTCCACATTGCGGCGCGCGCTGTTTTCCGCGTCTAGTTCTTCGGCCAGGGCTTCGGCGCGCGCCCTGTCCTCGGTCAGGAGCAATTCCAGCCCGCGCCGGGCGCTGCCCAGCCGCCCGCCGGCGTTGAGGCGGGGCCCCAGTTGGAACCCCAGATGCCCGGCGGTGAGCGCGCGGTTTTCCAGCCCGGCGACGCGCTTGAGGGCGGCGACGCCCGGCCGCGGGCGCTCGTTCATGCGCTGGAGGCCGGCGCGGACGATGAAGCGGTTTTCATCCAGAAGCGGCACCACGTCCGCCACGGTGGACAGGGCCGCCAGGTCGATGTATTCCATGGCCGCCGCGCGGCCGGAAAGCGCCTCCACCAACTTGAAGGCCACGCCCGCGCCGGAAAGGTGGGGGCAGGGATAATCGTTGAGAAGCGGATCAACCACCGGACAGTCCGGCAGGGTTTCGCCGGGACGGTGGTGGTCGGTGATGACGATATCCATGCCCAGGCGGCGGGCGAGCGAGGCCATGTCCACGGCGTTGACGCCGCAGTCTACGCTCACCAGAAGGTCGGTATCCGCAGCCAGCGCGCGCACGGCCTCTTCATTCAGGCCGTAGCCTTCGCGTTGGCGGTCGGGCAGGTAGACGCGCGCTTTCGCGCCCAGGGAGCGCAGGTGCAGAAAAAGAATGGCCGCGGCGCATACGCCGTCCACATCGTAATCGCCATAGACGCAGACGCGCTCGCCCGCCGCCAGCGCCGATTGCAGGCGCGACACGGCCCGGTCCATGTCCGAGAGGAGCAGCGGATCGTGCAACAGCGCTTCCGTCGGCGCCAGAAACGCCTCGGCCTCGGCGGCGGAGGCGACGCCGCGCTGGATCAAAAGCGCATGCAAAAGATGGGGCATGCCTTCCGGCCGCGCAAAATGGACCCGCTCCGCCTCGCGTTTGTGATAAACGAGCATAGTTTCCCCCGTTTTCTTTGGCAAATGCCGAAAAAGGAATTCGGAATCAAAGCGATCCCGAATTCCCCATAAGGTGGTTTATTTCGCCTTTTTTCCCTTGCGGACGTCCAGGCGGGCCCAGAGGCGACCGACAAGCTGCGTGGCGGCGAAAACGCTTCCCACGCAGCCGGCCAGCAGCGCGAAGCCCTGCGCGCGCACGCCGAGAGGGCCGACGATCAAAAGCAGCGCGGCGCACAAAAGCATGGGCAGGTTCGCCGCCAGGGCCCGGCCCTGGATGTCCGCCGCGCACGTTTGCGCAATATCGGCGCGGGACAGCCGCGAAGCGCCCGGGGCGCGCTGCGTTTCCCGCAGGCGGTTGAGCGCCAGCGCGCTGGCGCTGAGCGAGCACACGCCGGCAAAGGCCGCCGCAGACAGGAGGGACATCTCCGCACGGAAGGCCCAGCCAAATACGCACGCCAGCGCGCAGGCAACGATCGCGCTGACAAGGCCCGAGCAGAACATCGCCGCGCCGCCGCCGAGGCCGAAGCGTATGGCGGCGTAGATCGCCGCGCACAGGCAGGCCGCCAGCAGCGCCCACAACGCGGCAAGGGCCGTATCGCCGTCCATGGCGGCGGAGAAGGTCTGGAAAGAGACCAGGCGCGTTTGCGGATAGAGTTCGGCAAGCGCCGCCTCCAGTTCGGATTGCGCCGATTCAAGCTGCGGGACGATCGGGCTGGGAACGCGGATCTCCACGTCGGTCAGCCCATCGCCGGCGGAGGCGGCGTCGGTTGCAGTCGCGGCGTCGGCCGTTTCATCGTCGGCCGCTGCTTCATCGGCGGAAGCGTCGTCTGCCGGGATGGGCGAGAGGCGGGCGATCTGATAATCGCCAATGCCCGTTTCGGCAAGGGCGGCTTCAACGTCGGCGGTCGCGTACTGCTCGCCCAGGGCAAAGCGCACGGCCGCGCCGCCGCCGAAGTCGTACCCTGGCTTCACGGCGACGCCAAAGAGCAGCATCGCCACAGCTGCGATCACCAGCGCCGCCGGAAGGGCGATGCGCAGCGCGCCGGACAACTGCGCCGCGCGTTTCTGCGCCGGCACAAAGGCGAACGGCTTTTCAGCAAGGTTGAGCACGTTGCTCAGCAGGAAGCGGAACAGGAGTAGGAGCACCGCAAGCGCGCTCAGGCAGGAAACGAGCAGCGCCACGGCGAAGGCGCGCACCGGGCCGGAGCCGAGCCAGTACAGAAGCGCGGCGGCGACGAGCGTGACCGCGCCGGCATCCAGCAGCGCGGGCACGGACGAACGGAACCCGGCGCGCAGGGCCGAGCGCGGGGCCCGGCCGTCGCCGCCATGGCGCAGGCAGCGGCGGATGAGCAGCGCGCTGCCGCCCGTTGCGCAGCCCAGCCCCGGCAGAAGGCCGGCCACGGCCGAAAGCGTCAGCGTTACATCGGGAAGTTCGCAAAGAAGGAAGGCCGCCACCAGCGCCCAGATCGCCAGCGCCAGCGCGCCCGCCACGCCCGCCAGGCGGTAGCGAACCACGAGCATCGCCGCCGCCACGACCAGCGCCGCGCACAACGCCGCGGCGACAAGGCGCGCGGCGTTTGCGCCCGCCTGCGGCGAGACTTCGCCCGCGCCCGCGTCCGTCAGCGCCAGCGGCAATTCGCCCGAATCCAAAACGGCGGCGTACAGCCGCGAGGCCTCCACGGCCTGCGCGTAAGTCGCGTAATTATACATGGGAATGTAGCCCACGCCGCCGACGACGGCCGCGTCCACCGTGGCCGAGGAGAGGAACGCGCCGTCTACATAGACGGAAATGGTCTGCCCCGCCAGGGCTTCAGTGTCTTGCGCAAAGCGATCCACAGCTTCGGGAACGAGGCGGAATTCCAGGGCCGGGTAACTCTCGCCGAGGCTGTTGGTCGTTACGACGGCCTTTACCGAGGCAAGGTCGCCGCCCTCGAGGACGACATTGCCGCTCGCATCGAGAAATTCGACGTGCCCGGGGGAGCAGAGGACTTCGAGAAGATCCTTTGCCCCGTTGGAGGCGGGAATGTCCACGCGCACGCCGTCGCCCTGGCGCACCGCGTCCGCCTCGTTGAGTTCCATGCCGGCAAGGCGCGCGCGCAGCATGGCCGTCGCCTCGTCCAGCAGCGCGTCCAGGCCTTCGAGGGAGGCGTCCTGCGCCGCGAGGTTCGCGGTCACGCCGCCGCCCAGATCAAGGCCGGTGCGGAGAAAATCGGAAAAGGGATAGAAGCGGTATTTGCCGATTCGCAGGCTGCCGGTCAGCCCGCATACGGCGATCAGGACGATCAGCGCCAGCACCACGCCCAGCTTGATCGCGCTCTTGGTTTTAGCCTGCATACGCCCAACCTCCCGGAACGTCTTTAATATTTAACTATTATAAGCGCCGTGCGCGACGTCGTCAATAGATTAACCAAAAGTGCCCCGTTTTGCGCAAATTTTTGTGCTATAGTGTGGGCGGGAGGGATCGGCATGCGCATACGCTCCAATCCGCACACGCACACCGTGTTTTCCGACGGGCGCTCCACCGCGCGGGAGCAGATCGAACGCGCCCTGGCGCTGGGGTTTTCCGCATTGGGGTTTTCCGACCATTCCGTGCAGCGGCTGGACGCCTTTACGGGGATTCCCGCCCCGCGCGAGGCCGCTTACCGCGCCGGGATACGCGCCCTGGCGGCGGAGTACGCGCCGCGCATACGCGTCTATCTGGGCCTGGAATGGGACAGCGAGTTCGGCCTTGCCGACCCTGCGCAATACGACTATATCCTGCTCAGCGCGCACTATGTCCTTGGCGGCGGCGGGCGGGCGCTGGTAGACTGCCGACCCCGGCGCGCGGCGGTGTTCGCGCTGCGGCGGGCCATGTACGCCGGCGACGGCGAGGCCATGGCCGCCGATTACTTCGAGCGCCTCGGCAGACGGGCGCTGGAAAGAAGGCCGGATATCCTCGGCCACTTCGATCTGGTCAAGTACTTCAACGCCGGCGGCGAACTCTACGATCGCGACAGCCCGCGCGTGCGCCGGGCCCAGCTTCAGGCGCTGGAAAGGATTCGCGAAAGCGGCGCGCTGCTGGAGGTCAATACCGGCGGCATGGCGCGCGGATATGTGGACGAGCCCTACCCCTCCCGGGATATCCTGCGCGCCTGGCGGGAGATGGGCGGCGGCGTCATCCTTGGTTCAGACTGCCACGACGCGGCGCTGCTGGATTACGGCTTTGATCAGGCGCTTGCCTGGCTGCGCGCGGACGGCTTTGAGGGCGTTTACGAACTGGGCGGCCCGGGCGAGGATATGTTCGTGTGGCGGCCGTTGGAGAGCTAGGGAAGGCGCCGAGACAGCTTCGAAATTTCTCGGGGATATTTTTGTGCATACAGGCGAATAAAGAAAGAAGATATAAAGAAGCGCCTTCGGCGCGCGATCGCGGGACAGTCGCGAAAAGCCCCGGCGGGCGGCCGTTTTCGGGCGCGGGCGGAGAAACGCGCACCCCGAAGCGCGGGAAATCTTTATGAAATTTTTAGATGACACGGCGCAGAATTTGTTTTATAATAGTAATTGGTGGCAGTTGCGCTTGCAGGCGGCCCCGCGGGCGCGAAAACCGCTTCCAATTCTATACAACAAGGGGGATGCGCAATGGGAACTTCGGAAATTGTTTGGTCCTGTATCGCGCTGGTGATCTCGATCGCCTCATTTGTCGTGGCCGCGTACTTTTATAAATGGGTAAAGGCTTTGCCCGTGGCCAACGCCCGCCTGGAGGAGGTTGGCAAGCTCATTCGCGACGGCGCCTTCACCTTCCTCAAGCGCGAGTACCGCATCCTCGGCCTGTTCGCGGCCGTGGTCATGGTGCTCATCATACTGTTCTTCCCCGAGCCCATCTGGCATGGCAACGCGGGCAAGAACATCACGATGGCCATTGTTTATCTGTTTGGCACGGCGCTTTCCGCGCTGGCGGGCTACGTCGGCATTTCCATCGCCACGCTGTCCAACGTGCGCGCGGCCACCGCGGCGCAGGAGTCCATCCAGAAGTCCTTCATGGCCGGCTTCCGCGGCGGCGCCGTGATGGGCATGGCGGTGGTCGGCACGTCCCTGGCGGGCGCGGCCCTCGTCTATCTGGTCACGCAGGATCCTGAGATCGTCATGGCCTTCTCCTTCGGCGCGAGTTCCCTGGCGCTGTTTGCCAAGGCCGGCGGCGGCATCTTCACCAAGACCGCCGACATCGCTGCGGACCTGACCGGCAAGGTCGAACTCGGCATCCCCGAGGATGACCCGCGCAACCCCGCCGTCATCGCCGACAACGTGGGCGACGTGGCCGGCATGGGCGCCGACCTGTTCGACTCCAACGTCGCCGCCATGGCCGCGACCATCGTCATCGCCGCCGCCATCGGCCAGGTGGCCTTCATGTTCGCCATCACCTCCATGGGCCTGCTGGCTTCCATCGCCGGCGTGTTCCTCTCCCGCCTCGGCCCGAAGGGCAGCCCCTCCCGTGCGCTCAACGGCGGCACCTACGTCACCTGCGGCATCTTCGCCGTTTTGACGCTGATCGCCGTGCTCATCTCCCAGTTTGATATCCGCCTGTGGCTGTGCGCCATGCTGGGCATGGTGGCCGGCGTCATCATCGGCATCACTTCGGACTTCTTTACCGGCGATGACAAAAAGCCCGTGGCCAAGGTGGCCGAGTCCTGCCAGAACGGCCCGGCGTTCACCATCCTCAACGGCTTCAGCTACGGCCTGCTTTCCTGCCTGCCGGCGCTGCTGGGCATCGGCCTGACCGCCCTGATCTCCTACAAGCTGGGCGAGGCCATTGGCCCCGGCTATGCGATGATGGGCATCTCCACCGCCGCCATCGGCATGCTCTCCATCATTGGCATGATCATCTCCAACGACGCCTATGGCCCGATCGTTGACAACGCCCGCGGCGTTGCCGAAATGGCCGGTCTCGGCGACGAAGTGCTGGAGATCACCGACGAACTGGACGCCGCCGGCAACACCGCCAAGGCCATCACCAAGGGCTTCTCCATCGGCGCTGCGGGCCTGACGGTCATCTCGCTGCTGGGCGCGTTCCTGGAGCTTGTCGAGGGCGCGGGCGCGCAGGTCACGTTCGACGTGATGAACCCCATGGTCTTCTTTGGCATCCTCGTGGGCGCGGCGATCCCCGCCGTGTTCTCCGCCATGCTGATGAACGGCGTCAACCGCAACTCCCAGGTCATGGTCAAGGAGATCCATCGCCAGTTCAACTCCATCCCCGGCCTGCGCGAGGGCACCAGCCAGCCTGACTACGCCAAGTGCATCGACATCTCCACCCGCGGCGCTATCCGCGAGTTGATCCCCGCCGGCCTGTTCACCATCCTGATGACGCTGGTGGTCGGCTTCATCGGCGGCCCCGAAGCCATCGGCGGTTTCCTCGTCGGCAACATCGTCACCGGCCTGTTGCTCGCGCTGCTGATGTCCAACGCCGGCGGCCTGTGGGACAACGCCAAGAAGTTCGTCGAGTCCGGCAACTTCGGCGGCAAGGGCTCCGACGCGCACAAGGCGGCCGTCATCGGCGATACCGTCGGCGACCCCTTCAAGGATACCGCGGGCCCGTCCATCAACACCCAGATCACCGTGGTTTCGCTCGTCAGCTCGCTGGCCGCGACGCTGTTTGTGAAGTTCCACCTGTTCTAAGCCAAAAACGAATGCGGGAGAGACCGGCAAACGCCGGCCTCTCCTTTTTATGGCACATACGCCTGAAACGCCGAGCGCAGCTGCGCAAGCCCCTCCGCCGCGTCGATCTCGCCACGCAAAAACGCCTCGGAGACGGCGGCAAGCGCTTCCCGCCCCTCTTTCCCGAAAATCGGGGGGACGAGCAGGGGCAGCGAGGCGGCGGCCTCCAGCGCTTCATAGCCGGCCTTTCCGGCGTAGATGTTCAGGCCGTCCACGACCGGCAGCGCGCCTGTGGACGCCAGGTCTGCCTGCGTCTCCGCGTCCAGAAGAAGTAGAAGGAATTCCCGGCACAGCGCCTGCCGCTCGGCGATGTCCGCGCGCGGCCAATCGACGATGCCCAGCAAAAGCAGCTGATCGGCCAGCATCGCTTCGCCCGTGGCCGCCGCCGCCCAGTCCGGGCCGCGCCCCGCCTCCGCGAGCGCCGTCAGACGCCGCGCCTCCGCCTGCGTCGCCACCAGAGATGGGACCTCGCCGCGCGTAAACGCGCCGTAGGCGTCCTCGGCCAAGGCTTCCCCGGCCGCCGCGCTTACAGGCAGGCCGAGATCCAGCCCCGGCGGTTCGGGCGTGGCCTCCGCGCCGCGTTCGCCGGTCAAGAGCAGCATCAGCGCCGCCGGCGGCGAGGAATAGGCCTCGTTCGGCGTGCAGACGGCGCCGGCCGCTTCCGCCGGCGGGCTGTCCAGCGCCTGGCGGTCGTAGACCCAGACATAGCCGCCCATCAACACCGGCGCGGCGTAGCCGTTTGCGCAGGAGGCAAGGCCGTCGCGCAGCTGCGGCAGGGCGCCCACCGGCGCGAGGCCCGCGTCGCTTTCCAGCAGGCCGGGTGGGAAAAGGATCATGTCCGGGGGATTGACGCCGCTGGAAAGAGAATCGCGCATTGCCGATGCATCGACCTTGCGCGCCTGGATGTAAACGCCGCTGTGCGCGGCCTCGAAAGCGGCGGCAGCGCGGTTTATCCAGCTCGTGGACTCCGCCTCCCAGCCCTCAAAAATCCACAGGCGCAAAACGCCCGACCAGGAGGCGTATTTTTCCTGAATGAGCGGCGCGGTTTCGTTGGGAAGATCGGCGCGGATGCGCAAAAACAACCATAATAATGGAACCAAAACCAGCGCGCATACAATGGTCACCGCCCGACGCATGGACATACCCCCTCCGCTGATGCTATGCGCCGGGCGCCGCGAATATGCAGTTTACAGAAAGAAAACGCAATTTCCCTCTTGACAAAGGCGAGATAGATTGATATAATAGCTACTGCCGCTTGAAACGAGCGAGTGCGAGCGCGGGCCGAGAGGGCCTGTGGGAGCGCTGGGGGGCGCGTGAGAAGGGCGGCGAGCGAACCTTGAAAACGATACAGAGAAGGAAGAGAAGCGCGAGCGAACCCGGAGGGGCGACCGATGGGGGAGTAAGCGCAGGAACAGTCAGATTCTGAGAGAGTAGACAGCATGCGAGCGCGATCAGTGCGGAGGGCTTTGGCGAGCCGGAAGCGCTGGGGGAGCGCGAGCGTGTGGAAGGATTGAACATAAGAGTTTGATCCTGGCTCAGGACGAACGCTGGCGGCGTGCTTAACACATGCAAGTCGAGCGGGGATATTCGGAGTGCTTGCACACTGGATATTCCAGCGGCGGACGGGTGAGTAACGCGTGAACAATCTGTCCCATACAGGGGGATAACAGATGGAAACATCTGCTAATACCGCATAAGACCACGATGCCACATGGCGACGGGGTAAAAGGAGCAATCCGGTATGGGGTGAGTTCGCGTCCGATTAGCTAGTTGGCGAGGTAACGGCCCACCAAGGCGACGATCGGTAGCCGACCTGAGAGGGTGATCGGCCACACTGGAACTGAGAGACGGTCCAGACTCCTACG
>DVIA01000037.1 GCA_018711655.1 Candidatus Pullichristensenella avicola
ACGTTTCGCGTTTTCGCGCCGTGTGCCGTGTGGAGACGCAAGCACTTTTCGGTGCCCATAGCGCTGCTGCGGCGCGCAGGTTCTGCTTTTCGCGCCGCGCAATGGGACGACGCTTTGCGCATTCGCGTCCCGCGATGGCCGACGTTTCACACTTCCCGCGTCCCGCGGCGGCGGGGTGTTTCGCGTTTTCGCGCCGTGTGCCGTGTGGAAACGCAAACGCTCTTCGGCGCGCATGGCGCTGCTGCGGCGCGCAGGTTCTGCTTTTTGCGCCGCGCAATGGGACGGCGCTTTGTGTTTTTTGCGTCCCGCGATGGCCTACGTTTCGCACTTCCCGCGTCCCGCGGCGCGGCGTTTCGCGTTTTACTCTGCACGACCGCGCAAACGCTTTCGGTGTGCCTGTACCCGCCCTGGGAGGGAGGGGAGCGCAGAGGATGGCGTTTCTTCGCTGCGCGCATGGTGCGTCGCAGCGGATCGGAGCGCTTTGCGCCGCCGGGCGCGCCGCTTTTTGCGATGCACATGGCGCTCGACGCCAAAAGCGCCCCATGGGGCGCTTTTGGACAGTGGGCTATCGCGTCTACAGGCGTCTACAGCGCTTGGTTGCCGGGGTCGGGCGCGCTGCGCACGTCGTCTCCGGGCTGGACGTACTCGGCCTGTTGGAGGTTCAGCCCGACGTCGATCCAACTGTAGTTGTAGCTGCCGTCGCTGGCGCCAAGCTGGCCGAAGCTGTTTTCGCCCGTGGCGAATACATTGCCGTTTTCGTCCACGCCCAGCACATGGAAACTGCCCATGGAGACATGCGCAAGGCCGATCCAGTCCGGCGTCTGGCCGCCGTAGTAGAGAATATCTTCCACATACGGTTCCGTGTAGAAAAACGCGCCCCACAGAAGCATATCGCCGCCCAGCGTGCGCGCGCCGGAGGTATCGCCGCCGGCGAACACCGCCACACAGCCCTCCGCGGCTTCAACCTCCACGGGCGTAAAGCGGTCGCTGTCGCCGCCGTTGCCGATCTGGCCATAGTAGCCCGCGCCCCAGGCCCAAACGCGGCCGTCTGCGTCCAGGGCGAGCATGTGCGCGCCGCCGGCTGCGATGGAGACCACGTTTTCAAGCGCCACTTTTACTGGCGAGGCGCTGCATATTCCCTCGCCGACGCCAAGCTGACCGTAGGTGTTGTCGCCCCAGGTCCACACGGTGCCGTCCGACAGCAGCGCCGCCATGAACTGCTTGCCGACGGCCAGATCGACGACGTCCTCCAGAGGCAGCTGCGTGGGGCCGTCCACCGCCTCGGTGTGGCCCAGGCCCAGTTGGCCCACGTCGTTCGCGCCCCAGACCCAGATCGCGCCTTCCTCGTCCAGCGCGGCGGAAATGTCCCGGCCCGCCCAGGCGCGTTCTATGCCGCCCATGATGCGAACCGGCCTGTTTTCGTTTTCAAACTTGCCCGTGGCCAGCTGGTCGTAGTCGTAGCTGCAGCCCGCGCCGTAAAGCAGGCCGCTTTCGGTAACGAACAGCGTGTGGTAGTCGCCCGCCGCGACCTGGCGAACGTTGGACAGTTCCAATTTCTGGGGAACATCGAGCGAATCGACGTCGCCCGCGCCAAGCTGGCCGTAGTCGGATCGGCCCCAGGCCCACACGTCGCCGTTGTCCGCAATGGCAAAGGAGGTGTAATACCCCGCCGCGACGGGCGAGATCTCCGCGGCAAAGGGCTCCACCGGCCGCGCCTTGTCGCGCTCGGCGGGCGCGCGCGGCGAACGGGTCTGCCCGTCCAACACCAAAGGCAACTCGCACCAGTGCAGATAGGTGTCCTCGTATATGTTGCCGAGTTGATAGGCGTCGTTGGCGCCGCGCCCCCAGAGCGTGCCGTCGCGCCGCGCGATCAGCGCATGCGCGTACCCCAGGGAGAGATCGACCACATCGTCATATTCCAGACGCACGGGCGTATCGCCGAAGAGATCGCCCCACAGATACCATGCGCCAGTTTTGTCCATCATGGCGGACATATCGCCGCCGGCCTCGATTCTCGTCGCCGTCAGGCCGCCTTCGCGCATAAAGTCGCCCAGCGCTTCATCCCCGCCGGCGAGTTGGCCGTAATAATCGTCGCCCCAGAGGCTGACGGTGCCGCCCGCGAGCAGGGCCATGGCGTGGTTGACGCCGGCGCAGATGGCGACTGCGCCGCGGCGGGCCTCCAGAAGGCGGGGCGTGGAGACGAAAGCGTCCTCCGCGCCGTCGATCTGGCCGTAGGCATTGTCGCCCCAGGCGTAGATGGAGCCGTCCTTCAGGCGCGCCAGCACGAAGCTTTCCCCGGCGGCGATTTCCGCCACGTTTTCAAGCTCTACCTGGGCGGGCAGGGTCTGCGTATCGGTATGGCCCAGGCCCAGTTGTCCCATGTCGTTGCGGCCCCAGGTCCACACAGTGCCGTCGGCTTTCAGCGCAACGGAGAAATCGCGCCCGGCGGCGATCTGCACCGCGCCATCCATCACCCGAACGGGCAGGCTGCGATTCTGGCCGCTGCCGTCGCCGACTTGACCGTAGTCGTAATTGCAGCCCATGGCGTAGACGCCGCCGTCCTCCGTGCGCAAAAGCGAATGATACCATCCCGCTGCCGCTTCGACGACGCCCTCCAGTTCCACTTCCTCGGCGTCATAGGCAAGCCCGAAGGAAGCGCCCGTGCCCAGCCGGCCATACTCGTTCGCACCCCAGGCCCACAAAACGCCGTTCGGGTCCAGCGCGAAGGAGTGGTTATAGCCCGCCTCGAGGACGATCGCTTCGGCCGCGCGCGTCCCCTTTGCCTCTGCCAGGCCGGGCGCGCCAAACGCCAGCGCGATACATAGCAGCAACGCAAAAACCCTTTGCATACGGACGATTCCTCCCCGTTTTTCACTGCCAATATCATAACGCATTTCCGCATATATTGCAAGAAACGCCGCGGTTTTGCCGCGAATATTTTCGCTTCTGGCGGAGACACTGTGCGCAAAGGAGTGATGCAACATGAATCCCTTTGCCGAAAACCCCCGCAAAATGGAAGATACCTTTCTGGATTGGACAGGCCTCTACGTCCGGCCGTACGACAAACACAGCGTCGATCCCTATACGCGCACGCGCGCGATCCTCATCAACGGCACGGAATTTGAAGCCAACTGGTTTTTGCACCAGTTTTCCCGCCATTGCGCCGACAATGAACTGCGCCGGAAACTGGCGCTGTTGCGCCGGGGCGAACAGCAGCAGCAAAAGCTCGTCAGCATGCTCAAGCCCGCCGACGAGACGATTCTGGAACACACCATCGGCTACGAGCAACTGGCGGTGGACCTGACCGCCGGCCTTGCGCAGATGGTGGGCGACGCGTACGTCAAGCGCGCCCTCGATTTCGCGCTGCTGGAGGATTTTGACCACCTGTACCGTTACGCCAACCTTCTTGACCTGGAAACGGGCGTCAAGGCGGAGGACATCGTCGGCCGATATACCGAAATCATGCCCGGTCGCCCCACCATTGCGCATCATCGCCATCCCTACGATTCCATCAAAAAGCCCATCGGCGCGGAAACCGACCCCATGACAAAGCTGGCCGTGGGCATCATCACCGCCGCCGAGCAGCAGACGATGAACTACTATATGAACGTCTGCGCCCTCTATCCCTCGGAGGCGGGCCGAAAGCTCTACCAGGAAATCGGCATGGTGGAGGAACAGCACGTCTCGCAGTATGGCAGCCTCATGGACGTGCATCAGACCTGGCTGGAATGCCTGCTGATGCACCAGTACACCGAGTGCTACCTCTACTGGTCCTGCGCGCAGACGGAGACGTGCCCGGCCGTGCGCGAGGTCTGGCAGCGCCTTTTTGAGATGGAAATATCCCATCTGCACCTTGCCGCGCAGCTTTTGCGCGATTATGAAAACCGGGACTGGCGCGAGGTCGTCCCCAACCCGGAATTTCCCGAGCCGCTCTGCCTCAAAGAGAACATCGACTATGTGCGCGGCGTTCTGCGCGACACGGTTTTCGACACCGCCGTGCGCGAAAGCTGGGAGGACGTTTCCGCGCTCAGGCCGGATTTCGAATTCTTCGCCTACCAGGAGATCGTCAACCGCGACGAGGCGGCTGTACCCAGCCACAGGGTCCTTGAGGACTGCATCGCCCGCAACGGCCAGGACTATCGCTGGGAAACGCAGAAAAACCCCGTCGCCGCCCTGCAGGATCGGCGCAGGGACGACACGAGCGTCGGCCGCCGGCAAAGCCGTGTTCCCAGCGGCGTGCGCTGAGGCGACGGACCCGCCTTGAAAAAGGCGCGCCGCGCGGCGCGCGGGCTGCGGGAGGCGGAACCGTCCGCCTGCGCCGCAAAAGCGTTCCCAAGGACAAAAACGCCTTCACAGTTTATGGCTGTGAAGGCGCTCTGCGTTTTCAGCGCCGCGGGGCGGCGACCGCAGTTCCGGCAAACCGACGCCGGCGAAGAAGAGCGAGGGAGGCTACCGCGCCGTTACCAGATGCACGAGCATTTTGCTCATGACGTCCATATCTTCAACGGCGATCAACTCATGGCGGCCGTGGGCGTTGAGGCCGCCGGTGGCCAGGTTGGGACAGGGCAGCCCCATGAAGGAAAGCCGGCTGCCGTCGGTGCCGCCGCGGATCGGCTCGCGCACAGGCTCGACGCCAACGGCGCGGTAGGCGGCCTCCGCACGGAGGACGACGTCCATGCGTTCCTCGACGATCTGGCGCATGTTGTAGTAGGAGTCCACCAGGCGCAGTTCCACCGTGCCCTCTTTGTAACGCGCGTTCATTTGCGCGGCGATATCGGCGCAGAGGCGCTTGCGTTCCTCGAAGCGCCCGCGGTCGTGATCGCGGATGATGTAGTGCATTACGCACGTTTCCACGCTGCCGTTGAGGTCGCACAGGTGGAAAAAGCCTTCGTAGCCCTCCGTGCGCTCGGGCACTTCATCCGGGGGAAACAGCGCGTTCAATTCGCAGGCGACGCTGTTGGCGTTGACCATGAGCCCCTTGGCCGAGCCGGGGTGGGCGCTGACGCCGTGAATGGTGTAGATGGCCGAAGCGGCGTTGAAGTTTTCAAATTCGATGCCGCCCACGTCGCCGCCGTCCACCGTGTAGGCGAAGTCCGCGCCGAAAGCAGCCACGTCGAACCGGTCCGCGCCGCGGCCGATCTCTTCGTCCGGGGTAAAGGCCACTTTCACCGCGCCGTGGGGGATGGAGGGGTCGCGCGAAAGCGTCTCCAGCGCGGTCATGATCTCCGCCACGCCGGCCTTGTCGTCGGCGCCCAGGAGGGTATTTCCATCGGTGACGATCAGCGTCTTTCCCGCGCGCGCCGCCAGGCCCGGACAGTGCTGCGGATCCAGCACGTCGCCGTTTTGCAGGACGAGGGGACCGCCCTTGTAGGGCACCAGGGAGGGCCGCACGTTGTCGGAAGGCACGACGTCTACCGTATCCATGTGCGCGATGAGGCCGATGACGTCCTGTCCGGCGCAATTGGCGGGCAGGGAGGCGTAGACATAGCCCCATTCGTCCATGCGCGCGTCCGCAAGGCCCAGGGCCTGCAGTTCCTTCACCAGCGCGCGGGCCAGCGCCAGCTGTTTGCTCGTGCTGGGACAGGTCTGGCTGGCGGCGTCGGAGGCGGTGTCGTAGGCAATATAGCGCAAAAATCGTTCGTAAGCGCGCATACAAAGGCTTCCTTTCAAACAAGATGGTTTATGGATATGCTCCCGCGCGGCAAAAGCCGGGAACGACGTCCGCAAGCGCAGGACGCGCGCCGAGGATGCTGCCGGCGCGGGGCGACACTGTGCCGGACGGCGAGCGCCCGCGCCCCTGCGTGCAAACGCCGGCGAAACCTGGCCCTGCGCCATGGCGCGCCCGCGCAAAGAAAACAGCCCGGTTGCGGTTTTGCGCAAAGCGCCGCCGGGCAAGGCTGTTCTGCAAACAGGCGGCGCGCGGCGCTCCATCTTCGCGCCGTTCGCGCGGAGGGCGTTTTGCGAAAGGCCGCGGCACACCCGTTCCGTTCCGCCCGCCCGGGGGAGGATTTTGTCCCTTCGCCGTCGCGCTTTCGCGCGGCAAAAGAGCGCCCCGGCGCGCCGGGCGGCGGTCCGGGGCGGCGCTTAGCGGTAATACAGCCGCTGCGTTTCGCGCTTGGGCTGACAGGTGAGGTTGACGCCGAGGCGCCGGAAGGTATCCTCGTCTACGGGGGAAAGCAGGACGCTTGCGTGCGCCTCCAGCCCCGCCAGGCTGGGAAGCTGGGCGATGGCGCGGGCGGCGTATTCGTTGTCCACGGCGCAGATGGAAAGGGCGATGAGCACCTCGTCCGTGTGCAGGCGCGGGTTGCGATTGCCCAGGGAAGTGATCTTCAAGCGCTGGATGGGCTCGATGATGCGCTCGGAGATCAGCTTTACATCGTCCGGGATACCGGCCAGGGTCTTGAGGGCGTTGAGCAGCATGGCGCTGGAACAGCCCAACAGATCCTTGGTTTTGCCGGTGACGACGCTGCCGTCGGCGAGTTCCATCGCCGCGGCGGGTTTGCCGGTGGCTTCCTCCAGACGGTTGGCTTCGCGCGCAGAACGGCGGTTCTCCGGCGAAACGCCCGCCTGTTCCATGAGGATTTCGATTTTGCCGATGGCGGCGTCCTCGCCCGTGCCGCGCAATTTGGCGCAACGCGCGGCGAAATAGCGGCGCACGATCTCCCGACGCGAGGCATCGCAGCAGGCCTCGTTGTCGGTGATACAGTAGCCGGCCATGTTCACGCCCATGTCCGTAGGCGATTCGTAGGGGGATTTGCCCTGTATGCGCTCAAAGATCGCGCGCAACACGGGGAAAATCTCCACATCGCGGTTGTAATTGACCGCCACCTCGCCGTAGGCCTCCATGTGATAGGGGTCGATCATATTCACGTCGTTGAGGTCGGCCGTAGCGGCCTCGTAGGCGAGATTGACCGGATGCTTGAGGGGCAGGTTCCAGATTGGGAAAGTTTCAAACTTGGCGTAGCCCGCCTTGACCCCGCGCCTGTATTCATGGTACAACTGGCTCAGGCAGGTCGCCATCTTGCCCGAGCCGGGGCCGGGGGCGGTGACCACGACCAGTTCGCGCTCGGTCTGTATGTATTCGTTGCGGCCATAGCCTTCGTCGGAAACGATGCGGTTGAGGTTGGAAGGATAGCCTTCGATCTCGTAATGCCGGAACACCTTGACGCCCTGGCTTTCCAGGCGGCGCTGGTAGGCCTCGGCAGCCTGACCGGCAAAGCGCGTGATGACCACGCTGCCCACATACAGCCCCGCTTCGCGGAAGGAGTCGATGAGGCGCAGCGTTTCCGAATCGTAGCCGATGCCCAGGTCGCCGCGGATCTTGTTGGATTCAATGTCCTGCGCGTTGACGACGATGACCACCTCGGCGCGGTCGGCCAGCGTTTTGAGCATGCGCAGCTTGCTGTCGGGCTGAAAGCCGGGCAGCACGCGGGCGGCATGGTGGTCGTCAAAGAGCTTTCCGCCAAATTCCAGGTACAGTTTGCCGCCGAACTGCGCGATGCGTTCGCGGATGCGCGCGGACTGCATGCGGATATAGCGATCGTTGTCAAACCCCTGCCGCATCAGTCCTCCCTCCCCAGCATGGCTGCGCCGATGATTCCGGCGTCGTTGCCCAGCCTCGCCAGTTCCACGCGCGCAAACGACAGCGAGGGGCAGTAGACGTACTTGCCCAGCTGCGCGCGCACCGCGTCCAGCAAAAAGGCGCCTGCATGCGCTACGCCTCCGCCGAGGACGAACATGTCCGGATCGTAAAGGTTGACCAGGTTGCCCATGCCGATGCACAGATAGTGCACATAATCGCGGAAAATCCCCATGCAATCCGCATCGCCTTCCTTGGCCAGGTCCAGCACGGCCTTGGCGTCCACGCGATCCGGGTCGCCGCCCAGGCGCGCAGCCAGCGCGCAGCCCGGCTTTTTGGCCATGATTTCGCGCCCCATGCGGATCAGCGCCGTGGCGCTGGCGTACTTTTCCCAGCAGCCGCGGTGGCCGCAGTTGCACTCTTCGCCGTTCATGGCGATGACCATATGGCCGATCTCGCCGCCGACGCCGTGCGCGCCGGTGTGCAGGCGGCGGTTTTGCACGATGCCGCCGCCGATGCCGGTGCCGAGGGTAATAAGGATGCTGGTGGGCGCGTCCTTGGAGGCGCCAAAGCGGCTTTCTGCCAGCGCGGCGACATTGGCGTCGTTGTCTACATACACAGGCAGGGCCAGCGCCGCTTCCAGACGCTGCTTGAGCGGCACGTCCACCCAGCCGAGGTTGTTGCAAAACGCCACCAGTTCGGTCTGCCGGTTCTGCTCTCCTGGAATGCCTACGCCTACGGCGGCGAAATCCGCCATTTCCAGCCCGCTTTCGCGCGCCGCGCGGCGGCAGGCTTCGGCCATGTCGGCGGCAATGGGCTCAAAGCCGCGCTCAATGCCCGTTTTGCAACTGGCTTTGCCGAGTATACGGCCGGCTTCGTCTACCACGCCGACCTTGGCGCTGGTGGCGCCCAGGTCGATTCCGATGTAGAACATGGTTTATTCCTCGCTTTCTTCCTGCTGGGCGCGCATGGCGCGCTCCATATGTCTGTGCGCCAGTTCCTGCGCGGCGTTGTAGCCCATCTGCTTGAGGCGGAAATTGCGCGCCGCCACCTCCAGTACGATGGCCAGATTGCGCCCGGGGTGAATGGGGATGAGAATATAGGGAAGCTTCACGCCGAGGATCTCGCCGTACTGATCGGTCAGGCCGAGCCGGTCGTATTCCTTGCCCTGCTGCCAGTTTTCCAGCTTGACCTCCAGGTCGATGGACTTGGAGCGGATTACCGCGCCCACGCCGTACATGGTGGCGATGTCGATAATGCCCACGCCGCGTATCTCCATAAAGTGCCTGACCAGTTCCGGCGATTCGCCCACCAGGCGGTTGTCCGACACGCGGCGGATATCCACCACGTCGTCGGCGACGAGCTGATGGCCGCGCTTGACCAGTTCGATGGCCGTTTCGCTTTTGCCGACGCCGCTTTCGCCGGTGATGAGCAGGCCGCTGCCGTAGACGTTGACCAGCACGCCGTGCACCGTTTCGCGGGGCGCCAGGTAGTTGCGCAAAAAGGAGATCAGTTCCACTTCCACCTGCGTGGTTTCCGGCGCGGCGGAATAAATGGGAATCTTGCGCGCCGCGCCCAGCACCAGCATTTCGTCAAAACACGGGATATCGCGGGCGATGATGATGCAGGGCAGGTCGTAGCTGAAGAACTTGTTCAGCCGCTCGTGGCGCGTGGCTTCGTCCACCATGGAAAGGTAGGTCATTTCCACCATGCCCAGCAGCTGCGGCCGCTCATAGCCAAAAAACTCCCAGTAGCCGGCCAGTTGCAGGCCGGGGCGGTTGACGTTGGATACGTTGATGTTGAGTTTTCCATCGGGGCTGGCGATGATGGTTTTCAGTTTCAGCGCCTTGACCAGATCCGCTTCCAGAACCATGCTTCAACCTCCAATTTCGCCGCGGTCGAGCAGCGCCTCGAGCGCCCGAGCCACGCCGTCATCATTGTTTGCCGGCGCGCGCAGCGCCGCTTTGGACAGCACTGCGCCGTCCGCGTTCTCCATCGCGTAGCCATACCCGGCATAGCCAAGCATGGCAAGGTCGTTTTCCGCGTCGCCAAAGGCGGCGATCTCCCCGGCGGCGACGCCAAGGCGTTCGGCCAGGGCGCGCAGGGCCTCGGCCTTGTCTACGCCGGCGCGGACGATCTCCAGATAGGTGGGGTGCGAAAACATGGCCCGCAGCGTGGGAAACGCGGCGCGGACATGCGCCTCCAGCGCCGCGAGACGCTCGTGCGGCCCAAGGCAGAGCAGCTTCAGCGCGCTTTGCGATATCCATTTTGAAAGCGGCTGGCCGACGGCTTCGCCGCGCCAGCGAATGCGCTTTTCGTATTCGTCGCACACCGCGGCGACGCGTTTTTCGTAGAAAAACCCCCGTTCGGGGAAATACTGTATAAAAACGCCGCGTTCCTCCGCCGCCGCGCACACCGCGCGCGCGGTATCTACGGGAATATCGGCCTTGAAAAGCGGCGCGCCGTCGCGCCAGTCGCAGGCAAGGGCGCCGTTAAAGACGATCATGGGCGCGTTCGCGTCCAATTGTTCGGCGAAGGGGCGGGAGGACAGATACATTCTGCCGCTGGCGACGACAAATTTCGCGCCCGCCGCCATGGCGCGCCGCACCGCGCGAACGGTACGCGGGGTAAGCTCGCTGTTGTCGTTGAGCAGCGTTCCGTCCAGGTCCGAGGCGATCAGCCGTATCATTGGTAACTCCCCTCCGCGTTCTATTCTAACGTATTTTTCGCCGCGATGCAAGAGCGCAAAGCGTGTTTCAGAGAAAAAGCGCTGCCAAAAATCCCCGCGCTTGGCGGCGGAAGAAATGGAAATGCTACAAACCAGGAGGGGATCGTTTATGTCCGTTGGACGCATTGTTCTGATCATTACGGGCCTTCTGGTAGTATTCGGCGCGGGGCAGCGCGCCCTGGATCGCCTGCGCCTGAACGACCGGCAGGCGCTTTTGTGCATTGCGCTGATCATCGCGCTGGGCTTTGTGCCCGATATCCCGCTGGGCGGGAACGTAACGGTCAACCTGGGCGGCTGCGTGATTCCGCTGCTCCTGTGCGGCTATCTGTTCGTTCGCGCCGGCACATGGAAGGAACGCGGCCGCGCCATCGCCGCTTCGCTGGTGACGGGCGTCGTCTGCTACATCATCGGCCGCTATACCGCTGACGAGCCGGAAACCATCGTCTTTGACCCGAACTACCTCTACGGCGTGGCCGGGGGCGTCGTCGCCTATCTGTTCGGGCGCTCGCGGCGCGCGGCGTTCATTGCCGGGGTGGCGGGCGTGCTCATCGCCGACGTCATCGCCTCTGCGGAGGTCTGGTCGCAGGGGATTGAGCAGACGCTGGCCCTGGGCGGCGCCGGCGCTTACGACGCGGTGGTCGTCTCCGGCCTTCTGGCGGTGCTGCTTTCGGAACTGATCGGCGAGATCGCCGAACGCGCGGCGCGCGGCAGACAACGCCCCAGCCGCGAATACAGCATCGAACAGGGCGAATTTTTGCGAAAGGAGCGCGAAAAATGAAACGTCTACTGGTATTGCTGGCGCTTTTGCTGGCCGTCGGCCTGCCGGCGCATGCTGAGATGGACGGCGAGTGCGTCTACACGCTTTTCAGCGCCGACGGCAGGGAACTGACCATGCGCGCCGGGCGCATGTATGTGGGGGATGAATACATCTCCGGAGACGATCGCCTTTACCGCGTGGCCTCTGTGGACGACGAGGCCAGGACCGCGATCGCCGAATATGTCGGCGAGGCGAGCGTCGATGAAGCGGCCGCCACGGCCTTTGCTTCGCTGATCGCCCGCGCAGAATCGGAAAAGAAAATCGCCATGTATTCCACGCATTCCGACGAGAGCTATGTGCCCTCGGACGGCGAATCCTCCAAGCTGGAGGACGCCGGCATCTACGACGTGGGCGAGGCCCTGGCCGAGAGTTTTGAGGAGCGCGGCATCGACGCCGTCTATTCCAGGGAGACCTTTCACCCGCACGACGCCGGCGCTTACCGCCGTTCGCGCCGCACGGCGGAGGAACTGCTCAAGGACGGCCCGGACGCGCTTTTGGACATCCACCGCGACGCCATTCCCGCAGAGCAGTATGAAACAGAGGTGGACGGCGAAGACGTGAGCATGGTGCGCCTCTTTGTGGGCCGCTCCAACCCCAACGGCGATGAAAACCGCGCCTTCGCGCAGCAGATCAAGGCCGTGGCAGACGAGGAATATCCCGGCCTGATCAAAGACATTTATATCGGCAAGGGCAACTACAACCAGGAGCTTTACCCCCGCGCGCTGCTTCTGGAGATGGGCACGCACGCGATGGAGAAGGAGAAGGCCATGGCCTCCGCCGACTATATCGCCGATGTCATTTCCCAGGTGCTCTATGGCGAAAGCGCCGTGGCCGAGGAAAAGGGCGCGGCAGACAGCGGCGTCGCTTCGGGCGTGTTCTGGGTGATCGGCGCGGTGATTGTCATCGCGGTGATCTACGCATTGGCCTCTACGGGACGTCTGTCCGCCATATGGGGAAAGATCCGCCGCACCGCAAGCGAAATGACCGGCGGCGCGGCCGGCAAAAAGCCCGACCGCAGCGACAGGGAACGCTGAAAAGCGCCGGCGCGCGGGCGTTGAGACCGGCGAGAAAGGCGCGCCAAAACGGGGACAACGCAAGGCGGGAAGCGCGCCCGTGCCATGCGCGCCAAAATGCCCAACGTGGCGCGGGCCGCCGCTTTGCCAGCGAACCCGCGGCAAAGCGGGCGATATCGAAGGCGCGCCGCTTCCGCAGCGTACAAAACGGGAAGCAACGCAAAGCGGGAAGCGCGCCCGCGCCGTGCGCGCCAAATGCCCAACGCGGCGCGGGCCGCCGCTTTGCCAGCGAACCCGCGGCAAAGCGGGCGATATCGAAGGCGCGCCGCTTCCGCAGCGTACAAAACGGGGAGCAACGCAGAGCGGGAAGCGTCCGCGCCGCGCCGTGCGCGCCAAGGGCCCGATGCGGCGCGGAGGCTGGCTACTTTGCCTGGGAGGGCGGAGGAAGCGCGAAAGGAGTCGCCATGCGCGTCAAAGCCTACATGGCCGCGTACTATTTGGCGCACGCGGTCTATCAGAGTTATATGAGCCTGTTTTATCGCAGCCGGGGCCTGGACGCGGCGCAGATCGGCGCGGCCTACGCCCTTGCGGCGGCGGCGTCCGTTCCGGGCCAGATGCTTTTCGGGGCGACGGCAGACCGCGCCCGCGCGCCGGGATGGGTGCTGCGCGGTCTGCTGCTTGCGTCGGCGGGGCTGTTGCTTTTGCAGACGCTCTCGCGCGACGCGTTCGCCCTTTTCTCGCTCGCGGCGCTGTTTGGGCTTGTGTACACGCCGGTGCAACCCATCGGCGACGCCCTCGTTCTTGCGCGGCTCGAACGCGAGCGGAAGCCCTTTGGCCCCGTGCGGCTGATGGGAGCGCTGGCGTTCGCGCTTGCGGCGCTGGCGTTCGGCTTTTTTCTGAACGTTTCCGGCCGCGAGGAGTTGGTGGCGGTCGCCGCGGCGGCGCTGCTGCTGGGGGCGTTCGCGGCCTCGTTTCTGCTTGGCGGGGAGCGGCGCGCCAAAGGCGCCGCGCGGCCGTTGCGGATATGGAAAAACCGCGCGCTGCTCCGCCTTCTGGCGTTCATTTTGCCCGCGCAGGCGACAATGGGCTACTTTTACGCGTTTTTTCCCACGCGCTTTTTGGAACTTCCGGGCGCTTCGGGGGCGCTGCTGGGTTGGGCGAATGTGATCGCTTCGGCGGCGGAAATCCCGTTTCTGCTGGTCAGCGACCGGCTCTTTCGCCGCCTGGGCGCGGCGGGCGTGGCGGCGCTTTCCACGCTGGCCCTGGGCGCGCGCTGGCTGGTGGTCGCGCTGGGCGAGAACGCCTGGGCGCTGCTTGCTTCGCAGGCGCTGCACGGCCTGGGCTACATCGCCATTTCGGTGAGCATGGCGCTGTATGTCCGCGCCGCGGCGGGCGAGGGGGCGCAGGCCTCGGGGCAGGCGCTTCTCAACGTTTTCTGTTACGGCCTTGCGCGCCTGCTGGGCAACGCTTTGGGCGGTCTGGCGGCGCGCGCGTGGGGAGAAAGGGGCGGTTTTCTGGCCTGCGCGGCGCTGTGCTTTTCAACGCTGGCTGTGTTTTTTCCGCTCTGGCGCGGCGCGTTTTGCAATTCGCGGCGCAATATGCTATAATGAAAATGGAAACGCCCGCGCCCCGCGCCGCAAGGAGGGAAACCATGTGAACAATCCGCAGGAGCTTCGCGCCGAACAGGAATACACAGCGCGCGTGCAGCAGCTGCTGCTGGCGGTGATCGAGCAATCCACGCGCATTTCCGGCAGCCATGCCGAGGCCGTGCGCATGATCGTCGCCGACGCCTGGGACGAACTGCGCATGAAACCCACGGCGCTTTCGCCGCAGGATCTGGAGCAACTCTCCGCCGAGGTGGATCGCTATCTTGTGCGCAAGTCCTTTACCGACGATCTTGCCCAGCGCTATCGCCGCATGTTGATGAGCCCCTTTTTCGCGCGCGTGGATTTCGTCGAGGAGGGCGAGGAGGCGATCGAAAAGATCGTCATCGGCCTTTACAGCCTGCGCGGCGAGAACGGAGAAATGCTGGTGCACGATTGGCGCGCGCCGGTGTGCTCGCTGTATTACGACTCCATGCCCGGCCCCTGCCGCTACGACAGCCCTTCCGGGGAGATCTGCGGGCAGATGACCCTCAAGCGCCAGTATCGCATGGAGAACGGCCGGCTCAAGTACTATGTGGATACGCAACTGAGCATTGACGACGGCATGTTGCTGGATCTGCTTTCGCAGGCGACCACCCGGCACATGCGCCAGGTGGTTTCCACCATTCAGGCCGAGCAGTCCGCCGCCATCCGCCACGAAAACGCGCGGGTGATCAGCGTGGTGGGCGGCGCCGGCTCGGGCAAGACGTCCATCGCCATGCACCGCGCCGCGTTCCTCATGTATCGCCAGCGCGATACGCTCGACGCCCGACGCATACAGATTCTTTCTCCCGGCAGCGCCTTTTCGGAGTACATATCCGCAGTGCTGCCTGAACTGGGCGAGGAGAACATCCGCTCGCGCACGCTGAGGCAGATCGTCGAAAGCATTCTCGGCAAAAAAGTGGAAGCGCCGCTGCGCCAGTTGGAGATGCTTCTGGATCCGTCCGGCGAGGAGCGCCGCGCCTCCGTGCGCTTCAAATGCGGCATGGACTTTCTCGAAACGCTGCGCAAATATGCTGATTCCTTCGCCACTTTCGGTCCGGATTTTGCCAATGTCTGGCTGGACGGCAAGCTGCTCATCCGCCGCGAGGAACTGCGCCGCATGTACAAGGATGAATTCCGCCTGCTCACGCCGGCCCAGCGCCTCGCGCGCGTGCGCGCCACGCTGGAAACGCGCATGGCCAGTTGGGAAGCGAGCATGTACAAGCAGTATGAAAAACAGTTCGAGGGCCACTATCATGGCCGAGAATTGAATTTTGTGTGCAAAATGGCCGTTTCGCAGCGCCTGCAGCCGGTGCGCGCGCAGCTGCGCGGCATGCTGGAAATCAAGGGAACGGATCTTTTCAAACAGGTAATGCGCGATGCGCCGGAGCGCCTGCGCCAGCTTTACTACGAAAATTGCGAGGCGGGTCTGACCTGGTGGGAGGACGCCGTGGCCGAGGCCTGGCTGATGGCGCGCCTGGGGTTTGCGGCGCCGGACAAGAGCATTTATCATCTGCTGGTGGACGAGGCGCAGGACTATTCCGAAACCGCGCTTTCCATGCTGGCGCTTTACCACCCCAACGCGCATGTGACGCTGCTGGGCGATCCCATGCAGCGCACCTGCCCGGGCATGGAGGCCTGCCGCCCGGAAAACTGGGGCGCGTGCTTCGGCGACCCGGAGGCAAAAGTGTTCGAGTTGAGCCGCTGCTATCGCTCTACGCTGCCCATCGCCCGGCTGTGCAACGCCGTTTTGCCGGATGCCGAGCGCCTCAAGCCCTTCGGCCGCGAGGGCGAGATGCCCGTGGTGGCCGAGTACAGCCTGGAGGCTGCGCAAAGGGAACTGGCGCGCCTGCGCGCGGCGGGGCATCGCTCCATTGCCGTGATCACCCGCGCGCAGAAACAGGCCGAGACGCTCGCCGCGAAGCTGGAGGGCGTTTATCGCTTCGACGGCGGCGAGGACGACCAGAACTACGAAACGGGCGACTGCGTGGTTGGCAGCTATCACCTGATGAAGGGCCTGGAGTTTGACGCGGTCATCGTCGCATGGCCGGATGCGGAACTGACCGACGACGAGCGCCGCCGCATCTACACCGCCTGCTCGCGCGCGCTGCACGCCGTGGCGCTGCTGGCGGACGCAAAAATGCTCAAAAAGCTGGGGATCGTGCTGTGAGATACGACGCCATTGTCCTGGGCGGCGGCGCGTCGGGCCTGGCGGCGGGCGTGGCGCTGGCGCGCGCAGGCCGCCGCGTCGCCGTTGTGGAGGCGCAGCCGCGCGTGGGCCGCAAGTTGCTTTCCACGGGCAACGGTCGATGCAATTTTACCAACATAAACGCCGCGCCCCAGGATTATTTTGGCAACCGCGCCCTGGCGGAGCCCGCCCTGAAGGCCTTCCCGCCGGCGAAGGTGTTGGCGTTTTTTGAGGCGATGGGCGTGCCTGCGCGCGTGGATGCGCAGGGCCGCGCCTATCCGGCCAGCAACATGGCCGCCTCGGTGCTGGACGCGCTGCGTCTTGCCCTTGCCGAAGCCGGGGGCGAGGAGATAACCGGCTTTCGCGTGCGCGCGCTTTCGCGCGAACTGGTCGCCACAGATGAGGACGGGCGGCGGATCTGCGGCCGCTGCGCGCTGCTTGCCACGGGAGGGCTGGCGGCGCCGTCCCTGGGCGCTGCGGACGCGCCGTTTGTTAAGGCGCTTGGCCACCGCTTTACCCGTCGCTTTCCAGCGCTTTCCCCGCTGGAAACGGCGCCCGTGCCCGCGCTCAAGGGGCTGCGCGTCCAGTGCGGGTTGAGGCTGGCGGGGCGCGGCGAGCAGGGCGAACTGCTCTTTACCGAATACGGCGTTTCCGGCATCGCCGCCATGCAACTGGCGCGCTTTGCGTGCCCTGGCGCAACCCTGGAAATAGACTTTCTCTGCGGCGAACGCCCGGATTTGGCGGCGCGGGCGCGCAGGCTTCCCAAACGGCGCATGGAGGATTTTCTGAACGGCATCGTTCCCCGGCGCGTGGGGCAGACGCTGGTCAAAAGCGCCGGCGTCGCCCTCGGCAAGACGGCGGGGGAATTGACCCCGGGAGAGATACAGGCGCTGGAAAGCGCCCTGACCGGCTGGACGCTGCCCGTGCGCGGCGCGCGTGGCTTTGCGCAGGCGCAGGTGACCGCGGGCGGACTGGACGGCGAGGATTTTTTCCCCGACACCCTGGAATCCCGCCGCGTGCCCGGCCTTTACGCCGCCGGCGAGGCGCTGGATGTGGACGGCCCCTGCGGGGGCTACAATCTGCAGTGGGCGTGGGCTTCGGCCCTGCTCGCCGCCCGTTCGATCGACGAAAGGCTCAAGGCATGATACGCATTGCACAACTGAAACTGCCGCTGGATTACGCAAAAACGCCCCTCGTTGCGCACGCTGCGAGGGCGCTTCGCTGCCGCGAGGACGATATTGCCGCCGTGCGGTTGCGCAAGCGCTCGGTAGACGCGCGCGATAAGGGCGATATTCGCTTTGTGCTCACCCTCGATGTGGAGACAAAGCGCCCCCTCAAAGCGCTGCCCCGGGGCTGCGAGCGCGTGTCTCCGCCCGAGACGCGCCCGCTGCCTGCGCCGCGCGCGTTCAGATATCGGCCGCTGGTCGTCGGCCTGGGGCCGGCCGGCCTGTTCGCGGCGCTGACGCTTTCCCGCATGGGCCTTGCGCCTCTGGTGGTGGAACGCGGGCGGCGCGTGGAGGAACGGGAGCGCGACGTAGCCGCTTTTTGGGGCGGCGACGCGCTCGACCCGGAAAGCAACGTGCAATTCGGCGAAGGCGGCGCGGGGGCCTTTTCCGACGGCAAACTCAATTCCGGCGTCAAGGACGTCCGCTGCCGGGAAGTGCTGGAAACGCTGGCGCGTTTCGGCGCGCCGGAAGAGATCCTCTGGGAAGCGCGGCCGCATGTGGGCACGGACCGGCTGCCCGCCGTGGTGCGCGCCATTCGCGAGGAGATCGTCCGCCTGGGCGGGGAAGTGTTCTTTGAAACGCGGCTGGAGGGGCTGCGCGTCGAAAACGGGCGCGTGACGGGCGCGATTTGCGCGCGCGGGGGCGAGCGAATGGAGATTGAGACGGAGACCGTCGTGCTCGCCGTCGGGCACAGCGCCCGCGATACCTTCGCCATGCTGCACAAGCTGGGCGCGCCCATGTCGCCCAAGCCGTTTTCCATCGGCGCGCGCATCGAGCATGCACAGGCGATGATCGACCGCGCCCAATACGGCGGCCGCGCCGGCCACCCCGCCCTGCCGGCGGCGGAGTACCGCCTCAGCGCCCACCTGCGCGACGGCCGCGCCGCCTACACCTTCTGCATGTGCCCGGGCGGTACGGTGGTGGCGGCGGCGTCGGAAGCGGGCGGCGTGGTCACCAACGGTATGAGTCCCTTCGCCCGCGACGGCCGCAACGCCAACAGCGCCCTGCTCATTTCCGTTTCGCCCGCGGATTTTCCCGGCGACGATCCTCTTGGCGGCGTGCGCTTCCAGCGGGAATGGGAGCGGGCGGCCTTCGAACTGGCGGGAGCGAATTTCCACGCCCCGGCGCAGCGCGTCGGCGACTTTCTCCAGGGCGTCGCTTCCGGCGGCGCGGGCGACGTGGACCCCAGCTATCGCCCCGGCGTTGTGTATACCGACCTTTCCCGCTGCCTTCCGGACTATGCCGCGCGCGATATGCGCGAGGCCATTCTCCTTTTCGACCGGCGCCTGCGCGGCTTCGCGCATGCGGGCGCGGTGCTTACCGGCCCGGAAACGCGCTCCAGTTCGCCCGTGCGCATCGAGCGCGACGCCAATTGCGAAAGCGCCCTGCGCGGCCTCTATCCCTGCGGCGAGGGCGCGGGCTACGCCGGCGGCATTCTTTCGGCGGCGGTGGACGGCATCAAATGCGCTGAATGCGCGGCGGCGAAGAAAGGTTAAAATCATGGAAAACGCAGAACGGGAGTTGCGAATCATCATCGAGCGCTTTGCCGATTGCGGTTGGGACGACCTTGCCGTTCCCGCGCGGCGCTTCCTTGCGGGAGAATTGCGCCGTACGGCGCTGCGGGAGGCCGTGGAACGGGCGCGCGCAGCCTGCGGAAACTGCGGCTGCGCCCTGGACGCGCTCTATCCGCAGGCGCTCAGGCGGCTGTGAGGTTCGGGCAATTGTGTGACAAAACGGGAACATAGCCTGAAATTGCTTTCATTATAACAGGGTTTTGTGGTATAATCATACACAACGGTCGCCGAAGGCGGCTTTTGAGCGATGGGGAGGCGATGAATATGGCGCAGGGTTTCAGGCTGATCCTGGCCTCCGCTTCGCCGCGCAGGCGCGAGCTTTTGCAGCGCATGGGATATGCGTTCGAGGTCTGCGCGCCGGACGTGGACGAACACGTCGAGGGCCGCGCTGAGGACATCGTGCGCACGCTGGCCGTGCGCAAGGCGCGCGCCGCGGCCGCGCGCTGCGACGAAGGCATTGTCGTCGCTTCGGATACGCTGGTTTCGCTGGAGGGAAAGCCGCTGGGCAAGCCCGCCGACGAAAGCGAGGCCTACGCCATGCTGCGCGCGCTTTCCGGCCGCAGCCACGAAGTGTTTACCGGCGTATGCCTGCTGGACGCCGCCACCGGGCGCGAAGCGGTGGAAGTCGTAGAAACCAGGGTGCGCTTTCGCGCGCTTTCGGATGCGCAGATATGGGACTATATCCGCACGGGAGAGCCGATGGACAAGGCCGGCGCCTATGGCATTCAGGGCGGCGCGGGCAAATTTGTCGAGGCGCTGGAAGGCTCTTTTGAAAACGTGATGGGTTTTCCGGTAGACGAGGTCGAGCGCATGCTGCGCTCCTTTACAAGCGGCGGGGACTGAGCGCGCCGCCGCGCGGGAAACGGCCGCCTGGCCGTCGCCGCGCAGAGCAGATTGCGGCCGGAAACGGCGATATGAGCGCGGGGCGCGGAAAAGGCGCCGCCGGCGCGGGAAGCACAAACGAACCGGGAGGGACGCGAATGGGCGTTTTTTCATCCGGCGGCGTGGGCATCGACCTGGGCTCCGCCAATGTGACGATTTTTCTGGAGAACGAGGGCGTGGTGCTGCGCGAGCCGAGCTATGTGCTGTCGCTGCGCGACGAGCCGGACAGCGTGCTCGCCTGTGGCCGCGACGCCCGGCAGATGCTGGGCCGCACGCCGCGCGAGGCGATGCTTGTTTCGCCGGTGTTGGACGGCGCGGTGAGCGATATCGACCTGGCCGCGACGCTTTTGCGCACGCTTTCGGAAAAGGCCATCGGTCGCCGGCGGGCGCTGGATCGCACGCGCGTGGTCGTTTCCATGGGCCTGGGCGTGACGCGCGTGGAGCGCACCGCCCTGCGGGAAGCCGTCAAGGCCCTGGGCGCGCGCCGCGCGGCGCTGATCCGTTCCTCGGTGGCCGCGGCGGTGGGCGCGGGCGTATCCATTTCCGAGCCGAAGGGCGTCATGGTGGTCAACATCGGCGGCTCCACCACCGAAGTCGCCGTGATCTCCATGGACGGCGTGGTCGCCTCGCGCACGGCGCGCACCGGCGGTATGGCGCTGGACGAGGCCATCATTCGCTATATCCGCAACGAAAAGGGGCTGGTCATCGGCCAGCGCACAGCGGAAGATTTGAAGATCGACATCGGTTCGGCCAAGGAGGCCGACGTTTCGCAGGCGGAGGACGTGCTTTTGCGCGGGCGCGATGTGCGCACCGGCAAGCCTTCTACGGTTTCCGTTTCTCCGCGGGATGTGCACAAGGCCATCCTGCCGCCGCTGCAGACGCTTCTGGAAAATATCCGCGAGGCGTTTGAAAACACGCCCCCGGAACTGGCGGCGGACATTCTCGAACGCGGCGTATACCTCAGCGGCGGCGGCGCGCGCCTGGAAGGGCTGCGCGAGCGGCTGGGGGAGATGCTTCACATGCCCGTGCATATGGGCGAATCGCCGGAAGACGAGGTCGCCGCCGGCGCGGGCGCGGCCGCGGCGGACGAACGTCTGGCCGCGCGGCTCGCGCGGTCGGGCTGCCTGATCGAACTGTAAGGGGATAGCATGGCAAACAGACGCACCGGGCGCGCCTATTCCAAGGCGCACGTTGAAAAAAGAAGACGGACGAGGGGCAACACCCTGCGCAGGGTGTTGTTCGTCCTTGCGGTTTTGGCGGTCGTGGCGGCGGCGGTGTTCTTCCTGGTGCTGCGCGGCGGCGAAGGCGTTTCCGTGGGCGAAAATGCCATCGGCAGCGTGTTTTCGCCGATACAGAACGCCTTCAGTTCCGCGACCAAATGGGTGCGCGACTTTTTCCAGGGCTGGCGCGACTATGACGATCTGCGGGCAAGCTACGATGAACTGTACATGGAAAACCAGCAGCTCAGCCTGCAGGTGCAGAGCGCCGAGGAGGCCATGGCTGAAAACGAGCGTTTGCGCGTGCTGCTGGATGCGCAGGACCGCTATGAGGCGCTGGATCCGATCTACGCCCGCGTCATCGCGCGCGATCCCGGCGAGTGGTTTGACACCTTCTCGGTCAACCGCGGCACCAGCGACGGCGTCAGCGAGGGCATGGCCGTCGTCACCGGCGACGGGTTGGTGGGCCGCGTTTACGAGGCGGGCCTGAACTACGCCAAGGTGCTTACGATCATTGATTCGCGCAGCGCCGTTTCCTGCCTGATCGAGCGCACGCGCGACAATGGCGTCATGCGCGGCCAGATCACGGAGGATTCGCAATCGGCCGAGTGCTATGTCTACTATGTGCAGAATATCGCCAACGTCGTGCCGGGAGACGTTCTGATCACCTCCGGCACGGATTCGCTCTATCCCAAGGGGTTGACGGTGGGCACCGTTACCGCGGTCAGCCGCGAAGCCGATTCCTCGGGCCGCTATGTGCTGTGCATGCCCAGCGCCGATTTTCAGCACATTGAAGAAGTGCTGATCCTGCGCACGGTGGTCGAAACCGACGACGACGGCCTCGCGCCCGTGCCCACGGCTACGCCCGTGCCCACGCCGGTGGTCACGCCGCAGCCCTCGGACGCCCTGGCGCAGCAGCAGAAGGAGACGGGCGACGTATTCCTCTGGCCTACGGCCACGCCCGCCGCCGGCGCGACCCAGCAGCCCCTGTACGACGAACTGCCCGAGGATATCTGGGCGGCCGGCTGAGGAGGATAGGCGATGCGCAGGAAAGTAATGCCAACCGTTCTGGTGCTCTTTGTGCTGATGATCGACACGGCGGTGATCCCTTTTCTGATTTCCAGCCCCTACCTCGTCTCTTTGACGTTTGCCACGGTGCTGGTGCTGGGCGTCTATCTGGGCCGCATGCACGGCATGCTTTACGGCATGATCGGCGGGCTTTTGACCGACATCCTTGTCAGCTATCAACTGGGATTCAACACGTTTCTGTTCATCGGCCTGGGCTTTCTGGCGGGAACCATCGCCTATGAAGCCCCGTCGGTGCGCCTGCGCAAAGCGTCCTCCAGGGTGTATCTGCGCCGCGCGCTGACCTTTGCGGGGATGGCGCTGGTGCGCGAAACGGTCATCTTCGGCTATCAGTATTTCAACACCGCGCTGTTTTCCGGCGTGTATCTTCTCAACATTCTCGCCCGCACGCTGCTTTCCGCGGGGCTGTGCATGCTTCTTGGCCCCTTGGAAGCCCGCGCCGTGCTGGGCAGACCCGTGCGCTATCAGCGCACATCCCCCCAGCGGGAGGTGAAATCCTTTTGAGGCCATACAAATTCCGCGTACTGATTGTCTGCCTGGTGCTGGTGCTCGCCTTTACGGCCGTGTTTTTCCGGCTGGATAACATGATGATCCGCAACCAGGAGGCTTCCACCGCGCGCGCCAGCTCGCGCTCGACCAAAACGCTGTCCATCACCGGCATGCGCGGCACGATCTACGACGTCAACATGACGCCGCTGGCCTACGATCGGCGCAGTTACAATGTAACCTTCTACCGCGACCCTTCGCGCAGTTCCGAAGAGGACCGCCGCAATTATACGCGCTCCATTCTGGAGACGATCAAGCTGGTGGAATCCAACGGCAAGAGCACCATTACCGAATTCTGGCTGAAGAAGGACGAGGACGGCGTCTGGCGCTTTGCCACCGATTCGACTTCGGAAACGGTGAACGCCACGCGCGAGCGCCAGTGGCGCGCCAACTTCTACCTGAGCAGTACCCCGGAGGAGGAACTGTTTGACGAACTGCTGGAAAAGTACCTTATTATCGACGTGCTGCGCGAGGAAGCGGCGCGCACCTATGGCGAGGAAGTGGCCAGCCAGGCGACCGATGCGGACATCGTTGAGCGCTACGAGGACATGATCGTCAAAATCCTCGCCATCTGGCAGGCTTCGCGCATGAACAACTACAATTCCACGCCTGTGGCCATCGCCTACGACGTCGGGTTTGAAACCGTTTCCGAGATCGAGGCCCGCGCCATGGACCTGGACGGCATGTCCGCCGAGGAGAGTTCTACGCGCGTCTACCCGCAGGGCCGCACCGCGGCCCACGCCGTGGGCTATGTGGGCAGGATATCGTCCAACGACGCCATGGAGGAATACCTCGCCAAGGGTTATCCCACCGACGCCATGGTCGGCGTCTCCGGCATCGAAAGTTCCATGGAGGACCAGCTTTCGCCCTACCTTGCATACCGGCAGGGCGAGCGCGTGGTGGAGATCGACACGCGCGGCAAGATCGTGCGCGAGATTTCCTACACCGCGCCGGTGGACGGCAATTCCGTGGTTCTGACCATCGACTCGGACTTGCAGGACATCATGCGCATGGCGCTGCAGAACGTCATCAACCAGATCAATTACGACCAGCGGCGGCAGATGACCTCTGAATCCTGGCAGCGGCGCAACGCTTCGGAACTGGCGCGCTACGAGGATATGGGGCACGAAGTGCAACTGGCCGAGACCGGCGCCATCATCGCCATGGACCCCAACACCGGCCGCGTCCTGGGCTATGTAAGCCTGCCGGACTACGATCTTTCTATGTTTGAAGGCACGATCGACTCCGGCGCCTGGGCGCAGATCACCAGCGACGACAACAACCCCCTCTTTGACCGCGCCATCGGCGCCAAGGACGCCCCCGGCTCCACCTTCAAACTGTGCACGGCGCTGGCGGGCCTGGCCACGGGCGTGCTCACGCCGGAGCGCACCATCAGCGACGCGGGCGCGTTCTACTTCACCGACACCGCCAACCCCGCCAAGTGCTGGACTTCGCACATCGAAAACCACCAGAACCTGACCGTGGTGGAGGGCCTTTCCCTTTCCTGCAACTACTTCTTTTACACGGTCAGCTATGAAGTGGGCATCGAGCCCCTGGTGGAATGGGCGGCGGCGCTGGGGTTGACCTCCAAGACCAACATCGAACTGCCCGGCGAGGCCACCAGTTTCGTCGGCAACCAGGAGATGCTCTACAACCCGGACCTGCCCATCGAGGAACAGCAGACTTACAAGCCGCTGATCGCCGCCAATTCCCTGCGCTCCCTGATCGAGCAAATCGGCGAAGAGCGCAACATCGAATACGACGACGAGCGCATCGACGAAGTGGTCAAAAAGCTGATGGACATCGCCGTCAGTTACGACAACCGCTCCGAGTGGAACGCGCCCATCCGCGAAATTCTGGTCTACGATCTCAACCTGCCGGTGCAGTACATTTCCTCGAACTACCTGGGCAATACGGTGGCCAGCTATATCTCCGACCTTTACTGGACGCCCAACGAGACCATCATGGTCGGCATCGGCCAGTCCATTACGCAGATTACGCCCATCGCCGCGGCGCGTTATGTGTCGGCTATCGCCAACGGCGGCACGGTGTTCGACGCGCAGATCATCGACAAGATCATCGCCCCCGACGGCACCGTGGTGCTGGACAAGGAGCCGGTGGTCGCCAACCAGATCGACACCGACCCCGTGTACTTTGAACTGATCCAGGAGGGCATGGAAAACGTGACCTCCGTCGAAAACGACGGTACCGCCGCCGAACAGTTCAAAAACTCCAAGTATCCCGTCGCCGCCAAGACCGGCACTTCGCAAAGAACGGAGATCGACGTGGAAAACAACTCCTGGCTGGTGTGCTATGCGCCGGCGGACGATCCCAAGATCGCCGTGGTGGTCTACATCCAGAACGGCTACGCGGGCGCGCGCTCCGCGGCGGCGGCGATCTACACCATTACTTACTACCTGGACAACTATGGCGGCTACGAAACGACGACCGTTCCCGGCGAGTTTTCCGTCGCCAGCTGACGCAAAGGAGCCTGCGCAATGCTGAATCGCCAACGCCAGTGGATGCGTGAAAAACTGGCGGCCCTGACCAAACAGCTCCGCCTCAATCGCTTCGATCGGAGCCTGATGCGGTATTTCGATTGGCCGCTGTTTCTCAATGTGCTCGTCATCTCGCTTTTTGGCGTAGTGTGCATTTTTTCCGCGTCCACGACGTCGGTGACCGAAACCCCATCGACGATCATGGAAATGCTCGAAACGCAGCCCACGGACTATGCGCGGCTGCAATTGATCTGGCTGGGCGTGGGCACGCTGGCCATGATGGCCATCCTCTATTTCGGCTACGACCTCTACGGCCATTATGCCAACACCTTCTACATGCTCAACATCGTCCTGCTGCTGGCCGTCCTGACCATGGAGGCCGGGCGCGGCGGCATGACGGCCTTTTTCAGCTGGGGCTCCGGCTCCGAGCGCACGTTCCAGCCCTCGGAAGTCGGCAAGATCGCCATGATCATTGCCTTTGCCAAGGCGTTTTCGGTGCGCGTCCGGCCCGTGATGACCGTGCGCGACCTCGTTCCCCTGGTGATCTACATGGGCATTCCGCTGCTTCTGATCATCGCCCAGCCGGACGTGGGCACGGCGCTGGTGTATCTGGCCGTGTTTTCCATTATGGTGTTCGTTTCCGGCACAAATTACAAGCTGATTCTCGGCGTGCTGGCCTGCGTGGTGGTGCTGATCATTCCGGTGTGGATTTTCATGAACGCCACCGACAGCTTCCGCCTGATGCGCATTTTGATCTGGCTGGATCCGGAAAGCTACCCCGACGAGGCGCGCCAGGTCATCAACGCCGGAATCGCCGTGGGGCGCGGCGGCATGTGGGGGCAGGGCGTCGTCTCGCCCGGCAGCTACGCCTCCCTGGGCTATATTTCCGACGACCATACGGACTTTATTTTCGCCGTCTGCTGCGAAAGCTTCGGCATGGTCGGCGCCTGCGTTTTGATGCTGCTGTATCTGCTTTTGCTGGGGCGGCTGTTTTACCTGGCCCTGCGCGTGCAGGACGCCTACGGCTCCTATCTCATTATCGGCGTGGCTTCCATGCTCCTTTTCCACATCGTGGAAAACATCTGCATGGTGGTGGGCATCCTCCCGGTTACGGGCATTCCGCTGCCGTTTATGAGCTACGGCGGCTCCAACATGATCACCAACATGCTTGGCATCGGGCTGGTAATGAACGTCGTCATGCGCTCGCGCAGCCGCGAGATGCGCAACCGCGCCATCACCAACCGGGAAATTCGCATTTGACGGCAAAAACCGCCGCGGACAGGGTTCCGCGGCGGTTTTTACTTTGTGCCAATAAACGGCAAAATTTGTGGCGAAAGCTTGACTTAAGACGAAATTTGCAGTAAAATGGGTGTACAATCATAAAAAACGGAGGGGAAGTCAATGAAGAGGATTGCCGCGGTTTTGGCGGCGCTTGTCGCCCTGTTGGCGCTGTGTCCCGTCGCCATGGCGGAGGACGTCATTTCGATAGAGGACGTCTACGACTATGCCGACGACTGGAGCGACAACGATGTTTACTATTTGGAGGATGACGAGTATGTCGTCGTGGATTTGACGCGCGATCCCGAACACAGCGTCTACCTGGTTTTCCGCCTGGAGGGCACGAACGACCATATCCTCGCGGCGAGGCTGCTTACGGATGTGGATTACCACTACAGCAGCGAAGAAGAGCGCAGCCAGGCCATCGCGCTGGCGAACCAGTGGAATTACGAGCATCGTTATCCCAAGGCGTATATTGATCCCAACGACGGCCAATATATGGCGGACGGCCATCTGTTCTGCATTGATCCCACCGAAGGCATGGTGCGTGAATTTGTCGAGGATCAGATTTACGGTACCGAACAGATGCTGCAGTTTTTCGCCGATAGCGGCGTAAGCGCGTTTGCGCCTTACGCGGAGGACTAGCCCCTGTCCGTTGAAGGCTGCCGTGGAGGGCAGACCGAACGCGAAAACTGCGCGGCGGGCGCCGCCGCGAATGAATTCTACAAATGAGTGGAGGGAAAACGATGAAGCGTTTTATGGCCGCGCTGGCCGTGGTTGCGATGCTGGCGCTTGTCCCGGCCGCGCTTGCGGCGTCGGACGATGTTTCTCTGGACGATGTGTTCGATTATGCCAGGGATTATACGGATATGGACGTGCATCGCATTGAAGACGAGGACCTCGATTGTGTCATCGTCGATCTGTCGCCGGACAGCGACCACTATGTATGGCTGGTCTATCAACTGTCGGGGACCCAGCGGAACATACTCGGCGCAGTGCTCTATTCTGATATAGAATACTATTGTGCCGCCGAGGACGAGCGCGACGAGGCCAATGCGCTGACGAACCAGTGGAATTACGATCATCGCTACCCGACGGCCTATGTCGATCCTACCGACGGCCAGTACATGGCGGATGCGTACCTTTTCTGCGTCGATCCCAGCGAGGGCATGGTGCGAGAATTTGTCGAAAATCAGATTTTCGGTTCCCAGCAGCTTTTGCAGTTCCTCGGCGAAAGCGGCGTGCCCCAGTACGCGCCTTACGCATAATCGCGGCAAAAGCGCCGGCTGGCAAAAACGCCCTCCGCATGGGGGGCGCTTGCCATGACCGTGAAGGATTCGCCGCACGCAAATGCCCCGCGAAAATTGCTTCGCGGGGCCGATTTGTTTTGCAGACGCCCGGGAACGACGCGGACGCGGCATTCCCCGCGCCAAACAACGCAGGGTGCGCCGGAGGCGAAGCGTATGTGCTTCTATGCGTATGCGCGCGGCGCATCCCGCGGCGATGCCGTTCGCGGATTTCACAGAGGCCCCGCAAAAACGGCGCGCTAGAAGATGGCGCGGGCGGGGTTCTGCGCACTACGCGCGCCGTGGGAACGCCTCCACGCATCTCCCAAGACAAGCGCTTTTGCGCAAAATGAACGGAGATCGCCGCATGCAAACGCCCCGCGAAGGCTGCTTCGCGGGGCGATGTTGCCGGCGCGCTGGAAAATGGCGCGGTCGGGGGTTCTGCGCACTGCGCGCGCCGTGGGAACGCCGCCACGCGCCCGAAAGGCGGGGGATTCGCTGAATGAACGGCGATCGCCGCATGCAAACGCCCCGCGAAGGCTGCTTCGCGGGGCGATGTTGCCAGCACGCTGGAAAATGGCGCGGACGGGGTTCTGCGCACTACGCGCGCCGTGGGAACGCCTCCACGCATCTCCCAAGACAAGCGTTTTTGCGCAAAATGAACGGCGATCGCCGCACGCAAACGCCCCGCGAAGGCTGCTTCGCGGGGCGATGTTGCCGGCGCGCTAGAAGATGGCGCGGGTGCGGATTTCCTCGCGCATGCGCGCGAGCAGCGCGTCCACCGTCATCGTTCCGGCGTCGCCCTGGCCGCGTACGCGCACAGCGACGGTGCCCTCGGCGGCCTCCTTGTCGCCGAGCACCAGCATGTAGGGGATTTTCATCATCTGCGCCTCGCGGATCTTAAAGCCGATTTTTTCGTTGCGCAGGTCGATCTCCGTGCGGATGCCGGCCTCTTCCAGGGCATTTTGCACCTTTCGCGCGGCTTCGTCGGCGCGGTCGGTGATGGTCATGATTCTTGCCTGTACGGGGGCCAGCCACAGCGGGAAAGCGCCGGCAAAGTGCTCGGTAAGGATGCCGATGAAACGCTCGATGGAACCGAAAACCACGCGGTGGATCATCACCGGGCGGTGCTTTTCGCCGTCTGCGCCGGTGTAGGTGAGGTCGAAGCGCTCGGGCAGGTTCATATCCAGCTGGATGGTGCCGCACTGCCAGGTGCGGCCGATGGAATCCTCAAGGTGGAAGTCGATCTTCGGGCCATAGAAAGCGCCGTCGCCTTCGTTGATCACATAATCCACGCCCAGGTCGTCCAGCGCGCCCTGCAGGCCGTCGGTGGCCTGCGCCCACATTTCATCCGTGCCGATGGAATTCTCCGGACGGGTGGACAGTTCTACATGGTATTTGAAGCCGAACACCGAATAGACCTCGTTGATGAGGTTGTACACGCCCTTGATCTCATCGCGGATCTGCTCCGGCGTCATGAAGATATGGGCGTCGTCCTGCGTGAAGCAGCGCACGCGCATCAGCCCGTGCAGCGCGCCGGAAAGCTCGTGGCGATGCACAAGCCCCAACTCGCCCGAACGGATGGGCAGATCGCGGTAGCTCCACATGCGGCGCTTGTAGACGAGGATGCCGCCGGGGCAGTTCATCGGCTTGATGGCGAAGTCCTCGTCGTCGATCTTGGTGGTGTACATGTTCTCCTGATAGTGATCCCAGTGGCCGGACTGCTCCCAGAGCTTGCGGCTGAGGATCATCGGCGTCTTGATCTCCTCGTAGCCTGCCTTGCGGTGGATTTCGCGCCAGTAATCCTCCAACAGGTTGCGCAAGACCATGCCCTTGGGGAAGAAGAAGGGGAAGCCCGGGCCTTCGTCAAAAATGTCGAACAGATCGAGCTGCCGGCCCAATTTGCGATGGTCGCGCTTCTTGGCTTCCTCCAGGCGCTGCACATAGGCGTCCAGATCCTCGCGGCTGGTGAAGGCGGTGCCGTAGATGCGCTGGAGCATCTTGTTTTTTTCATTGCCGCGCCAGTAAGCGCCGGCGATGGACATCAACTTGAAGGCCTTGATGCGCCCGGTGGAGGGCAGGTGGGGGCCGGCGCACAGGTCGGTGAACCCCTCCTGTTTATAGAAGGAAATGACGCTGTCCTCGGGCAGGTCGTTGATCAGTTCCACCTTGTACGGCTCGTCCTTCATAAACTCCAGGGCCTCCGCGCGGGGCAATTCGAAGCGCTCCAATTTGGAGTTTTTCTTGATGATGCGGCTCATTTCCTTTTCCACGTCCTTGAGAAATTCGGGCGTGAAGGGTTCCTCCACATCAAAGTCATAGTAAAAGCCGTTGTCAATGGCCGGCCCGATGGCCAGCTTGGCCTCGGGGCGCAGCGCTTTGACCGCCTGCGCCAGCACATGGCTGGCGGTGTGGCGCAGCGTCCAGCGGCCGTCGGGATCGTCGAAGGTGAGGATTTCCACCTCGCCGTCGCCCGGCAGCGGCTCCATCAGCGAGATCAGATTGCCGTTGTGCCGCGCCGCCAGCGCGTTCTTTTTAACGTCCTTGGGCAGCTTTTCCAGCACGTCCAGCGCGCTTGCGCCCTCGGCAAATTCCATTTCCTGACCGTTTATGACCAGCTTCATTTTTCTACCTCCCAAAAAACTAGGCCCGTCCCGCGAAGGGACGAGCCGAAAGCCCGTGGTTCCACCCAACTTGTGTCTTGCCGGGGCTGTATCGCGCCCCGCGCGCCGCCAGTCGGTGGGTGGTAAGCCGTCCGCGTGGGCGAAGCGCGCTTGCAGCCGGTGGCGCGCCCTCTCTGCCGCTTCGTTTGAACAGCCCGTGTCCCCGTCATTCCGACGGTATTTCTTAAACTCAGTATAGTTTGCGCGCCGGCGACTGTCAAGCATTGGCGCAAGATTTAACGTTTGGCCGCCCAAACGCGCAAACCTTGAAAAATGTAAGGCGGACGGCGAAAATACAAGGTGAAGTTATGGCGCCGCCGCCGTTTGCGCGGTATACGGTTTATGTCCTCACGCGAAGGGACTGCGGCGCATTCCGGGAGCGCCATATCCGCGCGCCGATGCGCAAAAGCTGAGCCAGGACAGCGCCGGGTATTTGCCGCCCATATGGCAAAGGAAGCCCGCAAAGCGGCCGCCGAGTTGCGAGGGCTGTGAGGAGGCGAGCCCCGGCGCGAAGGCCCCGTCGGCTGAAGGCCGCGCAGGGCGGGCGATTTCAACAGGCGCCGCCAGGCAAAGCGCCGTCAGCGCATGCCGCCCCTCGCGCCGCATGCCGCGATTCCGCTTCTGGCGCGTCGCCAGACGCAGCAGCGCCCGCGGCGCCCGCCCTGGCGGCAAGCGGGAAAAGCGGACGCCGGATCGCTTCAGGCGTTATGGGCGTCGCCCCGATATTCAAGGATATCGCCCGGCTGGCAGTCGAGGGCCTTGCAGATGGCGTTGAGCGTCGTAAAGCGCATCGCGCGCGCTTTGCCGGTTTTGAGAATGGACAGGTTGGCCATGGTGACGCCCACGCGTTCGGAAAGCTCCGTCAGGCTCATCTTGCGCCTGGCGAGCATGACGTCCAGGTTGACGATAATCGCCATTTTGCGCCTCCTAAACCGTCAGGTCGTTTTCAGTCTGGATGGCCGCCGCCCGCCGCACCAGCAGCGAAAGCGCGTTGGAAAGCAGCGCGACCAGCGCGCAGGCTGCGGCAAAGCCCAGCATGGCGATGAGCAGCATGGGCAGACCCATGCCCAGCAGGCACAGCGCCGCCACGCCCACCGCCAGCAGCGCCGCCATTGTCACCGCCAGCGTGCAGATGCGAAAGAGCGAGCGCGCGTTCTTTTGCGAAAAGGAGTTGTCGCGCCCGATCTCCACGCAGATCTTCCAGAATTCCCACAGCCCGGCAAAGCCGGGTACGAGCACCGCCCAGCCGTAGATGAGACAGGGCCAGTACCACTTTTGATACGCGGGAAATTCTTCCAGCAAAGCTGAGGCCAGCATTGGCAGAAACACGAAGGCCGCCAGTAGGCCGATAAGCGCCGCCGCCAGCGCGGCCAATTTCATACCTCGTTCGGGGTGTTTGTTCATACCAATCCCTCCTTGGCGAAAATTATAACATCGAATGAAACGAATGTCAATATAAAATTATTGAAAAACGATATTCAAAGATGCGGGAAATGTGCTATTATAATATACAAGTGATCCTTGGGCGCGAACGCCCAGAGAGGAAGCGTGAAACGCGATGCTTACAGGAAAAACAGCGCTGGTAACCGGCGCGGGCGGCGGCATTGGCCGCGAGATCGCCGCGCGATTGAAGGCGGCGGGGGCGAATGTAGCCATTTGCGGCCGCGATGCCCAGAAGCTGCGCCGCGCGGCGGAGACAGTCGGCGGCGCGCTGACGCTGCCGGGCGACCTTCTGGATGTGGAATACGCGCAAAGTTGCGTAGACAGGACGGTGGAGGCCTTCGGCGGACTGGACATACTGGTCAACAACGCCGGGATTACGCTGGCCAAGCCGTTTGAGGAAACGACGCTGGAAGAGTTCGAACGCGTGATGAACACCAACGTGCGCGCGCCGTTCGTGCTCTCGCGGCGGGCATTGCCGCACCTTCGCCGGACGCGAGGGCGCGTCATCAACATCGCTTCGGTGGTGGCGCACAAGGGCTATCCGCTGCAGAGCGTCTACGCCGCCTCCAAACACGCCCTGCTCGGGCTTTCCAAGTCGCTGGCCAATGAAGTGTATCAGGACGGCGTGCGCGTGCATGTGATCAGCCCCGGCGGCGTCTATACGGACATGGTCAGGCTTTCCCGCCCCGATCTTTCGCCGGATGGGCTGATTGTCGCCGGAGAGGTCGCCGACGCGGTGATGTTCCTCTTGTCGCTGGACAAAAATGCCGTCGTAGACGAGATTTGCCTGCACCGGCAGGGCAAGGCGCCGTTTGCCTGAATAACGCCGCGCACAAAATTTTCCCGGATTGGCAACCAAATCCATGTCCGGGCCGTCTAGTATATGAGCATGTCGCCCGGCGCAAACGCGCTTTGCGGGCGCGAGAGAGTTGAAGGGAGAAAACGACTATGAAACGCTTGCTTGCCGCGCTGCTGGCCATTTGTGTGCTGGCCGGCTGCGCATTTGCCGAGGGAGGGGAGGGGCTCCCGCCCACGCAGCCGCCGACGGAGGTTCCCGCTTCGCCGTCCGCGCCGCCGCAGCCGCCGGAAGCGCCGAAGGGGGAAAACGCCGCGCCGGCAAGCGGCAATACGCCGCCGACGGAGGGCAACACGCCGCCGGAGGAGGGCAACACGCCGCCGGAGGAGGGCAACACGCCGCCGGAGGAGGGCAACACGCCGCCGGAGGAGGGCAACACGCCGCCGGAGGAGGGCAACACGCCGCCGGAGGAGGGCAATACGCCGCCGGAGGAGGGCAACACGCCGCC
>DVIA01000038.1 GCA_018711655.1 Candidatus Pullichristensenella avicola
GAAAACCATGCCGCCCGCTTTCGCTGTGTTTGCCAGCCTCCGCCGATGTGGATAACGCTGGCTGGCCGGTTCTCATTATTGCGAAACCCAGCAAATTCCATGATATATAAGGAATAAACGGCATATTAAGCTGCTTAATAAGTAAAAACTCATGCCCACGCACTCCCGTCGCGCATTCCAGCCAGCCTTCGCCGACGAGGGAAACGCCGGTTGGCCTGCTGCTGACAGAATTGCACCATCACCAGGAGACATAAAGAAAAAATGCCATAATAGGCTGCCTATTGGCGGAACCGCGCCAACACACTCCCGCCGCGCATTCCAGCCAGCCTTGCCGACGTGGGAAGGATTGGGCGACCGGTTCATATTGCAGCTTAATGAGCGTGAAATTCAATACAAAACATATAAGGCACTTTATAAGCGGAAAAATTTAGTATCGTATACTTTTATGCGCATGCAGCGCCGCCTTTGCCGATATGGGAAGCGCCGACTGGCTGGTTTCTATTGCCACCATAAGTGCATGCAATCCCATTGAGTACAAGGGAAAATAGCATATTAAGCCATTTTACAGGCATGGGGACCCTGCATCCGCATACTTTTGCGCGCATGCGGCGCGCCTTTGTCGACGCAAAAAGCGTTGGTTGGACGTTTTCTATTGCCACCATAAGTGCATGTAATCCCATTGAATGCAAGGAAAAAACAGCATATTAAGCTATTTTACAGGCATAGGGATCCTGTATTCGTATACTTTTGCGCGCATGCGGCGCGCCTTTGTCGACGCAAAAAGCGTTGGTTGGACGTTTTCTATTGCTACCATAAGTGCATGCAATCCCATTGAATGCAAGGGGAAAATAGCATATTAAGCTATTTTACAGGCATGGGGACCCTGCATCCGCATACTTTTGCGCGCATGCAGCGCCGCCTTTGCCGATACGGGAAGCGCCAGATGGCTGGTTTCTATTGCTGCCATAAGTGCATGAAATACCATAAAATACATAGAAAAAAATATCTTATAAGTTATTTTGCGAGCGGAGAACCCTGCATCCGTATATTTTTGCACGCATGCGGCGCCGCCGCCGTCGGAGCGGAAAGCATTGATTGGCCGATTTCCATTACCACTAGAAGCATGCCCGACCGCAGAGCGCATAAAGAGAAAATTCTGATATAGGCTGCATAGTAGCCGGTAAAGCTGTGCGCCACCTGTTTCCGACGCGCATGCTATCGCCGCAGAATGCGCCATTCCGCCGCCTCCTGCCGTCGGCCGAATTTCTTCAAACTCCATAATATATGCAGAAAAAACACCTAAATAAGCCTATCAACGACGCTATGAAAGCGCGTTCATTTGCTGCCGCCGCGCATGCAGCCGCTGCCGCCGCGGAAAACGCCGTTTGATTATTATCCGTATATTGCAAAGAAAAACATCACTATATAGCCGCTTTAAATATCCTATATTGCCGTTCTCTGCCGGTTAGAACGCGCACGCCATCTGGCCGGTAAATCCTGGCGCTATAAAAACTCCCAACAAGGCGCGCAAGCGGCAGAAGCGTTTACCCGCGTACCTTCGCCAGGCAAAATCGCCACGTCGCTTTCGGCATGGACAAAGCGCTTCATGATCCCGCTTCTGTAAAAAGCATCCAGGAGCCGACCCAGAAACGCTAAGAGCAGGAAAGTCCTTGCATATGCGTGGAGAACAATCGCCGCTGCCATCGCACCGTATTGTTCCCGATTCGCGGTGAGGCGCGCGAAGGGAAAACGCTTCCGTGCGCTCCCGTTCCACGGCGTCGCGCCATAGACGTGGAGGATGCTCCTCTTTATGGCGGGCGTAGATGCCGCGCATGCAAATTGGGGGATGTTTTTTTCGCCGTTTCGTTGTATAATGAAGTGGCAGCCAAGATCAAGGAGGGAACGCAATGAAAGTATTGCTCGTCAACGGCAGCAGTCACGCCCATGGCACGACAATGGCAGCCCTGGAGGAAATGATTCGCGTGTTCGAAGCGGAGGAAATCGAAACGGAGGTCATTCAGCTTGGCGGCAAGCCGTTGGCCGATTGTCTGCAGTGCAACGCATGTCAAAAGACCGGCAGATGCGTCATCGAAGACGACGGCGTCAACGAATTTGTGACGAAGGCACGCGAAGCGGACGGCTTTGTTTTTGCTTCTCCAGTATACTATGCACACCCCAGCGGCAGGATCTTCTCCTTCCTCGACCGCGCCTTTTACAGCAACGGCCGGGCCGGTCAGCCGGACGCCTTCCGCTTCAAGCCCGGCGCGGCGGTGGCGGTCGCCCGGCGCGGCGGAAACAGCGCCTCGTTTGACGCGCTGAACAAATATTTCGGCATTTCACAGATGCCGGTGGCGGGCTCTACCTATTGGAACATGGTGCATGGCGCCGTCGCCGGGGACGCGCCGCAGGATGCGGAGGGCATGCAGACCATGCGCAACCTGGCGCGCAACATGATTTGGATGATGCGCTGCTTTGAGGCCGGCAAGCGCCAGGGCGTGCCGTACCCGCAAACGGAAAAAGGCGCGAACACGAATTTCATCCGCTAAGCGGGAAACGGCCCGGTACCGAAAGGGTACCGGGCCTGAATGTTGACAAGATATGTAGGCGGGGCTCGGGAAAACCTGCGCGCCCGGAAGGCGGACGTGCGGCGACCGCAGGATGTGTATGCAGACGACGCCGAAAGCCCCAATCGCCCTGGATACATCGGGGCGGTTTTCGCGGGACCGGGCGTTGCCGGCGCTTCGGCCCGGTACCGAAAGGGTACCGGGCCTGTTTTGCGCCGGCGCGCGTTGCGGCAGGAACGGTTGCGGTGTGTCCGTGCGCCTTGGCGGCCGCGTTTTGCGGGCCTGGCTTCTCCGAAGCGTGGGCGGGGTCTGCGGCCCCGGCTGGCTTGTCGGGCGCCCGCCGGGACGGGATGGCCGCAGCGGGGGCGGGTGTTCGCTCTTTCCATAAAATCGCCTCCTGCGGTTACTGTATCACAAAAAATCATACCTGCCAACGCCCCGCCAAAAACCGCGCGCCGCGCCCGGCCGTCTAACAGGTGACCGGTCAAAACGATGGAGGTGTCCCATGACGAGCGAACAGTTTGCGCGGGAGATCGTGGCGCTCACCGATACGCTGTATCGCGTGAGCTACTCGATCCTGCGCGAAGCGTGCGACCGCGAGGACGCGGTGCAAAGCTGTCTGGAAAAGGCGTGGAAAAAGCGCCGCGCGCTGCGCGACGAGCGCTATCTGAAGACGTGGCTGGTGCGCATACTCATCAACGAGTGCTATAACATCTGCCGCCGCCGCGCAAAGGAAGCGCCCGCAGAACTTCCCGAGCGCGCCGCCCCACCCGGCGCGGACAGGGAGATGCACGACGCCCTGATGCGGTTGCCCGAGGAAGTGCGCACGCCCATCGTGCTCCATTACATGGAAGGGTATACCATTCAGGAGATCGCCTCGGCCCTGCGCCTTGCGCAAGGGACGGTCAAGTCCCGCATGCGGCGCGGCCGGGAAATGCTGAAAAAACTGCTGTCTGAGGAGGAACTTTCGTGAAGAAACGAGATTTTCGCGCGGCTTTCGGAAAGCCCGACGCGGACTTTGTCTCCCGCGTGCAGTATACGCTCCGCAGACTGCGCGAGGAGGAGGAAAGACCCGTGAAACGCAAATTGCGGCTGAGCGCGGCCATCGCCGTAGCCGCCTGCCTGATCGTCGCCACGGCAGCGTTTGCCGCCGCCAGCCATTGGGGGCTGTTCGACTTCCTGAATCAGGGGGGAGACAGCGGCGCGCTGCCGGAAGCGGCGGAGATCGTCGCCACCGACCCGCCGCAGCAGGGCGGCGAGGGAAAACTGGCTTCCTTCAAGCTGCGCGAAGCCGTGTACGACGGCGAATACGTCTACATGGTCGTGGACGCAACGCCTGCGGACGGTCTCTTGCTGCTCGGGCCGGGCCTGTTGCCTCCGGACGCGATGCGCGATCTGACCAAGGAAGATTCCGACGCCATGACCATTGGCGAGTACGCCGAAGCAAACGATCTGCAAATGGCCATCGTGGGCGTCAGCACCGCCGCGTCCGCGGAGGGCGCGGAAGACGCCATCATGGGTTTCGACTGGCGTCTGGAAGCGGACGGCACGCTGGCGCTCATGCTCAGCGGCAAGGCGCCGCAGGGCGCGGGCGATGCGTTTGAAACCACGCTTTTGTGCAGCGTGACGCCGCTCGTGTCCGCCCCCGAGGGCGAGGGCATCATCATGCAGTATTTCGAGGAAGGCGCGGAAGAGCCGGTCCGCAAACACATCGGCTATGCCGTGGACGAGGCGCATATCCAGCGCAGCGAACTGGCCTTCGCGCTCACCGCCGCCGAGCCGTCTGCAGCGCGGACATACGATCTGGACGCCGCGTACCCGGGCTGCGGCGTGCGCGTGGAGCGCGTGACCTTCGAGCCTTCGCCAATGGCGCTGTACTACGAAATACGCTTCGCCATCACCGGCGAAGCGGCCTACGCCGCGACCGAGGACGGCGTGCAGTTTGAATTTCTCGATGCAAACGGCGAACGCCTGCCGGACGGCGCGACGCTGGGCGGCCAGACCGCCGCGCAGGCGGACGGTTCCCTCGTGCAGAGCGGTTCGCTGGCCGCGCAGAGCGACTTTTCGCAGATCGCGGCGCTGCGTGCCTTCAACTGCTGGACGAAGGAGCGCTATGAGAGCCATGAACTGACGCTGGAATCGTAAAACGCGGCGGAACGACACATCCCGCGGCGGGAAAAGCGCCCGCCGCGCCCTGCAAAACGCGAATAAGGATAAAGGATATAAAAACGATGAAAACGATGCTGAAAACGCTGCTTTCCCTGACGCTGCTTCTCGCCGTGGCGCTGTGCGCCCTGCCCGTCCACGCCGAAGAGGCTCCGCCGTTGAGCGACCTGTTCCTCTATGAACCCGGCGAGGACGAAGAAAACGCCGAGGCCACCCGCGCCGCCAACGCCGCCTACCGGGAGACGATCGACGCGCTGGCGCAAAAAACGGATGTGGTCTGCGAAAGCGAGGCGCTGCGCTTGGAAGCCCTGCAGTACCTGGCCGTGGACGATTTCACGCTGCTGACCTGGCGCGTGACCAATTTGACGGACAAGACGGTCTTTCTCTCTACCAGCGAGTTTTACGCCGCCTTCAGCGGCATCGAATACGACGTCTGCGGCGGCTGGCAGTGGGACAGCCTCGTCCTTGCCCCCGGCGCAAGCGCCGACGCCCGCTTCCACGGCACGCTCTGGTCGCACTTTGAGCCGGGCGAGGGGGAGTTCACGCTGGATGTGAAGGTGTACGACGTTTCGCAGGACGCGGAAGAGGCCGCTGAGATGGCGGAACTGGGGACGTTTTCGCCCGCGGAGAGCGGTTGCCCGCTCCTTGAAGAGACGCGCCTTGCCGTGCCGATGACGATGACGGCGGGCAACGTGCGCTCGGCGCTGAAGGACGGCGCGCCGCTGGAATGGGAAATGGACGGCTACACGCTGCGCGTGACGCAGGCGGAGATGAGCGAGGTCGGGGCGCGCTTTGCGCTGGAACGCATCTACGCAAGCCGCGACGCCGCGCTCGCCGACCCGCCGGACGGCGAGACGTTCTGGGACTACGAACTGCTCAGCGCCGACGGCGCGAAGTGGGTCTCCACGGCCTACAGCGACATCCCCGACGCGCCGGTGGAATTGGAGGACGGCCGCTGGGCCTGGCAGTATTCCACGCGCGTCTACTACATGTTCTGCCAGCCGGAGACGGTGGTGCTGCGCGCGCGCCGCTTTACCGGCAACGGCTACGACGAAAGCGCCAACGCGGATGTGGAATTGCAGTTTTAGCGCGAAAAGGACAAAGCGCCCGGGGAGCATGCCGCTTCCCGGGCGCTGGCTTTATTCAGCAGAAATAGCTGGCGCAGCCGAAGAAGGATAGCCACTTTTCGAGGACTTCCCCGCTTCGGGCTTCGATGATCTCCATGAGATTTCCCAGCACCCTTTCGGGGATATGGGAGTTGTTGTTGCACAAATAGCACTTCCCCGCCCGCGTTATCCAGACCTTCGTGGCGTTCGCGGAGGGGATACCATCGGAAATGTGGACGTGTACGGGTTCCGACGGGTCGCCCTCGTTGGCCCAGAAATAGACCGTGTAAGGCCCGATCCTAAAAACCCGAGGCATTTTCAAACCCTCCGCCCTTGGCAAAGCGCAGGATGAGATGCGCGGTGGATTCGAGTATCTTCTGATACTCCGCGATCTCCTCGGGCGCGAAGCCGTCGATGTCCTTCCATGTATAGGAGGGCAAAAAGCAGGTAGCCGAGTGGAAGCCGTCCCGCGCGTCCGGGCGCTCGATATAGACGCGGACTTCGCCGGAGGGGAGCATTTCGGAGTGGACGATCTCGGTATCGTCGTTGAGGGTCAGAAAGGGATACATCATGGCGCTCACCTCGCCTCTATTATAGCAGAGAGCAGCGGAAAAATCCACCTCACCGCTCGCTCACGGCCTCCGAGAGGGCTTCCCATTCCTCGTAGAGCGCGTCCATGCCCGCCTGCAGTTCGGCATGGCGGCGGGCGGTCTCGCGCGCTTCGTCCGGGCGCTGATACAATTCCGGGTCGGCCATGCGCGTTTCCAAGTCCTGAATTTCCTTTTCCGCGTCGGCGATGCGCGCTTCCGCGGCCTCGATCTGCTTTTCCAGCGCCTTTTTGCCCTCGCGCAGCAGGCGCTCCTTGCGGCGCTGTTTGTCAAGCTGCGTTTTCGTCATGCCGGCGGCGTCGGAATTCTCCTGTCCGGCTTCCTCGCGGCGCTTTTTTTCCAGATAGTCGTTGTAATTGCCAAGGTATTCGCGAACGCCGTCGGGGCGCATTTCAATGACGCGGTTGGCCACGCGGTTGATGAAATAGCGGTCGTGCGATACGGCGAGTATGGTGCCGTCAAAGTCCTCCAACGCGCCTTCGAGCACTTCGCGGCTGTCCATGTCCAGATGGTTGGTCGGCTCGTCGAGCAAAAGCAGGTTGTCGCGCTTGAGCATCAGCTTGCACAGCGACACGCGGCCCTTTTCGCCGCCGGAGAGCATGCCGACTTTTTTGTAGACGTCGTCGCCGGTAAAGAGGAACAACGCCAGCACCGAACGCACGCGGTCGAGATCGAGGCGGGGGAAAGCGTCCCACAGCTCGTTCAAGACGTCCTTTTCCGGGTCCAGCCCGGTCTGGTGCTGCTCGTAGTAGCCAAGATCGACATTGGCGCCGAACTCCACCTCGCCCGCGTCGGCCTTCAGCTTGCGGGCGATGATGTTGAGCAGCGTGGACTTGCCCACGCCGTTGGGGCCGATGATGGCCACGCGGTCGCCGGCGCGCAGGTGCAGGTCGAAGTTTTCAAACAGGCGGCGCCCCTCGAAACTCTTGGCGAGGCCGCGCGCCTTGAGCACGTCGTCGCCAGAGCGGCGGCGCGCCTCGAAGGAGAAGCGCACATGCTGCTCGCTGACGGGCTTTTCCAGTTTCTCCATCTTCTCCAGCCGCTTTTCCCGGCTCTCCGCCGCGCGGATGGATTTTTCGCGGTTGTACATGCGGTAGCGCTGGATAATGGCCTGCTGACGGGCGATTTCCGCCTGTTGCAGCTTGTATTCGCGAATCTGCCGTTCGATATCCGCCTGCCGCTTGAGGGAGAACTGGTCGTAATTGCCCTCGTACTGCGCAAGATGGCGCATGGAGATCTCCGCCATGCAGTCGCAAACGCTGTTCATAAAATAGCGGTCGTGCGAGATGATGAGCACCGTGCCGCGGTACTTTTTCAGCGTGTCCTCCAGCCACTGGATGGAAGCAAGGTCCAGGTGGTTGGTCGGCTCGTCGAGCATGAGCAGGTCGGGCTGGGTGAGCAGCAGCCGGGCAAGGCACAGGCGCGTCTTTTCCCCGCCGGAGAGCACGCTGGCGGGCTGGTCCTCGCGCCCTTTGGCAAAGCCGAGGCCGGAGAGCACGCCCTGGATGCGGCTGGGCCATTCGTAGCCGCCGGCGTCCTCAAAGCGGTCGGTAAGGCGGGCGTATTCGCGGGAGAGGCGATCGAGTTCGGCCGCGTCCGCGTGCTTTTGCGCCATTTCCTCCTCCAGGGCGCGCAGCCGGCACTCCATATCCCGCACCGGCTCAAAGACGCGGGAAAGCTCCTCGCGCACGGTGAGGTCGCTCTGGATATCGGCCTCTTGGGTGAGCATGCCCACGCGCGTGCCGCGCATCAGCGAAATGGCGCCTTCATCCGGCTCCATCTGGCCGGCAATGAGGCGGAAAAGCGTCGATTTTCCCGAGCCGTTCACGCCGATGAGGCCCATGCGCGCGCCCTGCCGGAGCGTCAGCGATACATCCTTCAAAACGCAGTTCATGCCGAACGACTTCGACACGCCCTGTACGGTCATCAATATCATGCGTTTCCCCCTGTAGGTTTGAAAATCTATGCGCGGCCCATGGCGGAACAAAGCGCGCTTTTCGGCAGAGCGATCGCGGCAGGCTCCCGGCGTTTTCGGGCCGTCGGCCGAGGCAGACCCGCCGGGGCGTAGACGCGCCGCGTCAATCAAAACTGAAACGCGGCGGAGCGAACGCCGTCCGGCCGCGCCTGGGTTGGAAGCGGGAACCGTTGGGCGCTGCGCCCGGGCGGAACGCCGCCTGTGCGGGGCCGCTGTTGGAGCGAAAGCGCGCCCGGTGGCGCGCATGCGCCGTGGCTGTCCGGACACGCCTGGGCTTGGAGATTGTTGTACGCAGTTTCTATGGCCCGTTTGAGAGGGCCGTCCGGACAGTCTGGGCTCGGAACCGCGCGCGGCGATTGCCGGCATGCGTTCCTTTGGGCCGTCCGGCCGCGCCTGGGTTGGAAGCGGGAACCGTTGGGCGCTGCGCCCGGGCGGAACGCCGCCTGTGCGGGGCCGCTGTTGGAGCGAAAGCGCGCCCGGTGGCGCGCATGCGCCGTGGCTGTCCGGGGTTTAAGCGGAAGGCGCTTGCTGCCAGCGCCCGGTCGCGCCGCAGGGCAGTACGCCGCCCGCGGTCACGGGCAGCACGATTTCTTCCGCCGTCACCTTGCCGCCGCGATGGCGGGAGACGGCCATGGTCAGCATGTTGTTGAGCACCGCCGGTTGCAGGCCCGTGGTGTAGCTGTTGATGAGCAGGAACAACGCGTCTTTTGCCAGCACCTCTTCGCATGCCTCCACCAGCGGATAGAGTTCGTTTTCCAGCTTCCAGACCTCGCCGCCGGGGCCGCGGCCATAGCTGGGAGGATCCATGAGGATGCCCTGATAGGCGTTGCCCCGCCGCGCCTCGCGCAGAACAAATTTCTTGGCGTCATCGACGATCCAGCGCACATGCGTTTCGTCGATGTCGCTCAAACGGCGGTTTTCGCCCGCCCATTGCACCATGCCCTTGGCCGCGTCCACATGCGTCACCTGCGCGCCGGCGCGGGCGCAGGCCACGGTGGCCCCGCCGGTGTAACCGAAGAGGTTGAGCACCTTTACGGGGCGATTTGCCTCGCGGATGCGCGCGGCCATCCAGTCCCAGTTGACGGCCTGCTCCGGAAACAGGCCGGTGTGCTTAAAGCCGGTGGGGCGCACATAAAAGCGCAAATCGCCATAGGCCACCGTCCAGCGTTCGGGCAGGGAGCGAAAGAACTCCCACTCGCCGCCGCCCCTGGCCGAGCGATGGTAATGCGCGTCGGCGCGCGCCCACAGTTCGGGGCGTTGCCTGGGCCAGATGGCCTGCGGATCCGGGCGGCGCAGAATCACGTCCTTCCAGCGCTCGAGCTTTTCGCCCTCGCCCGTGTCGATCACTTCATAGTCTTTCCAACCGGAGGCGATAAACATGGCCTGTCCTCCCTATTTTTCGGTAAAGCGGTCGCTCCCCCACCAGTCGGGGAGCAGTTCGCGCAGCGCGCAAACGCGGCGCGGCTCTTCGCGCAAAAGCACTTCGATATTGCCGGCGTCGGGCATAAGTTGCATCAGCGCCTCGCGACAGGCGCCGCAGGGCGGCACCACGCCGCTTTCCTTCACCGCCGCCACGCGGCGCACGCGATGTTCGCCGGCGGTGAGCATGGCGTACAGAGCGGCGCGCTCGGCGCAGGTGCTCAGGCCGCAGACGCCGTCCACGCATGCGCCGACATAGATGTTGCCGCCCTCGGTTTCGATCGCCGCGCCCACCTGCCCGGCGTAGACGAAGGGCGACACCTCGCGTTCGCGCAATACGGCGCGCGCGGCCTGCAAAAGCCTGTCCCAGCCGTCGTTCATGGCATTTTCCTCCATTTCCCATCCATTATAGCGTGGATCGGCGCAGGAATCAACGCAGTTCCGGTGAAAAAGCGGCCCGCCGCGTCCGGATCGCCGTCATGCGCCCTGGCGATTGTTTCGTCGGGGAAAAATCTGCGCGCGGCCTTTTCGGCGCGTAGATAAAAAGGGCGGGACAAGCGTCCCGCCCCCAGGATGTTGACAAAGTCAACAGACTGGCAGAGCGTTGAGAAAGCCTGCAAGCCAAGGAAGCAAACTTGCAGTCAAGGGAGCTTACATGGACGTAAGTGACCGCAGACTGCAAGTGCAGCTGACGCAGGAA
>DVIA01000039.1 GCA_018711655.1 Candidatus Pullichristensenella avicola
AGGAAGCGCCGCGCAGGGACGAGGGCCGCTACGGCCGCCCCGAGGCGGGCGAGCAGGAAGCGCCGCACGAGGCCGAGGGCCGCTACGGCCGCCCCGAGGCGGACGAACAGGAAGCGCCGCGCATGGACGAAGGCCGCTATGGCCGTACCGAGGCGGACGAACAGGAAGCGCCGCGCGAGGATGGAGGCCGCTATGGCCGCCCCGAGACGGGCGGGCAGGAAGCGCCGCGCAGGGACGAGGGCCGCTACGGCCGTACCGAGACGAGCGCGCGCCGCGATCGACGCACTGAGGAGGCGACGACCGAGCCCCTGGCCAAGCCGCTTCTGGACAAGCCGGTGGAACTGCGCGTCAAGCATCCGCCGCGTCTTGCGCGCACGGATGCGCCGGTCGCCCCCCGCGCCGCCGCCGGTCTGCGCCGCGCCAACACCGTGGTGCCTCCGCGTCAGATCGACCCGGACAATATGTTTTTCGAGGATGAGGACGAGGCGGAGGATGATCTCGCCGATTTTGTCAGCGAGTATTTTGACGACTACCGGTACGAAGAGCCGGAAAAGCAGAACTTTTTTCTGCGCCATATCCGCGGCGTCGTCTGCCTGACGCTGCTGGCGATCGTGACGCTGATCGTCGGTTACTGGTTGCTGTACGGCAGCGGCCAGCGCGTGCTCGGCCAACTCTACATCAGCAGCGATCCGCAGACGTATATCGAGTTGGGCGACGAGGCCAATGCTGCAGGCGGCTATGAGATCGCGGGCGCCTATTACCTCAAGGCGCTTTCGCTCGATCCGACGGATCGAAACTGCGCCATCAACGCCGCCAACGCCTATATTCGCGCCGGCAATTCCGGCGGGGCGGCTGAGGCGCTGGAGTATCTTATCGCCATCGACCCCAACGACCTCGCTCCCTATGTGACACTCAAGCAGCTTTACCCGGACGCCGCCTCGCGTCCGCAGCGCCTGACGCAGCTTCTCCAGCAGGGGTACGAGCGCACCGGCGAGGCGAGCCTGCTCGACTGAATGCGGCCCGGGCAAAGCCGCCGCGCAACGATGGCCGTTGGAACAAACGGCCAGGCGGCGGAATGGGGAGGACTCCCCTGCCCGGGCCTGTCGTTTTGAAACCGCGCCCTGAACGCCCCGCCGCAGATATACGCATTGCGCGGCAGGGCGTTTCGCGCTTTGCGCGCCGCTTCCTGCCGCCGCGCCGTGCCGGAGCGTCGCAGGTCTGGATGCGGGAAAGATTCCGCGCCTTGAGCGCATCGCGGGCATGCGAAAGCGCCGGGGCGCTCCGGTTTGCCGGCAACGGCCGGGTATGCGCGGGTCGGGCCTGGATGCGGAAAAGATTCTGCGCCTCCGGGCCAGATATACGCATTGCGCGGCAGGGCGTTTCGCGCTTTGCGCGCCGCTTCCTGCCGCCGCGCCATGCCGGAGCGTCGCTGGTCTGGATGTGGAAAAGATTCCGCGCCTTGAGCGCATCGCGGGCATGCGAAAGCGCCGGGGCGCTCCGGTTTGCCGGCAACGGCCGGGTATGCGCGGGTCGCCGCGGAACGGGCGCGCTCTCAGTCGCGCTTTGCGCTACGGCGAATGGCTTCGTCCTTTGTATGCAGCGCGGCAAAACGCGCGCAGCGAACCCGGAGAAAGCGCCGGAAAATTTTCGCATGCCCCTTGACAGCGCGGGTCGCAAGTGGTATTCTTAGACAAACGCAAGGACCGGAAACAAGTACGGCAGGGTCCAGCCTTCAGAGAACCGCCGGGTGGTGCGAGGCGGCAGGCAACCGTGCGCGGAATACATTCCGAGAGCGGCGCGCTGAACGGGGCGTTTCCCAAGTAGGCTGCGACGGGTTCGCCCGTGAACGCGATAGGGTATGTCTGTACCCGACGAGGGCGCGCGCCGTGAGGCGGCGTCGAATTGAGGTGGTACCGCGGGTCAAAGCCCGTCCTCAGCAATTCGTTTTGCGGAGGACGGGCTTTTTGCATGCCTCCGCTGCAAAGGAGGAGATCGCATGGCGATCAAACTGGCGCTGTTGGTGGTGTTTTTTGCGATCATGCTGGCGGTAGGCGTTCATTGCCGCCGGCACGCGACCGATGTGAACGGCTTTGTGCTGGGCGGGCGCTCGGTGGGCGCGTGGCTGACGGCCTTCGCCTACGGCACGTCCTATTTCTCGGCGGTCATCTTCGTCGGCTACGCGGGGCAGTTCGGCTGGCGCTTTGGCGTAGCCTCGACGTGGATCGGGCTGGGCAACGCTTTTCTGGGCTCGTTGCTGGCCTGGGTCGTGCTCGGCCGCCGCACGCGGCTGATGAGCCAGCATCTGGACAGCGCCACCATGCCGGAATTTTTCGGCAAGCGCTTCGGTTCCAAGGGGCTGAAGATCGGCGCTTCGGTGATCGTCTTTATCTTCCTCATTCCCTATACGGCCTCGCTTTACAACGGCCTTTCCCGGCTGTTCGGCATGGCGTTCAACATCGACTATACGGTGTGCATTGTCCTCATGGCGGCGCTGACGTGCGTATATGTCGTGGCGGGCGGCTATATGGCCACGGCCATCAACGATTTCATACAGGGCCTCATCATGCTGGGCGGCATCGTGGTGGTGGTGCTGGCGGTGCTCAACGAAAACGGCGGCTTTATGGCCGCCATGGATGCGCTCGCCCGCGTGGAGGACGCCTCGGTGACCACCACGCCGGGGGCGTTTACTTCCTTCTTTGGCCCCAAGCCCCTGGAGCTGATGGGCGTGGTCATTCTCACCTCCCTCGGCACATGGGGACTTCCGCAAATGGTACAGAAATTCTATGCCATTCGTTCGGAAAAGGCCATTCATAAAGGCGCGGTCATTTCCACGCTGTTTGCCGTGGTGGTGGCGGGCGGCTGTTACTTCCTGGGCGGGTTTGGCCGCCTCTATGCCGGCCGCGTGGATGTGGCCGCCGACGGCTACGACGCCATCATTCCGGCGATGCTGGAAAACCTCTCGCCGCTGCTGATCGGCATCGTCGTTATTCTTGTGCTTTCTGCGTCCATGTCCACCCTTTCCAGCCTGGTCATGGCCTCCAGTTCCACGTTGACGCTCGACCTTCTCAAGGACAATATTGTCAAGGACATGGATGAAAAAAAGCAGGTGCTGACCATGCGTGGCCTCATCGTGGTATTCATCGCCATTTCCGTGGTCATCGCCATCGTACAGCACACGAGCAACATCACCTTCATCGCCCAGTTGATGGGCGTTTCCTGGGGCGCGCTGGCGGGCGCGTTTCTGGCGCCGTTCCTTTACGGGCTTTACTGGAAGCGCACCACGCGCGCGGCGGTGTGGGTCAGCTTTGTCTTTGGCGCGGGTGTGATGACGCTCAACCTCTTCTGTCCGGCCATTTTCCCGGCGCTTCTGCAATCGCCCATCAATTGCGGCGCGTTTGCCATGCTCTCCGGCCTTGTGCTGGTGCCGTTGGTGAGCCTGGTCACTCCGCGGCCGGAGCGGGAACTGACCGAAGGCGCGTTTGCCTGCTATGAAGCCAAGGTGGTCGTGCCCGTGAAGCGTTCGCTGGGAGATTGACGCCCCGCGCGATCGACGGGACATGGGGAAGGGGCGGCCGTCCCCGCTCCGCCTCCGGAAGCGACGGCGTTCGGCGTCGCAGCGCCCCATCAGACGCCGTTTTTGAGGCGCAGCCCCGGAGGCGGCGCATGGCGGCGCGGCGTTGTTTGCGCTTGCGCCGCAAAAAGGAAGGGCACGCGCGCCGCGGAAGGAAGGCCCCGCGGGCGCGCAGGAAGCGCAGTTTGCGTTATGCCAAGGGTGGGATCGCCTGCGAAGGCCATGGCCGTGCAGAAAACGCGGTCGGCCTCGGCTGCGTACCAACGCGTTCCGCGAGAATCTCCCGGGCGCGCAGGAAGCGCGACCCCGCGTGCGACGTACAACTGCCGTCGCCTGCGAGGGCCTCCCGGCCGCGCAGAAAGCGCTTCCGGCCTCGGCTGCGCGCAACGCGTTCCGGGAGGAACCCACGGGCGGCAGGAAATGAGGTCGCAATGCGGGCAATAGCCCTTGCGTTTTGCGAACGTCCCGCTGGCCGCAGGAAGTGCTTTCGGCTCCGGCTGCGTACCAACGCGTTCCGCGAGAATCTCCCGGGCGCGCAGGAAGCGCGGCCCCGCGTGCGACGAACAACTGCCGTCGCCTGCGAAGGCCTCCGGGCATGCAGAAAACGCGGTCGGCGGGCGTGTCCGGCGTTTCAGCGTGGCAAGCGCCGTGGCGCGGCGCCGCCAGGGCCTCAAACGTTCCGGGCGGCCGCGAAACAGCAAAGCGCCGCCCTCTGCCGTATTGCAGAGGGCGGCGCGTCTGACTTTAAATGTCCTTTTCGACGATCCCGCCGCTTTGCAGCGAGGCGGGCACGTCGATGACGCGTTGGTTTTTCGAGCCGCGAAAGCGCATCGACAGCGTGCGCTCGGCAAGGAGGAAAGGGCCGTCGATGAGTACGTCCACCTCGTTCAGCAGCGCGCGCATGGCGGGGTCGGCCAGTGTTTCTTCATAGAGATAGCCGGTGTACGCCCACACATTGAGGCCGCTTTCGTGCGCGGCGCGGGCGAGCACGGCGCAGGCCTCCGGTTGGCAAAACGGGTCGCCTCCGGTGAGGGTAATGCCGTCCAACAGAGGGTTCGCGCGGAAACGGGCGATGATCTCGTCGGTATCCATATCCTGGCCGCCGGCAAAATCGTGCGTTTGCGGGTTGTGACAGCCGGGACAGGCGTGCGGACAGCCCTGCGTAAAAACGGCAAAGCGAAAGCCCGGGCCGTCTACGATGGAATCGTTGACCAGGCCGGCGATGCGGATGTTCATGCAGTTTCCTCCTTTGCCGCGCTTTTCCCGGCCAGCGCGCCGGTAGAAAAGGCGATTTGCAGGTTGAACCCGCCGGTGGCGGCGTCTACGTCGAGCATTTCGCCGGCAAAGTAGAGCCCCGGCAGGCATTTGGATTCCATCGTCGAAGGGTTGACCTCGCGCACATTGACGCCGCCGCGGGTGACGATGGCCTCGGAAAAGCCGCGCAGTTTCAGCGGCGTGAGCGGCAGGGCCTTGAAAAGCCCCAACAACGCGCGCCGCTGCTCGTGCGTGAGGGCGTTGCAGGGCATGGCGGGAGAAAGGCCGGCCAGGCTCAAAAGCGTCAGCGCCAGGTTGTGCGGCGCCAGGCCGTCCATGACCGTGATAAGCTGCTTGCGGGAAAACTCGCGCAGGTCGCGTACCATGCGCGCGTCCAGCGTCTTTTCTTCCAGCGCGGGTTTGAGGTCGATGGAAAGGCGCACGCCGGAAAGATCGTCCGGCAAAAGGCTGGAGAGCGTCAGAACCAGCGGGCCGGAGACGCCAAAGTGCGTAAAGAGCATTTCGCCCTGTTCGGAAAAGAGGCGCTTTTCCTTCCTGGTTCCCGCCGCATAGGCGCTCAGACGCACGTTGCGCAACGACAGGCCCGAGAGCGCATACGGCCACGTTTCCACCGTTTCGACGGGCGTCAGCGCCGGCGCCGGCGCCGCCAGCGTATGGCCGGCCTCCTTCGCCAAACGGTAGCCGTCGCCCGTGGAACCGGTGGAGGGATAGCTCATGCCGCCGGTGGCGAGGACGACCGCATCCGCTTTGATTTCTTCACCGTTTTCCATTTTTACGCCCACGGCGCGGCCGTTTTCCGCCAGCAGATGGGCGACGCGCGCGTTCAACCGCACGGCGACGCCAAGGCGCGCAAGTTCGCGCGCGAGCGTATTGGTTACGTCGCTGGCCTTGTCCGAAGCCGGAAAGACGCGCTCGCCGCGCTCGGTTTTGAGCGCGAGGCCGAGGCTTTCCAGCAATTCCATGACGCCGAAATTGTCCAGCGTCGCCAGCGCGGCGTAAAGGAAGCGCGGATTGCGAAAGATATGGCGCATGAAGGCTTCCGAATCGCAGGCGTTGGTGAGGTTGCAGCGGCCTTTGCCGGTGATGTAGATTTTTTTGCCCAGCTTTTCATTGCGTTCCAGAAGCGTCGCGCGCGCGCCGCCGCGCGCGGCAAACAGCGCGGCCATCAATCCAGATGCGCCGCCGCCGACAATGAGCACTGATTTATGCATTTCAATCCCCGCTCTTGGCCAGATAGACGTCGTAGGTGCTCCAGATTTTTTCCAGTTCTTCGAAGTGCTCGGAAACTTCCTGTCGCCGCCGTTGGCCCAGCGCCACGATCAGCGCGTTGATCAGCGACAGCGGCGCGGCAAACGAATCCACAAACGAAGCCATGTCGCTCTTGGCCATCAGGCACACGTCGGCCGTGGAGTGCAGGGGGGAAAGGGGGCCGTCGGTAATGGCGATCAGCGCCGCGCCGCGCGAATGGGCGAACTCCATCGCCTCGATGGTGCGCGCCGTATAGCGCGGAAAAGAGAGGCCGATGAGCAGATCGCCCTCGCCGATGCGCGAAAGCTGCTCGAATACGTCGCTGATGCCGGAGGTGACCACGCGCACATTGTTGAAAATGTATTTGAGGTAGTGCGCGAAAAAAGTCGCAATCGGCGCGGAAGCGCGCAGGCCAAGGACGTAAATGGCGCGCGCCTGGATAATGCGATCAATCGCCTTTTCAAAGGCGCTCAGATCCAGTTCGTCCAGCGTGGAGCGGATGTTCTGTATGTCGGCCTTGAGCACCTTGTTGAGCACCTGGGCATGATCCATGTCCGAAGTCATTTCAAAGCGCTGCGAGGCGGTGAGGCGGTGGCGAATCAGTTCCTGCAGGGCCTTTTGCAACTGCGGATAACCGGAATACCCCAGCGCCGCCGCGAAACGGACGACGGTGGATTCGGATACGCCAACATACTCGCCGAGTTTGGAAGCGGTCATAAAGACGACCTTATCATAGTGCGAAACGATGCACTCCGCAATGCGGCGATGACTTTTGGAAAGTTTTTTGCCGCTGTGATTCAAACGCTGGATCAGTTCCTGTGCGTTTTCCAAGGCGATTCCCCCTCCTGCGTCGCGCCTTTTCGGCGTGCTTCATCAAAAGTATACCCCGCATTGCGAAAATTTGCAAGTTAAATTACCCAAGAAAGCATAAATTTCGCCAATGCGGCCGCTTTTTTCGCTAAAAATGTATTATCGGCGCTTTCAAATTCATTTTTCTGGCCGGCATCGCGGCGGCGTTTCGCTGGGGGGAAAACAGGATGCGGGCCGAAGGGCGCGCGAGCGTTTTCGCGCGCGGCGGTTTCAGAAAGCACGTTGCGCCGAACCTGCATCGCCGCAGGGGCGAAGCGTCAAAATCCCCGCAATGGCAAGCGCTGAGGAGTGATTTCGCCCAAGGGCGGCCGCGCGTTCGCCCGCGTCTTTCCGGCGTCGCACCCGCAGGCAAACAGGGGAGATGCGCGCATTCGCAAGGGCCGCGTTCACGGCGCGATGGAAACGTCCGCCCATACGGCCGCCGTGCGTGCGGGTAGGTGACAGCGGGCAGCGCGCGGATGTGTGCCGCCTTCATACAGATACCGCGTGTGCGGGTAGGCGGGAAGCGGTCGCAGATGCGCGCGTCGCAGGGCGGAGCGGGCCGCCGCGCGCGATTGACAGTGCGTCCGGCAGCGTGCTATAATGAAGCTCCAAAGCCTATTCAGAGGATGGATGTGGATGTCTTTTGCGGAACTGATGCTCGTCGCCGTCGGCCTTTCAATGGACGCGTTCGCCGTGGCGGTCTGTCGGGGGCTGGAAATGCGCAAAATCCATTACCGGCAGGCGCTGTTGATCGCCCTCTTTTTCGGCGGCTTTCAGGCGCTGATGCCCCTGCTGGGGTATCTGCTTGGCGCGGGCTTTGCCCACTATATCAGCAATTTCGATCACTGGATCGCCTTTGTGCTGCTGGGTTTCATCGGCGGCAAGATGATTTGGGAGGCTGCGCGCGGCGAGGACGAAGGCGGCGTTGAGGCGCTGAACCTGAAAATGCTCGCCATCATGGCCGTCGCCACCAGCATCGACGCCCTGGCAGTGGGCATCGCGTTTGCATTTCCCTCCTTCCAGATGAACATTTTCGCCGCGGTATCGACGATTGGCCTGACCACCTTTTTCCTTTCCTTTCTGGGCGTGTGCGCGGGCAACCGCTTTGGCGCGCGCTACAAAACGAAGGCGGAGATTGTCGGCGGCGTGGTGCTCATTCTCGTCGGCCTCAAAATCCTTCTGGAGCATTTGGGCGTTTTGCCAGGGTAACGCGCGACAAAGCGCAAACAGCCGCCGGGTCCGGCGGCTGTTTGTTTGAGAGGGCGGAAAGGGCGAAGAACGTTCGCCGGGACGCGGGTGGCCGCGTCATACGGCAATGATCTGCAACCCGCGTTGGCGGATGAGGTTGAGCATATCGGCGTTTTCCTCGGTTTCGTTGGTGACGAGCAGATCGAACTCGCTCAGCGGCGCGATTTGCACCAGCGCGGTCCTGCCGATTTTGGAACCGTCCACCGCCAGAATTTTGGTTTTCGCACACTCGATCATCTTTTTTGTGATGGATGTGGAGGTGTGCGTATTGGTCGTGGCGCCGGAGGCATAATCCACGCCGTCCATGCCGAGAATCAGCGTTTGAACCCTGTACTTTGAAAGCTGTTCAACGGCGTCCTCGTCGTAGGTGATCTGATGCTCCGCATCGTAACGGCCGCCAAGGAACAGCGTGACCAGGTTTTTGCAATGCCCGATGGCGTTGAGTATGGGCAGGGAATTGGTGATCACAAGCAGATCGCTCTTTTTGCGCAGGGCCTCGGCAATGTAACAGGTCGTCGTACCGGAATTGAGCATCACGGTTTCGCCGTTGTTGATCAATTTGGCGATGGCCTGGGCAATTTGGCACTTTGCCGCCTTGTTCAGATTTGCCCTGTCTGCGAAGATCTGGCCCTGCGTGGGGACGTCGACTTTGACTGCGCCCCCGTGGACGCGCTCCAAATGCCCTTCCATATCCAGGACATCCAGGTCCTTGCGGATCGTAACGGCCGAGACGCCCAGCTTTTTGCTCAAATCATCCACCTTGACGATTTCCTTGGATTCGAGCTCTTCCAGAATCAGCGCGCGACGTTTTGCAAATAGTTTCACGCTTTCCTTTTGCATATGAACCCTTCTTCTCCCATCGGTCGGTGCTGAAAGACCAATCAATCCTATTATAAACGAAAGAAAAGAAAAAATCAATTCCCAAATCGGAAAGCGGGGGAAACTTTCGCGGAAAACGGAGAATTTCTGCGCCGGTGCGACGCGATAAGCCCATGCGAGAGAAGCGGGCGCCAAAGCGGGGGAAGCGCCGCGCGGCGTTTCCCCCGTTGGGACGTTCGACGCGCGTTGAGGCGCGAAACGGTTACTCTACATGCTGAAAATGGTAGTAATCCAGCAAAAATTCCCGGAAATTTTCCCGCGTCGCCTTTACGATTTTCCGCCCGGTTTCCGCGTCGGCCAGCGTCGGATCGCCCAACGCGCCGTACTTGGTGTCCTCGATCCCCCAGGAGGACCAGGTCACTTTCTGGCCGCCCATGACGCTGTCGCCGGCAACAAATTTCGTGTGGTGTTTGATGTGATCGACGTCGGTGAACTTTTCGCGCTTGACCAGATGCGGGCTGATCAACAGCACCATGGAGGCTTCCCATTCGCCGGCGTGGCTGACGCCGCCTCGCTCGGACTTGCGGAAGGCGTTGAAATCCTCGGCGGTGACCTTGAAGGGGGAGGCGACGGTGTAATAATAATTGAACGCGTCGGCGATCATTTTTATGACGCAATGCAGCATCGGCCCGTGCTGCCCGTGGCAGTCCAGCATCATCAGCTTGCGAAAGCCCATTCGCGCCAGCGACGCGCAGATATCGTATACCATGTCGATAAACACAGGAACGCGCAGCTGCATGCCGCCGGGCCAGCGGGTTACGCGCGAAGGCGTGTATCCGGACCAGACCGTGGGCATGACCAGCACGGGGAAATCGTCCTGCACCGCGTCGGCGATTTCGGCCGCGAGATGCGTCGCGATGCGCATGTCCGTGTCCACGGGCAAATAGAGGCTGTGTTCCTCCAGTTCGCCGATGGGCAGGATGATCAACGCATCCCGCTCAACGTAGGTTTGGATGTCCTCCCAGGTTTTTTCTCCAAAATAGTGCGACATGTTTTCCATCCTTTCAATTCGATTTCGGCTTTTGCGAAAAATACCGTTTGATTTAGAAAAACAGCCTCTTTCGAAGCGCCTCGTAATCCGCATACCAGGCGTCGTAGCGCGCGACGCTTTCGGCGTTGGGAACATAGCGCCGCATATCGCGCCGCTGTTCTTCGATCGCGATGCCGGCGCCCCGGAAGGCCAGCCTTGCCGCGCCGGCAAGGGCGGTTTCCATATCCGAATAGGTAAGGACGCCGCGGTTGGTAACGTCGGAAATGATCTGGCAGAAGATGGGGCTCCTGGAACCGCCGCCGAACAGATGCAATTCCCGGCTTCCGGGAAGCATGTCCTTCATTGCCTCCAGGTTGCTTCGCAGAGCGTAGGCCACGCCCTCCAGAACGCTGCGCGCCATGTGCCCCGTTGTGGTCGCCAGAGAAAGCCGGGCAAAATGGCCGCAGTTTTCCCGCCAGTGCGGGGAAGATTCCCCGGACAGATATGGATAAAAGAAAACGGGCCGGTCCTGCGCGGGCGCGCCGAGTATGCAGGCGTCCAGATCGGCGAAACTTGTCTGCGCGCCGAGGATATCCCGGAACCAGTCGTAACAGACGCAACCGGAGGAAAGCAATCCTTCCAGAACCCACGCTTCGGGGAACAGGTAGGGGAACAGGGGAATTCTGCACTGCGGATCGCCCACGGGGCGCGAAACCAGCGCCTCGATGCAGGACGCCGTGCCCAGCGATACCGTAATGGACGCCTTGTCCAGCCCGGCGCCGAAACTTGCGCATTTTTGGTCCTGCGCGCCCATGGCGACGATGGTGCGCTCCGAAAGCCCCAGTTCGGCGGCGACCGACGGCAAAAGCGTCCCCAGCGCCGCGCCGCTTGCGCATATTTCCGGGAAGAGCTGCGCGCGAAGCCCGCAAGCCTGAATCAGATCCTCCGCCCAGGTCTGTCTTTCAATATCGTAGCACATGGTGCCGCCGGCGCAGGTGTGGTCGGTGCAGTAGCGGCCGCAGAGTTTCAGGATCAGGTAATCCATGGGAAGGAGGAATTTGTGCGTGTTTTTGTAAACGTCGGGTTCCTCCTCCATAAGCCAGAGATATTTTGGCAGCGAGTAAATGGCGTTTGCGCGCTTGCCGGTGCGGCGATACAATTCCTCAAAGCTGTATTGGCGCAACAAACGCTCCATTTGCCGCTGCGGCCTGGAATCCAGCCAGCTGATCGCGTTGCGCAGCGGAAGGCCGTTTGCGTCAACAGGCACGACGGAGATCCCCTGCGAACTGATGGAAATGGCGCGAATCGCCTCCTTGGAGACGTTCGCGGCGGCCGCCGCCTCCCGGACGGTTTGCACAAGGCCGTTCCACCAATCCTCGGGGTTTTGCTCTACTTCCAGCGAAGATCGTTTGAATATGGGGATTTCTACAGAGGATTGCGCGCGCAGGTTCAGGCGCGCGTCGTATACGGCGCTTCGGCATCCGCTGGTTCCCAGGTCGATCGCAACAACATAGTCCACAAACTTCCCTCCTTGATGCGTTTTCTTATTTGCAAATCCAGTTTGCTTGCGAATAGTATATCATAATATTTCGATATGTCAATTACTTATTTCCAAAAGTTAGAATTTAGTTTTTATATTAACCGAACAAAAGCTATTCAAAAGAAAAATTGCTGGCAAAACCCTGATCGCATCCGGCAGATGGGCTTGATAATAACATGAAATGAATATATTTTCGCGGATTATTCTGCAAATCAGCGCGTTATCGTCCAGAATATGGGATGCGATCCGCAAAAATTCGGGTGTTATGCTGGTTTTTCGTGCGTAGAGATAGGGGAAACTTGCCAAGATTTTTTTAGAGGGCTATAAAACAAAAAAATAGAAAATATGTATTGACAAATCGGCGGGCGTATGATATGCTTTTCTCACAAAAAAGAATGAATTCGAAAGGAGAATGACGAAAAACGGCGCAAATTGCAAGAAATGGGCAAATTTTCTGTGGCAATGCGCCCATGCGCCGGCAATTTTGTGGAAAAGAAATCGCGTGCTTTAAAAACCTTTCGACAAACGCTCACAATGCAGTATATCAAAATATCGAAAGTATAGGAAGAGGAGTGAAAAACCATGAAGCGAAAAGTTGCGATGCTGGTGGAGCCCAGGAGATTTGAGATTTTCGAAGAAGAGATTCCCGCTGTCGGTGACGACGATATTCTTCTGCGGGTGATTTCTGCGGGACTGTGTCACTCCGATGCGCCAAATTATCTGGGAACGGGCGGAACCGCGCCGGATCGCTTCGGCAACGCGCGGCGGTGCGAAAAACTGAGCTACCCCATGCGCCTTGGCCACGAACCCATCGGCGAGGTGATCGCGGTGGGAAAGAACGTGACAAAATTCAAGGAGGGCGACTACGCGGGAGGCTGTATTTTCGACGCTTTTGCAACGCATCTGGTCGCGCCCGCCAGCCAGCTAGCGAAGATTCCCAAAGACGTGCGCAATTTGAAATACTGCCTGGCTGAACCGCTGATGTGCGTGTGCAATATTGTGAAAGTCGCCAACCCCCTGTTTGGCGAGACGGCGGCGGTCGTCGGTTGCGGCATGATGGGCATGATGACGGTCGCCGGCCTCAGCAAAAGCGGCGCGAAGGAAATCATAGCGATTGATTTTGACAATTCCCGCCTCGCCTGGGCCAGAAAGTTCGGCGCTACCCGCACCATCAACCCCAAGGAGACCGACCTTGACCAGGCGATTTACGACCTTACAGACAACGCGGGCGTGGACGTGGTCGTCGAACTGACCGGCAGGCTGGCCGGGCTGCGAACGGCCTCCTCGATCGTGCGCATCCCGGAGTACTACGGCTACAAGGGGCGCGGCAGAATTCTGATCGCGTCGCTGTATGGAACGCAGGAGATGTGGGACCCGACGATCGGATACTATCTGCTGTCCCGCTCGCCCATGCTCCAGTCTACGCATCCGTGGTATTCCAAGGATATCATGCAGGATCTGGAAAACGGCATATGGGCGTATGAGACCGGCCTGATGCCGCTGGATCAGATCATAACGCACGAATTTGCGCTGGAGGAGATCAACCGCGCCTTTGAGGTCATGCTCAGCGGAGATCCCGGCTACATCAAGGGAACGATTCTTTTCTGAGCGGCATAAGGAAGAAGGAGGCTGGGACATGGACATGCCTGCAAATTCGCGCAACAGGGAGCGGGGAAGCAAAAGCACGCTGGAGGTCGTACAGGACGCGCTGCCATTTATTCTGTTCGCAGCCATCGGCGGCGTTATTTCCATCATCAATCCCAGATTCCTGGCGTGGGAGAACCTCAGCAATATTCTTTTGCAATACTCCGGAACGGCGTTTGTCGCCCTGGGGGCAATGATGGTTCTCATCAGCGGCGGCATCGACTTTTCCACGGCGGAGATCATGGCGCTTGGCTCTACGTTGGGAGGCATTTGGTACCTCGAGGGCAACAACAGCGCCCTTCTGCTGATCGCGGGCTGCGTGCTGGTCGGCCTGGTCGTTGGAATCGCCAACGGCATACTGGTCGCCTACCTGAAGTTTCAGCCGTTCATCGCCACGCTGGCCATGCAGGCGCTGATTCACGGCGTAATGATGACGCTGGCCGAGGGAAAGCTGATCCTGCTGGAGGGCAACGCCGCGGTGGATTTCATCGGCAAGGGCAGGATTTTGCAGTTGCCGGCCGCGTTTGTGATGCTGCTGATTTTCGGCGCTGTGATGCTCGTTGTCATGAAGCGCACGAAGCTGGGCGCGTATACCTATGCGCTGGGCGGAAACGAAGAGGCGCTGCGCTCAAGCGGCGTAAACATTCGCAAATACAAATTGCTGATCTACATTATGGCGGGCCTTTGCGCCGGCATCGGAACGATCCTGATCACCTGCCGCATGGCGGCGGTGTATTCCAGCGTCAGTTCGACATTGCTGCTTGATGCGATTGCGGCCACGGTAATCGGCGGCACGAGCGTTCGCGGCGGAAAAGGCAACGTGATCGGGACGATCGTCGGCGCGATGATCATTGGCGTGATCGCCAATTCAATGACGCTGCTCAATGTTCCCTCCAACATGCACAATGTCGTCAAGGGCGTAACGATCATTTTCGCGCTGCTGATCGACGTTGCGGTGAACGCGCGCAGCAAGGACTGATTTCCCGCAGAAAAGCATGGGGAAAGCCCCCATCAAATAAAGAGAGAGAGGTAGAAACGAATGAAGAGACTGTTGACCCTGTTGCTGGTGGCGATCGTTGCCCTGGGAGCCTGCTCCTGCGCCTTCGCCGAGGAGGACCCGCTGGACGTTGTTTTTGTGTGTATCGACATGCAGGGCGCTTTCTGGGTGAAGATGATGGAAGGCGCGGAAGTTGCGGCGGAGGACTACGGCGTGAATCTCCAGTTCCGCAGCGGCGAGGGCTCTCTGGAAAAGCAGATATCGATCATTGAGAACATTGTGCTTCAGGAGGTCGATGCGATCATTGTCGATCCGCTCGACCGCGAAGGCATCAAGCCCGCGCTGCAGGTTGCCGGCGAGGCCGGCATTCCGATCATCACCTGCGGCAACGAGGTGGACACGGAGTGGAACCACTGCGCGATCTACAACGACGTGTATGACGTGGGCTGCATCACCAACATCGTCTGCTCGCTGATCGGCGGCGAAGGCAAGGTCGCCTGCGTGGTGGGCGCTCCCGGCTCCGCGGTTTCGGACGCGCGCCAGAAGGGCTTTGAGGATACTGTGGCAAACTATCCCGACATCGAGGCGTTCGTGCTGCCCGCCAACTGGGATGCGACCGTTGCGCAGCAGCTGGTGACGGACCTTCTGGCCGCGGAACCGGATATGGACGCAATCATCTGCGCCGATTCGGTCGCTTACCAGGTCACCGAAGCCGCTGAGGCCGCCGGCCGTTCCGATCTGCTGATCACCGCTTTCACCTCCATGGACGAGAACCTGCCCTATGTTGAGGACGGCACCTATTTCCTCGATCTGTTGATGGGCCCGCAGCGCATCGGTTACTGGAACGTCGCCATCGCCGTGCAGCTGGCCAGGGGCGCCGAACTGGATCAGAAGCTCTATCTGCACACCGCGATCATCGCCAATGAGGAAAATGCCGAGCGCATCCGCGCCCTTGGGTTCGACTATGAAGTCATCACCGTGGATGAGGCGCGCACGATCCTCAGCGATTTCAAGTCCGAGTTCGGCCCGGATACCTTCAATGCCGAGGAGATGAAGCCGGCGGTCTAAAACAGGCGGACGAGCGCCCGTATACATGCCGCGAGTGCCAGCGATGCGTTCAGCATCGCTGGCAAATTCAAAACACGCCGGAGCGCCCTGAAAGCGCTGGCTCCGGATTTGGAAAGGCGAGGAAAAGCCGATGCAGAAAAAACGGTTCGTATTCACCAACAGCCATCTGAGAAAAAGCTTGATTCTCATCGCCATTATCGCCGTTATGTTCGCTGTTTTCTCGATGCTGGCCCCCGCGTTTTTGAAACTGCGCTCCATGATGAACCTGATCCTGCAGACCGCTACGCTGATGACGGTTTCCCTCGGCGTAATGTTTGTCATCATGATGGGAAATACGGATCTGTCCGTCGGTTCGCAGATCGCCATTTGCGGCGTTGTCGGCGCGCTGGTCGTCAGCAAATTCCCGGAAAACAGCGCCATGGGGGCGGCGGCCGCCATTTTGGCCACGCTGGCAACCGCCGTTGCCTGCGGCGCGTTCAACGGTTTTTTGATCGGCATATGCCGCGTCAGTCCCTTTATGACAACATTGGCGACCATGGAGCTTTATCGGGGAATTTCTCTGGTCCTCTGCGGCGACGCGCGCGTTGGATCGAACAACAACATTTATAACGCCCTGGGGCAGAGCAAAATTGGCATCTTCCCGATCGTCGGTTTTTTGCTGATCGCGTTGATCATCGTCGTCTACGTTTTGCTCAACCGCACGACGTTTGGCCGAAAAACCTATGCCGTCGGCGGCAATGCGGAGGCGGCGCGCATATCGGGCGTAAATCCCGGGCTGCAGACGCTGCTGGTCTATACGTTTGTGGGCCTGATGGTGGGAATCGGCGCGATCATCACCGTGGGCAGGACGCGCTCCGCGCAACCGCTTGCGGGCAAGAACCTGGAATTTGAGGCGATCACCGCCGTCGTTCTGGGCGGAAACAGCCTTGCCGGCGGCACCGGCAGCGTATTTGGAACGGTGCTCGGCAGCCTTCTGGTGGGCACGATGACGCTTGGGCTCAGCTTTTTGGATATCTCTATCGCCACGAACTACCTGCTCAGGGGCGCCATGATTCTCATTGCGGTGTTCTTTGATATCCTCTCTACGCAACAGAATTTGAGCGCCGCCGGCAGAAGCGTGCGCAAAGAGGCGCGCAATCGGGAAAAGGCGGCCGGGGAGCACCATGCGCTGGAAAGCGCCGCCAGGGCGGGGCACGATTGGAAAGACACCCTGGAATTGCGCAATATCACCAAGGTTTTTCCCGGCGTAAAGGCTCTGGACGATGTGTCGATTACCATCAGGCGCGGTAAGGTGCTGGCGCTGATCGGCGAAAACGGCGCGGGCAAATCTACGCTGATGAAAGTCCTTTCAGGAATTTATACAAAAGACGCCGGGGAAATCCTGGCGGACGGGAAGCCGGTGGAAATTCGCTCGCCAATGGACTCGCAACGCCTGGGCATTTCCGTCATTTACCAGGAACTGTCCATGATCCCGGAAATGTCGGTGTACAACAATGTGTTCCTGGGCCGCGAACGCGCCGGAAGGGTGAAGTTCCTGTTCGACACCAGATACATGAAGCGCCGCGCCGTGCAATTGCTGGGAAAATTCGGCCTGAAGCTGAATGTATCGGCGCCCTCGAAAAAATTCACGGTCGGTCAGCGGCAAATGATGGAGATCATTCGCGCGGTCGATTCGGACGCCAAGGTCGTCGTCATGGACGAGCCGACCGCCTCCATTACCAATGCGGACAAGGAGAAGCTGTTTGATACGATTCGCGAACTGAAGGCGCAGGGCGTGGCGGTGGTGTTCATTTCGCACCGCATGTCCGAACTGTTCGAAATCGCCGACGAGGTCGCCGTCATGCGCGACGGCAGGCACGTCGTTACCGCGCCCATTGAGGAGATGGACGAACAAAAGCTGATTCGCTATATGGTGGATCGCGAACTGAACAACATCTACGACCGCCAGCACCGCGAGCCTGGCAAAGTCGCGCTGGAGGTGCGCGGCCTGACCCGCAAGGGCGTCTTTGAAAACATCAGCTTCAAACTGCACGAGGGAGAAGTGCTTGGCTTCAGCGGCCTGATCGGCTCCGGCCGGTCGGAGATCATGCGCTGCATCTTCGGCCTGGATAAGGCGGACAGCGGCGAGATCTTCCTCTATGGCGAGCCGGTAAAGATCCATTCCCCAAAGACGGCGATCGCGCGCAAAATCGCCTTCGTAACCGAGGACAGACGCGGCGAAGGCATCATTCCGCAGATGGGCGTCGGCGTAAATATCACCTTCCCGATGCTCAAACAGTTGAGCCGCCATGGGTGGATCGATCTTAAGACCGAAAGAGAGGTCGCGCAGTCCTTTGTGGACAAACTGTCCATCAAGACGCCGGGCCTGGAACAGAACATTGGCAATCTTTCCGGCGGCAATCAGCAAAAGTGCTGTATAGCAAAGTGGCTGGCCATTCAGCCGCAGATCATTATCCTGGACGAGCCGACCAAGGGCATCGACGTTGGCGCGAAGGCGGAGGTGCACAGGATCATTGATTCCCTCGCCAGGGAGAACTACGCGGTGATCATCATTTCCTCGGAGCTTCCCGAAATCATCGGCGCTAGCGACAACATCATCGTCATGTACGAGGGAAGAATCACCGGCGAATTCAATACGACGCGGGACAATGTCACGCAGGACGTGCTCATGACCAGCGCTTCCGGCATCAGCGCATAGCAAAAAGAACCGCCCGGAACCGCCGCAGGGCCCCGTTTCGGGCGGAAATCGGACGACTGGAGGAAGGAAAATGGTTTTCAATGCAAAAATCCCCGTGCAATCGCGGCAGACCCGCCCTACGTTTGAAAACATAACGCCGCAGGTGCGCGAGATCGTCGAACAGTCCGGCGTGCGCAACGGCTCGGTGCTGGTGTACTCGCCGCACACGACCTGTTCGGTTCAGATTCAGGAGTATTCGGACGGGCAGACCTATTATGGCGTCGAATTGATCATGCAGGACCTGGTAAACGCCCTGGCGAAGATCATCCCCACCTGCACAAACGAGGGGCAGTATCTGCACCCCTGTTTCGAGCACATCGACCAGGCGGCAAAGCTGCGCGGAGAAAAACCGTTTTGGAGCCTGAATACGGACGCGCATCTGCGCTCGGTGCTGATGGGACGCTCGGTGCAGATCCCGATCATAGACGGCGAAATGCAGCTTGGAGAATTCGGCATGATCTGGTTCGGCGATTGGGACCAGGTGCGGGCGCGCCTGCGCACGGCGATCGTTCAGGTTCAGGGAGAATAATCAGGGAGAATGCAAAGATTGGCGCGTTCGCATCTGCGCGGGGGGCAGGCGTGAACGCGCATTTTGCGACCATGCCCGGCGCGCGGGGACGGCAAGTTTGATCGCAGCCCGAGGTTTTTCACCGCCTGCACCATGCCCTCTGCGCGCGGGAATGGCAATCCGGCGGACGTTGCCCGGCGCATTGGAAACGACTGTGCTTCTGGCGCATGGGCGATGGCAGGCATGGCTACGGTGAGTCTGTCGGTGCTGAGCGCCTATGCTCCGGCGCGGGACGGCGACCTGCACGCAACGGTCGTCGGCATGCCCCAGCGCGCGGGGATGGCGGTAGCGCAGGGACAGGGTCTGCATGTGGGTGAACAGACGTTGCCCGGCGCACGGGGGATGGCAGTCTGCGCGTCCCACACCTGCCACTTGCCGGTGGCTTCGACGTTGCCCGGCGCGCGGGGATGGCAACCTTGCCCGCGCGATGCCGCCCATGCCCCGGCGCGCGGACGACGGAGACGCTTGACGTTGCCTCTGGATGCGCAAGCGCCTCGGCCTCCGGTGCGCGAGGCGGCGGGGCCTGTCTTTTGCGTTTTCCGCGCCGCCGTTTTAAAGTGAAGCCCGCCTTTGACATTCCCGGCCGATTATGCTAGAATGCAGACAGGAACGGCCTGCTGACAGGCCGGAATGCGCTTGCTATGGAGGCGGAAAGATGGGATTCAACGAAAAGACGCATGCCTTTCTCGTCGCGCGCTATTACGGGCGGTTGACAGAGCGCTTTGCCCAGCGCGGCAAGGCGGCGTTTATCCATGCGGTGCAGTACTATGCCGGGCAGCGCGGGCGGCGCATGGCGCAGCGGGCGATCCGCGATGGACGGCCCCTGACGCATGCGGTGTTTCTGCAATACGGCGAATTGCGCATGACCGACGAGGTCGGCCCGACCCGCCGCGAAGTGGTCGAAATTTCCCCGGATTATGAACTGCACATCACCGCGTGCCCCTGGCACGAACAGTTCCGGGAAATGGGTTGCCTGGAGGCGGGCGCGGTCTACTGCCGCTACATCGACGAGGCGCTGTGCCGGGGCTTTTCGCCCGACATCGACTTCCGGGCGCCGCAGAACCTCAACGCCGGCGAACGCTGCGTGCAGAAGGTGATCGGCGTTTGCTATGAAGCGCCGCCGGATGATCCGCCAATGGAAGCCTACAAGAAGAACTTTGACTATCACTGCGGAAATCTCTACTGGGCTTTCCACGAGGCCGTGCGCGCGATTTTCGGCGCGGAGGGCGAGGAACTCTGCACGGAGGTGCTCGGGGATTTTGCCGGGCGCTACGGCGCGGAGATGGCCGACGCCCTGGCGGCCTGGCGACACACGAATTTCAACGTCTGCTGATCGGCAAGGCGGCGGAGCCTTCTCCGGTTGCTCCCTGCGCGGCGCGCGAGAAGCCGGTCGGGCAGAAGAAAGAAACGACGGCGTGGACGAAGGTCCGCGCCGCTTTGTTTTTGGCGCAAAACGCCTTCTTTGCGCCGCCATCGTCCGCCGGGCGCCCCGGCGCAGGAATGCGCGCAGGGGTTCGGCGCGGCAGATCGCAGCCCTGTCCCGTGGGGGAGGCGGGCGAAAACGGCGGCGCATGTCGTTCGGGCCGGGAGGGGCGCATCCGGGCGCGTGGGAGACGCCGCCGGGCGGCGGGAGCGGCTGGAGCGAGGCTCCGGCAGAACGGAAACGGCGGTTTTCGCGCCTGAATGGAGGGCGATGCGGCGGCATAGGATGCCAGGGCGCGCTTTCAAAACGCGTTCGCGGCGGTGCGTTTTGCCGCGGGCGTTGCAGGCCGCGCCGGGCGGCCCTTTTCTTTGCAAACGCGCACGCAAAAAACGTTGAAAGGGGAAAAGGCATGGAATTGCTGGGAATCTTTCACAGGCGGCCGCATATGGAGGCGCGCGGCGTGTGCGACGCGCCGTATATAGAAAAAGGCGCGCATGCGCTGTCGGCGCGGGCGACGGCGTCCGAAGGCGGCGTGCTCGCCTGCGCGCAGGGGCGCATCCGCAATGTCGAAGCGTTGGCGGGGGAACTGGGCCTGCCGCGCGAAAAACGCGACGGGGCGCAGATCGTCCTGGCGGCGTATGCACGCTGGGGCGAGGAGTATTTTGCGCGCATCGAGGGCCCGGTTCTCACGGCGGTGATCGACCGCGACGCCGACGTTCTGGTTCTGTCCCGGGATCGCATGGGCGAAAAACGCCTCTTTTACACGCAGGACGGGCCGGCCGTGGCCTTTGCCGATCATCCGGATCTGCTTTTGGAGGCGGGCTGCGCGCGCCCCGTGATCGACGCGGAGGGGCTGGCCGAACTGTTCGCCCTCGGCCCTGCGCGCACGCCGGGCAAAACGCCCTGGCGGGATGTGCGCGCGCTGGAGGCGGGCTGCGCCCTGATCGTCCGCGACGGACAGGCGCGTTCGCGGCGCTATTTTCGCCTGGAGGCAAGGGAGCACGCCGACGACGCCCTGCAAACGGTCGAGGCTGTGCGCGCCATGATCGAGCGCGCCGTGGAGGAGATCGCGCCGCTGCGGCCGGCGGCGATGCTTTCGGGCGGAATCGACTCCACGGCGCTTACGTTCCTTCTGCGTCAGCGCATGGACCATGTGGACACATTTTCCGTGGACTATGAGGACAACGCGCGGCACTTCCGCGGCACGGCCTTTCAGCCCGAGCGCGATGAACCGTATATCGAACTGGCTGTGGAACGCCTGGGGGCGCGCCATCGGCGCGTGGTGCTTACGCAGGCGGCGCTTGCCGGGGCGCTTGGCGAGGCCGTGAACGCGCGCGGCTTTCCCGGCATGGCCGATGTGGACAGTTCGCTGTTGCTCTTCGCCCGCGAAATCGCGCCGTTTGCCCGCTGCGTGCTTTCCGGCGAGTGCGGCGACGAGGTGTTCGGCGGTTATCCCTGGTTTCGCGACGCGCGTTGCCTCAGCGCCGAGGCCTTTCCGTGGTCGGGTTCGCTTGAATTGCGCGAGGGCGTGCTCAAAAAACGCGTGCGCGAGAAGATCGGCGTGCGCGAATATGTGCGGCGCACGCTTGCCGACGCGGTGGCGCGCGTCGATCACCTGCCCGACGAGAGCGCGCAGGATCGCTGTCTGCGAACCATGCAACACATGTGCTTCGAATTTTTCATGACGAATTTGCAGGAACGCGCCGCCGCCATGTGCGAAAGCGCGCACCTCGAAGTGCTGACGCCGTTTTCCGACGAGCGGCTGGCGCAGTATGTCTACAACACGCCCTGGGAGATCAAATTCCTCGGCGGGCGGGAGAAGGGGCTGTTGCGAGAGGCCGTGGGCGCGCTCTTGCCCGAAAGCCTGCGCTACCGGCGCAAAAGCCCGTATCCGAAAACGTGCAGCCCCGAATACGCGCGCATCGTTTCACAGATGGCGCGCGAAATGCTCGCCGACCGCGCCAGCCCGCTGCCGGCGCTTCTGGACGCGCAGAAGATCGCGGAACTGGCCGCTTCTGAACTGCCCGCCGGCGCGACGCCGTGGTTCGGACAACTGATGGCCGGGCCGCAACTGCTGGCGTATTTGTGGCAGGTGAACGAATGGATGCGCGCGCGGCGGGCCGAGATCAGCCTGTGACCGCCGCGCCGGGGTTGGGCAGCAACACCGAGCGCAGGTAGATGCTTTCCGCAAGCGTTTCCACGCTTTCGCCCTCGAAGAGGAAGCGCACGCCGTTGATGCCCGTCAGGCCGCACAGCGTGTTGACGATGGCATATGCGGCCGTACGCTCCTGCGTTTCGTTCAGCCCCTGGCAGGCGGCGTAGAAACGCGCGGAGAGATTGACCTCGGCCACGGCGTCCTTTACGCGCACGCCGAGTATATCCGTGGCGGAAAGCTGCGTGGGCACGGGCGCAAACGCGCCCAGCGCCTCGGCGGTCTGCGTGGAAAGAAGCGCCTCCAGAAGCGCGCGCGGCGAAAGCGCGGCGCCAGGCGAAAGCGCGATTTCGCGCCGGACGAGGTTTCCCTCCGCGTCGGCAAAGTACATTTGCACGGCGCTTCCCAAAAACGCGTTGAAATCCCTGCGGCGCATGACGCCGTTGGAGAAGGAGAGCGCTTCGCCGTTGCGCCAGGTTTCGTCAAGCGGCTCGCCCTCTATACTCAGGCGCACGCCGTCCAGTTCGGGCAGGAACGAGCAAAGCGTCATTGTCAGGGCGCCGCATACCTGCCAGATGCCAACGCCGGCGCTGACTGCGGCGTCCAGCGCCGCGCCGCGCAGGTTGATCTCCAAAATGCGCTCGCCGGCGTCGGTTACGGTGAGCACGGGTTCGCCGGAGACGAGGGTTTCTCCGGAAGGCGAGAGCGCCTGCGCGCAGGAGAGGCGCTGCGGCCCGGCGCACAGTTCCTGCAAAAGCGCTTCGACGCCGCCGTTGCGCGCAAAGGTGATCTCGCGCGTTTCCGGCGTCAGGCGCAGCCCGTCCGCAGAGGGGAAATAGAGCGCCGCCGTGCGCGTGATCGCGCCCTGCGAAGCGCCCAGATAGCGCTCCGCCTCGGCCTGCGCCTGCGCCCAGGCGGCGGCCGCGTCCTCCGCAACGGCGGTATATGCGCCGCAGGGAAGCTGCAAAAGCCCCTCCTGGCGGTCGTTGATCAGCACGTTGACCGCTTCAATGCCCTCGATTTCCAAAAGCGTGGCGGCAATGGCCAGATAGGTCATCAGAAGTTCCTGCTCGCTTTGCACATTGCGCGCGTCGATGGAAAGATTGACCGTAGCCAGGGAACAGGCCAGGTCGCTGGAAATGACGCGCGTATCGCTCGGCGCCACCGAAAGCTGCGCGGAACTGCCCGAGGCGCTCAGCAGCGCGCGCAGCACCACCTCCAGCAGCGTTTCCCCGCTGCGCACCCACAGCGTGCGCGAGGTCTGCGTCAGGGAAAGGCCGTCGCTGGCGACAAAGTAGAGCGTGGCTTCATAGGGGTATTCCTCCGCCGCTTCGCCCAGGAACATATCGCGCGCCGCATTTTCCGGCTCCGGCAGGGTTCCTTCGGCCAGAGACGGGCAGACGAACAGCATCGCCAGCGCGATCAGGAGCGCGAGTGTGCGCCTCAAATGAATCACCTACTTTGCAATGAGCGGGAGTTCAATTATGAAAACAGTGCCCTTGTTTTCCTCGCTTTCGGCATGGATATCGCCATTGTGCAAAAGCACGATCTGGCGCACAATGGACAGGCCAAGCCCGGTGCCGCCCGTTTCGCGGGAACGGGCCTTGTCCACGCGGTAGAAGCGATCGAAAATATGCGGCAGGTCCTCCTGCGGGATGCCGATGCCGGTGTCCTCCACGCGGATGACGGCGCGCTTGCCGGCGCGGGAGAGTTCCACCCGCACTTCGCCGCCGCGGGGCGTGTATTTGATGGCGTTGTCAATGACGTTGTAGACGACCTGCTGCAATTTCAAACTGTCGCCCACGGTTTCGCCCGGATCGCGAATGAGGCAGGAAAGCTCGATGCCGCGCTCGCGCGCCAGGGGCGAAAGGCGCCGGACCTGCTCGGTCACGACGTCGCGCAGGCGGATATCGACCGCGTTGAGGCGCATGCCGCCGCTGTCGATGTTGACCAGGGTAAGCAGGTCGCTGACGATGCGGTTGAGGCGGTCGATCTCCTTGTTGATATCGGTGAGAAACTCCTTCTGCATTTGCGGATCGTAGCTTTCCTGATAAAGCAGCGTCTCCAGCAGAATCTTCATCGTGCTCAGGGGCGTTTTCAATTCGTGCGAGGCGTTGGAAACGAACTGGTTGCGCGACATATCCAGCTTTTCCAGGCGCTCGCACATGGAGTTGAAAGCGCTGGCAAGCTGGGCGAATTCGTTTTTGCCGCGCACCTCCACGCGGCTGGAAAGGTCGCCGCGGCTCATGCGCGATATGCCGGCGCTCAATTCGCCGATGGGCCGGGTAATGGTGCGCACCACGAACATGCTGATGATCAGCGCCGCCGCCGCCACCAGAAGCATCCACAAAAGCGTCTGTCCGCGCAACGTGCGCAGGTTTTCGTAGATTTCCTGCGCCTGAGAAATGTAGATCACCGCGCCGATCAATTCGGCGTCGTAATAAATGGGCGAGGCGTACAGCCCCGTCATCGCCTGCACGCCGGTGAGCGAATTCAGGGCCGCGGGGCTGACGATGGCGCCGGTGTCGTCGGCGTTGTAAAAGCCGTAATCGTCCTCGCCGCCGGTAAGCGCGGCGACGGCCTCTGCGTTTTCAAAGCGACGGCCGTTGAGCTGGCTGTAAGCGTCCACCTGCACAACGCCGTAGCGGTCGAGCACCAGCACGCGGCTGAGGCCCGCGCTGCTGGCGTCCAGAGCGCTGACAAACATGGCGCCCGCGTCCAAGGAGGCGAGCGCCTCCGCCATGATGGAGGCCAGGTTCTGGGCGATGCGCTGGTCGTCGCGCACCCGCTGGTTAAACATATAGTCGCCCACCAGCTGGATCAGCGTGGCCGCCACCACCCCGAAGGCGATGGAGATGATCAGCAGATAGGCGATGAGGATTTTCCAGCGGATAGAGTATAAAAACGCCCGAAATTTAGTCCTTGTCTGTGAAATAGTAGCCCACTCCCCACTTGGTGAAGATATACTCGGGCTGGCTGGGCACGCGTTCGATCTTCTCGCGCAGGCGACGGATATGCACGTCTACCGTGCGCAAATCGCCCAGATAGTCGTACTTCCAGATCGTCTCCAGCAGGTTTTCGCGGGAAAACACCTTGCCGCGGTTGGAAACAAACAACTGCAGAAGGTCGAACTCCTTCGCCGTCAAGTTGACTTCGCGCCCCGCGATGACCACCGAGCGGTTGTTCAGGTTGATCTGCATATCGCGTACGGTGATGACGCGCTGGGTATTCTCCTTCTGCATCATGGCCGTGCGGCGGAAGATGCCCTTGATGCGCGCCTTGACCTCGAGAATGTTGAACGGCTTGGTCATATAGTCGTCCGCGCCGTATTCGAGGCCGAGGATCTTGTCCATATCGTCGCCCTTGGCCGTGAGCATGATGATGGGCACGTTGCTCTTTTCGCGGATGCGCGTGCAGACCTCTATGCCGTCCAGTTTGGGCAGCATGACGTCCAGAAGCACCAGGTCGTACTGCCCGGCGAAAAATTTGTTGACGGCTTCTTCGCCGTCCTGCGCGGAATCGGTTTCATAGCCGTCCTGCTCCAAGCTGTATTTCAGGCCCTTGACGATGAGCGGCTCGTCGTCTACGATCAAAATACGCTTTGCCATGCGCATCCTCCCAAAACGCCCCGCGTGCACGCGCAGGGACGACATTCGCAGTTCATGGTTTTGTCATTATTATTATATACGACGGACAGGAATATTTCAAGCCTCCGCTGGGAAATGTTAGGATTTTACATAATACTATACAAACCCGCCGTGAAAGTGGTATAATAGAGGAAACTGCCGGTCGCCGGCCGGCAAAACGCGCCTTCAAAGGAGAAACATGCCATGCGACGCAGGGCCTTTGCGCTCTTGATGCTGTTGATATTGACCCTTGCCGCCTTCGGCGGGACGGCCTATGCCGTTACGCCCGACGATTGGGACCAGTCGCGCCCCGGCGCGTTGGAAGAAGGGCATCTTTACGCGCAGACGGCTGTACTGATCGACGCCGACACCGGCGACGTGCTCTTTGACAAGGATTCCCTGGTGCGCATGTATCCCGCCAGCACCACCAAGATAATGACCCTTCTTCTGGCCCTGGAGAGCGATATCCCGCTCGATCAGGAGATCACCATTCCCCAGGTGGCGCAGAATATCCCCTCGGACAGTTCCGTCGTGCCGGTGTTCGCCGGCGAGGTGATGACGTTTCGCGACCTCCTCTACGGCACCATGCTCAAATCCGGCAACGACGGCGCCAACGCCATCGCCTATCTGGTGGGCGAGGGCAGCATCGACAGCTTCGTCGCCATGATGAACGAACGCGCCGCCGAGATCGGCTGCACCAGCACGCACTTTTCCAACGCCCACGGCTATCACGACGACACGCACTATTCCACCGCCTACGACCTGGCCCGCATTGCGCAGACGGCCATGCAGAACGAGACCTTCCGCGAGATCGTTTCCACCGCGACCTATACCATGGCGCCCACGGTCAACCGCGGCGAATACAACATCGTTACCTCTTCGGAAATGGTCAATCCGGCCAGCGTCTATTACTACGAGGGCTGCGTCGGCATCAAAACGGGTTTCCACAGCCGCGCCGGCCAGTGCTTTGTCGGCGCCCTGGAGCGCGACGGCGTTTCCCTGATCGCCGTGGTGCTTAACACCGCGCGGACTTCCAGCGAAACCACGCAGAAGTGGGCGGATACGGAAAAACTGTTCGATTACGGCCTTGCGCAGTATGAGCCGTATCAGTTGGAGGACCTCTTTGATGCCAGCGGAAGGGAATTCAACACCGTGTCCATCTCCAACGCCGCCACCGACGACGCCCAGCGCGGCCTTCTGGAACTGCGCCTGACGCAATTGAGCGACGGAGAATATACGCGCCGCGTGCGCTCGGGCGGTTCTGCGCTGGCCGAGGCCCTGGCGGACTTCCGCGCCCGTTCCACCATCACCTACAACGAAGGCCTGTGCGCGCCCATTGCCGAAGGAGAAATCGTGGGCACGCTGACCTATACTTCGCCCGAGGGCGAGGTCATCACCGCCATGCTCGCCGCCGAGCGCGCCATGGAAGCGCGGCCGGAGTACGCTACGATCTATGACGTGCTGCCCTTCCTGCGGCCGATGGAGCCGTTCCTCTCCGGCGGAGGCGGGTGGTATCTGCTCATTTGTCTGATCGTCCTTGTGGCGCTGATCTTCATTGTGCGCGCGCGGCGAAAGTTCGTGCGCAATCGCCGCCGCCAGTCGATTTACAACGCCAAGCGGCGCGAATATAACCGCATGGAGGCTATGCGCAGGCAGGAGGAGGCGCGCCGCCGCCGTGAAGCCGAACGCCGCCGTCGGGAGGCGGAGCGCCGCCGCCGCGAGGAGGCAGAGCGCCGTCGGGAAGCCGCGCGCCGTCGCGCCGCCGCCGCACGGACAAAGCCAAAGCCCGGCGCGCATGCGCCCAACGGCGCAAGGCCGGCGCCTGCAGCGCGCCCGAACGGCGCAAAGGCGCGGCCCGCGCAGCGCAAAGCAAAGGACAAGGACCTGTTCGACCTGTAACATTGAGGAGGGATCGCATGAAAAAGCTGGCGGTCGTCGGCTCCATCAACATGGACATCGTCACGCGCGTGGAGCGCTTTCCCAAACCCGGAGAAACGTTGACGGGCGTCTCCTTTTCCACCATTCCCGGCGGCAAGGGCGCCAACCAGGCCGTGGCGCTGGGGCGTCTGGGCATGCCGGTGCGCATGGCCGGCGGCGTGGGCGACGACGCTTTTGGCGAAACCTACCTGCGCAATTTTCGCGAAAACGGCGTAGATACCGCGCTGGTGCGCGTTTTTTCGGGAATGACCACGGGCACGGCAAGCATTGAGGTCAACGCCCAGGGCGAGAACCACATTATCGTCGTGCCCGCCGCCAACGGCGCGTGCGACATGGCCTGGCTCGAAGAGACGCTGCCGGCGCTTGAGGACTGCGACATCTTCCTTTTGCAGCACGAAATCCCTCTGCCGGTGGTGTTTGAGGCCATTCGCCGCCTGCATGCCATGGGCAAGACCGTCATACTCGATCCCGCGCCCGCCGCGCCGGTGCCGGAGGAGGTGCTGGCCATGGTGGATTATATCACCCCCAACGAAACCGAACTGCGCGCCATTACTTCCGCCATGGGCGAGGACGCCGACGCGCCGGCGCGGGTGCGGCGCCTGCTCGATTTGGGCGTTGGCTGCGTGATCAACAAATCCGGCGGCAACGGGGCCTATGTGGCCGCGCGCGGCGCCGCCGTCGAACACGTCCCCGGCTTTGCGGTCAAGGTGGTGGATACCACCGCCGCGGGCGATACCTTCAACGCCGGCTTCGCCGCCGGTTTGGCCCTCGATCTGCCGCTTTTGGAGGCGGTTCGGGTCGGCCATGCCGCCGCCGCCCTTTCCGTCACGGCCTTCGGCGCGCAGGGCGGTATGCCCCGCCGCGAACAGCTTTTGACGCTGCTGGGCGAGGAATGGAGAGCCAGATTGAGTCTGTAACAGATGCACGCCAGCGGGCGCGGTCGATGCCGCGCCCGCTGTTTTTTCGGGATTTGGACGCGGGAAACACCGCAGGGGAGCGCAAAGCCAGCAGGCGCGGCGAAAGGGAAAGTGGGAGAAGCAAAGCGCGACGAAAGGGGAAAGCGCGGAAGCCGCGAAGTCGCCGCCGTGAAAACGCGGGGGGGCGTTTGATGGCGGCGAAGGCACAAGCGCCATCGCGCGGGAAGGAGCGCCAAGCGTCGAGGTGGCTGTATGGAAAGGATGCTCAAGCGCCGCGGTAGATGCGTGGAGGGCGGAGCAGCCGCGAAGCCGCCGCGGAAGGCGCGGCAGAAGCGAAGCGCGGCGGGATGAGGGCATTGCGGTTGCCGGCGGCACAAGATCCGGGCGCGTTTGCTTCCGCCCTTCAGTTGCCGGGGAAGCGGCGGGGCACGCCCCACCGGAAAAGGAGACGCCATGGCCGGCCTTGAAGCGCAAAACGCCCCCGCGGGCGATGCGCTCGCGGGGGCGTTGTTTCTGGCGGCTTAGTAGTTCTTCGCCTGCAACTCAAAGTACGCCTGCGGATGGGCGCAGACCGGGCAGACTTCGGGGGCGGACTCGCCAACGTGGATGTGTCCGCAGTTGCGGCACTTCCAGACGCGCACGTTATCCTTTTTAAAGACCACGCCGTCCTCAATGTTCTTCAAAAGCGCCAGGTAGCGTTCCTCGTGCTCTTTTTCGATCTTTGCCACGCCGTCAAACAGGGCGGCGATCTCCTCAAATCCCTCCTCGCGGGCCTCCTTGGCAAACGTGGCGTACATATCGGTCCACTCGTAGTTTTCGCCGGCGGCGGCGTCCTTGAGGTTGGCCGCGGTATCGGGCACGGCGCCGTTATGCAGGAGCTTAAACCATATCTTGGCGTGCTCTTTTTCGTTCTCGGCAGTCTCGGTAAACAGGGCGGCGATCTGCTCGTAGCCGTCCTTCTTGGCGCGGGAAGCGTAATAGGTGTACTTGTTGCGGGCCTGAGATTCGCCGGCGAAGGCCGCCAGCAGGTTGGCTTCGGTGCGGGTGCCCTTGATGCTCTTGCTCATGATGGTTCCTCCTGTTTTGATTGCTCTGCTTTATTGTTACCCCCAAGGGAAGGGGTTGAAACCGGCGGAATGTCGATTCCCGCTTTTTTCGCCTGCGGCATTTGCAGGGCGCGTTCGATGCAAAAGCGACGGCCGTCCTTGACGAAGTTCGCGCCCGTTTGCTTGAAATGGAAGCCAACGCCGGCGCGGCGGCACTGCTCGCGCAGCGCAAGCACCCATTCATAGCGCATTTCGCGGGCGCCGGGGCCGGATTCGCCGCCGGCCACCACTTCGCCGATGCGCGCATCCAGCCATTTTGCAAGGTCCACCGGGCCGAGCAGCGGTTCGCAAATGACAAACCGGCTGCGGATGGGCAGGCGCAGAAAGATATCCATGCGTTCCTCGGCGCGGCGCTGATTTTCGCAGGTAAGGCCGATCTCCACATTCTCATAGCCTTCGCCCCAGTCCGGCGGCAGGCATTCCTCCATGCGCGATATGCGCTTGGTAATGATGGAGAAGGACACCTCCGGCCGCGCGCGGATGCACGCCCACGCTTCAGCGCGCCAGGGGTCGGCTTCGGGCAGGAAAAAATCCGAAGTCATGCAGGCATAGACGTGCGCGCCGTCCGGAAGGGAAAACGCTCCGTCCCGCCGCCGGCGCATGGGCCAATTAAAGTCCTTCGTGCGCGTCACCTGGGCCGCGTCGCGGCCAACGGCGGCGTCGCGGCGATAGACATAGCAGTGCGCGCAGCCTTCGGAGTACTTTTTGCAGCCGTGCCAGGGGTTCCAGATCAGGCTTTTCACACGCGGGTGATCATGCCTTCGCGCACGACGTGCGCCTCCTTGGTGGCGGTCGGCTCGCCCAGGGCGATGGCAATGGCGAACGTGTAGCCCTCCGGGAAGCCGAAAGCGGCGGCATAGCGCGGGCCCTTTTCGGAGATCAGCACTTCGCGGGGCCGGCCGAGAATGACGCTGCCCAGGCCGATGGACTGCGCCGCCAGGGCCATGTTCTGCACGGCGATGCCGCAGTCCACCTGCGAAAACTTCGTCGGCGCTTCAATGGGCGTGGTGATAAACACCACCGTGGGCGCGCCGAAGAAAAGAATATCGCGGCCGGGATCGGAGGTCTGCAAACGGTTGTAGTCGTCGGAAAACTCCTTGAGCAACGCCGCATCCTGGACGATGGAAAAATGCCACGGCTGGGTATTGCGGGCGCTGGGCGCCTGCACGGCGGCGAGCATGATGGCGTCGAGTTCCTCTTCGGTAAGTTGTCTGGGGGCATAGCCGCGGTTGCTGCGGCGGTCGGCAATGGCCTGCAAAACGGCGTTTGTCACGGGAAATACCTCCTCATGATGCGGTCAAGTTCAGGAACCAGTCGGTCGATAAAGGCGTATACATAGGCAACGTCCACATGCCGCACAGGCGCGTCGTGCGGGCATGGGCCTTCGTAAAAGGCGAACTGATCATCGCGCCATTCGGCCAGTTCTTCGGCGGTAAGCATGGGGTGGTCAGAGGGAGGCGCGGCCATGCGCAGAAGTTCGAAAATGCACGGCCTGTCCACAGCTTCGGCATAGAGGCGAAAGTCCGTTTGCCGCACGTCGTTGTAGTAAAGCGCGGGAATGAGCGCATCTCGCGCCGGATCGACCATGTCCGGAAAATCGCGCTTTACCGAGGGCACCCAGTAGCCGTCGGTGAGGGCGTGGATGCCGTAGCCGACGTCAAAGGGCGCAAAATGGTCGCGCCAGTATTCGTGTACGCGCTCGACATGCACGCTGCCCCAGTTGCCCAGGTGGAACTCGTCCTTGCGGGACTTGTCGTCGTGAAAGCGGACGTGCATCGCGTCTGGGGAGATCGCGCCCAGGTAGAACTCCGGGCATTCCAAATATGCCGCGTGACGCCGCGCCCATTGGCGCGCCAGCAGCAGGTGAACCATCGAAAGCGCCATGTGCCTCCTCCATTCCTTGCCAATTTCATTATAACACACCCGCGCGCGGCGCGGCAAGGGGAAAAGCGCCCCGCGGTCCGCTTTTTTCGGAACCGGGAGCGCCTCGAAATCGGCCGCCGGGCGGCAGGGGAATGTCCAAAGGCTTTTCTGGAACGAATGGCGAAACGGAGGAAGCAGGAAATTGAAAGGGTGGCCCGCCGAATGCTGGACAATGCGCGGCGTCCGGAGCCTTTGGGAAAAGAGAAGAGCGCGTTTTCCAACGGCGCCTGCGCCCGCAAAGCGCGGCGCGGAGGGCGCGTTGTTCCGCAAACGCCCCGCACTTGCGCGAGGCTTACCCTCTGGCCTCCGCCGCCCGGTCGATGCAGGCGATGGCGTTTAGGCTGCGCGGATAACCGATGTAGGGCAGACACTGGGAGACGACGCGAACGAGGAATCCCCGGTCGTTGCCAAGATTCATATTGCCGGCGGCATGGGCGGTCAGTTGCGGTTCGCATCCGCCCTGCGCGGCAAGGAAGCAGAAGGTGATCATTTCCCGCTGGGCCAGCGTCAGGCCGTTGCGGGTGTAATAATCGCCAAAACAGTTGGCGGCCAGCCAGCGATGGATATGGCCGTTTTTCCACGCCTCCAGCATGTGTCTGCCGAAAATGGCCGCCTGCGCCTGCGCGCCTTTTTCGAGGCGATCGTCTGTGGCGGCAGTCGCCTGCGGCGCCAGGGGCAGGGCGACGCCGCGCGCCTCCAGGACGCTGTTGACGGCCTCCAGAAAGGGAAGAACGCGGCCAAAGCCAAGGTAGTCCGTCGCCTGATAGACCGTCTCCTTGACCATGACGGGAGAAAGCCCCGCCTCCAGCGCGCGCGGCAGTTCCCACCGGAAGGCGTCCAACGCCTGACAGCCCAGCAAAGACGCCAGGATGGCCATGTGGCGCGTCGTCGGTTCCAACTGCTGGCCCGGCTCGTTGACGACTTCTTCCAGGGCGAAGCGTTCAAACTGCTGCATAAATTCGGGATCGGTCCTCCAAAGGTCCATGGCGATGCCTCCTGTTGTTTCAAGGTTCCGTTTCGCGCGCTTCGGCGGGGACGTTCTGCGCCATTACGCCCACAAGGCGGTGGGGGACATACGGCGCTTCCAGTTTACGCGCCTCCTCGCCTGTCAGGGAAAGTTCCACCGCGCGGATCGCGCCGTCGATGTGCGCCGGTTTCGTCGCGCCGACCACGGGCGCGGCGACTTTTTGCAAAAGCCAGGCCAGGGCGATCTCCGTCATGGAGACGCCCCGCGCGTCCGCCAGGCGCGCCACGCGGCGGATGATCTCGGCGTCCTGCCGAGCGGTGGCGTCATATTTGAAGCGCGCGTAGGCGTCCTCCTCCAGCCGCCGGGATGTTTCCCCCGGGCGCTTGGACAGACGGCCGCCGGCCAGAGCGCTGTAGGGCGTCATGGCGATATTGTCCTCGCGGCAAAGCCGGGCCATTTCGCGTTCTTCCTCGCGGAAAATGAGGTTGTAATGCCCCTGCACGGAGACGAATTTGGCGAAGCCTTCTTTTTCCGCCAGGGCGTTGGCCTTGGCAAGCTGGTAGGCAAAGCAGTTGGAAATGCCGATGTAGCGCGCCTTGCCGGAACGCACGACGCGGTCAAGCCCGTCCATGATTTCATACAGCGGCGTGGCGTAATCCCACATGTGATAGATATAAAGATCAACGTGGTCCATCCCCAGGTTTTGCAGGCTGGCGTCGATCATGCGCGAAATGTGTTCCCGCGCGGAAACGCCCCCGGCGATTTCCTGCGCCGTGCGGGGCGGGAACTTGGTGGCGACCACCACGTCCTCGCGCCGGGCAAAATCCCGCAGCGCGCGGCCCAGATACTGCTCGCTGGTGCCGCCCTGATAGACGATGGCCGTATCGAAGAAGTTGACGCCCGCCTCCAGGGCGCGGCGGATGATCTGCCGGGAAGAGGCTTCGTCCAGCGTCCAGGAGTGCTGGCCGCGTTTTGCCTCGCCAAAGCCCATGCAGCCGAGACAGACGCGCGAAACGCGCAGCGCGGATGCGCCGAGATTCGTATATTGCATGCTTCCTCCTCGAACAAACGGACGGAATGGGGAAGGGCCGCTCCTGCGGCGCCCTCAAAGGGATTCGTGCGGTTCCAGCGCGTCGTAGGCGGCGTCGCTTACAGGTTCGAGCCACTCGTTCGCCGTCTGCGTTCCGGGTATCTCCACGGCGATGTGAGCAAACCAACTGTCCCGTTTTGCGCCGTGCCAGTGCTTGACCCCGGCGGGGATGGCGACGACCGTGCCGGGCAGCAGGCTCACCGCCGCCTTGCCTTCTTCTTGATACCACCCCTCGCCGGCGGTACAGATCAGCACCTGACCGCCGCCGGTTTGGGCGCGATGGATATGCCAGTTGTTGCGGCAACCCGGTTCAAAGGTGACGTTGGCCAGAAATACCGCGCATGTCTGCGGATCGACGAGGGGGTTGAGATAGGAATTTCCGCTGAAATACTGCGCATAGGCGCTGTTGGGCTGGCCAAAGCCGAATGCGTTCAGGCTTTCGAATGTTTCCCTGTTGTGGACGCGCATGATGGTTTTCCTTTCTCGTGTCGGGGCAATATGCCCATTCTTGCGGGTGCTTCGGCAGGTTTTCGCCTCTACCGTTATTATATTTCGCCGCCATGGAATTGTCGAATACCTATTTGGAATAACGTTGCATAGGTTTTGCCAATATGACGGCGGAGCGGCGGCAGAAGGACATCGCCAACGCAGCCAAGGCCGCGGGCGACGACGTGCTTCGCCGAGAGGCGCAGTACAACATCGAGCGCTATCAGGCCGCCTACGACCGCATCACCGATAAGGCAATGCTGACGCCGGATAAGAGCCGCATGCGGGTGAGCGGGTTTAAAGACGTTAAACCACATGAGGCTTTACAGCGTGCAGCTGATTATGGTATACTGCAAGTAGACGAGAACCAGCCTGCGTTTCGGTCGCTTACAGATGTTGGTGCGCGCCAATGGTATCTTGAACATGATAGAAGAATACCAGATTTGATAGATCGCTCAAAACCGTTGGAAGAGCAGGCTCGTCAAGCCTGCGAAATGCGCAACATATGCAGAACGTTGGCCCGTGAGTTTATGAAAGATCAGGAGAGCCGCAAGACGCTTGACGAGCGGTACCCCAATAAGTCTTTTGAGGAATTGATACAGGATAAAATGCTCAGGAAAGGATTATCGAGGCAGCAAGCCATCCGCGATATACTTGAGACGTCAACAAAAACAAACAAAGATGTAAATCGAAAACTCGGTCTGGAGGGTAATTGAAATGTTTGGGTATACTTTAGCGAACGCTGCCAGTGCGCAAGTATTCAATAAGGCGGCAAACTATATCGTAAACCAACTGCACTTCAAACCGACAGAAAAAGCATTGGAGGATGTTGATGGTAGTATCATTCAATGCTTTCGTGATGGAAATGACAGTATTGAATTGAGTATCGACGAGCAAATAGGAGGGGTGTTTGTTTGCTCGACGCGAAAGCTAAACATTCAATGCGTTCGCGAGTGGGAAACCAATTAATGCAGATCGACGCATACAGACAGGCCGAGGCCAAGCGCGCCGAGGCGGAGAAACGGGCCCGCGAGGAAGCGGAACTGGAAGCGCGCTTCAGCGCCGTGGTGGGCGACAAAACGTTCATTCACGACATGGTGCGCGAGGGCGTGAAGCGTGATTTTGGCGTAGAAATGCTTCCCTGCGCCTGGATGCAGAAGCGCGGCTGCGAAAACTGTGTCGCGCCCGGGGAAGCACAATGGCGCGGCCCGGAGGCAAACGGTCATCGCCCGGCCTTTGCGCCGGGAAGCGCGGCGGGGGCGAGGGGCGCGATATCGGCGATCTTCAGGGGACGTTCCTGCCCGGCGTCCGCCAGCAAAGCCCATTCCAGCGCGCGCGAATCGAGAAGGCGCACCAGCGCGTCCTCCCGGTAGACCGCCAGCAGCGCCTCCTCGCGCGGGCGCAGCGCACGCAGCACGTCGAGCGCGGAACTGCGCTCGCTTACGGCCAAAACGCGCATGCGCTCCGGGCGTTCGGGCGCGCCGCGCCCGGGCCGCATGCGTTCGCAAAGCGCTTCGGCGCATCCCATCGTCGCGCTGCGTCGCTCGCGCCCGCCCGAAGCGGCGAGGAACACCGCCGGCAGCAACAGCGCCAGATTCATCACGCCCGTGCGCGCCCAGCCCAGCAGCGCCAGCAGCGCCAGCGCGCCGGAAAGCGCATAGCCGCCGATGATCAGCGCGTTCAACGCCCGTGCGCGCGCCCTGCCCGGCCGCGCCAGCGCATAGAGGGCGCGTCCGCCGTCCAACGGCAGCGCCGGCAGCAGGTTGAACGTCGCCAGCATGGCGTGAAATCGCATCAGATCGAGCGCGAAGGCCGGCGGCAACGCGTTCCACCACGCCAGCGCCGCGCACGCCACCAACCCCAGCGCGTTGCCCAGCGGCCCCGAAAGCGAAACGCACAGAAGCTGCCCGCGACCGAGCCGATAGGGGTTTTCCAGCGTCAGCGCGCCGCCAAAGGGCATCAGGTCCAGCGCTTCCATGCGCACATGCGTCAGGCGCGCCGCCGCCAGGTGCGCGCCCTCGTGCGTAAACAGCGCCAGCAGCATGGCCGCCGCCTCCGCGCGCGCGCCCAGGGCCAGCGAGAGGGCAAGCATCAACAGCGCCAGCGCATGCACGCGCACGAGTGTGGTTCCAACACGAAAACGGATCACAGGCCCAACAACTCCGCAGGATCGATCAGCGCGCCGTTTCGGCGCGCCTCGAAGTAGAGGCGTCCCGCTTCGCTGCGGGCGATGACCTGGCCGCGCTCTACCGCTTCGCCCGCCTGCACCACCGGCTCAAGAAGATAGGCGCTGACCGTTTCCAGGCCGTCCGCGTGTTCGATCAGCACGCCCCAGCCGCCGCCGGAAAGCTGCGTAACGGCCAGCACCGTGCCCGCCTCGGCGGCTGTCACGTCCGCCCCCGGTGCGCAGGCAAATTCCAGCCACGGCCGCTGCGCGTCGTAGCGCTTGTCCAGTTCGCCCTCTACGGGCGCCGCCAGTTCGCCTTCGCCGGAAAGATCGAAAAACACCAGCATGGATTCCGGCATCAGATTGCGCACAAAGGACAGCCTTCCCAGCGATTCGTCCAGATCAATGCGCATGGTCAGCGCCCGTTCGACGCCGTCCACCGCCGCGCGCGTCCAGGGCGTGTCGATGTTTTTCGCCGCCAGCAGCGCCAGCAGCAGCGCGCAGGCCACGGCGCTGTTGCGCAACAGGCGCTCGCCGAACGTCAAACGCGGCCGATTGCCCCTGCGCCCTGTTGCGCGCGGCTTTCCAGAGCGCCGGATTGCGCGCGATCGCGTCTGCGCGCCCGGGGCCGCGTCCTCCCGCGCGTTTGAACGCGCTTCGGGATCCGCCGCGTTTTGCGCGCCCAGGGTCGCGCCGCTTTGTTCCGCGCGCCGAAGCGCCGCGTCGCAATGGGGTGGGCGTTTTGCAAACAGACGAGTTCTGCCGATCCGCTGCGGCATGACGGAATTTTTCCCATCGGCGCACGCGGCGGGCGCTTTGGGCAAACGCGCTGCGTCTCCGCTCCGCGCGGCCCCGGAATGGCCGCTGGCTTCCGGGCGAAGGCGGCCTTGTGCGCGTTTTGCATGGTTCCGGTGTCTGTCGCGCGCCGTTTTGCCGGCGAAGCTTTCATCTGCGCCCATGATGACGACGGAACCGGCGCGATCTGCGTCGGTTTTGCGCCGCGATCGGACCCGGCCCGTCTGGCGGTCCCCAGCGCTGCTTTTCGGTACGTCGCCGGTATGAATGACGAGTCTGGTTTGATCCGTCTGCATGTGCGTTCCCTCCCTGTCAAGGGACTTTATGCGCCCGTCCCACATGGGCAGAACAGCGCTGGCGGAGAGAAGGCTTCCCGCATCCATGACGCCGGCGCAAGCCGGCTTCCAAACGCCGCACGCCGCGGCGCTGGCGGGTTGCGCATTTTTGTTGTGGAGCCCAAAACGCCCCCCTAAACGCCTCACGCCGCTGGCGGAGGGTCGAAGAGTTGAACAGTCCTGCGCGCCTTCGCGCGAAAATCATACGGCGGTGGAGGCGTTCCCTGAATTTGCAGACTGAAAGAAGGCATGGATGCCTTTGGCGGAACGGCGTTTTCCAGGAAACGTATTCCCATAAAAGAACGGATGAAGTAGAATAGAACCACCAGCAAATCGCCATTTTGGGAGGTAATATATGAAGCGGGAATTGGGAATTGCCAGATGTGGCCTTGCGTGCTGTTTGTGCACAGAAAAAAGCGATTGTCGTGGTTGCGGCTCAAACGGTTGTCCAAACAATGCTTCTTGTGAGAACAAAAAATGTTCGATTGCAAGAGGATTGACGCATTGTTATAAGTGCGAGGCAAATTGCAGGAAAGGACGATTGAGCAAAATAAAACCGTACGCGTTTACCGTATTTGCCAAAAAGTATGGGGAAGAAAAACTCCTGGACTGTTTGGAGAGAAATGAGAAAAACGGAATTGTATATCACAGAGAGGGCATAAACGGGGATTATGATGATTTTGATGACGTTGAACAGTTAATGCGCTTTATCTTGACAGGAGTGCGATAAATCGGAATTGGTTGAACGATCCATCATCGGGTCGGCCTGGCCGGCACAACGCGCGCCGGACAGGAACGGCGGAATTCTCTGCACTCTTATTATCGCACATCGGGAAACGGGCGCGGGTTATCATGCGCCTGCGCGCGAAAGGCAAGAACGAAATCAGTGCGGCTTTTATCGGGATATGGTCGCGCGCGAAGGGCAAGGGCCGTGTCCGCCTTCGCGCGCCGCTTTGCGGGCGCAGCGCGCGCGGCCATTGCTTCGCTTACGCCTTCAGATGTGCCGCGGGGCCCCGCCGGAGGCGCGTCGGGCAACAAAAAATGGAGACTGTTTCTGGACAGTCTCCATTCAAGGGGCTCGCGATCATTCGGCTTCCGTCTCCGCCTCGGCAGCGGGTTCGTCCGCTTCCGTCTCGGCGGCGGGTTCCGCGCCGGCGTCGTCCGCTTCCGTCTCGGCGGCGGGTTCCGCGCCGGCGTCGTCCGCTTCCGTCTCGGCGGCAGGCTCCGCGCCGGCGTCGTCCGCTTCCGTCTCGGCGGCAGGCTCCGCGCCGGCGTCGTCCGCGTCAGGCTCGGCGGTGGGTTCCGCGCTGGCGTCGGCAGACTCGTCTACATGCGCGCTGGCGTCGTGATCCGGGATGCCGTCGCCGTCGTGGTCGTGTTCGAGTTCTTCAGCGGTGTAAGTGGTATCCGTGGCCGAGTCCGCCTCCTGCGCGGCCTGGTGCGAAGTGATGAACACCGTGGCAATGGCGGCGACGATGAAGATGACCGCGGCGATCTTGGTGATCTTCGCCATTTTGCCTTCGTAGCTCTTGGCCTTGTTCTTTCCAAAGAAGGTTTCCGCGCCGCCGCCGATAGCCCCAAGTCCCTGGCGCTGCCCCTGCTGCATGAGGACAGCGACGATCAGCACGATGGATATGAGAATCAGAACAATATTGAGAATGATGGTCAACGCGGTCATGGAACTCCTCCTATACGATCGTAAAGCAAACTGCCAGAGTATTATACCACGGTTTTTCCGCAAAGGCAACCATGTTTTACATATTTTCCCGAATTTCACACACATCTCCCTGCGCGCTTGACCGCGGGGCGCGCCTGTGGTAGGATGAAACGGGGGGATGCCTATGCGCAGAGCGGACAGATGGGTGCTCATTGCGGCGACGGCGGCTTTCGCGCTTCTGTGCGTGTGGACGCATCGCGGCCAGTTTCGCGCCGCGGAACGGGTTCTGCCCATCGCCACGGTCGAAAACGCGCCGATCGAGCGCGGCGGTTACCTGATCAATATCAACGTCGCCGACGCGGAGGCGTTTGAAACGCTGCCGGGCATCGGCGAGGTGCTGGCCGAGCGCATTCTCGATTATCGCGCCGAAAACGGGCCGTTCCCCTCCGTGGAGGCGCTCGACGCCGTCGAAGGGATCGGCGAGGGAAAACTGGAGGATATACGGCCGTTCATTACGGCGGAATAGCGCTCCTTTGAGGGGACGCGCTTGTCCGCCGCTTTTTTTATGGCGAAAACGCGTCAGACGCCAAAGAGCTGCACCCAGTGGAGGATGCCGTCGGCCAGGAAGGCGCAAACGCCGATGCGCGAGTATCCCGCGCGCAGGATGTTGTCCCGGTGGCCCTGGGAACTCATCCATGCAGCCATGACGCGATCGACGCTGTCGTGGCCGCGGGCGATGTTTTCGCCGCTGGCGGCGTCGGAAACCGTGGACCAGTTGCTGCCGTCCGGCCGCGTATGGCTGAACTGTCCGGCGATCTCCCGGGCGCGAACGGCGGCGGCGCGCGTAAGTTCGGCATCGACCGCCAACGCGCTCAGGCCGCGCGCGGCGCGCTCCTGATTCACCTGGCGGACGACCTCCTCGGCAAGCGCGGGTCGTTCCTGGCCGGAGGACTGCGTCGGCGCGGGGGCGGGCGAAGAGGGCTGCGGGCGCGCGGTTTGCGTGGGGCTTTTTGTGGGCGCGGGGGTCGAACTGGGCTGCGGGCGCGGCGTTTGGGCGGCTTCTTCGGTCGGCGCGGGGGTCGCCGAAACGGCGCTTTCCACCTCCGCGCGGGCGCAGCCGTGCGCGCAGCGCAGTTGGACCGCGTAGCGCCCCGCCGCCTGCGTATAGCCCGCAGGCACGCGGAAGCATCCGTCCGCGCCGCTCACACAGGCGGCCAGGATGGGCCAATCCTCGCGGTAGACGGTCAGGGCAGCCTGCGCGCAGTTGCAGGCCGTCCAGGATGCGACAAGACCGCCATCCTCCATCCGCGCCCACAGCGATGGGGCGGCCAACGCCCCCGGCGCGCACAGGGCCAGACAAAGCAAGGCAATCAGCAGAAGAACCAGCGTGCGTTTCATGCGTTTTACAACTCCTTTGTCATCAAATTGAAATATATTTCGACTGAATTGTAACAAATTGGGCAATAAATGTCAATCAATATTGTACAAATTCCATAAACTTCCAGTCGTTCCAGAGATTGCCAGCGCCCGCAGGAAACCCCGTGGCACGATGGCAGGCCCTGTTTGCGGGGCGGCGCAACGCGCGGCAGACCGCCGGGGCGGAGACGGAAAAGAAACGCGTTGTTTTCCGCGCGTGCCGCGGGGGCCGGAAACTCCACGGGAGCGCGGAAGGAAGCGGTCGCCTGTTTTGGGAACGTTTTCGAAAAATCTTTGGGGGAATTGCATGTATTTACATATACACAATTTAAAATCAATATAAAATTTTCGCGGGGGGGGGTAGAATAATGGAAACATTGAGCAATGAAGGGGGGCGCTCGAAGAGTCCGCTTGCGGGCAGGAGGCGCGGTTTGAACGGCCGGGACCGACGCGACCGTTTTCCTCAGACGGCCGGATTCCAAGCGACGGGATACTACGACAGGAGGAAATATCGTGAAAAAGGCAATCCGTTGTATTTGCGTTCTGTTGACATTCGCATTGCTGGCAGGCGGCGCCGCGTATGCCGAGGTCACCTGGGAGACCGTTGTGCCAACGACCAGCGCCGGTATGACGCTGGGAGGCGTCTGCACATCTAAAAGCTCCCTTTTTCCGGGGGAGGTTTTTCCGGAAGCACTTGGCGATTTGCAGGGAGTGCAGATGTGGTCCTTTGGCGCGGTTGATGGAAACTCCTATTTCTACATCGCGTGCAACGTGTTAAATGAAAGCAACGCAACTCTGCAAAACAGCACCGGCAGCGAAGAGGACTTCGACGTGCGCGTGACCGATGAAAGCGGCGAAGAACACCTGTTCTACGGGCACTGGCGAGACCAGGACACGCAGGTACAGTTCTTTGACAGCGAGGAGGCTTTCGACACCATCGTGGAATACGGCGACCGCAGCAGGGAGAACTGCGGCGAAGTGCTCGCGCTGCTTTTGACGGATCAGGTGCTGGAGTTTGACGTTGAAGCCAGGAACGGCGCCTGGGGCGTGCGCTTCACCGCCGATATGGCGGGCTTTTCCGACGCTTACCACACGGCCTTTGGCGATTCCGCGACGGAGGAACCGGCGGCCGGGGAAACCGCGGATGCAGAAACGGCGGAGGCCTCCCAGTGGACGTTGGGCCAGTATAGCGACGCGTTTGGAGACCCCATTGAAGGTTCCTACGTTATCACCAACGTCCAGCATTTTGAGGGCACGTTCAGCAATACCGCCGCTTACAATTCTCCCCTTTGGGCGGAGGCGCTGATGGATGAATACGGCTTCAGCTTCTGGTTCTATCAGTATCAGAACACGGACATGCTGTACCGCAACGTCTATTCCCGTTACGACGAGACCTATACCGTCAGCATCAAGGACGAAAACGGCGACGAGCACGTCTTCTACGGCTTCATGTTTGTAAACGACCCCTATCTCAGAGTTGTGGACGACAGGAGCGTGTATGACCGCATTTACAGCCTGGATGACCTCAACGAGGATGATTACGACGAGGTTCTCGCCCTTTTCCTGCAGGATCAGGTTCTGAAAGTCTCCATCATCGCCGAGGAGGGCGCGGACAGCTTCAACTTCACTGTGGATACGCACGGCTTTGCCGAGGCCTACGCAAGCACGATCAGCCCGCTGAAGGAGTATACCGGCAAAGAGACCGTCAAGAGCGTTCAGACCGCGCTCAACGCGGCCGGCTACGAATGCGGCACGCCCGACGGCATCGCGGGAAAGAACACCGGGGCGGCGATCACGGAGTATCAAACGGATAACGGCCTGACCGTCACCGGCACCGTCACCCACGAACTGCTGATTTCCCTGGGGTTGATCGGCGGCTGAGCGGCCGCGGGGCGCGCGGAAACGCGCGCGTTCCGGCGCAGAAAACCGCGCCTGTGGAAAAAGCGCGGAATGCCCGCGCCGCCGCCCCTTTTCAGCAAACGGCGTTTGCGCGCGTTCGGACGGGGGGACGTAGACCATTTGAACCAGGTCGCGCAGGAGGCGTTTTCGCGCGCGCTCGGACGAGGGGCGCCTCGCGTCGGACTTCCTGCGTGCAGACCTTGGCGTTTTCGCGCGCGCTCGGGCAAGGGGCGTTGTCCCCGGCTGAAAGGCGTCTGCCGCGCCGCGCGCGTTCCGGACAGGGCCGCCCATTTTCGGGCGGTCCTTTTCGCGCCCTCAAAGGGCCGCGAGCGGAGTGGAATCCGGGCTTGACAAGCCCGGAAGATGGCGTTACCATGGCAAAGGACGCATGCGCGAAACGCTCCGTTCCGCCGGAGAGCCCGCGTCGGCCGGCGCTCTCCCGGGCGCAATTCTGCCGGCTTTGAATGTTCGCGGTCGGGACGGCCTGCCCGCGCCAAAGGTTGGGCCGCGGCGTTTGCCCACGGGTGCGCGCGGACAGGCGGTACAAAAGATCGCCCGACGCAGGGCGGGAAAGCGCGCGGGCGAGAATGAGGACGATACCTGCGCGGCGGGCGCGAAGGCTTTTCGCCCGGCGCGGCGTCGCTTCGCCGTCGGCGGCTGCGGAAGCGCGGCGGCAGGCCCGCTTTCCGAACGAACCCACCCGTCCGCAGAGGCGGGAAAGACAATGCAAATGCGGGAGAAGAACATGCTGGAGATTCTTCTGGAGGAACGCGCGCGCCATCCCGGCGCGGAGGCGCGCGATTACTGCAAACTGCTGTATCAGAGCGAATTTGGCGGCGGCCACATGGCCTGTGAGCCATCGGAAGCGCTCGAGCGGCTGCGCGGGGAGATCGCAGCCTGCGGCGCGGGGGCGGACGCTCCCTTTGCGCGCGTGGGCGGCGGTTTGCTGCGGCTGAACCTGCGCGCCCTGCCCGCGCTGCGCTTGCGGCCGGAAACGGTCTGCGGCCTGTTTTCCTGCGCCTGCGCGCCGCGGGGCAGCGTTGCGGGGCTGGAGGAAAAGCTGGAAATCCTGCGCGCGAACGCCGCGCGTCTGGGCCTGGACGAAGCTCTGCTGGCGGCGGAGATCGACGCCTGGCGCGCGGCGGGGTACCCGGCCATATCGCATTCGCCGGCCTATCGCGCGCTCTATCATCCCGCCTATCGCCTCGTTCCCGCGGCGGCGGAGCGTTTCCTGGCCCTGTTTCAGGCGGTGGACGAACTTGTTAAGGGCAAGGGCGGCGCGCGCGTGGCCATCGACGGCAACAGCGGCGCGGGAAAATCCACGCTGGGCGCGCTGCTGGCGGCGGCGTACGGGGGAAATCTCTATCATATGGACGACTTTTTTCTGCCGGCGGAACGCAAAACGCCCGCGCGCCTTGCCGAGCCGGGCGGAAACGTGGACTGGGAGCGCTTCCGTGGCGAGGTACTCTCGCGCCTGGGAACGGCGTTTTCCTACCGCCCCTGGCGTTGCCGCGAGGGCAGGCTGGCCGCGCCGGTCGCGGTTTGGCCGCGCGCGGTGGAGATCGTCGAGGGCGTGTACAGCCTGCACCCTGCCCTGCGCGACGCCTACGATCTGCGCGTGTTCCTCTCCATCGACGCGGCCGCGCAGGAAGAGCGCATCCGCCTGCGCAGCGGCGAGGCGATGCTGCGGCGCTTCCAAACGGAGTGGATCCCGCTGGAAAACGCCTATTTCAATGCCCTGAACATTCGGCAAAGCTGCCAATTGGTATACTAAACGCGGCGCACACGGCGGCGTTTGTGCGCGGCATGTAAAATCTCACCGCCGGCGCGCATGCGCGGCCTCCTCAACGCATAAGCATCAACGAGCGAATGTGGTGGGGGAGGTTTTTTTATGGCGATAAGCGTGCTCAGGCAAACGCTGGAGATCGAGGAACTGGTAGGCTCGCGGCAGGGACAGGCGCTGCTGCGCGCGGAGGCGATCGTGCCCGGCGCGGGCCGGGACGCGATTGAAACGCTGATGAGCGAGGCCAGCCTGGTCATCGGCCAGGTGGACGTACAGGAGGGCCGCGTGGTGCTGGAGGGCACGGCGCACTGCCAGGCCGTGTACCGCCAGGGCGGCGAGGCGACGCTGCGCTCTCTGACGGCGCAGGCGCAGCTCAACCATGCTTTCGAACTGCCCGGCGCGGCGCGCGATATGCCCTGCCGCGTGGCGGGCGAGGTGGAACATGTAGAGGCGAAATATGAAAACGGCCATATGGTGTTCCTGGTCAGCGTAGGGCTGAAACTGCAGTTGTGGCGCCTGGCGCCGACGGAGGTCGTCTCCGGCATCGAAGGCGCGGAAACGCTGCAAACGGAGGAGGAAAGCGTCCGCTCGGTGCGCCTGGCGGCCGAGGCGGGCGTGGAAACGCTGGTGAGCGAAAGCGTCGATCTTCCCGCGGCCCTGGAGGCGCGCACGGCGCTGATGGACTGGGCGACCGTGACCGTTGAGGGCGTGAGCGCGGACCTTGGCGGCGTAACGGTGCGCGGCAGAATTTATGTCGAGGCCCTCATCGGCAGCGCCGTGGCCGGCCGGCCCGTAGCGCTGATCAAGGTGCCGCTTACGTTCGAACGCCTGGTGGAAATGCCGGACTGGCTGTGCGAAAACGTCTACGCCACCGCGCGCGTCCAGCGCCTGGACACGCGCGTGGAGGAAAGCGAGGAGGACGAGGACGCACAGATGCGCATCGAGGCCGAAGTGGCCGTTTCGGTCAAGGCCATCGCCTCCAGCGAGGTTGCGGCGCTGGCAGACGCCTATACCACGCGCGGGCCGTCTTTGCAGGTTGAAACGCAGACGATCGAACCCTGCGTGGCCATCGAGCGCGCGCAGGCTTCCGAGGCCTTTCATGGAACGCTGCTCCTGCCCGAAAACGCCCCCGGGGCGGGCACGGTGTTGGCCGTGCGCGTGCGGCCCGTGGTCGGCGGCTGGGGCGTGGACGCGGGCAGGACGACCATCGACGGCGTGCTGGAGGCGACGGTGCTCTACATGCCCGGCGGGTCCGACCGCGTGGCTTCGGCGCAAAGCGAAATGCCTTTTTCCGTGAGCGTACAGGGCGAATTGGACGATACCTCCTGGGTGACGGTCGAAGCCGCCTCCGCCGAGGCGAACGCCCTGATGAGCGACCGGTTGGAACTGCGTTGCGTGCTCAACGTCGGCGCCGAAACGCGCGTGACGCGCCGCTATACCCTGCTCAGCGACGCGCAGGAGGGCGAGGACGTGAAAAAACGGCCCGGCATCGTGCTGTTCTGGCCGTGCGACGGAGACGACGTGTGGTCGATCGGCAAGCGCTATAACGTCAGCGTCGAGGACGTTCGCGCGATGAACGGCGGCACGGATATCATCCGCCAGGGGCGGGCGCTGGTGCTGAAAATATAGAATGGTTTCGCGCGGGGCGGAAAAATCCGGATCGCGGCAGGGAAATGCGGCGAGGCGGAACGCCCCGCGCGGACGGCAGAGGCGCGGGGCAGGCTGCGGTTCGGCATGCCCCGCGCGGAGCGGGAAGGGCGTTTGGGGATGGATCAAGCGAAATGCGCCAATGGAAAGCCCTGCGTGAAACGAAAACGCCGCGCCTTTTGCGTTGCCGCGGGGCGCAAAGACGCACGTCCGCGCCGCATGATTCCGCCCGCATTGTGAGGGCGCAGTTTAATCTGCATATGCGCCGCGCGTGTTTTTTACTTGCGCCGTTCGGAAAAAGCGGTTACAATGATGGGGATACGGTTTGCAAAGGAAGAGATGGATTTGCGATTCTCCCTGCGCGCGAAACTGCGCGAATACCGGCCGTTGACGGCGGCGCTTCTGGCCCTGTCCTGGCCGGTGATGCTGGAAAACGCCATGCAGACGCTGGTGCAGTATGTGGATACGGCCATGGTCGGCGCGCTGGGCGCGCAGGCCTCCGCCGCCGTGGGGCTGACCGGTTCGGTGACATGGCTGGTCAACGGTATTTTTTTCGCCGCCGGCGTCGGCGCGTTGGCGGTCATTTCGCGGGCGCTGGGCGCGAAGGACGGACGCACGGCCCGGGAAACGGCCGGACAGTCCGTGCTGATCGCCCTGGCCGCCGGCGCGGCGATGTGCGTTCTAACGCTGCTGGCGACGCCGGCGCTGCCGGGATGGCTCAACGGCGAGGAGGAGATCCGCGCCGATGCCGCGGCATATTTCGGCATTATCTGCACGCCGATGCTCTTTCGCGCCGCTTCGATCGTTTTTGGTTCCGTACTGCGCGCGGCGGGAGACACGCGCACGCCCATGCTGGCGAACCTGGCGATGAACGCCCTCAACGTGGTGCTGAACTTTCTGCTGATTTACGCCACGCGCGAAATGCGCCTGCTGGGATTGACCTTCACCGTGCCCGGCGCGGGCCTGGGCGTGCGTGGCGCGGCCATCGCCACGGCGATTTCCTATGTGCTCGGCGGCGTGCTCATCGCCCGCGCCATGTGGAAAAACCCCGCCGTTTCGCCGCGCGGAGGCATGATGCGGCCCAACGGCGCGGCGATGCGGAACTGCCTGCGCATCGCCGCGCCCGTGGCGCTGGCGCGCCTGACCACTTCGGCGGGGCATGTGGTATTCGCCGCGCTGGTGGCGACGCTGGGCACGGTCAGCCTGGCCGCGCATTCGATCGCTCTCACAGCCGAGCAGGCCTTTTACATTCCTGCGCTGGGCGTCAATACCGCCGCGGCCACGCTCACCGGCAACGCCCTGGGCGAAAAGGACGCCCGCAAACTGGACATGGTCGGCCGCAGCACGATCGTCGTTACGCTCGTTCTGATGACCGTTACCGGAGGCCTGCTCTTTGCGTTCGCCCCGCAGGTGATGCGCATTTTTACGCCCGACGCGCTGGTGGCGGCGCAGGGCGTGTCGGTTTTGCGCCTGGTGGCGCTTTCCGAGCCGATTTTTGGCATCGCCATCGGCGTGGAGGGCATGCTGCAGGGCGCGGGCGATACGGCGATTCCCTTTGTGATCACCACGGCGACCATGTGGCTGGTGCGCATCGCCGGCACGGTGCTGGTGCTGCGCCTTTTCCATCAGGGGTTGAACGCCGTGTGGACATGTATGGTGGCGGAGAACACCGTTCGCGGCGCGCTTTACCTTATCCGCTATCTGCGCGGGCGCTGGAAACCGGCGGATTTGCGCCCCAAAGCGGCGGCGTGAACGGGCGCCAAAGCCCGGGGGCGCCTTTTGCGCGCGGCCGTAGGCGCTAAGTCCCGGCGGCCTTCGGCGCCTTGGAGGTTACGCAGCGCCGGTAAACCGCGATGGAGACAACGGCGGCGATCGCCTCGGAAATCCAGAAGGCGTTCCAAACGCCGTAAACGCCGAAAAAGCGGCTGAGGACGTAGGCCACGGGAATGATGACCACCGTATAGCGGAACAGGGAAATGACCAGAGAAGGCGCGCCCATGCCCAGCCCTTCGAGCGCGCCCGAAGAGGCGACCGATATCGCCGAAACGATGAAGCCCGCGCTGATGATGCGCAGCGCCGTCGCGCCCGCCTCGATGGTCGCCGCCGCGTCGGCAAACAGGCCCATCAGCCATTCGGGGACGGCAAGGAAGAGGGCCGTGCCCGCCAGCATGATGACGGCGCACATCAGCAGCACAAGATCGTAAATGCGCTTGACGCGCGCGTGTTCGCCCGCGCCGTAGTTGTAGCCGATCAGGGGGCGCATGCCCTGCACGATGCCGTTGGCGGTGAGGTAGAGAAAGGTCTGCAATTTGTAATAGACGCCCAGCGCCAGAATGTAGGCCTCGCCAAAAGGCGCGAGGATGGCGTTCAGCGCGGAAACAAGGAAAGAGGGCAGGGCAAGGTTCAACGTCGCGGGAATGCCCACGGCATACAGGCGGCGCGTCATTTTGGCCTGGGGAATCAGGTATTTGCGGCGGATGCGCACGCGCAGCGGCCGCTTTTTGTAGGCGACCAGGTAGATCGCCAGCGAAAGCGTCTGGCCGATGCCCGTGGCCAGCGCCGCCCCTTCGATGCCCATTTGCGGGAAGGGACCGATGCCGTAGATCATCATCGGGTCCAGAACGATGTTCGCCACGCAACCGCAGAGCATGGCGACCATCGTAAGGCGCATGCTGCCCACGGCCTGAAAGAGCTTTTCGTACAACATGCTAAAGGAAATGACCGGCGCAAAGGCAAAGGCCACCGTGGCATAGCGTACGCCCAGATCGACGACGCTGGCCGAACTGGTGAACAGCGGCAAAAAACGGGGCATGAGGAAAATGCAGGCCCCGGCCAGGACCAGGCCGTGAATCAGCGACAGCGTCAGCCCCTGCGAGGCGGCGCGATCGGCGCGCTCCAGTTCGTTCGCGCCCAGGTGATAGGCGATCACCGCATTGACGCCGATGCCAAAGCCGATGGTGACGGCGTTGATGAGGTTCTGAATGGGAAACACCAGGGAAAGCGCGGTCATGGCCTCCTCGCTGATGCGGGCGACGAAGTAACTATCGACGATGTTGTAAAGCGAGTTGACCAGCATGGAGATCACCATCGGCAACGCCATGGAGATCAAAAGCGGGAATACGGGTCTTTCCTTCATGAAACGGTCGTCCATTGCTCAGCCTCCCATTTGTGCGTTCGCGCGCAAAAAAGCCACGCAACTGCGAACAATTGCGTGGCGAAAAGAGTCTTGCGCGACTGGAAAAATCCACACGAGGTTTTAAACGTGCGCATCATAACACGCGCGCGCCGTTGTCAACCAAAATCGCGTCAAATATGCGTAAAAGGGATTCTGCCGCGGGTTTCTTCAAATATTCGCCAAAGCTACATCTGTTTTTTTCAAAGCGGACGCTTGACAAAGCGCCGGGAAAATGTTATAATAGCTTACGTCGCTTGCGAGGCATACGCTGCTGGCGGGGTGTAGCGCAGTTCGGTAGCGCACGTGCTTTGGGAGCATGGGGCCGCAGGTTCAAATCCTGTCACCCCGACCATATTTTGCGACCTCTTGGTCAAGCGGTTAAGACACCGCCCTTTCACGGCGGTAACACGGGTTCGAGTCCCGTAGAGGTCGCCATTTTTTATGCGTTTATCCGGTTCAGGGCCTTTAGCTCAGTTGGTTAGAGCAGTCGGCTCATAACCGATCGGTCCGGGGTTCAAGTCCCTGAAGGCCCACCATAAGCGCTTGGTCCGGTAGTTCAGTTGGTTAGAATGCCAGCCTGTCACGCTGGAGGTCGAGGGTTCGAGCCCCTTCCGGATCGCCAAACACCTCTCGGGTGTCCGGGAGGTTTTTTTATTTCTGGAATATTCGGGGTGGGGTTGCGATGCGGGAAACGGAACTGGCGCTCCGCCTGGCGGCGGAGGTCGCTCGCGAGGGCGGGCGCGTGTATTACGTCGGCGGCTTTGTGCGCGACCGCCGCATGGGCGTCGAAACGAAGGATATCGACGTGGAGGTCTATGGCATAGCGCCCGCGCGCCTGCGGCAGATTCTCTCCGCGCTGGGCGATGTTTTGGAAAAGGGCGCGTCTTTCGGCGTGCTCACCCTGCGGCATACGAACCTGGACGTGGCCATGCCGCGCCGCGAATCGCGCACGGGCGAGCGGCATACGGATTTCGACGTGCGCGTAGACCCATATCTTTCCACGCGCGAAGCCAGCCGCCGCCGCGATTTTACCATCAACGCCATGCTGATGGACGTGCTTACCGGCGAGGTCCTCGATCCCTGGGGCGGGTTGCGCGATCTGGAGGCGGGCGTTTTGCGCCATGTCGCGGCCGATACGTTTCCGGAGGACGCGCTGCGCGTGTTCCGCGCCGCCCAGTTCGCCGCGCGCTTCGGTTTCGCGCTCGCGCCGGAGACGGTGGAATTGTGTCGCGGCATGGACGTGCGCGCGCTTTCGCGCGAGCGCGTGTTTGAAGAGATGTGCAAGGCGCTGCTTAAGGCGGAACAGCCCTCGGTCTTTTTTGATGCTCTGGAAAAAACAGACCATCTTCCGGAATTTTTCCCGGAGATCGACGCCCTGCGCGGCGTGGCGCAAAACCCCAGGTACCATCCCGAGGGCGACGTCTACCGTCATACCATGCTGGTGCTGGATCAGGCGGCGAAGCTGCGGCCGCGGGCGAAGGAGCCGCTGTTTTTCATGCTGGCGGCGCTGTGTCACGACCTGGGCAAGGCGAACGCCACGCGCGTGGAGGCGGACGGGCGCATCACCTCGCATATGCACGCCGTTACGGGCCAGCCGTTGGCCGAGCGGCAGATGCGCCGCCTGACCGACAACGCGCGGTTGATCCGCTATGTGACCGATATGGTGGCGAACCACATGCGCCCCAACGCCATGGCCATGAGCAATTCCAAAAAGAAAAAAACGCGCCTGCTGTTCGATGCTTCCGTGTGCCCGGAGGATCTGATCCTCCTGGCGCATGCCGACGCCGCGGGCACGCGCGGCCAGCCCTACGACGAGCGCCAGGAGCGCTTTTTGCTGGAACGCCTGGAGGACTGGCGGGAGGCCGCCGCAATGCCGATGGTGACCGGGCGCGACCTGATCGACGCCGGCCTTGCGCCGGGCGAGGACTTTCAGGAAATGCTTGCCCGCGCCCGCGAACTGCGCTTTGCGGGCATTACCCGGGAAAACGCCCTCAAACAGATCCTGGCCGAAAATGCGCAGAAGGCCGCGCTTTCCGCCGCGCGCAAAAGTGCGGAAGCCCCCCAAAATAAAGACTAAAGTTTGTTCGGAAAAGAGAAAACAGACCGAAGTCTAAAATGCGTTTCGCCGGTCAGGGGGCACAGAAGCGCCGGGAAAGCACGCCCGTGCGCATTCGGCGCGAGAGTTGTGCCGCTTTGACGTGCCCTATGGCGGCAATGGCGCGTCTGCACGCGCACGGCGCGAGGGGGGCGGAAGATAATGACAGACGGCGTGTCGGATAAGCGCGTCTGCACGTCCACGGCGTGAGGGCATTTTTCGGCGGCGGTTTCGGCAAGCGGATAAGCGCATCTGCGCGCATACGGCGCGAGGGACGCATCGACGGAAACCGTGCCCTCAGCCCCGCCAGCGCGTCTGCGCGCGCACGGCGTGAGGCATTGACGAACAGCTTTCCGAAATAGATTTTGCCCAGCGCGTCTGCGCGCGCACGGCGTGAGGACCGCCATGTACGGAGGCAAGTTTGATGATATGCAGCGCGTCTGCACGCGCACGGCGTGAGGAGGCAGCAGGCTGAGGATGAACCATAGAAAAATGTAGCGCGTCTACGCGCGTATGGCGCGAAGGCCCGACAACGAGCCGGGGAACACGACGCAGAAGAGCGCGTCTACGCGCGTATGGCGCGAAGGTATCGGAGATTTTTATCAGCGTCCCTGACGATGAGCGCGTCTACGCGCGTATGGCGCGAAGGGCGTCCGGATCGACGGCGAAGCCGAAATCCAGCCAGCGCGTCTACGCGCGTATGGCGCGAAGGAGGCCTTATCGGACGGTATGTCTATATTGACGTCAGCGCTTCTGCACGCATACGATGCGAAGGACACAAAATAGCGGCACTATCCTTGGGGAACCCGCGCGTCTGCGCGCCTACGGCGCGCGGGCGGAAGAGATGCGACCGGCTGCGCCGCATGCTTTTCCTGCCCAGCGGGGCCGCCGCGGGCAGGGAGCGAATGGATGCCGTATTTGAACGAGTGACGGTCGAGGACAGCGGGGCCGCCGCGGGCAGGGAGCGAATCCCGAATCCGTATTTCATGCCTCCATAACGTTAAAGGGTGCCGCCGCGGGCAGGGAGCGAATGGCAGGGCGGCGGCACAGGCTCGCTTCCGGCGCGAAGCCGTTTCGCGCGGCGGGCAAACCACGCGCCGCGCTCCCTGCATGGCGCGGCCGTTCGCGCGGCAAAGCGGAGGCCTGCTTGCATGGCGGGCGCCGCCTGCGCCGCGCCTTTTTCATGCCGGCGATGCAGGCGGCGAAGCGCCGGCTCGCGCCGGTTATGGATGGTCCTGCCCTCCCTGTCCGCCTTCGCGGGCGAACCAGGCGCGGGCCTCCGCTTCGTCGCGGGCGATTTGCTCGCGCAGCGCGTCGGGGTTGGCAAAGCGCGTTTCCGGACGCAAAAAGCGCAGAAATTCCACGCGCACGCGCTGGCCGTAGATATCCTCGTCAAAATCGAAAATATGCGCCTCTACGGTCGCCGCGCCTTCGGGCAGGGTGGGGTGGAGGCCTTTGTTGAGCACGCATGGCAGCACGCGCCCGTCCGCAAGGAAAATGCGCGCCGCGTATACGCCGTTTTGCGCGGGCAATCGCCCGGGATCGTCCGGGCAAATGTTTGCCGTGGGGAAGCCGAGTTTGCGCCCGACGCGCTTGCCAGGCTGGATTTGACCGGCGAGAAGCATGCGATATCCCTCCTTCAAGGCATACAGAAATTATACAGAAATTTCCCCGCGCGCGCAACCGTTTTGTCCCGGAAGGCGTCAAACACAGGCAGGGCCGCGCCGGGGGTTGCGCTTTCGTTAAAAAGCGCGGCGGGCCTTGACGAATCAGAGCGTTTGTGGCTATAATTAGAATGTATAGTTACGCTTTAAGGGGGCGGTTTTGTGGATAACAGGGCGCGCGCGGCGATGATTCGCAAAGTCGAGCGCAAGATCAAGGCCAAGTATCGCAAGCGGTGCGGCTGGTGTTTCCTCATCGCGTTGATCATTGGCCTGGTGCTCGGTTTCATCGCTTGCAAGCAGTGGTTTCCGACTCGGGTAGAGGTTCCGACGCCGGTGACGGCGACAAATCCGCCGCTGGCGGCTGACGCAAACGGCGGCGAGGACGAACCCGGCGCCGTTGCGGAGCCGGTCGCGACGCCCGTCGTCACCCTGCCGCCGGCGACCGCTACGCCGACGCCCACGCCCGTGCCCACGCCCACGCCGATTCCGATGAACGAGTATTTCGGCCTTTCCTCGGAAGAAGTGGGCATCCAGCCCACGGCTACGCCGACGCCCACGCCCGTGCCGACAGCCGTTGCTACGCCGACGCCTGAAACGGACGACGCCAACCAGCTTCTTGCGCAAGTCATCGACCAGATTGGCACGCAGGACGCCGTGCCGAGCGCCGCGCCGACCGCCACGCAGGCAAACGTGCTTCTGACCGTTACGCCTTCGCCGGACGATCAGGCGATTTCTACGCTGCCGACCCAGGGCGAACAGACGCAGCCGGCCGCGCAGGACGCCAATGCCAAGGGCAGCAAGGGCAATCCCTATCTGCTCGACGAGGTGTTCACCTTTGAAACCGAGGTCCTGCCCAACGGTTCGCCGCGCACCAACGTCGCCGACGCTACATACGATACCGCGCAGATTTCCATTTCTCTCAACAACTATCTGACGCCGGAGTATTTTGCCTCGCGCTATTCCGACAAGTACAAGCTCACCGGCACCGAAGCTGGCGCGGAGATCACCTTCAGCGTGGACAGTTTCACCGGCGCGACGGCCATTATGCCGCAGAACGCCATCGACATTGCCTTTGAAAACGAGGCCGGCGCGCAAAACGACGGCTATCAGATCATGGACGCCGAAATTTCCGGCCTGTACGATATCACCGTAGAGGCTGGGCAGACCGTGCAGGTCTACAAGCGCTTTGCCTACGACGCGGCGGAGAATATGCAGTATATGGTCGTTTCCTACTATCAGGGCGGCCAGGAGCATACGGTGTATTTCAAACTGGATACCGCCGAACCGGAGATCGTCTATGACAGAATTACTTCCGGTTCCCGCGGCGACAACGTCAAGGCGTTGCAGGAGCGCCTGATCGAGCTTGGCTACCTGGACGACGGCGCCGACGGCATCTTTGGCAGCAAGACCGGCAATGCCATTCGCGATGCGCAGGCGCAGGCCGGCATGACGGAGAACGGCGTTGCCGACAATGAGTTCCAGCAGTATATCTTCTCCGACGAAGCGCAGCCTGCTTCCTAAACGACAGGCCAAAGCGCCCATCCGCATGCGGATGGGCGCTTTTTTACGCGCCATCTTGCGGCAGGCAGGGTTCGGCCCGCCGCAGGAGGCGTTTTTGGAAACAATGCAGATACGAGGAAGCGCCATGGCTGGACTGAAGTCACATGCGCTGGCGGCGCTGCGAAACGCGAAGAAGGAGGCGTCCGGGGCCTTGCGCCTGCGCGCGGCAGCTTTTCGCCGCGGGACGGCCTTTCGGTTTTGCGGTCGTTTTCGCAAATGGACTGCCGGCGCGCAGTCGCGGCGTTTGCGCATGGCAAATGCCTGAGGGAATGTGCGCCGTGCAAACGTCCGCCTTGTTGCGGCCAGTGGGACGCGCCGATTGCCAGAGGCGATAGAGGCGACGCCGGCGCAGAAGCCACACAGTCAGGCAGAGGCGCGGATTCGAGGAATGCTGCCGGCGCGGGCGGCGCAAATCGAATGCCATCCCGCATGCGTCGTACCCCTGGGTTCGGCGCGCCGCGAAGGAAGGGGGAATGCGGGGGCGTTTTTGAAAAGGCAGATCATGGCGCATACGGCGAAGGCGGCCATCGCGCGGCGGGCCAGGGCCGCGCAGGCGCGACGAACAGCGCGAAGCCAGACGGCGGCGCGCCGCGATGGAAGGGGGAATGAGAGGGTTTTTGAAAAGGCAAATCATGGCGCATGCGGCGAAGGCGGCCATCGCGCGGCGGGCCAGGGCCGCGCAGGCGCGACGAACAGCGTGAAGCCAGACGGCGACGCGCCGCGATGGAAGGGGGAATGCGGGGGCGTTTTTGCGCGAACGGACAGGCCCGGCGCCAGTCCGCAGGATACAATCATGATTGCTGACAGCATGCGAAATCGGATCATGGCGGGTTGGCGGCGATGCGCGTTCTGCATGGCCGCCGCGCATCAGATCTTTTGGGCGGCGATAGAAGCGCTAATCGCCATCTTTACGCAGTTTTCAACAACGCGCGCCCATCTGCCGGAAAAGCGTTTGACGCTTTCCGCAGTCGCCAGAGGCTTGCCGCGCCGCCCGGAAAAAACGCTATCCACCCTCCTCACGCAGCTTTCGGCAATGCGCGCCCATCTGCCGGAAAAGCGTTTGACGCTTCCACGGTCGCCAGAGGCTTGCCGCGCCGCCCAGAAGAGACGCTATCCACCCTCCTCACGCAGCTTTCGGCAACGCGCGCTCCCTGCCGGAAAAGCGTTTGACGCTTTCCACAGTCGCCAGAGGCTTGCCGCGCCGCCCCAGAAGAAGCGCCAATCGCTCTTCTCGCGCAGCTTTCGGCAATGCGTCACCTGCCGGAAAAGCGTTTGACCCCCTTTCCGGTCACGACAGGTTTTCCGCGCCCCCAATGCGGGTGCATTGCACAATCAAACGCCGTCCCGTTTGTGGGACGGCGAAGGGCGAACGCCGTGGTTCGCGAAGCAAAGGGAAGATGGCGGGGGTTGGCCCGGGGAGCGGGGTTGCCGGCGGCTATGCGTCGGCGTCCGGACCGCCGGCGAGCGCGTAGGTGAGCGCCCACACGCATGCCGCGCCGGCCTCTTTGAGCGCCTGCGCGCAGACGGACATGGTTGCGCCGGTGGTATAAACGTCGTCCACCAGCAAAATGCGCCGGGCGCGCACGTCGCCGGGCACGCCGACCGAGCCTTCGAGGTTGCTTCGCCGCTCCACGGGGCCGAGGCGCGCCTGCTGCCGCGTATTGCGCAGTTTGCAGAGCGCCCGCGCGTCGTGGGGAAGGTTCAGGCGCGCGGCGACGGCTGCGGAAAGCAGCGCCGCCTGATTGTATCCGCGCTTGCGCTCACGGCGCGGGTGCATGGGCGCGGGCGCCACCAGCACGTCTGGCGCGATGGGCAGGAGCGCGCAGGCGCGCGCCATGTCTTGCGCCATAAAATCGGCCAGCACGGTTACGGGGCCGTACTTCAGCGCGCGAACCAGTCCGGGCACGGGCCGTTCGTAGGCATAGGCGCAGGCCAGCGCGTCCAGCGGCGCCGCGTGCCGGTGCAGGACGTTGCCGCGCCACCGCGAAGCCAGGCGCGCGCGGCAGTCGGCGCACAGCCAGTCCCCGTCGCAGCCGGACAGGTCGCCGCAGCCCTGACAGGCGGCGGTTCGGGGAAAGATCAGGCGGTCCAGCGCCGTCGCCGCCCTTGCAAGCCCCTTAGCCAAGCGCGCTCAGCGCCGCGGCGGTGCGGGCCGCCAGCGCCGCGTTGTTGTAGACCAGTTGGATGTTCGCGGCCAGGCTGTCGCCGCCGGTGATGTCCTTGATCTTCGCCAGCAGGAACGGCGTGGTCTGCTTGCCGTGGATGCCCAGGGCGCGCGCTTCTTCCACCGCGCGGGCGATCACGCCGTTGATTTCGGCGGGATCCATGGAGTATTCTTCGGGAATGGGGTTGGTCACCAGCATGCCGCCGCGAAGCCCCATTTCGCCCTTGACGTGGAAGGCGGCGGCCAGTTCCTCGGGCGTATCGAGGCGGTAATCCACCTTGAAGCCGCTGGTGCGCGTGTAGAAGGCGGGCAGTTCCTCGGTCTGGTAGCCGATGACCGGCACGCCCTTGGTTTCGAGGTATTCCAGCGTCAGCCCCAGGTCGAGAATGGATTTTGCGCCCGCGCACACGACCATCACCGGCGTCATGGCCAGTTCTTCCAGGTCGGCGGAAATATCCATGGTCGTTTCCGCGCCGCGGTGTACGCCGCCCACGCCGCCGGTGGCGAAAACGCGAATGCCGGCCATGGCGGCAATGATCATCGTCGTAGCCACGGTGGTGGCGCCATCCATGCCCCGGGAGACGACCACGGGCAGATCGCGACGGGAGACTTTGGTGACGGCGTAGCCCGCCTTGCCGAGATGTTCGATCTCCTCCCTGGCCAGTCCGGCCTTGAGACGGCCGCCGAGGATGGCGATGGTGGCGGGAACGGCGCCGTTTTCGCGCACGATCCTTTCCACGTTGAGCGCCGTTTCCACGTTCTGCGGGTAGGGCATGCCGTGCGAGATGATCGTCGATTCCAGGGCCACGACGGGTTTGCCTTCGTCCAGCGCCTTGCGCACTTCCGGCGCGATATCCAGATATTGATTCATGGTTGTCCCTCCATCATCTTTTCTTGAAGCGCTTTTGCGCTCATTGCGGGATTGACCGTTTCCTCCGATTGGGCGGCGATGGCTGCGGCGGCGTTCCCCGCCAGACAGCTTTCCCGCAACCCCAGGCCGCGCAGCCAGGCCCAGACCATGGCGGCGGTGAAGGCGTCGCCCGCGCCGGTCGCGTTGGTCAGATGCGGCAGCAGCGAGGGCAGGCGGCAGACCTGCGCGCGGTCGGCGGCCAGCGCTCCGCCCGGGCCGAGGGTGATAAACACGCGTTCAAGGCCGGTGTCCAGCAGCGCGCGGGCCGCGCGCACGGCGCTTTGCGCATCTTCAATGCGCACACCCGAAAGCAGTTCCGCTTCCATGCGGTTGGGCTTGAAGGCCGTCAGGCGGGGAAGAACGCCGCGCAGCCGCGGAGCCTTGGCGGCCGAAACCGCGTCTGCAAACAGCGGCGCGCGCACATTCTCCGCCAGGAAGGAAAGCGCCTCCGTGGAAAGATTCGCGTCCAGAAGCACCGCGCGGCAGCGGTTCAGATCCGGCAGCACGCGCGCGAAGTATTCCGGCGTCTGGTGGCGGTAGATGGCCATGTCGTTGACCGCCAGCGCCATATCGCCCTTTTCATCGGCGATGAACAGGTAGGTAGAGGTATGCTCTTCGGGCAGGCGCAGGCTCAGGGAAAGGTCGATGCCCATGCCCTGGAGCGTTTCGGCGATGCCGCGCGCATACAGATCGCCGCCCAGCGCCGTGACAAAGCGTACCTTTGCGCCCAGCAGCGCCAGGTTGCGGGCGATGTTGCAGCCCACGCCGCCCAGGCACATCCGCACGCGGCCGGGGTTTGAATCTCCCGCCGTGAGCGGCGCGGCCGGATAGCCGCCAATATCCATGTTTGCAGAACCAATGACCGCGATTTCGCCGTCCATGCGCAGCCTCCGAAACAGTAATCCCACGTTCATTGTACGCATATGCGTGAAAAATGTCAATGCAATCTGTTAAATATCACGCTGCCTGTGGCGCGGGCCGTCAGAATCGTATATAATATAAGAAATGCCGGGTTGAGGAACAGAAGGGAAAGGGTGTTTGCCAATGCAAAAACCAACGCTGGTGATCATGGCGGCGGGCCTGGGCAGCCGCTACGGCGGCCTTAAACAGATCGCGCCTGTGGACGAAGCGGGCCACGTCATCATGGATTTTTCCATTTTCGACGCCGTGCGCGCGGGTTTTGGCCGCGTGGTATGCGTCGTTAAGCCGGAGAACGAGCGCGAATTTCGCGAGGTCATCGGCCGGCGCGTCGAGAATCATGTGGAAATGCGCTACGCCGCGCAGAGCCTTGATATGCTTCCCGCGGGCTTGCGCGCGCCCGAGGGGCGGATCAAGCCCTGGGGCACGGGCCACGCCGTGCTTTGCGCGCGCAAATATGTCGATGGCCCCTTTGCCGTGATCAACGCCGACGATTTCTACGGCCGCACGGCATTCGCGGCCATTTGCGATTTTCTCGCCGCGGATGGCGATCCCTGCGAGCACGCCATGGTCGGCTACCGGCTCAGCAATACGCTGACGGAAAACGGCGCCGTTTCGCGCGGCGTCTGCCAGGTGAGCCCGGACGGGTATCTTGCGCAGATTGTCGAACGCACGCGCATCGAGGCGCGCGGCGGCGCGCCCGCCTATACCGAGGACGGCGGAAAAACGTTTGTTTCTCTGCCGGCCGACGCCACGGTTTCGATGAACCTGTGGGGCTTCCGTTCCTCCATCCTGCCGGAAATGGAGCGCGGTTTTGCCCGGTTCCTGACGGAGAAACTGCCCGCCGCGCCCCTGAAGGCGGAGTACTATCTGCCCAGTGCGCCGGACGAACTGATCCACGCCGGCAGGGCGCGCGTGCGCGTGCTTTCCACGCAGGAACGCTGGTTCGGCATTACCTATCCGGAAGATATGGCGGCGGTGCGCGCCGCCGTCGCCGCCAAGAAGGCGAGCGGCGAATATCCCGAACATCTCTGGAAATAAACGACCAAAGGAGGCGTTAGGATGAACATTCTGGTCACCGGCGGCGCCGGCTACATCGGCACGCACACCCTGGTGGAATTGCTCAACCGCGGGCACGACGTAGTGGTGGTGGACAACTACGTCAACAGCCACCCCGAAAGCCTGGACCGCGTGCGCGAGATCACCGGCAAGACGTTCCCCTTTTACGAGGCGAATGTCTGCGACGAGGCGGCGCTGGATCGCATCTTCGACGAAAACAAGGTGGATTGCGTCATCCACTTTGCCGGGCTGAAGGCCGTGGGCGAGTCCTGCGCCAAGCCGCTGATGTACTACCGCAACAACCTCGACGGCATGCTTTGCCTGATTTCGGCCATGCAAAAGCATGGCGTGAAGCGGTTTGTGTTCTCTTCGTCGGCCACGGTGTACCGCTCCGACGCGGGCATGCCGGTGGACGAGGAATCGCCCCTGGGCTGCATCAACCCCTATGGCTGGACCAAGTTCATGGGCGAGGAGATCCTTCGCGACGTCGCCAAGGCCGATCCGGAATGGTCGGTGGTGCTTCTGCGCTATTTCAACCCCATCGGCGCGCACGAGAGCGGCAAGATCGGCGAGGACCCCAACGGCATTCCCAACAACCTCATGCCCTACATCACCCAGACGGCGCTTGGCCGCCTCAAGGAATTGCATGTGTTCGGCAACGACTACCCCACGCCCGATGGCACCGGCGTGCGCGATTACATCCATGTCGTCGATCTGGCCGAGGGCCATGTCGCCGCCATCGAATATGCGAAGGAGCACACCGGCTGCGAGGCGTTCAACCTCGGCACCGGCGAGGGCTACAGCGTGCTGGATATCGTAAACGCCTTCGAGCGCGTCAACCACGTCAAGGTACCCTACGAGATCGCGCCGCGCCGCGCCGGCGATCCGCCTACGGTGTACGCCAAGGTCGGCAAGGCGGAAAACCTGCTGCACTGGAAGGCCAGGCGCAATCTCGACCAGATGTGCGCCGATTCCTGGCGCTGGCAGTCGCAAAATCCTCATGGCTTTGCAAAGGAGTAATGGACAATGACCCAAAACATGATCGCCATTCTGGACCTGGGCAGCACGCAGAGCGCTCAGATCGCCCGTGAGATCCGCGCCCTGGGCGTGTACAGCGAGATCCATCCCCACGACATCGCCCCCGCCGCCCTGAAGGCGCTGCCGGGCGTGGCTGGCGTCATCCTCAACGGCGGCGAAAACCGCGTGGTGGACGGCGTGCCGGTGGAGGTCGATCCCGCGATCTACGATCTGGGCCTGCCGGTTTTGAGCGTGGACTATGCCTGCGAAGGCCATCCCGCCGACCTGAACGCCTGGCCGGAGGACCCGCGCAAGACGTTGGAAGCCTTTATCGACGGCCTGAACGTCGAGCGCAACTGGAACATGGAGAATTTCATCGCCGATCAGGTCGAGCAGATCAGAAAACAAATCGGCTCCCGCAAGGTGCTTCTGGCCCTGTCCGGCGGCGTGGATTCCTCAGTGGTGGCGGCGCTGCTTTTGAAGGCCGTCGGCGATCAACTCACCTGCGTGCACGTCAACCATGGCCTTCTGCGCAAGGGCGAACCGGAGCAGGTCGTGCGCGTGTTCCGCCAGGAGATGGGCGCAAACCTCATTTATGTGGACGCGGTAGACCGCTTCCTCGATAAGCTGGCCGGCGTCAGCGATCCCGAGCAGAAACGCAAGATCATCGGCGCGGAGTTCATCCGCGTGTTCGAGGAAGAGGCTCGCAAGCTCGAAGGCATCGAACTGCTCGGCCAGGGCACCATCTACCCCGATATCCTCGAAAGCGGCACCAAGACCATGAAGGCGGTCAAGGCGCACCACAATGTCGGAGGCTTGCCGGAGGACCTCAAGTTCGAACTGGTCGAGCCGCTCAAGTACCTGTTCAAGGACGAGGTGCGCGCCGTGGGCAAGGCCCTGGGCCTGCCCGATTCCATGGTCTATCGCCAGCCGTTCCCCGGCCCCGGCCTGGGCGTGCGCTGCCTGGGCGCCATCACCCGCGAGCGGCTGGAGATCGTGCGCGAAAGCGACGCCATTCTTCGCGAAGAGTTCCAAAACGCCGGCCTGGCCGGCAAGGTCTGGCAGTATTTCACCGCCGTGCCGGACTTCAAGTCCGTGGGCGTGCGCGACCACGCGCGCTGCTTTGAATATCCGGTCATCCTCCGCGCCGTCAACACCGTGGACGCCATGACCGCCACCGTCGAGCAGGTGCCCTGGCCGCTGCTTCTGAAGATCACCGATCGCATTCTCGCCGAGGTCAAGGGCTGCAACCGCGTGGTGTACGATCTTTCGCCCAAGCCCGTGGCCACCATCGAGTGGGAATAAAGGAAGAAAAACAATGGCCTACGATCACGGCGCCTTCCGCGTGGCCAATTTGGAAAACGCGATTCGCTTTTACACGGAGAAACTGGGCTTTCGCATGCTCTTTACGGTCGATTCGCAGCAGTTTGGCGAGCGCGGCGTGTTTTTGGAGTACAACGGCGCGCGCCTGGAACTGATCGAGACCATCGGCGTCGCCTACGAGCCGGCCATGCCCGAACGGCCCTACTGCCCGCACCTGTGCTTCGAGACCGACGATATGGACGCGGTGCTGGAAACGCTGCGCAAAAACGGCATTCCCATTCTCGACGGGCCGAACGAGATCGCCGGCTCCGAGCGCTGGGTGTATTTCATGGATCCGGACCGCAACGTGTTGGAGTACATCGTCTGGCTGAACAAGGAAAAATCCGACAGGCAGTAAGCGTCGGGCGGGCGTGCAAGCCGGACGGAGACGCCGGAATACGGCGCTTCGTCCGGCTTTGTTTGCGCAGCCGGCGCGGCAGAAGGGGATGGAGGGAGCGACATGAAGAGCTTTTTTCTGCTGTGCGGCCCCATGGGCGTGGGCAAGAGCACGGTGGGCCGCGCCTTGCGCGACCGGCTGGAAAACTGCGCGTTTTTGGACGGGGACTGGTGTTGGGACATGCACCCGTTTCGCGTTACGCCCGTCACCAGGCGCGTAGTGCTCGACAATATCTGTCATTCGCTTGACAATTTCCTTACCTGCGGCGCGTTTGAAAACGTCGTTTTCTGCTGGGTGATGCCGCAGCGGGAGATCCTGGACGGCATTCTCGCCCGGCTGCATACGCAGATGTGGCAAACGCTTCCCCTGGCGCTGGTCTGCACCCGGACGGCGCTGGAGGAGCGGCTGAGGCGGGATATAGCTGCCGGCGTGCGCGCTGAAGATGTGGTGGCGCGCGCCGTGGCCTATCTGCCGCGGTATGCAGAGATGGGCCTGCCGACGCTGGATGTGTCGCGCCTGTCCGCGGCCGAGGCGGCCGAGCAGATAGAGCGCATGTGCCGGTGACAGGGGCCTGGCGTTGCACAGCGCAAGGAACATTGCCCCACTGAAGCGGCATATCCGCCGCGCCGGAGAAGGACTTGCCGGGCAAACGGCGCAAACGCCGCGCGTTTGCCGAGGTCGAGGGTGCTATCCACATGCAAACGCCGCGCGTTTGCCGGGGCGTGGAAGTTTTGGCGAACGGCGCGCCTGGCCATAGGCCGGCGTGCGTATGCGCGGCCGTGGCGGAGAGGATTTTGCTTCCGGTCAGGCGGCACATCCGCCGCGCCGGAGAAGGACTTGCCGGGCAAACGGCGCGAGCGCCACGCGTTTGCCTGGGTCGAGGGCGCTATCCGCATGCAAACGCCCCGCCGTTTGGCGGGACGTGGAAGTTTTGGCGAACGGCGCGCCTGGCCGTAGGTCGGCGTGCGTATGCGCGGCCATGGCGGAGAGGATTTTGCTGCTGGTCAGGCGGCACATCCGCCGCGCCGAAGAAGGACTTGCCGGGCAAACGGCGCGAGCGCCGCGCGTTTGCCTGGGTCGAGGACGCTATTCGCATGCAAACGCCCCGCCGTTTGGCGAGGCTTCGCGCGTGGGCTAACCGCAGGAGGTGCAGTAGCCGACGCCGGGTTCGTTTTCATCGGTGGAAGCGCCGTAGAAGTACTGGCGCACCACGCCCATGTCGTCCGCCATGCGCAGCGGGTGGCCGGCGGGAATGTAGATGACGCCGCGCACGGTGGTGGAAGAGCAGCGGCTGGTGGCCAGGCGGCGGCTCCTTGTGCAGAAGGTGAGCGCGCGGTGCATATTGCAGTCCGTATCCGGCTCGGTGCCGGCGAGGTAGTAGTCGGTATTGATGCCGTAGCCATTGACGTCGTTGGCGCAGGCGGCCGTGGGACGCATGCCCGATACGCCGCAGCACTGCGCCGTTACCAGGCCCACGGCGGTCGCGGATTTGGTGAGGATGGGCGTGTTTTGCGTGCAACCGGTGACGCGGTGTACGGTTTCCATCACTTCCGCCCACAGCGGCGCGGCGTAGGTGCCGCCGGTGGCGTCGCTGGTAAGGGGACGGTAGTCGTCCGAGCCGATCCACACCGCGGCGGCGTAGTATCCCGTCATGCCCGCGAAGGTCACGCCGCGGTAGTCGGAGTTCGTGCCGGTTTTGCCGGCGATCTCCATGCCCTGGAAATTGGCGCGGGAACCGGTGCCCAAACCGGAGGTGACGCAGCCCTTGAGCACGTCCACCAGCATCCACGCCGTGGATTCCTTAAACACCTGGCGGCGGATTTGCACCTGGGAAATGTCGATATAGATGGAACCGTCGGAATTTTCCACGCGCGTGAAGGCGTAAGGCTCCAGATATTCGCCCAGATTGCCGATGGCGCCGAAGCCCGCCGCCATTTCCAGCGTTGTCAGGCCGGAACTGCCCAACGCCAGGCCCGCGCCGTTGGCGTTGATGTGGTTGGGATCAACGCCGAGGCGCAAAAGATAGGCCACGGAGTTTTCCACCCCCACATAGGTCATCAGGGCCTGCGCCGCCGCCGTGTTGTGCGAACGGTTCATGGCGTAGCGCATGGATTCCGAGCCGGTAAAGCCGCCGCCGCCGTAGTTGTTGGGGTATCGGTTGTCGCTTTGCCAGTTGAGGATGGGTATGGGCAGGTTGAGCACCGGCGTACCCGGGGAATTGCCCAGGTCGAACGCCGGCCCGTAGATGGACAGCGGCTTGATGGACGAGCCCACCGGCATGTTGTTCTGATAGGCGCGGTTGCGCAGAAGCTGCTGCACGGGTTCCTCGCGACCGCCGACAATGGCGACGATCTCGCCTGTGCGATAGTTGATGACCGTGGCCGCCGCCTGCGGCTGCACGACCTCCAGGTATTCGCCGCCGCCGAGGGACTGGCGGCTGATCTTGTCGTTGGAATAGCGCATGCTGGGATAGCCGTTCCATTCGGTAACGGCCTGCTGCGCCGCCTCCTGCACGGCCGGGTCCAGAGAGGTATAGACGCGGTAGCCGCCGGTGCGCAATTTGCGCTGCATGGCGGCGCGGTTGGTGGAGTTGTCCTCCAGATTGCCCTCCACGCGCAGCATTTTGGTAATGACGTCGTAAATGGCGTATTCGACGTAGTAGGCGTTGTCGTACATCTCGCTCGAGGCGGCGCTGCTGCTTTCCAGTACGGTGATTTTTTCATTGAGCGCGGCCTGGTACTCCGCGTCGGTGATGTAACCCTGGTCGTGCATCAGCTGCAGCACATAATCGGCGCGGTCGTCGGTTTCCTCGGGCGTGTTGCGCGAATAGTAGTTCAGGCGCGGGTGGTAGCGGTAGGGGTTGCGGATCATGCCCGCCAGCGTGGCGCATTCGCGCAGCGTCAGTTCGTCCAAATCCTTGCCAAAGTAGTCCAGCGCGGCGATGCAAACGCCGTAGCTGGAGCCGCCCAGATAGATGACGTTCAGGTACTCTTCGAGGATTTCTTCCTTGGAAAGCGCGTCCTCCAGCTGCAGGGCCAGGTAGGCCTCCTGCACCTTGCGGCGGAAGTTCTGGTCGCTGGTAAGCAGCGTCAGTTTGATGAGCTGGCAGGTGATCGTCGAACCGCCCTGAACGTCTCCGCGGAAGAAGGTGGAAACGAACGCGCCGCCGATGCGCTTGATGTCGATGCCGTTGTGTTCCCAGAAGCGGGCGTCCTCAATGGCGACCACGGCGTCGATGAGGTTTTGCGGCACCTCGTCCAGTTCGACGTAAATGCGGTTTTCCGAGCCTTTGTATTCGGTGATCAATTCGCCGTACTTGTCGTAGATAAACGAGGTCTGCGACTGGGAGTGCAGCGTCTCCAGATCCAGCGCGGGGGAGGTATCGACCCAGGCCTTGCCCACGCCGATGCCCAGCCCCATCGCCGCAACGCCGATGAGCAGCACCACGAAAAACAGCATTTTTACCGTGGTCATGGCCACGGAAAGGACAAAGTTGTTTTCTCTGTCTCTGGGATGAAAAAGCGTGTATTTTGCCATTTTGACCTCCGAGGAAAATCGCCGTGTTCCGACACGTCAACCCTATTATAGCACACAAATTGGTTCTGTGCGCTGTTTTTCCGTGTCAATTTCGTGAACCCGGCGCGGCGCGTTCGCGTATGATGCCGCGAGGGGCGTTTCCCTTTAGACGAAAAAACGCTGGGAGAGGTTGCCTGTGGAAAAACGACGGCGCAGACGGCGCCTGTTGATCGCTCTTGTCCCGCTTGTGGCGCTGGGTTTCGGCGCGGCTTCGGCGCTTTCCAACATCAACGCCACGCTCATCGCCTTGGCAGAGGCGCGCGCGCAGCAGCGCGCCATGCAGCAGATCACGCTGGCGCTGGAGGAAGTGATGAACCAGTCGCTCGACTATGCGGATTTTGTAGACGTCCACTACGACGCCGAGGGCGAGGCAAGCATGCTTTCGGCCAACACCATTTTGATGAACCGCATCGCTTCCGAGGCCGCCGGCGCGGCGCAGGAGAACATAGACACCCTGGCCGGCGAGGGCATCGTCCTGCCGCTGGGCTCGGCGCTGGGCTCGGGCGTATTTTCCGGAAAGGGGCCGCGCCTGCGGTTTGAGATTCTGCCCGTGGGCACGGTCAAAACGGCGTTTGTCACCGAGTTTGAATCCGCCGGCATCAACCAGACCCGCCACAAGATCAGCCTGGAGGCCACGGCGTCGGTGCGCATCGTGTTGCCTTCGGGCGCGCGCACGGTTACGGCGCACACCTCGGCGCTGATGGCGGAAAGCATTCTTGTGGGCGACGTGCCGCAATCGTATATCCAGGTTCCCGAGACAGGCGACGGCCTCAACTTCCTCGCCTGACCCCTCCATGTTGATTTTTCGTTGGGAATGTGTTATGATATTTACCGGGGAAGAAAGGCGGGCTGTCATGCGCTCGGAAACGTTCTTGAGCATGTATCGCGTGCTGGAAGGCATGCTGGAAAGAAAATACGCCGGGGAAAACGGGTCCTCCAGCGTGGTGATGCGCTATCTGTCCGATCCGGAATCGGAACCGGTGCGCGCGCAACTCGATCTGTGCCGGGAACTTCGCAACCTGCTTACGCACAACGCCGATCCCGCCGGCGGCCCGGTGGCGGAGCCGTCCAAGGCGATGGTAGACGCGCTGTACGCCATCATAGATTATGTTGAGCGCCCCAAGCCGGCGCTTCTGTACGCCACGCCCGGCGAGCGCGTTTTGCGCGCCCACGCAGGCGATCCCGCCCTGGAAGTGATGCGCCGCATGGAAAAGCATGGCTTTTCGCATGTGCCTGTGGTGGGCAAGGGCGGCGTTGAAGGCGTGTTCGGCATGCGCTGCGTGTTTTCGTATGTGCTCGAACACGGCGGCGTGGGGAAGGATACCCGCGTGCGCGATTTTGGCCCCCTTTTGGAGATCCGCCGCAAGGGCGGCGGCGAACGCTACGAATTTCTGCCCGCCTCGGCCACCTATCCCGACGTGCGCGCCGCCTTTGAAAGCGCGGGCGAGCGCGACAGCCGTCTGGCGGCGGTGTTCATCACCCAAAGCGGCCGCATGGACGAGCCGCTTCTGGGCATGCTCACGCCCTGGGATGTGCTCGGCAGGCATTGAATCGCCGCGCGTCGGCGCGGAAAAGCAAGCGACGGAGGAACGCGACAATGGACGAGAACCTGATGCTGCTCAGGCAGTTTCAAATGGAAGGCGGCAAAAAGTACGCGGATGCGGCCTTTGCCGAAGAATTTCGCAACTATCAGCAAGTGCACAATATCTACATGGGTGCCATTCGCGAAATACGCGCCCGGCTGGAAACGCTGGACACGGAATTCCAGTTTCGCCACAAGCACAACCCCATCCACCACATTCAAAGCCGTGTCAAGACGCTGCCGAGCATCATGAAAAAGCTCAGCGATATGGGCCAGCCCATGACCATGACCAGCGCCAAAAAGCATTTGCACGACATCGCCGGCGTGCGCGTGGTCTGCTGCTATGTGGACGATATTTACCTCATCGCCAGCCTTCTGCTTTCTCAGGACGATATTTCCCTGATCTTTGAAAAGGATTACATAAAGCAGCCCAAGCCCAACGGCTACCGCAGCCTGCACATTGTTGTGGACGTGCCGGTGTATCTTTCCCAGGGCAAGGTGTTCATTCCCGTAGAGATCCAGATACGCACCGTGGCCATGGACTTCTGGGCTACGTTGGAACACGGCATCCGCTACAAATCCTCTGACGAGGTGCCGGCTTTTATCGTGGACGAACTGCGCAACTGCGCCGACGTGATTACCAAAACCGACGCCAAAATGCAGGAGATTTTCAAGGCCCTGCAACTCCTCAACGACAAGGAGGACGATTTCCAGTGGCACGGCGGCGAGGAGTGAGCCGCCGGCGCGCCAAAGCCCGCAACCGCAAAAATTGCCCTGATAAAATGAAAATCAGTGGCAATTTTTGCTTCCTGCGTCAGCTGCGCTTGCAGTCTGCGGTCACTTACGTCCATGTAAGCTCTCTTGACTGCAAGTTTGCTTCCTTGGCTTGCAGGCTTTCTCAACGCTCTGCCAGTCTGTTGACTTTGTCAACATCCTGAAGCCCCCTCCGCCATGGCGGAGGGGGCTTTTTTGCCGTGAAGGCTCAGGCGCTCTGCGCGGGCGCGGCCTCGCGCTGATTCATGCGCGCGTTGGACAGCATCAGTTTGAGGCGGTTGACCTGATTGACGCGGGTGGCGCCGGCGTCGTAGTCGATGGCGACGATGTTGATGTCCGGATGGCGATCCTTAATGGGCTTCATCATGCCCTTGCCGCAGATGTGGTTGGGCAAACATCCGAAGGGCTGGGTGCAGACGATGTTGTGCACGCCCTTTTCATACAGTTCCAGCATCTCCGCGGTCAGAAGCCAGCCCTCGCCCATTTTTACCCCCAGGCCGATCACGCCCCGCGTCAGGGAAACGGTGTGATCAAAGGGCGTGGGCGGGTCGAATGCGCCGTGTTCGCGCATCAGGCGAATGAGCATCGCCTGCTTGCCGCGCAGGTAGCGGTAGGCAAGGCCGTTGAAGTGCGAAAGCAGCCAGCGCATGTCGATCTTGCGCGTGCGGGAAACGGAATAGACCGAATACATGCAGAAATCCAGCAGCCCCGGAACAACCACCTCCGCCCCCTCGCCAAGCAGGAACGCCTCCAGGTTGTTGTTGCCCAGGGGCGAGTATTTGACATAGATTTCCCCGACCACGCCCACCTTGAGGCGCGTCTCCTGCCGCCGGGGAACGCGGGCAAAGTCCATGAGAATGGCGGCGATGTTCCGCCGCGCGCGACGGCCCTGCGGCCCCTTGGCCACGGCCAGTTCGTCGGCGAGGCGGTTTGTCCAGGCCTCGGCCAGTTCCTCGCTTTCGCCCGCGCGCACCTCGTAGGGCCGCACCTGGTTGACCAGAGACATGAGAAGGTCGGCGTAGAGCACAGCATAGAGCATGTGGTAGATCATGATCGGCGTCAGGCGAAAACCGGAATGCTTCTCGATGCCCGCAAAGCTGAAGGAGATCACCGGGATATAGCCGTAGCCGGCCTTTTCAAGCGCCTTGCGCAGAAGCGAAATGTAGTTGGAGGCACGGCAGCCGCCGCCGGTTTGAAAGAGCATCAGCGCCACCTTGTGCGGGTCGTATTTGCCGCTCTGGATGGCGTGGAGGAACTGGCCGATGACGAGAATGGCCGGATAGCAGGTGTCGTTGTGCACATATTTGAGGCCCGTTTCGCTGATCTGCGGCCCTGTGGACGTCAAAAGCTCCATGTTGTAGCCGTAGTGGCCGAAGATGCGCAAAAGCAGCCGAAAGTGCATCGGCAGCATATTGGGCACGAGAATGGTGTAGCCCGCCGCCTTCATTTCGGCGGTAAAGGGCTGATAGGTTTTCTGCATTTACTTCATCTCCAGGGCGCCAAGCAGGCTGCGCAGGCGGATTTTCACCGCGCCCAGGTTGGCGATCTCGTCGATCTTGATCTGCGTGTAATACTTTCCCGCGCGCTCGAGGATGGCGCGCGCCTCGTCGGTCGTAATGGCGTCCACGCCGCATCCGAAGGAGACGAGCTGCACGAATTCCACATCCGGCTGCGCGGCGACGAAGGCGGCGGCGCGGTAGAGGCGGGCGTGGTACGTCCACTGGTTGAGGACATGCACCTCGGGCGTTTTGGCCAGGTGATAGACGCTGTCCTCGCTGACGACGACAAACCCCAGCGACGTGGCCAACTGGTCGATGCCGTGGCCGATCTCCGCGTCGATGTGGTAGGGCCGCCCGGCCAGCACCATGACGCGCGTATTGTGCGCCCGCGCCCAGGCAAGCGCCTCTTCGCCCTTTTGACGCACCGAGGCCATGTAGGCATGGTAGTCCGCCATGCCCTTTTTCACCGCCGCGCGCATCTCGCGGGCGGGGATGCGGCCAAAACGCCTGGAAAGCGCCGCGCCCAGGTTCGCCGCCAACCCCTTTTCGTCGCAGATGTCCAGGTGCGGGTAGAGAAAATTATCCTCCGTCAGTTCCGGCATGTTGCCGCGCAGAAGCTCGGAATAATAGGCCACCACGGGGCAGTTGAAGTGGTTGTCCGTATCGCCTTCGTCGAAGTTCTGCGTAAGGCATGGGTAAAACACGGCGTCCACGCCCTTTTCCAGCAGGCGCGCCACATGCCCGTGCATGATCTTGGCCGGGTAGCAGGCCGTGTCCGAGGGAATGGTGAACTGTCCCGCCTCATAGGTGCCGCGGTCGGACATGCCCGAGAGCGTCACCTCGAAGCCCAGGGCGCGGAAGATGCCGGACCACAGCGGCAAAAGCTCGTACATGCCCAGCGCCAGGGGCAGGCCGATGCGCCCGCGCTTTGCCTCGCCGCCCTCCATTTTCAGCAGCGTTTCGCGCTTGAATTTGTAGAGGTTGGGCAGTTCCTCTTCGCCTTTTTTGCCGCCCGCGCCGCGCTCGCAGCGATTGCCGGAGACAAAACGCCCGCCGTCGGCAAAGGTGTTGATCGTCAATTTGCAGCGGTTCTCGCAGCCCTTGCACACCGCCGGACGCGAGGCGTGCGAAAATTTCGCCAGATCCGCCGGCGGGAGGATGGTGGACTTTTTCAGCCGCATGGCGCGCAGCGCAGCGCCGTAGGCGCCCATCAGGCCGGCGATGTCCGGGCGGATGACGTCGCGCCCCAACTCCCGCTCAAAAGCGCGCAAAATGGCGTCGTTGTGGAACGTGCCGCCCTGCACGACGATGTTGCTGCCCAGTTCCTCGGCGGAGCCGGCGCGGATGACCTTGTAGACGGCGTTTTTGACCACGCTGACGGAAAGCCCGGCGGAGATGTCCTCTACCGTCGCGCCGTCGCGCTGCGCCTGCTTGACCGAGGAATTCATAAACACCGTGCAGCGGCTGCCGAGGTTGACCGGCGCGCGGGCGAACAGGCCCCTGCGGGCAAAGGAACGAACGTCCATGTTCATGGACTTGGCGAACGTTTCGATGAACGAGCCGCAGCCCGAGGAACAGGCCTCGTTGAGCATGATGCCGTCGATGGTCCCATTGCGTATGCGGAAACACTTGATGTCCTGCCCGCCGATGTCGAGTATGAAGTCCACGTCCGGGCAGAAATGGCGCGCGGCCATGAAATGGGCGATGGTCTCCACCACGCCGATGTCCACATGGAAGGCGTGGCGGATGAGGTCCTCGCCGTAACCGGTAACGGCGCTGCCCAGGATCTGCACGCGGCCCTGCGTGCGGCGGTAGATCTCGCCCAGTTCGCGGCGCACGATCTCCACCGGGTCGCCGTTGTTGGAGGCGTAGTAGGTGTAAAGCAGTTCTTTGTTTTCGGATATCAGCGCCAGTTTGGTGGTGGTGCTGCCGCAGTCGATGCCCAGATAAGCCCCGCCGCGATACGTTTCAAGGTCGGCGCGGGGCACTGAGGCGCGCGCGTGCCGCCCGGCGAAGGCGGCGTACTCCGCTTCGTCGGCAAAGAGGGGCGGCAGCGTCTGCGCACCGGAAACAACTTTGGCCGTGGCCAGCTTTTCGCGCAACTGGGAAAGGGTGAACGCCTCCGGCGCGCGCGTTGCAAACATGGCCGCGCCCCGCGCCACGGCGAAACGGCCCCACTCGGGGAACATGGCGTTTTCCTCGGTAAGGCGCAGCGTTTCCCGGAAGCGCTGGCGCAGGCCCTGGCAGTAGTACAGAGGCCCGCCGAGGAACAGCACCCGGCCTTCGATTTTTCTGCCCTGCGCAAGGCCGGCGATGGTCTGGTTGACGATGGCCTGGAAGATGCTCATGGCCACGTCCTCCTTGCGCGCGCCCTGGTTGAGCAGGGGCTGTATATCCGTTTTGGCGAATACCCCGCAGCGGGAGGCGATGGGATAAATGCGCGTGGAATGCAGGCTCAGCCGGTCCAGTTCGGAAACGTCCACGTCCAAAAGCGTCGCCATCTGGTCGATGAACGCGCCCGTGCCGCCGGCGCAACTGCCGTTCATGCGCTCGTCCATGCCGCCGGTCAGGCGGTCGAAGAAAATGATCTTGGCGTCCTCGCCGCCCAGTTCGACCACCACGTTGGTATCCGGCGCCAGCGTGCGCACCAGTTCGCCGACGACGAACACCTCCTGCTGGAAGGGCAGGCCGGCCGCCTCGGCCAGGCCGATGCCCGCCGAGCCGGAAACCGCCGCGCGCAGAAGGCCATCCGCGGTCAGCGGCTCCAGATCTGAAAGCATTTCAACGATTTTCTGGCGCGCCTGCGAATAGTGGCGCTCATAGCGCTCGTAGAGGATTTTTCCACCCTCCATCAGCGCCAGCTTTACCGTTGTGGAGCCGATATCGATCCCCAGCGAACGAACGGGCTGCTCCTGTGTTTTTTCCATCTTGATCTCGCCTTTGCGCCGGCGGGGCCGGCAAAATGATTACTTATATTTATAGCAATGTATACTATACCACAGAAATGTTGCCCGGCCGTTAATGCCCGCGCCGGAAGGACAATTTAATGATGTGGGCGAAACGGTTAATTTTTTGCGCGCGCAAAGCGCCCGCCTGTATGAAGCCGCTTCCTGCGGCGATACTGGAGGGCAGGGAGGGATAACGATGCAAACTGTTCGTGCAATGTTGCGCCGCGCCCGGGAAGGCCTTTGCGCGGCGGCGAAAAGGCTGCGCCCCGCTCTGGGCGCGTTCTGGAACCGCTTTGGGTATGCGGCGTCCATGGCGGCGCTGCTTCTCCTGGTAGCTGTGGCGGCGCACGCCTACCGGAACCGCGCCGCCGTTGCGCGCGTTCCCGCGCCGACGGCCACGGCCGAGCCGGCGTTGCTTTCCAGCGCCGTGGTGGAGGGAGAAGAAGAGGAAGAGGCGGTCGTCTATCAGGCGCCGCTGCAGGGAGAAATTGTCGGCGAATACCGCCCCGATGCAATGATCTGGTCGGACACCCTGGGGATGTGGCAGACGCATGAAGGCGTAGACATCGCCGCGCCTCTGGGCACGGCGGTGTGCGCCAGCGCCGACGGCGTCGTGGCGCAGGCCTATCGCGATCCGCTGCTGGGCCATGCCGTGCGCATCGAACACGCAGACGGCTGCGCAAGCGTTTACGCCTGTTTGCAAAGCGTGGAAATGGTGGAAGTGGGGCAAACGGTGCGCATGGGCGAGGTCGTCGGCGCGGTGGGGGAAAGCGCCGATAGCGAAACGGCGCTTGGCCCGCATCTGCATTTTGCCTTTTACCGAGACGGCAAGGCCGTGCCGCCGCCGCTTGCACAGGCGTAGGTCATGCCCGCTTGGCCGCGTATTCGTCGCGCAGGATCGCGTAAAGGTTCACATCCACAAAACGGCCCTTGTTGCAAAGCCGCTGGCGCAGCGTGCCTTCGTAGGTCATGCCCGCCTTGCGCATTACGGCGCCGGAGGCGGGGTTGTCCACTTCATGCTGGGCCTCGATGCGGTTCAGCCGCAGTTGACGAAAGCCAAAGTCCACCACCATGCGCAGCGCCTCGGTCATGACGCCCTGGTTCCAATAGGCGCGGCCGAGGGAATACCCGACCTCTGCGGAGGCGTTTTCTTCCTGAATCCACATAAAGCCGACGGTGCCCACGACGCGATTTTCGCTTTTTAAAACGATCCCCCAGCTTGAGGGCTCGCCCAGGCGGTAGCGCCGAAGCATGTAGCGGATGTAGGAACGGCTTTCCGAAACGGAGGTGTGGGCGCTCCAGAGCACATGGCGCGCCACCTCCGGGTCGCGGCTGTAATCGAAGATATCGGGCGCGTCGCGCATGCACAGGCGGCGCAAAAGAAGGCGATTCGATTCCAGTGCCGGCAGATTTGCCAGCGGCGCAAGCGCAATCATGCTTCTTCGCGCATGCGCCTGTCGGCCAGCAGCAGCGCGCAAACGGTCTTGGCGTCGGGAATCTCGCCGCGGGCCGCTGCGGCGACCGCCTGGGCAAAGGGCACGCGCAGCAGGTTGAGAAATTCGTCCTCGTCCGGCGCGGCGTCGCCACGGCGCAGATCGCGCGCCAGGTAGAGCGATATCTTTTCATTGGAGAAGCCGGGCGTCGTGACGATGTCGCACAAATGGTCCCAACGGCCGGCGGTCAGGCCCGTCTCTTCGTGCAGTTCACGCCTGGCGGCCAGCAGCCGGTCCTCTCCGGGCGCGTCCAGCTTGCCGGCGGGGATTTCCACAAGCGCCTGCTCGATGGGGGCGCGGAATTGGCGCACCAGGTAGACATATCCCTCCGCGTCCACAGGAACCACGGCGCTGGCGCCTACATGCATGGCCACTTCGCGCTTCGCCAGCTTGCCGTTTGGCAATTTGGCGGTCACATGGTCGATGTGCAGGATCAGGCCGTCAAACACGCGTTCGCGACCGACAATGGTTTCCAGAATCCTTTCGTCGCCGGAATTGTTCATGCCATTCATCTCCGCATCATGGAATCACCAAGAAATATTCGCGCTTTTGCGGATAATTCCTGCCAATTTCCCCTAGCCATCCGGGGGAAAATGTTGTATAATGAGAAAAAGCCCCCTGAAACGGCCGCGCGCAAGCCGCCGGCGGTTTCCCGTTTGCAACATAGAAAGGAGTGGTTATCGTGATACAGATCATCTCCGGCGTAAAGGGCAGCGGCAAGACCAAGCGCCTGCTCGACCTGACCAACGACGCGCTCAAGGTCGAGCATGGGATCATTGTATTTATCGACGACGACAAGCGCTACATGTACGACCTTCGCCATGAGATCCGCTTTGTGGACGCAAGCGCCTATCCCGCCGCGCGCAAATGCACGCCGGAAGCCTTCCTCGCCTTCCTCAGCGGCATGCTGGCGGTGAATTACGACATTTCCCTCATCAGCGTGGACGCGTTCCTCAAGCTGGTGCGCATCGAGGAAAGCGCGCAACTCACGCCGTTTTTCCAGGCGCTGGAAAAGCTGTCCGAGGAACACGGCTGCAACTTCCTGCTTTCGGTGAGCATGGATACGGAAAAACTGCCCGAGGAGGTCCGCAAATTTGCGGGTTGAGGCATGAGATTCTGGCCCAAGCTGGCGCTTTTGCTGGTGGTCATCGCGCTGCTCGCCTTTGTGGGCGCGCGTTTGGGGGGATTTGTGTTCGATCTGCTCGGCAACGTCCGCGAAACGGGCGGAACGGTCGAGCGCGACCCGCAGTTTGCCCCGCCGGTGCAGACGCAGACGCCCCCGCCGATCACCGATCAGGACTACGATAAAATTCAGGGCGTGCGCGAATATTGACGCGCCCGCGCAGAGCCGCCGCCGCAAGGGGCGGCTTTGCCGTACAAAGCGGTTTAAATCGACATTAAATTTTGCTTTCCCCTCGCGCGGGCCGTTGACGCGCCGGGGGAAATGCGGTATAATACAGTTTGTGTCAGTCCGCTCACTAGCCCCGAGCGCGATTGGCGTTTGCGCCGTACTGACCACACGCGCGCATCGTGATCGTATTATTTGGGAGGAATCAACTGTGAGTACCTATATGGCGAATCCTCAGAACGTCGAACGTACCTGGTACGTCATCGACGCCGAGGGTCAGGTGTTGGGCCGCCTTGCCTCGCAGGTCGCGTCCATGCTCCGCGGCAAGCATAAGCCCACGTTCACGCCCCATGTGGACTGCGGCGACTATATCATCGTCGTCAACTGCGACAAGCTGGTTTTGACCGGCCGCAAGCTCGATCAGAAGCTCTACCGCTATCACACCGGGTATCCGGGCGGACTCAAGGAGATCAAGTACCGCAAGCTCATGCAGACCAAGAGCACCTTCGCCTTCAAAGAGGCCGTGCGCCGCATGCTGCCCAAGGGACCCCTTGGCTACGCCATGCTCAAGAAGCTTTACGCCTATGCCGGTTCCGAGCATCCGCATCAGGCGCAGAAGCCCGCGGAATACAAGCTGTAACAGGGAGGAGGACGGAAAATGTCTGAGGTTTGCTTCCATGCCGTAGGCAGGAGAAAAAAGGCGATCGCTCGCGTTCGTCTGATTCCCGGCGAGGGAAATATTATCATCAACAAGCGTTCCATCGACGATTATTTCGGCTATGAGACGCTCAAGACCGTCGTGCGTCAGCCGCTGGTGCTCACCGAGACCAACGGTCGCTTCGACGTCATCGTCAACTGCAAGGGCGGCGGTTTCACCGGCCAGGCCGGCGCTATCCGCCATGGCATCGCCCGCGCGTTGGTGAAGGCCAACGAGGAATACAAGCCCGCCATCAAAAAGGCCGGCTATCTTACCCGCGATCCGCGCATGAAGGAGCGCAAAAAGTACGGCCTCAAGGCCGCTCGTCGCGCGCCCCAGTTCTCCAAGCGCTAATTGCGACTGTACCTGCATCCCCCGGAAATGCCGTATTTCCGGGGGTTTTCGTGTTTTTGGAACGTCTGAAAATGGGTGGATTTTTCGCGGTAATATACAAGCAATGTACAAAAAATGAGGCTTGTATCGAAAATGCCTTGAGCCATTGGAGCGCCAACTTTAAAGGTTCCCGCTATCCCCGAAAGCCCTGCGCTTTCGAGGACTTGTGGATGCGCGGGGGCGCGATGGGGGAGAAGCGGCACGAAAGCCCTGCGCTTTCGAGGACTTGTGTTTTGCGGCCGCGGCGCGCCCGGAATTTCGCGCAAAGCGCCTTTTTGTGAATCTGCGCATGCCGTCCGGCTTCGTCCGGCGAAATTCCCCGGCCCGCCGCGCATGCGCGACCTGCGGCAACGGGACGTCGCCGCGGGGAAAGCGCGCAAACGCTTCCCTTCTGCCGGGCGTCGCGCTGCCTGCCGTTGCGCGAGGCGGCGGCCTTCGGGAGCGGATATCCGGGCGACGCCGCAGACGGCCTGCCGTTGCGTGCGCCGGACGCCTCCGGGCGCGGCGCGGATTTATGCGAATTGCCCGCCGGCCCGCCGCGCGGGCGAAAAGAAGGCGCCCGAGGGCGAAAAGCGCCGCGCCCCTGCTGGAAACGGGGCGCGAGGGGCGGTTGCGCGCATGTTGGGAATCATAACTTGACAAAATAGGGAAAATGGCTATACTGGATATGCTGTGAAATTGAATTTGAAATTCAGATTGGAAGGAAATCCTATGCGCAAATTTCTCGGACTGGTTTTGGCGCTGTGCCTGTCCCTGTGCGGCTGCGCCGCCGGAGAAACGGCGGAGGCAGGGCCGCGCGTGGTGGCCACGAATTTTCCCTGTTACGACCTGGCGCGGCAGGTGCTTGGCGGCGAGGAAGGGCTGACGCTGCTCATCCGCCCCGGCATGGACGCGCACAGCTACGAACCGACGCCCGCCGACGCGCGCGCGGTGTACGAGGCGGACGTTGTTTTCTACATCGGCGGGGCAAGCGACGCCTGGGTGGAGGAAATGCTCGCCGAGGCGGATGGCGCGTCGGCGCTGCGATTGATGGACAGCGTAGAGGCGATCGAGGAGGCGCATGAGGGCCACGGCCACGAGGATATCTCCTACGACGAGCATATCTGGACCTCGCCGGTCAATATGCGCGCCATGTTGCAAAGCGCAACGGAGGCGCTGTGTGCCGCCGACCCGCAAAACGCAGGGGCGTATCGCGCCAACGCCGCCGCCTACGACGCCGAACTGGCGGCCCTGGACCAGACGTTTCGCGATCTGGTCGCCAGCGCGACGCGCACAGAACTGATTTTTGCCGATCGCTTTCCGTTTTTGTACTTCGCGCGCGAATACGGTTTGACCTATCTTTCCGCCTTTTCCGGCTGCGCGGAGGAGGCGCAACCCAGCGTGCAGGCCGTGGCCGCGCTCATTGACGCGGTGGAAAGGGACGGCGCGCCGGCGATCTACGTCATTGAGATGTCCACCCAGGACGTGGCCCGCGCCGTCGCCGAGCAGACCGGCGTTCCGATTGTGGAAATGCACTCCTGCCAGAGCGTTACTGGCGAAGAATTTGCGGCCGGGGAGAGCTACCTTTCCCTGATGACGCGCAACGTGGAGGCGCTCAGAAGGGGGCTTTTCTGATGCGCGGCGAATATCAGACCCGCCAGAAGCGGGAAATGACGCGCTTTTTGGCCGGACACGCCATGCAGTGTTTTACGCCGGAGGAACTGGCGCGGGCGATGGAGGCCGAGGGCGTGCGCGTGGGGCGGACCACGGCCTATCGCTTTTTGGAGTCCCTCTGCCGCCAGCAAACCGCGCGCCGCTATCAGGACGCGCGCGGGCTTTCGCGCTATCAGTACCACGGCGGCGACGCGGATTGCGACCGGCATTTCCACGTCGTGTGCGCGCGCTGCGGCAATATGTTCCATGTGGACTGCGCAATGGCCGGCCAGCTTGCCGAGCATCTCTACGCCGAGCACGGCTTTCGCGTGGACGCGCGCAAAAGCGTGCTGGTGGGGATGTGCAGGGACTGTCAGAAGGGGGGCGGCGAGCGTGGCGATGATGGAACTTCGCGATGTGACGGTGACGTTTGAGGGCCATGCGGCCGTGGAACATGTCAGCATGAAGATCGAGCGCGGCGAGTACACGGTGCTGCTGGGGCGCAACGGTTCGGGCAAAACCACGCTGATGCGCGCCATGCTCGGCCTGGTGCGCCCTCGCAGCGGGCAGATCCTCCTCGGCGACGGCCTGCGCCGCGACCACATTGGCTATATGCCGCAAAAGACGCAGGCGCAGCGCGATTTTCCCGCTTCGGTGGAGGAAGTGGTGCGCTCCGGCCTGATCAACCGCATGGGATTGCGCATGCGCTACAGCGCGGAGGAAAAGGCGCGCGCGCTGGAAACCATGCGCCTGCTTGGCATTGCCGATCTGCGCAAAAGGGCCTATCCCACCCTCTCGGGCGGACAGCAGCAGCGCGTCCTTCTGGCGCGGGCGCTGTGCGCGGCCGACGGCCTGCTGATGCTGGATGAGCCGGCTGCCGCCCTGGACCCCGAGGCCACCGAAGGGCTGTACGGCGTCATCCGCATGCTCAACCGCGAGCGCGGCATGGCGGTTGTGATGATCTCTCACGACGTGCGGGCCGCCGTGCGCGATGCAGACCGCGTGCTTGTGCTCGATCGCGACGTGCGCTTCAACGGCACGCGCGAGGCCTACGGGCAATGGAGGAAGGATCATGCTTGAAACCATGCTTTCGTATCTGCAATATTCGTTCATGCAGCGCGCGCTGATCGTCGGCGCGCTGGTGAGTTTGTGCGCGGCGCTGTTGGGGGTCAGCCTGGTGCTCAAGCGGTATTCCATGATCGGCGACGGCCTTTCGCATGTGGGCTTCTGCGCCCTGAGCGTCGCCGCGGCTGCAAACCTCGCGCCGCTGGCGGTGGCGATTCCGGTGGTGATGGCGGCGGCGTTTGCGCTTTTGCGCATCAATGAACGCACGCGCGTCAAAGGCGACGCGGCCATCGCCATGTTTTCCACCACGGCCGTGGCCGTGGGCGTGATCGTCATTTCCATGACTGAGGGCATGGGGGAAGTCAGCGACTATATGTTTGGCAAAATGCTCTTCCTGACGGATTCGGACGTCGCCATCTCCATCGCCCTGTGCGCGGCGGTGCTGGCGATCTTCGTTTTTCTCTACCACCGCGTGTTCGCCATCACCTTTGACGAGCCGTTTGCCCGCGCCACCGGAACGCGCGTGGGCGCGCTCAACACGCTCATCGCCATGCTGACGGCGGTGACCATCGTCATCGGCATGCGCATGATGGGCACCATGCTCATCTCCAGCCTCATCATCTTCCCGCCGCTGACGGCCATGCGCGTCTTTGGCCGTTTTCGCGATGTGGCCGTCGGCGCGGGCGTTGTATCCGTAACCTGTTTTCTGATCGGCCTGCTGTTGAGCAGCTATTTCGAGCGCATGCCCGCCGGGGCCTGCGTGGTGGCGGTGAACGCCGCCGCGTTCGCGCTGTTTTCCGCCGTGGGCGCGGCGCTGCGCCGCCGCTGAGCAGGCTGCAAAAATTTACATCCCGCCGCTTGCCAGACGCGGCGGGATGTGCTATAATACCTAGGCAAAGCAGAAGCGACCACTTCTCACCCGGCGGCGTCGCCAGCGCGGGTTCACATTCTCCGGCCATGCGCGCGGGTTTTGGAGTGGCGTTTCGCGCCGCTCATTTTTGTTGCGTTTTTCGAGACGAGGAAAACAGGAGGTGTGTTTCCATTAACAACGATCTCATGATTAATGAGGAGATTCGCGATCGCGAGGTTCGCGTCGTCGATCAAAACGGCGCGCAACTGGGCATCATGTCCACGCATCAGGCGCTGCTTCTGGCCGAGGAACGCCAGCTTGATCTGGTGAAAATCGCTCCCCAGGCCCGTCCGCCGGTGTGCAAATTGATGGACTATGGCAAGTACCGCTTTGAGCAGTCCAAGCGCGAGCGCGAGATTCGCAAAAATCAGAAGGTCATCACCGTCAAGGAAGTGCGCCTGTCCGCCACCATTGAGGATCACGACGTGGACGTGAAATTCAAAAACGCCGTGAAATTTCTCAAGGACGGCAACAAAGTAAAGGTGACCATCCGCTTCCGCGGCCGCCAGATCACCCATTCGGAGATCGGGCGCGAGGTCATGCAGCAGTTTGCCGAGCGGATCAAGGAATACGGAAACGTAGAGCGCGCCCCGTTGATCGAAGGCCGCAACATGACCATGCTCATCGCTCCGCGCGAGCAAAACTAGCCCGCGCGCCCCGCAAAACGAGAGGAGGAACTTCCCATGCCCAAACTCAAGACCCACAAGGGCGCGGCCAAGCGCTTCAGCCTCACCAAGACCGGCAAGGTCAAGCGCGCCCAGGCCTTCAAGCGCCATATCCTGACCAAGAAGCCCACCAAGCGCACCCGCAACCTGCGCAAGGCGGCCTACTTGACCGGCGGCGTCAGCAAGACCATGAAAAAGCTCATTCCCTACAAGTAAGGAGGCGAAGGAACAATGGCAAGAGTAAAGAGGGCCGTCAACGCCCTGAAAAAGCGTCGCAAGGTCATGCGCCTGGCCAAGGGCTATTTTGGCGCCAAGAGCAAGCAGTATCGCGCCGCGAGCGAGCAGGTGCGCCGTTCGTTGCGCTATGCATATATCGGCCGCAAGCTGAAAAAGCGCGACTTCCGCCGCCTGTGGATCGCCCGTATCAACGCGGCTGCCCGTATCAACGGCCTGAGCTATTCGCGCCTGATCAACGGCCTCAAGGTCGCCGGCGTGGACATCAACCGCAAGGTGCTTTCTGAACTGGCCATCAGCGACCCCGCCGCTTTCGCGGCGCTGGCCGAAAAAGCCAAGCAGGCCGTCAAGTAAGCGGCAGAATTGCGAAATGAATTTTCCGGGAGACGCTTCCTTTGAGGCGTCTCCCGTTGCTTTTGAGAAGCGGCCGGAACGGGCGCAGGCGCGGTGCGGGCGAGCGCCGGGGGCACGACGGAAAAGCGCCCTTGCCTAAGGCGTCGGCGCTTTGCGGCGCGTGGCGACGTGCTAAGCGCGCCCGCAAACACGGCGGGGGTTTGGAAAAGAACCCCATTGTCCAAGAACGCTTGTGAAAACGGGCGCACACAACGGCAAGGAGCAACGCCCGCTTTGACGGCCATGCGGCGGATGCCGACGGGACCCCGCCGGGATTCTGAGGGTTTTTTCCCGCTGCAGCGGCTTTGCGCCCTGCTTGCGGGCTACAGGCGCAGACGCGAAAAGAACGCAGATGATGGCGTCTGCAGTTAACAAGCGGAACGAGAATTTGCCGGCCGCACCGGCCAATGGAAATGCGCCGTCGCGATGCCCCTTTGCCGCAGGAAGAGGCGGCGCGCCTAAACTGTACAAACGCGCGCAATGCGGGAAAGACGTTTTCAGAGGGAGCGGAGAGGAGGCGGGCAATCGCGGGTTCCGTCCAGACAAAACATCGGAGCGAAGCGAACTTTGCTCCGATGCGGCTCCCTTACCAGAAATTGATACAATCCGGCGAAATGTCCAGGCGGGGTAAATTTAAGCGCGCTGCCGATCTTCGCAGAAAAAAGGGGAATTCAAGGGAGGGGGAAGCGAGCGCGACAGTGGGCTCCGCCGTTTCGACGGCGGTCATCTACTCTTCTGCCAAATCATAAACGCGTACTACAAGCAGCCTCTGTTCAAACGCAACGTGAACAGAGGCTGCTTTTTGTCCCTTTTGCAAAATAGAATCATTTATCCAAAGACCAATGAGCGTCTTGGACAAATTAGCGATTCATTCGATTGTTTCAAACGCTGATATACCATCAAACGCCCCGCATCCGGCGTCGCGATATAAGCAATATGACGGATCCGTTGGAATGCAAACGAAAATACAACATTCCATGTTCAATTATACCATCCAAGCAGAACCGTGTCAACGGGATACAGCATGTAAAATGATTGGTTGGATGGCCGGATACACCTCTTATGTGTCTATGAGCAGGATGCAGAAAGTGCAAGCGATAAGCTGTCAAAATTGCCGTCAGCAGGCGGCGCAAGCAGGAGGGCAAAGAATGGCAAAGCGGGGAGAGAATATCTACAAGCGAAAAGATGGGCGCTGTGAGGGACGCTATGTAATTGGAAAGAACGCAGATAACCGAACCAGATTTGGTTATGTCTACGCGGCAAGTTACGCGGAGGTCAAAGCCCGGCTGACCGAGCGAAAGGCCGCGCAGCTGCCGCGCGTAAAGGAGTGCGCCTCCCGGCGCTCGGAAGCCTTTGGGGAATGGCTTGAGCGGTGGCTCAGGCAGGATATCCAGCCGGTTGTGCGCCAATCCACCTTCAACAATTATCGCAATCTGGCGCGTCATCTGTACCACGAGATCGGAGCGATTCCGTTAGACAGGCTGAGGCTGGAAGAACTTCAGGAGATGTTAGGCCGCTTTCGGGCGTGTTGCTTGGCGCGCAGTACGCGTGCGGGCCTGCTGAGAATGCTCAAAAGCTGTTTGCGCGCAGCCGTGGAATCGGGAATGATCGCGGAGAATCCCGCCAGGAAGCTCCGGCTGGAAGCGGAGGATGCCGCTGAGCAGCGTGTGCTCACGCCCGCTGAACAGGCGCGGCTCCAGCGGACGCTGTTTGCGCAGGGCGATCTTGCCGCCATGATCGGGCTGTACATGGGGCTGCGCGTGGGAGAAGTGTGCGGCCTGCGCTGGGAGGATATCGACTGGGAAGAGGGTACGCTGCGCGTCTGCCAGACGGTGCAGCGCTGCGCCGCAAGCGGGAAAGACGGAACCTTTCTCATGATCGGCGCGCCCAAGACCACTTCGGCGCGGCGTATGGTTCCCGTCCCGTCTTTTTTGTTGGAACGCTTGCGCGCGCTGCCGGGCGCGGATGGCACGCGCTTTATTTTTGCCCGCAATGGACGCGCAGCCGAACCGCGCACATTGCAGCGCAGGCTGGAAGGTTCGCTGCAGCGGGCGGGCATTCGCGGCGCGCATTTTCACACACTGCGGCATACGTTTGCCACGCGGCTATTGGAACTTGGAGCCGACATCAAGACCATCAGCGTGCTGTTGGGGCATAGTTCGCCCAAGATCACGCTGGAACTCTATGCGCATACGACGCTGGAGCAGCGCAGGCGCGCCATGCGCATTCTGGAGGCCGCGGCCATCGCGGAGGCGGCTGTATGCAATAAGCCGTCAACGCCGTCACCGGGAAACGCAAAGCCGCTGTCCGTCGGGCGCTTTTGAGGAGCCGTCATATTGCTTATATTGCGACTGGACGCGAGCAATTATGCGGCTTCCACCCTGATTCAATCATACCAGAAGATGCCAGACGGGGTTGCGGAAACCTACCCTTGCCTGGTTGGCGTACACTCAGGGCGATTCCGATACGAAGGGTGGCGGCAGTGTGAGAACATGTGGCGGCGGATTGTCGCCCGGAATGAGATTTGGAGCATGGCAGGTCATTGGCAAACCGCAGAAAGACGATGGCGCGTGGAAGGCTCTGTGTCAATGCGCCTGTGGCACCATCCGTTTTGTTCTGGTGAGCAATTTGCTGCGGGGGCTTTCCGGAAGCTGCGGCTGTGCCAGCCGGCGCGCAAACAGCCGAAGAGCGGAGGATTTGACCGGCCGGCGATTTGGGACGCTTGTTGTCAAGGGTCAGGCGCAGCAGAAGATCCATGATCGCAACGCGTGGATATGCCAATGTGATTGTGGGGCGATCTGCGTAGTGCCGGGTAAGGCGCTCAAAAGCGGGCACCGCAAGAGTTGCGGCGCCCCGGCACACCGTTTGGAAAGGGGGATGCTGCAACTGGCGGGAAAAAGGATCGGCAACTTAACCGTACTTGAACCGACCAACCGGCGTTCGCGAAAGGGCTCTGTCATTTGGGAATGCGTCTGCGATTGCGGTACGCAATGCGAATATTCCGCAGACGAGCTGATTCATGGCAATATTGTCAGCTGTGGTTGCCAGAAGGCGAAAGCTCAGGCGGAGATCCCCACAAAGCTCCACTTTATCAGTGGAACGTGCATCGAATGGCTGGAGAAGCGCAAGCACCGCTGCGACAATACCAGCGGTTTCCGCGGCGTATCGCGCACAAGGAATGGAAAATGGCGAGTGTCCATCGGCTTACAGGGCGTCTCTCACTATTTGGGCACGTTTACGGATTTTGACGAGGCCGTCAAAGCGCGGTTGAGCGGTGAAGAACGCTTCCATGGCGCGTTTCTTGAGAAATACTAAGAACGATCGCATTGTAAGCCGAGCCGTATTGGTAGCCAGCAAACCGAGCTTTTTCATGCGGATAGATGATTCTGTCGCATGCACAGGTCGATTGCTGGCTTTTCATTTTTCGACACAAAATCTTTTGAATCGGTCAAAACCTGCGTGGTTTGCACGGTAACGAAGTCTGTCTCCCGCCTCGCCCGCAACGCCGTGGACAGCCTCGCCGCTGTGCGCAAGATCAAGGGAAAGGGCGTCGAGGTCTACTTTCAGAAGGAAAACATCTACATGCTGGACTCCAAGGGAGAACTGCTCATTACGATCATGTCCTCTCTTGCGCAGAAAGAGAGCCGCAGCATCTTGGAAAACGTCACATGGGGATGCTGCAAACGCTTCGCGGATGGCAAGGTCTCCATGCCTTACAAAAACTTCCTCGGCTGCCGCAAGGGCGCGAATGGCAAGATGGAGATCGTGCCGGAAGAAGCGGAGGTGGCGCGGCGCATCTACCGCCTGCTTCTCGAAGGCCAGACGCCCTATGGCATCAAGAGAATATTGGAAACAAATCATATCCCCACGCCCACCGGGAAGCAAACGTGGCAGACGGCGACCATTTTAAGCATCCTCACCAATGAGAAGTACAAGGGCGACGCGCTGTTGCAAAAGACTTTCTGCACAGACTTTCTCACCAAGAAGATGAAGGGCAACGAAGGGGAAGTACCGCAGTATTATGCCGAGAGCAGCCATCTGGCCATCATCGAGCCAGAAGTATTCGGTATGGCACAGGATGAACTGGCGCGAAGGAAGCGGGCCGGACGCTCGCATTACGGCACAAGCTGCTTTGCGGGGAAGATCGTCTGCGGCTGCTGCGATGGTCTTTACGGCAGTAAGGCACGGCATTCCACCGACAAATGCCGCCGCGTCATCTGGCAGTGCAACGGAAAATTCAAGGGAAAGCGTGACACACCGCACCCGACCGAGGAAGCCATCCAGCGGAAATTCCTCGCGGCGTTCAATGAGATGCTTGAATCCGACCATGCAATTCCGCGAAATTCCCCGAGGGACCCTCTGTCGCAAGGGCTTTCAGCCCCGATGGGGCAAAAAACTCCCTACCAGCTTTGTATCAAAAACTGGTAGGGATGGTGGCGGAGAAGGAGGGATTTGAACCCTCGCGGCAGTTATCCCACCCTACTCCCTTAGCAGGGGAGCCCCTTCGGCCTCTTGGGTACTTCTCCATGCCGACTTTTTGGCGGAGAGAGAGGGATTCGAACCCCCGGTGCCTTTCGACATCACTGGTTTTCAAGACCAGCGCCTTAAACCGCTCGGCCATCTCTCCCCGGACGAAAACCGCTTACCTATTATAGCATGGGCCGCGCTTTCTGTCAATGCCCTCTGTGAAAAAAGCGCCGTGGAAACCTGCGTTCTTGTCGTCCGTGGATGGCAAGGGAGGCAACCCGCATGACAGACAAGGAATGAAAGCGGTCGCGGCCCGAAAGATGCGCCGCGGCGGCGCTTCCTGGCGCAGCGCGCGAGAAGCCGCGCATAGCGGAGGCATCTCGACGATCGCTCACCACAGCATCAGACCGACAGGGAATTTGACGGTTTTGACAAACCGCTGCGCGCGGCCGAAGCGGCATTGCGCGAAACGGAAAAGCAGACGAAACGCCGGGCAAAGAGCCGCCGCACAGCGCGGACCAGGTC
>DVIA01000040.1 GCA_018711655.1 Candidatus Pullichristensenella avicola
GCGGCGGCGGCAAAACGCAGCATCTTCCCATATGCGCGCTGCTCCCCCGTCCCACCCGTCGCGCGGCGGCAAAACGCGGCATCTTCCCGTATGCGCGCTACATCGCCCCGTCCCGCCCGTCGCGCGGCGGCGGCAAAACGCGGTATTTCCCCGTATGCGCGCTGCGCCCCCGTCCCGCCCGTCGCGCGGCGGCAGCCAAACGCGGTATCTTCCCATATGCGCGCTACATCGCCCCATCCGCCTGTCGCGGATGGGGCGATCGTTCGCTTCGCGCCCGGAAGGCGCTCTTTTTTATTATTGAATAAAAATTTTTATGGAAATATAGAAATTTAGCAGGAAAACCCGGCGCGAACGGCGAATATCTGTCCCTGACGGAGGGGCCGGGAATGGCGCATATTTGGAAAGGAGCGTTTCGGATGCGCAGTGGAACAATGCGTGTTTTGAGTGTGATCGCAGGCGCGTTGCTGATTGGGGCGGGCGTGGTCTGCCTGTGCAACCAGGAAACGGCGGTACTGTCGGCGGGGCTGATCCTCGGCGTCTGCATGCTGATTTCGGGCGTGATCCAGATCGTCCTCTTCGCCCGCGGCCGTCTGCTGTTTTTCCGTTCGGCCTGGCTGCTGCTGGACGGCGTTCTCACGGTGCTGTTGTCGCTGTTTCTTCTCTTCAACGAGGCTTTCACGCTGCTGTCGCTGCCGCTTCTGTTCGCTTTTTGGCTGCTGTTTTCGGGCGTTTCGCGCATTGTTTCCGCGGTGGATCTGCGCGCGCTGGGGGCGCGGCGCTGGGGCTGGGCGCTGGCCGGCGGCGTCGTGCTGCTCTTCGCCGGTTTTGTCGGCCTGATGGACCCGTGGCTGAGCATGCAGGCGCTGGGCGTCACCTTGGGCGCGACGTTCATCCTCGAGGGCGTCGATTCCATCCTCTGCGGTTGCCTGTCGGAACGATATCTTTGCGAAGATCCGTCCGTGCGCCCGTAGCACAAAAAATCGCCTCCACGAAGCTGTGGAGGCGATTTTGCGTTTGCGTCCGCGCGTCCGTTTCGCGCAAAGCCGCGCTTTCCGCGTTTTGCTGTCCCGGGCGCAACCCGGCCGCGTCGGGCAGACGGACGCGCCCCTTGAAAGCGCCGCGCGAAGGCGAAAAGGGCAGTTTTTCCCCGGCGGAAGCGGCGCGCCTGGGCCGTCTGTTTTGCCCGATCCCTCCCCAACCGATCCGCGCGCCGGCGCGCCTGATCTCAACGCGGCCCGCGCGTGCGGCGAATCCTCGTCAGCAAGGTTCAGCTTGTCTCCCGTGACCTCGCGCGGCCCGCGCGTGCGGCGAATCCTCCCCTGCAAAGCCGCGCATTCGGCGCGGTTACTTTTGCGCAGAGCCACATTTCGCCCTCAATCGCAGCGGCGGCCGCCGAAATCAGGCGCGTCGCGCCAGTTCGCCGCCGATCTCGAAATGCACCTTGCCCGCATGCGTGCCCGTCAGGTGATAGGCCAGGCCGTCGCGGACGAGCCGCAGGCACATTTCCTGACCGGGCCGGATTTCGGCGGCGTAGCTCAGGCGCATGGTCTTGACGCGGTATTCGCGCATGGTTTCCATGCCCAGCGCGTCGCAGAGCCAGTCCGCATAGCGGGCGTTGTTGACATGGCCGTTCACGTCCAGTTCGGAATACACCGGCGTGCGCGCGCTTTCCGTTTCCGCGCCGGCCAGCCGCGCCACCGGCCCCGGAACGCCTATGGGCGGGGTGAGGTCGGAATTGTCGGGAATGGCGCCGGCCACCTCTCCCGGGGCCACCATGCAGCGCTTTTCCAGATCGAACAGCACCCACAGCGTGCCCGCCGCGCCCAGTTGCGCGCCGCTTTCATCCCGAAAGACAAAATAGCGGGGAAAGAACCAGCGGCGCAGCGGCATGGGAAAGGTTTCGATCGACAGGCGCGAACCCAGGCGCGCCTCCCCGTCCATGCGCACCTCACAGCGCGTCAACACCCAGACGATCCCCTTTTGCACCAGCGTTTCCCGGCCGCAGCCCAGCCTGTGCGAGTGCATGCCCGCCGTTTCCTGCATGGCCGTCAGGATGGCGCTGGGCCGCCACAGGCCGCCCATATCGCAGTCGCGGGAAAGCAGCAACGCTTCTTCGCAATACGTCTTTTGCAGCGACATGATCTTTTCCTCCCGGCGCGCCCTGTTTTTCGGTCGCAACCGTGATTATTGTATAACGATACGCCGGAACTGTCAACCGTGCAAAGCGGCAAAACGGGGCGCTTCCCGATTCAAAAGCGCGCGATAAACCGCATCCGCGAAAAAAGCGCGCTCCGGCGGACGCTGGCGGCGGGACGGCCCGCAGGTAGTCTTTCCGCGCCCTGATGCCGCGTCTGCCGGACGCGCACGTTCCTCCGGCCGTTTTCCGGCGGACGGTTCCCGCTTTTCCGCAAAAACCGCGCTCAGTTTTGCGTCGGAGCGCTTTGCTCGGCGTTCTGCGCGTGCAGGCGTTCAAACTCCAGCCGCGCGTCTACGGGCGTCGTGCTGAAATCCGGCGCGGCGTCGGGCGCTTCCAGCGTGAAGGCGGAGACCTCGTAGGCGTTCCGCGTCAGGTATTCGCCATTTTCCAGCAGTTTCTGATATTCGCGCGACTGCAGCCGCCCCGTAAGGCGCAGCCGGTCGCCGACGTGAAAGCGCGCCGCGTACTGCGCGTTGCGCCCCCAGGCGATGCAGGGGATATAATCGCTTTTGCCAAAGGCGCGGTTCACGGCCAGCATCATATCGCATATCTCGCGCCCGAACGGCGTAGAGCGATAGACCGGCGGCTTGCACAGCGCCCCGGTGAGGCCAACCTTGTTGAGCGTCTCATTTTCCGAAGTTTCGTACATGCTTTGCACAAACATCGTTACCATCAGCCGTCCCGCGCCGTCCACCACCTTGTTGTAGGAGCGCACCTGTCCCTGAAAAAGCATCAGCCGCCCCGAAGGATCGCCCTCCGGGGGCAGGATTTTTCCGGGAATGGTAACGGGAATCCTGTCCAGGGCGCCGGAAAGGCGCTTGATCAGCAGCGTGCCCGCGTAGAAGGGTTCGTGCATGACTTCATGGCTGAGCGTGGGCGTCGCTTCCAGCCGTCCGACGGCCACCATGCGATTGTTGGGGTTTTCCATTGTACGATCACCTCGGCGTTTTTCCTTGAAGCGGCGTTGCCGCCCCTGCGCGCCGCCCTCCCGGGACGGACGTTCCGTATATTCTATGAGAAAAACCGCCCGCGCATGCCAGAGGATGCGCGCCGCAGAGAAAATTCCTCCGCAGGCGCCCCATCGCCCGCCGGCACGCCTCACGTCCGGAAGCGTTCGCTTGACGCCCGCGCCGCCATGTCGAAACCCGTTCGCGCGCCCCTTTTTCGCGCCGGCCATGCCCGAACGCGCTCGCATGCCCGGGCCGCCCGTTCGCGCGGCCGGCGCGCTTCGCGGCATGGAAATCGCGTCTGTCCATGTCCTGTCGTTCCACGCGGCGTCGCGGAGGGCGGCGCAGGACCTTTGGGAAAACGCAAAAAAGCGGCCGGCGCGGTTCCATCGCCCGCGCCGGCTGTCTGTCCGGGCGGCCCGCTACGCCGCGCCGGGGAAGTCCTCCCTGTAGAGGAGATGCTGGAAATCGTCGTCGGCGGCGCCGGAATCCTCCATATCCGCCGCCTGCCGGGCCGCGCGCACGGCCGCCTCGGTGTTGGGCCCGAAAATGCCGTCCGCGTCGTCGTTCAGGTACCCCAGTTCGATCAGGCGCGTCTGCAGGGCGATCACGTCCTCGCCGCGGCTGCCGCTTTCCAGCGCGGGATAGACGACGCGCTCTTCCAGCAGGAAATAGCGGCTGATCCGCTCGCCGCCGGCGCAGTACGTCAACACAAGATAGACCGGCTCGGCGCCGGCGGGGGCGTCGAAGCGTTTGTAAAGCGTCGCGCGCTCGCCGCTTTCCAGCGTCGCGCCGTAATTTCCGGAGATCTCCGCGTCCATAAGCTGATAGCCGGCGCTTTGCCGTCCGTCGGCGGTTTCTACCGTCAGCCAGAAGGCCTTCTGCGGCACGACGGCGGCTTCGCTTTCGTTCTGGACGGTGATCTGCGCCCCGGCCTCGTCGCCGTTCAACCTGTACAGGCGGGCGTAGGCGTCCTGAAAATACGCGGGCGTGAGGAAGTTGTCCAGGGTCAGCGTCATCGCCGCGGCGACGTAGTCCTCTTCGCCGGCGCTCTGGCGCGGGGAGCCGTCCGCGAGAATCTCTGCGGTAAAGGCGCACGCTTCGCCCAGGCGATAGGGCGCCTCGCGCGTCCCCTTTTCCGCCGCTTCTTCGGCCAAAGCGGGCAGCGCCGCCAGGCACAGCGCCAACACCGTCAGCGCGCAGAGAATTTTGCGTTTCATGCCCATCCACCTCTTTTGAACATCGTTTTTTCCATGATAGCACAAACCGCCGCCGCCGGCAAGCGGGCGGAAGGATTTGCCTGCGCCGCATTTTGCACAATTTACAGACGTTTTTCCTGTCCATCCAATGCTTTGTGTAAAAAAATTCCAAAACCGTTCCCTGTTTTTGTCTTTTTCGTTATAATAGGAAAAGCACAATCTCGGAGAGGAGGCGTCCGCAGTGAAGGATGCGAAGCGACAGTTCGGCACGCTGGCAATCGCGGCGGCGTTGCTGCTCGCGGCCGCAGTCATGGCGCTTTTCTCCGTTTTTTCCTATGCGAACGGCACCTGGCAGGAAGTCGAAGGCCTGATGCTCGACGCCATCGCCCGGCGCGCGGACAACCAGGCTGAACATTTGCGCCTGCCGCTGCAAAGCCGGCTGCGGCATCTGGAGGCGCTGGCCGCCTATCTGGACCGCCAGTCTATGGAAGAGGAAGCGCTGCGGGAAATTTTGCAGGCCTCGGCGCAGACGCAGGGCTTTGTCTGCCTCGCCCGCGCGGACGCGTCCGGCGCGGCGCTGTGCAGCGACGGCCAGCGCCACAACTTTTCCGGCCTGCCCTTTCTGGAAGCCGCGCGCGATGGCGAAAGCGGCATATATGCCTCGGGCGATTCGCAAAACGATTCCGTGTTGCTGTGCGCGGCGCTGGACGATGGCGGCGCGCTGGTGGCCCGCGTCCCGGCCGAAGCGCTGGCGGGCGTTTTCCTGGAGAGCGCGAGCGACAGCCTTCTGGTGACCCCGGAGGGGCGCATCGTGGCCTCCAGCAGCGATGAAATGCAGGCGCATGTGGGCCGGACGCTCTCCGACCTGTTGGGCACAAACGCCCTGGACGCGGACCTTGCGCAGGGCCGGCGCGCCGTTTACCGCCTTACCAGCGACGCGCTGGACGTCTACGCCGCCTGCGCCCCCCTGCGCCTGGGCGGGTGGCAGGTGGTGTGCGTCGTGCCGGTGGACGAGGCGCGGCACAGCTATGCCTTTATGTATGACGCGGCGCACCTTCTGGAAATACGCCTGGCGTTGTGCGGGGCGGTTGTCCTGGCGGTGGCCGTGTGGCTGATGCAGAGCAAAAACCGCCAGACCAGGGCTGAAAAACTGCGCCTGGAGTGGATCGAAGAGCGCTATCGCGTTCTGGCGGAGGATTCCAACGAGGTTTTCTGGGAATACGATCTTTCCGAAAACCGCCTGCGCATGGGCAAAAACTTCCAGCGCCTTTGCCAGCGCGACGGCGACGACACAATGGACGCTTTCCTTCAGGGCGTGCACCCCGACGACCGCGCCCGCCTGGAAAACGTCTGGCGGGTGCTGTCCGACGGAGCCAGCGCCGAAACCCGCGCTTCAACGGACGTGCGCCTGCGCGTGGGCGGGCCGGAAAGCGATCGCTATCTCTGGTGCCGCATGCGCATGAGCGTATTGATGGACGCGCGCCGTCATCGCCGTCTGGCGCTGGGCAAACTGACCGACATTTCCCGCGACCGCCTCAACGCCGAACGCCTGGAAAAGCGCGCCCGCACGGACGCGCTGACGGGTCTGCTCAATCGCGCCGGGTTGGAGGAGGCCGTGGAGGCGCGGCTGCGCGTGGAGGGCGAAAAGCCCTGCGCCGTAGTGATGGTGGACATCGACGATTTCAAGGCCGTCAACGACAACTATGGCCACGGCGTGGGCGATGAAGTGCTGCGCGCGTTGGCGGATTTTCTGCGCGGCCACTTCCGCGGCACGGACATCATCGGCCGCCTCGGCGGCGACGAATTTATGGCCCTGATGGACGGCGTGGACAGCCCCGAAAAACTCACGCAGGCGCTGACGCGCTGCCGCCAGGCCATGACGAAGCTGCGCGTCGGCGATCTGCAAGTGCGCTGCAGCGCCGGTGCGGCGCTCTTCCCCAGCGCGGGAAAGACCTTCGAAGCGCTGTACAAACACACCGACGCGGCGCTTTACGACGCCAAACGCGCCGGCAAGAGTTGTTACATGATCTATAAAGGCCCGACCGACGCCGGGCGCGAACCATAGCCGCGCGCCCTTCCGATGGCCGCCAGCCGCCTCAACCCTGGCCGCGCCGCCCCGGCGTCAGGAATCGGTTCTCCCGGCGCGGTTTTCCTCCATCGCATTCGTTCCGTCCCGGCGCGGCCCGCGCGGGGCGTTTTTTTGCGCGTCCCGCGCAGGGCGTTTTTTTGCGCGTCCCGCGCAGGGCGGCCCTTGAACGCCCTCTGCGCGCAGGCGCGTCCCGATCGGAAAACCTGCGCGCCGCCGTTTCCCCGTCCGCCTCCCTTTTCGCAAGGGCGCGCCGGCGGGCGGCGGCGGATGCGATCGCCGCCAGGCGCCGTCCTTCCGCTCGAAGGCGCGCCATGATCCGTCCGCTTCGCCTTTGCCGGCGCGCAACCGCATCGCAGGCCCCGACGCAAATGGGCGCAAAGCCGCGCCTTCGCCGTTTGGCGGCAATCGCGCCCCGCGCAAGCTGGGCATTGCTCTGCCGCGGCGCGGCCGTGGCCGCCGTTTGGCGACCGGCGCAAGTGGCGGACCGCCCGTCGCCATGGCCGGCGCGCCACACCCTGTCCCGCAGCGCAAGCGGACGCAAATCTTTGAAAACAGCCCCCTTTCCGCGCGCAGCGGGCGTATCTGAACTTGGTGTTCGCACCGAGCAGATCTGCGCTCCCCTTTTCCGCGCGCGGCGGGCGCATCTGCTTTCCCGGCGAGTTGCGCCCTCCCGCGCGAAGGGCGGCGCCGATCTTCTGAACCCCCTCCGCGCCCGCTTTGCCAAACGCGCCGAATGAGCCGGCGTTTACCGCCGGCGCGGCCGCCCGTGCGCAGGCGCGCGACGCGAACCGGCCGTTTTCCCGTCTTATCGTGAAATTTACCGGCAAATCGCGCGATATGCGTTGACGAATCGACAAAAAGGGTATACAATCTAACCGTATCTGGCGAAAATGTTCGCCTTTTTCGTTCAGGAAGGATATGTGGAGGGAAGAATCAATGAAAAAAGTGTTTGCTCTGGTGCTTTCCCTGACGCTCGTCTTTGCCTTCGCCGGCAGCGCGCTCGCCTTCGAGCCGGTTCCCGCCGACGAGATCAAGGTCGGCTTCGTCTACATCGGCGATCCCAGCGACAAGGGCTACACCCTGGCGCATCACGAGGGCACGCTGGAGATGCAGGAAGCTCTGGGCCTGCGCGACGACCAGATCCTCATCAAGACCAACGTCACCGAGGACAGCGCCTGCGAAAACGCGATGCTTGAGCTGATCGAGCAGGGCTGCAACGTCATCTTCGGCAACAGCTTCGGCTTTGGCACCTACATGGCCGAGTTGGCGGAAGAGTACCCGGAGGTCATCTTCCTGCACTGCTCCGGCAACCTCTCCAACGACGTCAACTTTGCCAACTACTTCGGCCGCATTTGGGAAGCGCGCTACCTGGCCGGTATCGCCGCGGGCCTGCGCACCGAGAACAACCACCTGGGCTATGTGGCGGCCATGCAGATCCCCGAGTGCATCTACTCCATGAACGCCTACTTCCTGGGCGCGCGCAGCGTCAACCCGGACGTGACCATGGACGTGCTTTTCACCAACACCTGGTATGATCCCACCATCGAGGGCCAGGCCGCGCAGTCGCTGATCGACATGGGCTGCGACGTCATCGCCCAGCATCAGGATACCACCATGCCCGTGGCCGCCGCTGAGGCCGCCGGCATCTGGGCTTGCGGCTACAACTGCGACATGACCGAGGACGGCCCCAACGCCCACCTCACCGCGCCCATCTGGCACTGGGGCCTGTATGTGACCGAACAGGTTCAGGCCGTGATCGACGGCACCTGGGAGCCCGTCAACCGCCTCGAGGGCATGAACGAAGGCTGGGTGGACATTTCTCCCCTGACCGAGAACTGCGCTGAGGGCACCGAAGAAGCCGTTGCCGCCGCGCGCGAGGCCATTTCCACGGGCGAGTTGCAGGTCTTCTCCGGCGAGATCGTGGACAACGAGGGCAATGTCGTCGTCGCCGAGGGCCAGACCCTGAGCGACGCTGAAATCCTTGCGATCACCTGGTTCTGTGAGGGCATCACCATCCGCTAAGGCGATCCCCTCTCAAAATACCATTGGAGGCGGGCAAACGCCCGTTTCCAACCCAAAAACGGGGCGGCGTGCTGTACAAGCGCGCCGCTTTGTTGCGTCATCGCTTCCGCTTTGCGGCGGCGGGCGCGCCTGCCTGCAAGCGCCGGCGGGGCTGCGCGTCGCCTGCCGGTTCCGCTCCGCGGCCTGCTGCGCGCGCCGGTTTTGCGCCTCCCCTCTGCGCGCCTATCGCCGCTTCGCGCGGGGCAGAATTTTTCCCGCCGCCTTTTTTCTTAAACTGCGCGTGCTATAATGAAGCGTATTTTGAAGGAAAGGCGGCGTTTTTATGGGCGCGCACGGCGCGTTGGACGATCTTGGCCGCGAAGAACTCGTGGCGCTGCTTGACATCTACGCCAAAAACTGGCTGGCCATGGACGGCGTATGGTTCCAATCTGTGGAACAGGCCGAGGGCATGGACGCGGCCATGTTCCACGATGCGCGCGCCTGGGAGCGTTTCACCGCCATCGAAGCGCGCCGCATCAAGCAATTCCTGCGTCTGGACGAGCATCCCGGCCTGAAGGGGCTGGAAAGGGCGCTCGCCCTGCGCTTTTACGGCCGGCTCAACCGCTCGCGCTGCGAATATGCGAACGGCAGGCTCATCTACACCATGGAATTGTGCCGCGTGCAGGCGGCGCGCGCGCGCAAGGGCCTGCCCCTGCACCCCTGCAAGAGCGTAGGCGTGATTGAATACGCGGGCTTTGCGCGCGAGATCGACCGCCGCATACACTGCGAATGCCTCAGTTGTTATCCCGACGTCACGGACGGCGCATGCAGCTGCAAGTGGGCCTTCTCCATTTCTGAATAGAGGAAGATCGTCATGCGAAAGACATATGTCACCCGAATGCCGGACAAGGCGGGCGCGTTTTTGCTCGCCAGCCGCATCATCGCCGCCTGCGGGGGCAACATCGCGCGCGTAAACTACAACCGCGCCGTAGATACGCATACGCTGTTTATCGAGGTCTCCGCCACGGCGGCGCAGCACGCGCAAATCGCCCGCCAGCTTTCGGATTGCGGCTATCTTGCCGGCCTGGAGGATGAAAAGCGCATTTTGATGATCGTCCTCACCCTGCCCGACCGGCCCGGCGCGGTAACGCCCGTGCTGGAAGTGCTCAGCCGCCGCCGGGTGAACATCTCCTACATCAGTTCGCAGGAAAACGGCACCCCCTTCCAGCACTTCAAAATGGGGCTGCTCCTGGAAAACACCGGCGAGATCAAGCGGCTGATCGAGGAGATTTCCCGCATCTGCGAAATCAGCATTCTGAACTATGAGGTGACCGACCGCCTGCTGGACGGCACGGTGTTCTACGTCACCTTCGCCAACGAAATGCGCGATATCCTCGCCCTTTCCCAGAACCAGACCAACGCCGTGCTCATTCAGGCAAACCGCCTGATGCAGTTGCTGGACGAACAAAACAAATCGCCCTTGCAGACCTTTGACTACATCCGCCGCTTCGCGCAGTTCGTTTCCGAACGCCGCGGCGAACGTTTCCACGCCCATATAAGCGCGCTGCGGCTGGCCGACGGCCTGGTGCTCACCACCATCGAACCGCCCTGCGGCAGCAACACCTACGCGCTGGAATACCATGGCGAACTGCTGTTTGTGGACAGCGGCTTCGCCTGCTACCAGGCGGAGATGTTGCGCCTGCTGGAAGAGCGCTTCCCGCGCTTTTCCCTGCGCAGCAAGGAGGTCTGGCTCACGCATGCCGACGTGGATCACGCCGGGCTCCTTTCCCTCTTCGACCGCGCCTGCATGAGCCAGAGCTGCATGGACAACTTCGACGCCGAGCGCCGCGGCGCGCCCAATTTCCGCGAACAAAACCCCCTGCACGCGCCTTACTGCGCGCTGAGCAAGATCATTTCCGCCTATGCGCCGCCCGTCGCTGAACGCTGCGTGGCGGTCGGCCGGCGCGAGGGCGACGATCTGCTCTGCCCCATCGGTTCGCGCTTTTTCGGCCCCTGGCGGTTCGATTTCTACGAGGGCCCCGGCGGCCATGTGCGCGGCGAAACGGTGATCGTCTGCGAAAAGCTCCACCTGGTCTTTAGCGGCGATCTCTACGTCAATATCAAGGGGTATTCTCCCGAACAGCAGGAGTTCAACCGTCTGGCGCCCTTCCTGATGACCGGCGTGGACTGCGATCCGGCGCTGGCCCGCGCCTGCCGCAACCTGCTGGTGGAAAAATACGCCGGCTACCTCTTCTGCCCCGGCCACGGCCCGGTTCAGCACGTTGGATAGCGGCGCGAAAACCCGCCGTTTTGCCGCCGCGCCCCGCGTCGTTTTGCGGAAAACTTTTGGGTGGCCACGCACAGGCGCAGGCGCGCGCGAATAAACCATGGATAAACGGTCAACAATCGCAGCGGAGGTGATGGCATGACCTGCGCGTTCTGCCGGACGCGGTTCTGTGAAGGCGAAGCCCTGTTCTGCCTGTGTCCGGACTGCGCCGCGCGCCTGGCGGGCGTTTCGCCGCTGCGCGCGGAGTATCCCTGGTTCGTCGCCGCTGTGCGCCGGGCGCTGTTCGGTTGCTGAGCGCCCCCTGTGCGCGAAGGTTTCCCGTCCGCGCCCGGCCTCACAACCCCTGCGGCGAACGCTTCCGCCGATGCGCAATATCCGCCTCTGCCGGGGGGATCGCCGCCAGGCCTTCGCAGGCGACGGCTCGTCTGCCGCAAACGCGGATCTCCCGCGACAGGGGAGCGCGACCCGCCGCCCACGGCCTTTCCCCGATCCTGCCGAAGCAGGGCCGGGCGATGGCGCGAAATTGGCCGGGAACTGCGCCGCGGCCGACCGGTTTGCGCCGCCCTTTTACAAACATCGCCCCCGCCACGCGGCGGGGGCGATGTTTGTCATGTCTTGTCACCCTTCCAGCAGGACGCGCAGGCCCTCGGCCGCGTCGTTTGCGTCGTCGCCCTCGGCGATGACGGCCAGCGGCAGGCCGCGGCGCAGCTCCATCGACAGTACGCTGATCAGCGACTCAATGCGGATCACCCGCCCCTCGCTTTCGATGGACACATGCGCGTTGTATCTCGAAGCGCACTCGGCAATGCGCGCGGCGATGTGCGGCGTAAGGCCGTCCGCCATGCCGTAGTGCGTTTCGAGGCGTACCGTTTCCATTGGCAAACCCCCGTTTCGTCAGATGTCCGTATCTTCTCCGGCGCGGAGGCGCGCGGCGATCTCCCGCAGCCGACGCAGGCGTGAATTGACGCCCGATTTGCCGATCGGCGGCTTGCAAAACTCCCCCAGCGCGCTCAACGAGCCTTCCGGATGCTCCGCACGCACCCGGGCCATTTCCCGCAGGGGCGCGGGAAGGCGTTTGAGCCCGATTTCGCGCTCGATCAGCGCAATATCCGCAATTTGCGCCTGGGCGTTTTCGATCTGCCTTGCCAGGTTGCGCTCGTCGCAGTTCATCTGGCGATTGACGCGATTGCGCACTTCCTTTTTCACGCGCACGTTTTCCATCGCCATCCTCGCGTTCATGGCGCCCATGAGCGTCAGCGCGTCGGCAATCTGGCCTCCGTCTTTTAAGTATACCACAAACTTCGCCTTTCTGCACGCTTTTTTTGCAGAAATTTCAAAATAATTCAGCAACTTGATAACAAATTCGGCAAGTTCCTCACTTGGCGCGGCAAATTCAAGATGGTAGCTGCGTTCGGGGTTGTTTACCGTGCCTGCCAGCAGAAAAGCGCCGCGCAAAAAAGCCTTGCGGCAGCACGCGTAGACAAGCGTTTTGTCGTCCGGCGCGGCGCGCAGGCCGAAGAGCGCGCTTTCATCGAACAGGCCGCAATCCTGAAGCACCTGGAGGCCGTCCTCCTGGGGCAGCAGAAGCTGATAGCGCGTCATATTCAACTGATCGGTGTGCAGCGTGCCGATCTCGCCCGTCACGCCGAAAAAGCGTTTGCAAAGCACAAAATAGTGCCGCACGACGAAGGCGTCCGGAGAAGCGACGCGCAACAGATACCTGCCCCTGCCGCGATAGGCGATACCGCCGCCAAAAAGCAGCGCGGCGGCAACTTCGGCGCGGGCGCAGCAGACCTGATCGGCTCTTTCCCGCACCATTTCCCCCCGCGCGTCGGACGCAAAAGACATCAGTCGTCCCCCACAATGCGCACTTCGGTTTCCAACAGCACGCCCGCATGCGCCTGCACGCGCGCCTGCACCTGCGCGATCAGTTCCAGCACGTCCCGGGCCGTGGCCCCGCCGCGGTTGACGATAAACCCGGCGTGCTTTTCGCTCACCTGCGCGCCGCCCACGCGCAGCCCCTTGAGGCCCGCCGCTTCGATGAGCGCCCCGGCGAAGTGGCCCTCGGGGCGCTTGAACGTCGATCCGGCGCTGGGAAAATTGAGCGGCTGCTTCTCCCGGCGGCGGGCGTTCAATTCCTTCATGCGCGCAAGGATGGCCGCCGGGTCGTCCCGCGTGAGGCGAAACCGCGCCGAAAGCACGGGCAGGCCGCGCTTGAGCGGCAAGGTCGTTCGATAGCCCATTTCCATTTCCTCGCGGGCAAAGGCGACCTCGCGGCCGTCCAGCAGCACGCGCGCCTCGATGAGCGCGTCGGAAAGCTGTCCGCCGTAAGCGCCGGCGTTCATCGCCACGCCGCCGCCCAGCGTTCCGGGAATGCCGGCGGCAAATTCCAGCCCGGAAAGCCCCGCCTCCTGCGCGACGGCGGCCACGCGCGCCAGCGAAGCGCCCGCCTGGGCGCTGATCTCCTCGCCCTCCACCCGCACGCGGGCAAAGCGCTCGCCCAGGCAGACCACCAGCCCGCGCACGCCGCCGTCGCGGACAATGAGATTGGAGCCGTTGCCCATCAGCAGCGCGGGCAGGCCCATTTCGCGCGCGATTTCCAGCGCCCGCATCGTTTGCAGGGCGCTGTCCGGCAGGAAAAACACGTCCGCCGCCCCGCCCACGCGCATGGTGGTGTGGGCGGCAAGCGGCTCGTTTTGCAGAATCTGTTCCTCCAGGGCGATGGCGCGCAGGCGCCGGATGAGTTCGTCGATCAAGGGGTATCGCTCCCATCTCTCCGCGCAGGCGGAGCAAACTTGGACGCCGGCCCGGCTCGGGCGCGAATCGCGCGCCGGCTCTTTCATGCGGCGCGGGCGCCGGCCCGGCGGCGCGCCGTCAATTCGCCATGCAGAACATCGCGGCAAAGGCCCGTCCCTCCGCCGCCCGGCTCTTTCGGGGCGGGCAGCGCGCCCCAACGGCAAACGGCGCGGAAAGCGGCCGCGCCGCCGCTACATGCCCGCCGCCGGCGGCCGCTTTTGTTTGCGGATATAGCGATGCGCGCGGCGCGCCTCGGGCACGGCCGGATCCACGGGCTGGCTGAGCGCCGCCTTGAGAATGAGCACCAGCACCGGGCCGACCAGCATGCCCAGGAAGCCCATCACGCGCAATCCGGCGTACATGGCGGCCATGGTCACCAGCGGATACAGCCCCAGCTGCACGCTGACCACGCGCGGCTCGACGATCTGCCGGGTGACGATGGTCAGAATGTACAAAACCGCCACGCCCAGCCCCAGGCCGATGTCTCCGGTAATGAAGCCAAAGGCCGACATGGGAATCAAAAACAGCCCCGCGCCGATGATGGGCAGCGCGTCCATGATGCCGATGAACAGCGCCAGAATCACCGAATACGGCACGCGCAGGATGACAAAGCCCACGGTCAGTTCCACGGCGATCAGCGCCATCATAATGAGCGCGGACTTGATCTGCCCGGCGATGCCGCGAAACACCGTGTCTTTGAGCAGTTTCAGTTTGCCGGTGGCGCGCTGCGGTACCCAGCGCTCAAAAAAGGCGAAGATGCGCTTGCGGTCGGCCACCATGTAGAACGTGCCCATGATGGTCAGCACAATAAAGAGAATGATCTGCGGCAGGTTCATCACCGTGGAGAGCGTCCAGTTGCTCACCGTGCCCACCATGCTCAGGGAAAAGGACTTGACAAATTCCAGCCCCTCGTTGACCACGGCGTTGATGAAATTCGTGATCTCCGGCGGCACGTCAAACATCTGCCAGCCGAACATCTCCACGCCGAAGGTCTGGAAACCGCCCTCCGCCGTCCATTTCTGAATGAACTCGCTGGCCTGACTGACCCAGCCGGGCAGGGCGGCGATCAGCGAGCGCATCTCCTCCACCACCCGCGCGCCGATCCAGAAGAGAATGAAGGAAACAATGCCGTACATGACGATCACAGCGATAAGGCACGCCAGTTTGGCCGGCAGCTTGATCTTGCGGAAGAGCTTTTCCAGCCGCTTGGCCACCGGGTGGATGACCCATGCCAACACCATGGCGATCACCGAAGGCGCGACATAGGAGAACAGCGCCGCGAACACAAGCAGCGCCAGCAGCACCATCAAAACGATGGCCCCGCGGCGCGGCAGATCGTTCCAACGCTCGTTGAATCGCTTGACGTTTTCCCAGAAACCCATGGCTCCTCCTGCGGGGAAGCGCGGCGCGCCTCCAAAGGAAACTTTCTATCTTATTATACGGAAAAGCAGAGCGTTTGTAAAGCGAGCGCGTCCATCTTTAATGCGATTCCAATTTGGAGAAATATATTTTGGACAAAATCGCCCCGCCGCGCGTCTAATCGTTGAAAGGGGGGAGCGCAATGGAGCGAAGCGAACGCGACCGCTGGCTGGAGGGAGCCATGGCCCGCTGGGAGCAGAGCCTTTTGCGCACCTGCTTTGCCTATCTGGGCGACCTGTCTCTGGCCGAAGACGCGGTGCAGGAGACCTTTCTGAAGGCGTGGAAGAATCTTGACCGCTTTCGGGGCGAGGCCTCGGAAAAGACATGGCTGCTGCGCATCGCCATCAACACCTGCAAGGACGTGCGCCGCAGCGCGTGGTTCCGCCGCGTAAACCGCGCCGTGTCGCTGGATAGTCTGCCCGAAGCGCCCGCGCCCTTTGCGTCGCGCGACCACGAGCTTGCGCGCGCCGTACTCTCCCTCAGACCGCAGCTGCGCGAGGCGGTATTGCTCTGCTGGTACCAGGAGCTTTCCGCCAGCGAAGCGGCGCGGGCGCTGGGCGTGTCCCGATCGACCGTTTACAACCGCCTGAACAAAGCGCGCAGGCGCCTGCGCGGGGAATTGGAGGCGTGGCATGAAGAAAAATGACGCGCAAATCGTCCGGGACGCGCTGGACAGGCGCCTCGCGGCGCTTGGACCCTCCGCAGCGCGCCGGGCGCGCATCCGGGAAAGAATCGCAGAGGAGGAACCGGCGATGAAGAAAAAACTGACCGCAAGTTTGGCCGCGGCGCTCATCGCGGCGCTGTTGCTGGCAGGCGCGGCGCTGGCCGTGGGCTTGAACCTGTTTGACGTGTTTGGCAAAAACGACGAAAGGCTCTCCCATCTCGCGGACGAGGCGGCGCTGCCCACCGTGGACGCGCAGAGCGTGGAGAGCGAGGCTCTGGGCGCGAGCGAAGCAGCCATTGAAAATGCCTACTACGACGGGCAATCGCTGATCGTGGCCTATCGTCTGAAAAACGACGCGCGCGTGGAGGAGTTTGTGCCGACGCAGGCGGAATTGGCGCAGGCGGAGGCGCTGGAAGGCCCCGTGCATATCGCTGTGGGGCGCGAGACGGATCGGGCGATCGTGGAGCGCTTCCATCAGGCGCAGGAGGATGGCGAGTCCTTCGGCATCGTCCAGTACGCGGTGCACCCAAGCGACCACACGCTGACAGACGACGGCCTCGACCTGCCGCCTTCGGGCGAACGGACGCTGCAGGGCGAGGACGGCGCGCTTCTCAGCCTGCGCGAATACGAATTTCCCCTGCCGGAGGCGGCGCAGGAGCGCGAGACATTGAACATAAGCATCCGGCTGATCGAGAGCGCAAGCTACCTGTATTTCGACGGTGATACCTGCTATTCCCTGCCCGGCACGCGGCGCGAGGCGGGAGAGATGACCGCCAGCGTGCGCCGCACGCCGGGAGAAACACGGCGCTATACGGGCGAAGGCGAATGGGCGGGAACGCCCCTGAAAATCGAGGCGCAGTTCTCCCGCGCCTATGGCCGGATAACGCTGAAGGCGGATGGCGCGCCCTCGGCGCTGGGGGCGGACGCGCGGCTCGAAGCGTGCGACGAGACGAACGTGCCGATGCGCTGTCTGGGCATGGATCCCCAGACCGACGGCGTGACGTACCTCTTCAACGGCACGGGCGCGCTGCCCGAGCGCATCGCCGTGCGCCTTGTCCTCTCCGATGGCGGAGGGCAGGGCGTCTCCATCGAGCTTTCCCCTGTCGAATGACCGACAAAAGCGCCCGGAGGCTGGTGCTGCCTCCGGGTCAGATCGTTGATAAAGCCCCCAAACACAAAAATCACTTCCGGAAGAAAACAAGCGAAAGTGATTTTGCTTTCTGCGTCAGCTTCGCCTGCAAACTGCGGTCACTTATGTGCATATAAGCTCCTTTGTTTGCGGACTCGCTTCCTTTGTTTGTGGACTTTCTCGGCGCCTTGGCAGTCTGGTGACTTTGTCAACATCCTGCGCCCGGAGGCGCGATGCTGCCTCCGGGCGTTTTCAGATGTTCAGATCGTCCAGCGCCTTCTCCGCGCCCTTGCCCACCAGCGCCACGGACGGCTCGGCGGAAAGCAGTTCCTTCGCCAGTTCGTTCGCGCCCTCGAAGGTCAGGCCGTCGATGGCCCTGAGAACTTCCTCCTCGCTGCGCGTGCGGTTCAAAAGCAGCAGCCTGCGCCCGGCGGCGTTCATGCGCGCGGAGGTGGATTCCTGCCCGAGGATGTAGCCGGCCTTGAGTTGCTGGCGCGCCATGGCAAATTCGGCGCGGGTCATGCCTGTTTCCGCCAGGGCGCGCACCTCTTTGAGCGTCATTTCCACCACCTGCTTGAGCGACTCCGGCCGCGCGGCGGCGTAGACGGTGGTCAGCCCGCAATCCGTGTAGGAATTGGGGTAGCTGTAAATGGAGTAGGCAAGGCCGCTTTCCTCGCGGATCTTCTGAAACAGCCGCGAGGACATGCTGCCGCCCAGCACGCTGTTGACCACGGAAAATTCATAGCTGCGCTTATCCCCGATGGCCACGCCGGGAAAGCCCAGGCAGAGGTTCATCTGCTCCACGTCCTTTTCCCGCCACAGGCGCGCAGGAGATACGGCGTGGGTCTGCGTATCGCGCGTATAGCGCTCGCCCGCGTCCCAGGAAAGCAGGTGCTTCTCCGCCAGCGCCACCACCTGTTCCCAGTCGTAACGCCCGGCCAGCGCCAGCACGGCGTTTCCGGGGGCGTACATATGGTTCCAGTAGGCGAAAAGGTCGTCGCGGGTGAAGGCGGAAACGCGCGCCTCGCTGCCGAGGATGGGCCGCGCCACGGGCTGGTCGCCGAAGTGGGCGAGCATGATCAGTTCGTGCACCACGTCCTCGGGCGAATCCTCGGCCATGGCAATTTCTTCGACGACCACGCCCTTTTCCTTTTCCAGTTCCACGGGGTCGAATTTCGGCGCAGTCACAAGGTCAGAAAGCACGTCGATGGCCAGGGGCAGGTCTGCATCCACCACTTTGGCGTAAAAACAGGTGCACTCCTTGGAAGTAAAGGCGTTGAGTTGTCCGCCCACGGCGTCCATCTCCTCGGCGATCTGGCGGGCGGTGCGCTTTTGCGTGCCCTTGAAGGCCATGTGCTCGAGGAAATGGCTGACGCCGGCCTCCGGGGGAATTTCGTATTGCGAACCCGCGCCCAGCCACAGGCCCACGGACACAGAGCGCACATGGTCAAGCTTTTCGCCGATGAGGCGCAGGCCATTGGAAAGCGTATACTGGTCAAACAAGGCGATGTTCCTCCCGAAAAAGATCGTTTTGCTCCCTTTTCGCCCGATGCGGCGACGCCCGTGCCGTTCCCGGCGCGGCGCGGCAAAGCGCAAACAGGCGTCTTTCGCCGGCCCGTGCGGCGGCGATCCGCGCGCAGAGGCCGCCTGCGCGCCGGCGAGAATTTTGTCCATCCAAAAGGCGGTCTGCGCGCAGGGGCGCCTCCGGGGCGGCCTTTGCGCCCTGGCTCTCGCGCCGCACGGGCCGTTCCCGACGCGGGCGCGCCACGCGCCATGCGTTCGCGCTTTCCAGCGCACGAGCGGCGTTTGACGCTTCTTCGCGCGCAGGCGGCCGTTCCCGCTTCCCGCCCAAACAGGCGCCGGCATCTTCCGCGCGCCGCGGGTTTCCTCCGTCGCGGGCGGTCGCTTGCCGGCCCTGCGCATCTCCGCCTCGGCCCGGGGGTTTCTCCAGTTTTCCCCGCGCGAAAGGCGTTCATGCGCGGACGGCCCCCACGCAGATCCGGAGAAAACTCCGGCGCGCGGGGGCCGCCATGCGCCTATCGCTTACCGCCTCGGGGGACGGCCGCCGCGGTCGCGACCGCCGCGCTCGCCGTCGCGGCGCGGGGGCCGGCGCACGGGCATGGATTCGTCGTCGTACTGGATGTCGTTGCGGATGAGGTTGATGCGGCCCTGCGCGTCGATCTCGGCCACCTTGCACTCCAGTTCGTCGCCGATCTTGACGACGTCCTCCACCTTGTCCACACGGCCGTTGGCCAATTTGGAGATGTGGATCATGCCGTCCTTGCCGGGCGCGTATTCCACGAAGGCGCCGAAGGACATGATGCGGGCCACCTTGCCGGTGAACACATCGCCCACCTTCAGTTCGCGCACGATGCCTTCGATGATGGACTTGGCCTTCTGCGCCGCCGCGTCGTCCGTGGTGGCGATAAAGACGCTGCCGTCGTCCTCGATGTCGATCTTCACGCCGGTCTCCTCGATGATCTTGTTGATCATCTTGCCGCGCGGGCCGACGACCTCGCCGATCTTCTCGGGGTTGATGAAGAAGTGGATGATCTTCGGCGCATACTTGGAAAGGTTCGGGCGCGGGGCGGGCAGCACGTCCAGCATTTTGTCCAGAATGTGCATGCGGCCGTCGTATGCCTGCTTGAGCGCCTGCTTGAGAATGGGCTCGTCGATGCCCTTGATCTTGATATCCATCTGGATGGCGGTGATGCCCTGCGCAGTGCCGGCCACCTTGAAGTCCATATCGCCGAGGAAGTCCTCCAAGCCCTGGATATCGGTGAGCACGGCCACCTTGCCGGTGTTCTCCACGTCCTTGATCAGGCCCATGGCCACGCCGGCCACGGGGCGCTTGATCGGCACGCCCGCGTCCATCAGCGCCAGGGTGGAACCGCACACGCTCGCCTGGGAGGTAGAGCCGTTGGAGGACATGACCTCGCTGACCAGGCGCAGGCAGTAGGGGAACTCCTCTACCGGCGGGATCATCGGCTCCAGGGCGCGCTCGGCCAGCGCGCCGTGGCCGATCTCGCGGCGGCCCGGGCTGCGGATGGGCTTGGCTTCGCCGGTGGAATAGCCGGGGAAGTTGTAGTGGTGCATATAGCGCTTGGAATCCTCAACGCCAATGCCGTCGATGATCTGCTTTTCCGAAACGGGGGCCAGCGTGGCCACGGTCATCACCTGCGTCTGCCCGCGGGTGAACACGGCGCTGCCGTGCGGACGGGGCAGCACGCCCACCTCGCACCAGATGGGGCGCACTTCGGTCAGTTTGCGGCCGTCGGGGCGCACGCCCTCGTCGATGATGTGGCGGCGCATGACTTCCTTCTGCAGGGCGTAGAGCGCGTCGCCGACCTCGACTTCGCGGCCCTCGAACTGCTCGGCAAAGTGCTCGGCCACTTCGGCCTTGACCTGCTCTTCGCGCGCGTTGCGCTCGTTGCGGTCGAAGGTTTCGAACATCCACTTCACTTTATCCATGGCGTATTCGCGCACGGCGGCCTTGACGTCCTCGCCGGGCAGAACCAGCGGAAACTCTTTCTTTTCCTTGCCGATCTCGGCGACGATGGTGTTGATCAGTTCGACGATCTTCTTGATCTCCTCATGGGCGAAGAGGATGCCGCCGAGCATGACTTCCTCGGAGACTTCCTTCGCGCCGGCCTCGACCATCAAAACGGCCTCGGCGGTGCCGGCCACGGTGAGGTTGAGAAGCGAAACTTCGCGCTGCTCGTCGTTGGGGTTGATGACGTATTCGCCGTCCACATAGCCGACGTTCACCGCGCCGATGGGGCCGGCCCACGGAATTTCGCTGACGGCCAGAGAGGCGGAAGCGCCGATCATGGCGGGAATATCGGGAATGTTGTTGGTATCCACGGACATCACCGTAGCCACCACGGAGACGTCGTGGCGCATGCCCTTGGGGAAAAGCGGGCGCAGCGGGCGGTCGATGAGGCGGGAGGTGAGGATGGCCTTCTCGGCGGGACGGCCCTCTCGGCGGTTCCAGCTGCCGGGGATGTGGCCCACGGAGTAGAGCTTTTCTTCAAAATCCACGCTCAGGGGGAAGAAGTCGATGCCCGGGCGCGGGGTCTTGGCCACGGTGCAGGTGGTGAGCACGCAGGTGTCGCCATAGCGGACGAAGCACGAGCCGGAGGCCTGTTCGGCGTACTTGCCGAACTCGAGCGTGAGCGTGCGGCCGCCCAGCTCCATGGAATAGGACTTGAACATGCGGATTTCCTCCTTCATTTTGTCGGCGCATCCGCACATGGACGCACGCCTGCGAGATGAACTCGCACCCTAGCGTCCATGTGCGAATCGGGAAACAGGGTTACAATATCTTTGCAAACCGCGCCGCCGCCCGGAAACAGGCGACGGCGCGGGTCATGCCGTGAAAAGTGCTTCCGCCGCCCGTTACTTGCGCAGGCCCAGTTTGGCGATGAGGGCGCGGTAGGCTTCGATGTCCGTGCTCTTGAGGTAGTCCAGCAGGCCGCGGCGCTGGCCGACCATCAGAAGCAGGCCGCGACGGCTGTGGTGGTCCTTCTTGTGCACCTTGAGGTGCTCGTTGAGGTGATTGATGCGGGCGGTGAGCAGCGCGATCTGCACCTCGGGGGAGCCGGTGTCGCCTTCGTGGCGGGCGTAGGTTTCCATGATTTCCTGCTTGTTGATGACCATTGTGTTTCCTCCTGTTTTGTATTCCCGCGCGCCCAGTATGCCGTCGGAGTCTTCGGCAAACCGAGCCTGCGGTTCCCGGGCTTTGCAAAGCCCCGTGTGGCCCGTTCATTCTGCCACAAATATCATTCTACCATACCCCGCCCCCGGTTGTAAAGCAATTTCCCAATCTTTTACCAGAAAGACGCACGCCGGTCGGATATGGCTTCAAAGCGCCGTCGCGCCCCGGCTGGAAAACGCGCAGAGGGCCGTTTTGCTGGGCGAAGGCGCGCCCGGCCGGGCGGAAGAAGTTCAGCGCCGCGTTCTCCGCCTGCCAGGCGCCGGCAAGGCGGGGAACATCCGCCCGGCGCGGGAGAAACGAGACGCGGCGCAAAGCCCCCCGCGCGCGGGGCCGCGATGCGTTTCTGCGAAATTTCCGAGGCCCTAAAAAAGCCCGTGCCCCCGCCCGCGAGGCCGCGATGCCCGGATAAATGCAGAGCGAGGATACGAGCGGGCCATGCCCCCGCCCGCGAGGCCGCGATTGCACGGCCCTGCCTCTTGCGCGCGCTGCGCCACCGTTTGTCCCTGTTCCTCCGGTCGTTGCCGTGCCTCCCGCCCGCGAGGCCGCGATTGCGCGGCCCTGCCTCTTGCGCGCGCTGCGCCACCGTTTGTCCCTGTTCCTCCGGTC
>DVIA01000041.1 GCA_018711655.1 Candidatus Pullichristensenella avicola
AATGAAAAATCGTGAGATCGATTTGCTGATTGTAGTCAATATGTTTTTAACAGGATTTGACGCAACGACTCTCAACACCTTGTGGGTAGATAAGAATTTAAAAGATCACGGTTTGATACAAGCGTTTTCCCGTACCAATCGTATTTTGAACTCAGTTAAAACATTCGGAAACATTGTTTGTTTTAGAAATCTTGAGACAGCTACCAATAACGCCTTAGCGCTTTTTGGAGACAAAAACGCAAGAGGTATGGTTATCCTAAAAACTTACAATGAATATATGAATGGCTATGAAGATGAGCACGGAAAACATATTGAGGGCTATAACGAGCTTCTAACCAAACTTGTAAATGAATTTCCGATAAGCAGTCAAATCGTTGGCGAGGATAACGAAAAAGAATTTATTAAACTGTTCGGTCGCATTTTGAAATTGAGAAATATTTTAAGATGTTTTGACGATTTTGAAGGCGATAATTCTGTATCAGTTAGAGATTTGCAGGATTATCAAAGCGTTTATATTGACTTATATCAAGATTATGCTAAAAAAAGTGACATTGAAAAAGAACGAATCAATGATGATATTGTCTTTGAAATTGAGCTTATCAAGCAGGTCGAGGTCAATATAGATTATATCTTGATGCTTGTTGCCAAATATCATGAATCAAACTGTAAGGACAAAACTATTCTTGCTGATATTAACAAATCAATTGATGCAAGTGTTGAGTTGCGCAGTAAAAAAGCTCTAATTGAGGGATTTGTTGCCCAAATGACAGTAAAAACAGATGTGGAAAAGGACTGGAAAGATTTTGTCAAAAAGCAAAAAGAGCAGGACTTAGAAACAATCATCAAAGATGAAAAGCTAAAACACGATGAGGCTCAAAAATTTATAGAGAACTCATTCAGAGATGGTGAAATAAAAACCACAGGAACAGATCTTGATAAAATATTACCTCCGATGTCAAGGTTTTCAGGCGGCTCTAATAGGGCCTTGAAAAAACAAACTGTCATTGATAAGTTAAAAAGCTTTTTTGAAAAATATTTTGGTTTGATATAGTTAAATCCGCTACCAGCTTTTACCGGTAGCGGATTTAACTATATTAGGATCAATTCATGATTTACGATTTCTGCCGCTATGTTACGGATATTGTTCATTCGCCGAACCCATTCCATTTGATTTTCCGCCTTAAGCTGCTCCGTTACGCCCTCACGCTCAGCCATTTGTTTTACTAACCGAAAATACATTTCCTCTGCCTGTTTGTCGATATCAGCAAGATAACTGTCCAGTTTTCTGCTTGTCAGTAGATTGTAATACAAGATTTTATGATACTGTTTTAGGTGTCGAGCGTGCCGCTGTCCCCATATACCAATAGGCTGATTTTCGGCAGGTAATATGAGATTTGGCAAAACATAATCTCCTTGCTGTGTGTATGTGCCGCCCATTTGCTCAAATAATGATTTTTCCATTGTGTTTATCCTCCTGTTTTTTTATTGTACTTTCATTTTACAAGAGGACAAAGAATAACACGAATGTGCCGATTGTAAGACATAACAAAACCGCCGCCTTAGAACTTAATCTAAGACGGCGTTTTCTGCTTTGGTATCAGATTGAACATTTCACGGCAAAGCCGCCTGCAAAAAAGTAGGTGTTCGTCCAATACCTGATTGGTGGAGGCGAGGGGGGTCGAACCCCTGTCCGAAGACCAGATTGCCAAGGTTTCTCCGAGCGCAGTCTATGTTTTAAACTTCCCGCCGCCAGTCTCCCACAGACAGGATACTGGCCTTGGTAGCTTCATCCATCCCACCCGCCGCAAAGCTTAAGCGGGCTGGTTCCCTGCATTTACGACGCCGGTGACCTGCGCCGCAGGAGGCTCAGGGCCGACGGTCACGGACTAAGCCGCGACAGCGACGTTGTTGTAGTCGTCAGTTCATTTTAAGTTTCCCGTTTTTGAGGCGGTTCAGGGCCGCCGCTCGCTTCCCGGGCCCTCCGAATCCCCGTCGAAACCAAATACGCCCCCACATTGCGCCGGCTAACCCTTCGCGCGCAGGCTGCGGTCGATATCGCGCTGGGCGTCGCGCTTGGCCATATCGTCGCGCTTGTCGTAGAGCTTTTTGCCGCGACACAGCGCAATCTCCAGCTTCATGCGCCCATCCTTGAGATAGACGCTGAGCGGGATGAGCGCCAGTCCCTTCTGCATCACGCCCTGTTGCAGCTTGCGGATCTCGCTTTTGTGCATCAGGAGTTTTTTGGGCCGCAACGGGTCGGTATTGGAAAAGCTGCCCTTCTCATACGGGCTGATGTGCATGCCGTAGACGAACAATTCGCCGTTTTTGACCGCGGCGTAACAGTCTTTAAGCGCGCATTTGCCCAGGCGAATGGACTTTACCTCCGTACCGCGCAGCTCGATGCCGGCCTCCCAGGATTCCAGAACAAAGTAATCATGCCGCGCGCGGCGGTTCTGCGCGACGGTTTTGACGCCCTTTTGCGGCATGCTCTCCCTCCTTCCCGGGCGTCCATTATACCACGAAACGCCGGTGTTGTAAAGGGGCGCGGCCAAAGAGGCGCTCTGAAACCCCGGCGCCCGACCGGCCAGGCCCTCCCGCGCAATGCGCCGGGCGCCGCGATCCGCTTTTCCGCGTCCGCGCCGGCGCGCCGTTTCTCCAACAAATTCCCCTTTTGGGCTTGAGCGCATGCCGCCGGTATGATATAATTTGGGCAAAGCGAGGGATGCGCATGTATTTGACGATTCTGGGCAACAACGGGCCCTTCCCCGCCCCCGGCGGCGCCTGTTCCGGCTATCTGCTGGAGAGCGACAGCGGCAGGACGCGGCTGTTGATCGACCTCGGGGCGGGCGCGCTTTCACGCCTGATGGGGTTGGCCGAACCGCGGACGCTTTCCGGGGTTGTGGTTTCGCACCTGCATTACGATCATATCTGCGATCTTCTGCCCATGCAGTACGCGTTGCAGTTTTCCCCTGGCAAACGGCCGCTGCCGGTCTTTGCGCCCCTGCGGCCGGAGCGCGTGCGCGCGCTGCTGGAATGCCCGTATTACGATCTGTTCGCCCATGAGGACACAGACGTGGGCGAAATGCGCGTCAGTTTCATACCGGCGGCGCATCCGGTGGAAGGCTCCAGCGTGCGCGTGGAATGCGACGGCGCGGCGTTGGTCTTTACAGGCGATACCAACCGCAATCCGGCGCTGGAACTGTTTGCCGACCGCTGCGATCTGCTGCTGGCCGACGCCGGCCTTTCCCGGGCGGACTGGGACGAGAAAAAACCCCATCTTTCCGCCGCGCTGTGCGGCGAAACGGCTCGCGACGCGCGCGCCGGCGCGCTGCTTTTGACGCACCTCAACCCCATTTACGACCCGCAGGCGCTGCTGCTGGAGGCGCGCGAAGCCTATCCGGCCGCGCGGCTTGCCGTTCCGGGCGAGCGCTGCCGCGTCTGAACCATGCGTGCGCGGCGCGGCGGGTGGCTGCCGATGCGGGCGCTTTACACGCGTCCGCTGACGCTGTTTGCCGCGCTGTTCGGCCTCGGCGCGATCTTCGCCCGCGACGGACGGCTGCCGTTGGCGCTGCTTGCATCCTGCGGGGCGTTTCTCGTGCTGGCGTATGGGCTTGCGCGCCTGGGAAAGCGGCGTTGCTCGGCGCTGATCGTCGCCGCCGGGCTGTTTCTGGGCGCGGCGCGCATGACGCAGGCGGTGAACGCGCAGCCGGCGGTGGAGGACCGCTTTTCTCTGACCGTTTCCGGCACGGTGGCCGATTCGCCCTTTGTGGATGCGCAGATTGACCGCCTTACCTGTCGCCTGACGGACGTGCGCGCCGACGGCGAAGCGCTGGATTACGATATCCGTCTCTACCTGCGCGGCAACGAAAGCGCGCTGCGCGAAATCGCGCCGGGCCAGATCGTTACAGCCACGGCGCATCTTTGGGCGCCGGATCGCGCCGGGAATCCGGGCGAATTCGATTTTTCCGCCTATCTGTGGCGCAACGGCGTCGCCGCCTACGCCACCGCCGAACTTGCGGACGCGCAGATATCCGGCGCGCCGCGCGGCGTCGCCGCCATGCTGCACAGCGCGCGCCTCAAAATCGGCGCGCGCATCGACGAGTTGTTCCCCCGCAGTTCACAACTGGTGCGCGCCCTCGTGCTTGGCGACCGCGGCGATATGGACGAGCATCTGCAGGAAAGCTTCGATCGCGCCGGCGTGACGCACGTTCTGTCGATCTCCGGCCTGCACATCACGCTGCTGGCCATGGCGATGATGTCCCTTCTGGGGCTTTTGCTGCCGCGGCGCTGGGCGTTCTGGCTTTCGCTGATCGTCATCGTGCTCTACGGCGTGCTGGTCGGCATGGCCTCGTCGGTTCTGCGCGCAATTCTCATGTACGCCGCGCTCGGCGCGGGGCAGGCGCTGGGCCGGCCGACAGATACGCTCACGCGCCTGGCGCTGGCGTTTCTGCTGCTGCTTGCCTGGAACCCGCTCTACGTTTCCGACGCGGGCTTTGTGCTCTCCTTTTCGGCCTCTGCGGGCATGGTCTGTCTTTCGCCCGTGCTCAGCCGCGTTCTGCGCGTGGACAGGCTGAGACCTCCGCGCTATTCCCTGCGCCCAACGGCGTTGCTGCAGCGTTTGGGGCGCTATCTGGCCTCGCTTCTGTGCGCAACGCTGGCGGCGCAGCTGGCTACGTTGCCGGCAGTCATTGCCTATTACGGAGAATTGCCGCTGCTGGCGACGCTGGGCAATCTGGTCGTCGTGCCGCTGATCCTGGCGGGCATGTATCTGGCGATCGCCGCTCTGCCGCTGTCGGTCCTCTGGCTGCCGCTGGGCGGAATTGTCGCCGCGGCGGGCGATATTGCGCTGCACCTCGGCGCCCAGCTTACGCACCTGTGCGCCGCCCTGCCGCTCAACGCCCTGGCGCTTCCGGCGTTTCCCGGTTGGCTCACGGCCCTGTACGCGTGCGCGGTGCTGGCGATTTCGGAATTTTCCCGCCTTCAAAAGCGCCTGCGCTCCTGGCTTTTGCTGGCGCTTCCGGCCCTGGCGTGCGTGGCGGCGCTGTTGCCCGGCCCGCAGGGCGTGCAGATCGTCTTTCTCGACGCCGGACAGGCGGATGCGGCCGTCGTGCTGGCGGAAGGCGCCGCCTACCTTGTGGACGCAGGCCTGGAAAGCACGCCGGCGGACGATTACCTGACCCACCTCGGCCTTGCGCCGCAGGCGGTGTTCCTTTCGCACCCGCACACGGATCACGCAGGCGGGCTGGGCGAGGTGCTCGAGGTTTGCCCGCCTGAAACGATCTACATCCCCGTGGGCTGGTACGATGTGGAGGCGGACGAGGGCGTCGATGCGCTGCTGGACCGGGCGCGCGCCATGGGCGTGGCCGTGGTGGAACTGGCGGCGGGCGATACTGTGCGCCTTTCAGAAAACGTTACGGCAACAGTGCTGCATCCCGCGCGAGGCGTTTCATATGCGGGCGACGCCAACGCGATCTCCATGCTTTTGCGCATCGACTATGGCCAGGCCTCGGCGCTGTTCACCGGCGATCTGGAAATACGCGAGGAGCCCGGGCCGATGCCGGACGTGGATGTGCTCAAAGTGCCCCATCACGGCTCCGACAACTCCTCGAGCCTGCGGCTTCTGTACTCGGCCTCGCCATCGGCGGCAGTAATCAGCGTAGGCGCCGGCAACGCCTATGGCCATCCCGCGGAAGGCCTGTTGCGCCGCCTTGCCGGCACGGGCGCGCGCATTCTGCGCACCGACCGCGACGGCGCCGTCACAGCCCGGCTGTTCCCGGATGGAAGCGTTGAAATAAGCACCTACTTTGCGGCGGAGGAAGATTCATGACCTGGAAAGAATTCTATGCGCAAATCAAGGAAGGCGCGCTCGAGGGCGTCTATCTCTTCGCCGGACCGGAGGAGTACGTCAAGCGCGAGGCGCTGGAGGCGTTGGCGCGGGCGATCCTGCCCGAGGGCATGGAAGCGCTCAATCGCGCCGATCTTGAGGGCGCGAGCGCAGCGCAGATCATCGACGCGGCGGAGACGCTGCCCCTTTTGTGCGCGCGCCGCCTGGTAATTGTGCGCGACTGGGCGCCGCTGTGCCCCGGCAAGGCACGCGGCGAGGACGACGAGGCCGCGCGCATGATCGCCTATCTTGACAGGGCGCCCGAAAGCTGCATCGTGGTGTTTTACATGCGCGGCGAAGCGGACGGCCGCAAGAAGCTGACCTCGGCGCTGAAAAAGCGCGGCGCCGAGGTGCGCTTCGAAGCGTTGACCGACGCGGAGATCCTGCGATGGGCGAACGCGCAGCTAAAGCCCCTGGGCAAATCCATTTCCCAACAGGCCGCCTCCCACCTGGCCTTTACCGCTGGACGCGATTTGACGCGCCTGTGCGCGGAAATCGACAAACTGGCCGACTACATTGGCGCGCGCAAAGAGATCCAGGTAGATGACATCGAGGCGGTCGTCTCCCCCTCTTTGGAATTCAGCGTTTTTGAAATGCTGGACTTCCTCTTTGCGGGCGACCTGACCCGCGCCGAACGCAGCTTGAACGTCCTTTTGCGCGATGGGCAAAACTGCGTGGGCATCCTCGCCATGCTCGTCCGCCAGTTGCGCATGCTGACGCATCTGGCGCTTTGCCAAAGGGCGGGCGGAAACGCCGCGTCGGTTGAAAAAGCGCTCAAGCTGCACCCCTACGCGGCCAAACGCGCGGCGCGGCAGGCGCGGCAAATGGACGCCGACGAGCTTTCGCGCCTCTATACCCAGGCTGTGGACGCGGACTTCGCCATCAAGTCCGGCCGCCTGCGCGACAGCGAAGCGTTGCAGTTTTTCATGCTGCAAATCGCCTCGCGCGGAACAAAGCGATCGGTTTGAACGTCTAAAAGGCGATTCGAATCCAGGAGGGATTGCGCTATGAAAAAAATCGTGTCGGCGCTGCTGCTCGCCGCGCTCATCGTCTGCGCCTGCGCCGGCGCGGAGGGCGTGCCCGATATTTCCGACAACCTGTTTTCCGCCGCGAAGGAGGCGCTGAGCCTGCTCTCCTACGGCGAATATGCGCGCGTGAGCGAGACGCTTCCCTTTGCCGCAGCCGCGCCTGGCGCGGAGGAATGGCAGAACTTTGCGGGCAACTTTTCCACGCTGGATTCCGGCACCGTACAGCGCGAAATTTCCGTCGCCTACTGGCAGAACGGCTTCTGGAGCCTGGCCGTGCCTGTCTCCGAGCCGAACAGGGATTCCGTAGAAACGCTTATTTTGCGTTCCGACGACGGCCAGACCTTCTCCGGCTACAAATATGCCCTCTGGGGCGAGGCCCGCGGCGGCTATGAATCCAGCGATTACGTCGTCTGGAACGAAGAGTATGTGGCCGGAACCCCGGTCATCATCCCGGACGCGGCATAACTTGAACAAATCCGCTCCCCGGACGCTTTTGTCCGGGGCTTTTCTTCGCCGTTTTGGGTTTCCAGGCGCGTCTGCCGCGGTGAAACGCGCCCGCCTTTCCGAAGGAAGCGGCGTCCACTGAAAACCGTCTTTCGGCGCGCGCGCCTTCCCCGCAATGACGGTTTGCGCGCGCCTGCGGTCTTGCCGGCTTTTCAGCCATGGCTGGCGCATGGCGTCGCCGCGCCGCCCCCGCCTTCCTGCCGCGGCCCGCATTCGCGCCTTCGCCTCGCTCCGCTTCCTCCGCGGCCGGTAGATATCATCGGCCCGTACCGTCCCCTCCCCCGCCGACCGCCGCGGCCCGCATTCGCGTCTTCACCTCGCTCCGCTTCCTCCGCGGCCGGTAGATATCATCGGCCCGTACCGTCCCCTCCCCCGCCGGATGCCGCGGCCCGCATTCGCGCCTTCGCCTCGCTCTACTTCATCCACGGCTGACAGATAGCATCGTCCCCTCTCCCGCCGGATGCCGCGGCCCGCATTCGCGCCTTTGCCTCGCTCCGCTTCCTCCGCGGCCCGTAGATATCATCGGCCCGTACCGTCCCCTCCTGCCGACCGCCGCGGCCCGCATTCGCGCCTTGCGCGCATGCGAAAGCCCCGGGCGCGGCGGCGCGTCCGGGGCAAAAGCGTTTTCTGTTCTGATTATTTTCCCTTTTCCTTGGCCCAACTGTCCTTGAGGGAAACGGTACGGTTGTAGACGGGCATCTCCGCCGTGGAATCCGGGTCCTTGCAGAAATAGCCCGTGCGCAGGAACTGGAATACGGCGCCGTCGTCCGCGCCGGCCACGCACGGCTCGCACAGGCCGCGCACCACCGTAAGGCTTTCGGGATTGACGCGGGCCATGAAGTCGGCGGCGGGCGTCTCGGCGGCGTCGCCCTCCTCGTCGTCGGCCTCCTGCTCGACCGCGTCGTCAAGGAGGATCGGCTCGTACAGGCGCATCTCGCAGGGCAGCGCATCCTGCGCGCTCAGCCAGTGCAGCGTGCCCTTGACCTTGCGGTTGGCGCCCTCGCTGCCGGAACGGCTTTCCATGTCCACGGAACAGATCAGTTCGGCGACTTCGCCGTTTTCGTCGTGGACGACTTCCTCACAGCGGATGATGTACGCGCCCTTGAGGCGCACTTCGCGGCCCGGGGCAAGGCGGAAGAACTTCTTGGGCGGATCTTCCATGAAGTCCTCGCGGTCGATGTAGATCACATTGCCCATGCGCAACGTGCGCGCGCCCATCTCCGGACGGTCGGGATGGTTTTCCATGGCAAATTCATCCACAAACCCCTCGGGCCAGTTGCGCAGCGTGACCTTCAGGGGGTGCAAAACGGCCATGGCGCGCGGCGCGCTCCCGCCCAGATCCTCGCGCACGCAGTGCTCCAGCAGCGCCAGTTCCACCGTGGAATCCGCCTTGGCCACGCCTACGCGGCCGAGAAAATCCTTGACGGCCGCGGCAGTATAGCCGCGCCGGCGCATGGCGGCCAGGGTGGGCATGCGCGGGTCGTCCCAACCGGCGACGACGCCTTCTTCCACAAAGCGGCGCAAGTGGCGCTTGGACATCACCGTGCGGGTAAGGTTCAGGCGCGCAAACTCGATCTGCCGCGGCGGGTGCGCAAACCCGGCCTCGCGCACCACCCAGTCGTACAGCGGGCGATGGATTTCATATTCCAGCGAACACAGGGAGTGCGTAATGCCCTCGATGGCGTCCTGCAAAGGATGCTGGAAATCGTACATCGGGTAGATGCACCAATCGTCGCCGGTGCGATGGTGATGGCAGCGCAGGATGCGGTAGAGCGTAGGATCGCGCATGAGCACATTGGGCGAAGCCATGTCGATCTTGGCGCGCAGCACGCGCGAACCGTCCGGGAACTCGCCCGCGCGCATGCGGCGGAAAAGGTCGAGGTTTTCCTCCACGCTGCGGTCGCGATAGGGGCTGTTGACGCCGGGCTGGGTCAGCGTGCCGCGGTTTTTGCGCATTTCTTCGCCGGTCTGGTCGTCCACATAGGCCACGCCCTTGCGAATCAGGCCACAGGCGATCTCATAAAGCTTCTCAAAAAAATCCGAGGCAAAATGCAGCTCGTCCCAGTGAAACCCGAGCCATTCGATGTCCTTTTGAATGTTTTCGACGAATACGGCGTCCTCCTTGGTGGGGTTGGTATCGTCAAAACGCAGGTTGCACTTGCCGCCATATTTTTCTGCGATGCCGAAATCAATGCACAGCGCCTTGGCGTGGCCGATGTGCAAAAAGCCGTTCGGCTCGGGCGGAAACCGGGTGCGCACATGGTCGTAGCGACCGCTTGCGAGGTCCTCGTCGATAAACTCCTCGATAAAATTGGCTGCGCGCCGCTCCTCAGACATATCACGACCTCCTTGTGATAAAGGGCAAAAGGATGTGTTCATTATACCACGTCCCGGGGCAAAGAAACAGCTTCATTCCGGTAAAATGTATCTGCGCGGGCGAAAAATGCGCGCCGAAGAGGCGCAAAAAAGGCGAGCGCGCCGCCGCCTGCCCGCCCGCGCGGTTGTGGCCCCGGCCGCGCCGGTTCACAGGCTTTGCCACGCCGCCGGCGCTTCCATCTCCGCCCTCAGGCGTTGCCAATGTACTCGTCCATCCACAGAATTTCGCCGTCCGCATAGGAATACGAAGCGATTTCCCCAATGACGTCCAAAGCGTCCTCGCCCTGCAGGGGCGTAGGCTGATAGTTGTTGCTGGAGGTTTCCGAACTGATGGAACAGGGGATGATGTTGATGCCGCCATCGGCAAGGGCGCCGTCGTCCTCCAGGACAAACTCCTGCTGAAAGATGAAGGTGTCCTTGTCGTCCGGGTTGCGGTTGCCGCCAAAGCAGAAATTGGCCAGGCTGTAGACGATGTATTTGCCCTGATAGCGCTCGATGCCGCCTACGACGTGCGGATGATGGCCCAGCACCAGATCCGCGCCGGCGTCGATCATGGCGTGGCCATAACGGATCTGCTCCTCAGTGGCCTTGTGATGCAGTTCCTCGCCCCAGTGCATGGAGACGATGAGCAAATCGCAGTTCTCCCGCTCCTGCTCCACGCGCGCGGCGAGTTCTTCCGCGGAGGCGTCCCACTCGGTAAAACTCAGAAAGCAGAGGCGCACGCCGGCCTTTTCGGCGTAATACGCCGTTTCATACCCCGCCGCGCCGATGCCTGCGGCGCGCAGGTTCGCCTCCGTATCCCGCAGGCCCTCCTCGCCGAAATCCAGGGCGTGGTTGTTGGCCAGCGTGCATACCTCCACGCTGGAACCGGAGAGAATCTGCACATATTCCGGGCTGCCGCGGAAGTTGAACTGCCGGCCGGAGCGCTTATCCGTGCTTGTCGTGAGCGGGCCTTCCAGGTTGACGACGGTAAAATCGTCATCTTCAAAAATCGCGCGCACATTGGCCAGAAAATACTCCGGGCCATATTGCTGCGCATAGCGATCAAAACGCGTGCTGCCGGAATTGACGTCGCTGCCCAGCGTGCAATCGCCCGCAGCGGTGATGCGAATGGAAACGCGGTTGAGTTCCGCTTCCGTCTCCAGGGTGGGCACTTCGCTGTTGCCGGACGGAGACGCGGAGGCAGCCGGCGGCTGATCAAGCGGCGTCGGCGACGGCGCGGCGCTGGGCGAGGGCGAAGGCGAAGGCGAGGCGCTGGGCGAGGGCGAAGCCGTCCGCGGGGCGACCGTTTGCACAGACGGCGACGGCGCGACGCCCGCCGGCCCGGACACGGACGCGTCCGGGCTGAGCAGCGGCCGCAAAAAAATCGCCAGCAGCGCGCACAACGCCAAAAAAAGCGCAACGCAAATACAAACCGTCAGCCGTGCGCCCTTTTTCTCCGCCTCCCGGCGGGCGCGGCGGCCGCGGGTTTCATTTGTCACATTTTTGCTGTATTTTGCGTCCTGACTGTTCTTCATAGCCTTCATTATACCGGTCTATGCTGCAAATTGTCAGCATCCGCGCCTATCTGTTGAAAATATTTTTTGATTCCGAAATATTCTTCATGCAATCGAAATAACAATGCGGCGTTTTTATGGCGTGAAGCCGGGCGGTTTCCCGTCGGCAGGAAACCGGAATTGCGCTTTTGCCGATGGGAAAGTCGCGAACGGGCGACGCATGCGCTCAAGGCCTGCGGTTTGCACGGCGCCGACGCCCCGCCTGCGGTCAGGCGGCCGGCGCGCCCAATTCTCCGGAGATCGCAGCGCCAATCCCCACGCTTTGCGCCGCGCGTTCGCATCCTCCTGCGAGCGCGCGGCGCTTCTGTGCATGGCGGCGAATTTTCCCGAAAGGCGCGCTTCGGGCGAGGGACATGCAAAATCGCCTTCACGGTTTGCAGTGAAGGCGATGGATAGATCACAAATTTCAAGGGCGCCGTCAGGGGGCGGGCGTGGGCATGGGGCCCGCGGAGGGCGACGGACTGGTCGAGCCCACAATGCCGAAACCGCCGCCAAGGCTGCTGAAAACGATGAGCAGCACCACCATGACCAGCACGAACACGATCAGCATCCACTTCTGCACCACGGGCATGCGCTTTTCGACCTTGCGTTCGACGATGCGCGGAATCCACATGGCGATGATCAGCGCGATGACAAAATTCCACATGCTGCTGCCGCCGTTCGCGCCGGGAATCGGTATATACAGGCAGAGGCCGGCGAGCAGGCCGATCACCGCGCCAAAGATGGCCTGCGCGCGGCGAAACTGCACGTCGTCCATCTTGGCGACGAAGTTGTAGAGCTTGCCCTTGTCCTGCGGCGCGTCGTCCTCCAGAAGCGGCAGGTCCTCTTCCTCCAGGGGGATATCCTCCACGGCGTCCGGAGCGGCGTCGCCCTGCGCGTTTTCGGCGTGCGTTTCGGCCGTTGGGGCGGGCGCTTCTTCGATGTCGTCAAGATCAATACGCGGGAACTGAACCGCGGTGACGACGGGCGTTTGCGCGGCGGCGGAATCGTCCTGCGCCGGTTCAGCGGCTTCGACCGGCTCGTTCGTCATTTCCGCAGCGGTTTCCGAAACATTCGCCGTTTCCTGCGCGACCTCAGCCTCCTCCGCGGGCGTGGCCGCGCTTTCCGGGCCGGCAGGTTGCATATCTTCGCGTTTATCGCGCTCAAACGTATCAGACAAGTGCGTTTCCTCCATTCAGCATGACATGCCAGTATGATAGCATGAAACGCAGCGTCGCGCAAGGGGGTTCACGCGCTTTTTCGCGACTTTTCCAGCGCCATCACCAGCGGCGGAATGAGCAATATATGGCAGACGATTCCCGGAATCGCGCTGGTAAAGGCGCCTGCCAGAAATTCCGCGAAGGTAAACACGCCGTTATTCAGCCCCGCCAGCGCAAGTCGCGCCGCGCCCCAGGCCACGCGCCCCAAAAGCATGGCCGCTACAAGCGCGACATACAAAAATGCGGTTTTCCTGGGCAGCGCGCGGCGCAAAAGCGCTGCGCTGAGGCCGTAAACGCCCGATTCGACCATCATTGCAACGCCGGTTGGCAGGATCGGCGGCATGCCGAAAAGGGCGTAACGCAACGGCGGCGCAATCAGCCCCACCGCCAGCGCGTAGGGCCAGCCGCACAGCAGGCCGCACAGCAAAACGGGAATGTGCATGGGCGAAAGCATATTGCCCCATTGCGGGATCTGTCCGGTCAAAAACGGCAACAGCAGGCACAGCGCCAGGCAAACTGCCGCGGTGACCAGATCGCGAATGTTTCGGCGCACAGGCATCTCTCCTTCCGAAAGCCGCGAAAAAAGCCGGGGCCGATCCCTTCTGAGAACGCACCCGGCTTCTGCCGCGAATTTTCAAAACATATTCTAGCATGCGCGCGCCGTATTGTCAAGAGAAAACTTCCCCTCCCGCAGCGGCAAAGCGCACGCGCGCCCATCGCCGCGACCCGGCCACAGCCGGGGCAGAGGCGGCGCGAAAACCGCCGTCCGGGCCGGCCTGTATCCCTTCATCCTGCCGCCGGGAATGCGCAGTCGTTTCGATATTTTCCGCAGAGCGGCGGTCGCGCCGAAAAACCGGCCCCATTTTCCGCGGCGGGCTTCCCCGCCCGAAGGCGTTCGAATGGAACGCGTCTTTCCGTCCATGTCCTTTTTGCGGCGTTTGGAGGCGTCGACCGCGCGGGGCTGATCTGAAACAGAATCACAGCCGGGAAACGGTTTCCTCCGCCGCGCGCAAAATCTCGCCCACAGCCTCGGCGACGAGGCTCGCCGTGGACGTTGCCGCGGGGACGCCGACGATATGATGATCGCAGTGGCTGACGGGAACGAGTACCCGGTGCGCCCGACTTTGCGCAACGGCGACGGCCATGGCCGGGGTAACCTCGCCCATCAGCGCGTCGGCGATGACGATGCCCACCGGTCCGGCGATGACGTCCGCCGTGCGGCAGGCGACCAAAACGGCGTTTTCCCCCGTGGCCGCGCGCGCGGCTCCGGCCTTGAGCATGGCGGAGGTCGCAAGGGCGTTGGTGCCGACGCAGACAAGGCGCGTCTCCCCCGCCGCGCGCAGGCCTTCGACCAATTGCCTGCCGATGCCGCCGCCCTGACCGTCGATGATCAATATCTGCATATTTCCACCCGCTTTCGCGTTTGTTTTGCGCGCCGTGTCTAAAGGACGATCTCCTCGCCGCTGGAGAGCAGGCAAAGGCGCTTTTCCTTTACGCGCAATCCGGTAATGCGCTCCAGCGCCAGGGCGTAAATGCCAAGCTGCGCGGCGTAATGGCGCGCAAGCGCTTCGCGGTCGCTTCCGGCGTCGGTCTTGTAATCCAGCAACACCCAGGCTTCGTCCTCGACAAAGCAACAGTCCACCGTGCCCTGCACCAGCACTTCCTCGTCGCCGTAGCGCTCGTGCGCGCGGTCGCCCAGCGCTTCGGAAATCTTCATGCGCACGTTGAACGGCCATTCCCGGCGCACCGTTGCGCTTTCCAGCAGGCGCGCGCCCGTTTCTCCGCGGAAAAACCGCGCCAGCCGCCGCGGCAGGACGGCGGAAAACTCGGTCTCGCTCAGGCGGCCCGCAAGGCGCAGCGCCTGCATCTGCGCGCGCACCTCCGTTTCCATCGACGCCGCGTCCAGCCCGCGCAGCATCGCCAGATCGAGCATCTGCATGACGCGGTGATAGGCGCTGCCCCGCTCCGCGCCGGTCATGCCCGCCTGCTGCAAAAAGGCCGGCCGTTCCAAAAGCGTCGGCATTTCGCGCGGGCCCTCCGTCTCGCGCAGCAGGCCGGAGGCTGTGAGTTTGAGCGGCCGTTCGCTGTCCATTTTGTGGGGATAGACCCAGGAAAGCGCCTGCAGCGTCGGCAAATCCGCCTCCCCTGCCAGCGCCGCGCGCAGCATTTGGCGGCTATCGTCCGCTTCCTGCGCCGGCCGGGGCGGCGCGAGTTCGTCCAGGGCGTGTACGACCACGCGCGCCGCGGGCGGTTCTCCCGCGCGCCGAGCCGCGCTGAGCGCGCCGACGACAAGCTGCAAATGGCTCGTGGCCGCGCAGGGATAATCGCCCGTCGCTTCAAACAGCGGCAGACGCGCGGCGGCGTTGCGCAGGCTGCCGACCAGGATCAGCCGACGGCGCGCGCGCGTGAGCAGGACATAGAGCAGGCGCATTTCCTCCGCTGCGTCCTCGCGCTGTTCCCGCTCGCCGATGGCCAGATAGGAAAGCGGCTCGCGGCGCGTGCGCAGCGCCTCGTCTACAAACAGCGTCCCCAGCCCCAGTTCGCGGTGCGCGCGCAGAGGCTCTCCGCCCGGCGCGCCGCGAAAGGCGCGCGCCGTCATGGCCCCGAAAACCACCGGAAATTCCAGGCCCTTGCTTTTATGAATGGTCATCAGGCGCACCACGTCGTCGCCCTCGCCCAGCAGATGGGCGCTATCGCCGTCGCCGCGCGCGCGCATGTGTTCGGCATCGTCCAGAAAGCGCGTCAAAGAGCCGGACACGGAAGCGTCAAAGCGCTCGGCGCGCGTCACCAGCGCGTCCAGGTTGGCCTGCCGTTGCGCGCCGCCGGGCAGCGCGCCCGCATAGGCGTAAAACCCGCTTTCCTCGCACACCAGGCGCACCAGTTCGCCCAGCGGCACCGTCTGCGCGCGCAGCCGCCAGCCGTCCAGCGTGGCAAAAAAGGCGCGCAGTTTTTCGCCCAGCGCGTTTTCATCCTGCGCGCAGGCGCGCGCCGCGTCGGCAAAGGAGAGTTCCGGATGCGCAAGGCGCACGCGCGAAAGCTCTTCCAGCGACAGGCCGGCCATGCACGAGCGCAGCGCGCCGATCAGTTCCGTATCGCGCAATCCATTGTCTACCAGGCGCAGAAGCGAAAGGACGAAATCGACCTCCAGCGCGTCAAAATAGCCCGACAGGCCCTCGGCGTAGGCGGGAATGCCCTCGCCCAGCAGCACCGGCAGCATCGCCGCCGCCACCGAGCTTTTGGCGCGGGTGAGAATGGCGATGTCGCGATAGCGCAGCTGCTCGTCCTCCGCCATCATTTCGCGAATGCGGCCGGCGATCCACAGCGCTTCGCGGCCGGCGCGGCCGATCTCGTCCATTTCCTCGTCGGCCGGGGCTTCTGCGGCGGCTTCATCGAGGATATGCACCTCGGGCACGGGCGCGTCCTCTCCGCCCTCGACGCCCGGAACGAGCCAGGCCAGTTCGTCGTAGAGGATCTCCGCGTCGCCGCCGGTCATCACGCGCGAAAAGACCGCGTTGACCATCCGCAAAATCGGCGGCGTGGAGCGGAAATTGCGCGTCAGCGGCAAAAGGCGGCCGCCCTCGCCGCGCAGATAGCGCGCATAGCGGCGCAGAAACAGGCGCGGCTCGGCAAGACGAAAGCGATAGATGGACTGTTTGACGTCGCCGACGGCAAAGAGATTGTCGCCGCGGGAAACGCGCTGAATCAGCGCTTCCTGCAGGTCGGAAACGTCCTGGTATTCATCGACAAAGACAAAATCGTACTGTTCCCGCACAGCGCCTGCAACGTCGTCCCGCGCCAGGGCGCGCAGCGTCAGCCGTTCGAGGTCGGCATAGGAAAGGCCGGAGCGCTCCTGCTTGCGGCGCTCGTGTTCGGCGGCGATGCGCCGCGCAATATCGGCCAGAGCGGGATAGATTTGATACAGCAAAAGCGCGTCGTCGGTCGCCTGGGCAAGCGAGAGGCGCGCAAGCCGCGCGCGCTTTAAACCGTCGCCGGCGCTTTTGCGCAGCGCCTTGACCGCCTCGAGCGCCTCCGGGTCCGCATCGCGATTGCGGCCCGATGGCCGCGCCTGCTTGAACGCGCGCAACGCCTGGCCCAACGCCTCGGCGTCGTCCACAGCGCGCATGTCCTCCAGCGCCTGAACGTCCCTTTCCATGGCGGCGGCGTAGTGCGCCGGACAGCCGGGGTGCGCCAGGGCGGCGCGCGTGGCGGCAAGCGCCGTTTCCACGGCGCGGCGCGCGGCGCGCACGAGTTCGCTTTTCCATGCCTCTACGGGGGCGTTCTTCGCCTCCAGCGCCTGCGAAAGCCATGCCTCCGGGTCCGGTCGTTCTCCCAAAAAGGCGTACAGGCGCAACGCCAATTCGCGCACGCGCGCCGGCCCGCGGCCCGCGTCCAGGCGCGAAAGCGCCTCGCCCCCCTCGGCATAAGCCGCCTCCAGCGCCTCGTCCGCCGCCTCCTCCAGCATGCGCGCGTCCTCGGCGTCGTCGAGCACGCGAAAGGCCGGATCGACCTCCGCCGCCTCGAAATTGGCGCGCAGAAATTCCGCGCAAAAGCCGTGCAGCGTGGTAATGGACGCCCTGTCCAGGCGCAGCATCTGTTCGCGCAGGCGCTCGTTTTCCGCCGCGCGCTCGCCCAGGCGCGCGTTCAGCCGCGCGCGCATTTCGGCGGCGGCGGCGCGGGTAAAGGTGACCACCAGCATGCGTTCTACGTCCGCGCCCTCCTCAATCAGGGAAAGCGCGCGCTCCACCAGCACGGCGGTCTTGCCCGAACCCGCCGCCGCGCTCAACAGCAGATCGCTGCCGCGCGCGCGGATGGCTCGCGTCTGTTCTTCGGTAAAGCGCATATTTTCTCCTTCCCGTCTCGCCCTTTTGCGCGCATAAGCGGCGCGTCAAAGCCCTCTCCCCCGCTCCGACGCCTTGCAAACGCGATCCGCCGCGCGCAAAACCCCGGCGGCCGGCATCTGGCGCAGCATGAACGCGCCGCGCCGGCCGTTTTCAGACGCCCCTGCGCCCGCTTTTGCGCGTCCGCCTTTCGCCCGCATCGGCGGCAAAGGCCGCCTGACGAATCCGCAAACCAGCCCTATCGGAATCCTTTTGCGCGCGTTGGGCGACTGGTCAGGTTCCCTCCTCCCGCGCGGGCGCATTGGGGCGGGAAACCTCGTCGGTTGCCTCCAGTTTGAAGATCACCGGGCGCAGGCCGTCGTTGCACGAGCAGATGGCTACGCCCGGCGTGCGTATCCAATCGCCAAAGTAAAACGTCTCCCCGCCCGCGCCGTGGGCGAGCGCGAAGGCGTACTGATAAAGGGCCTTCCAGGCCTCGTCGCACAGACCGTCCGGTTTGGCGTAATCGGCGTAAAAAACCTGACCTTCGCGCAGCATTGGGCAGGGGCCGAGGCCCTCCACGCCGTATTCGCGCGCCAGTTGCTCGTCCAACGTGGTTTTCAGCACCGTGATGCGAACCTTTTTCATCGCCATCGCCTCCGTTTCCCATTGTAGCATAAAATCTCCGGCGCAACAAGAGCGCGGATCATAGCCCCCAGTGGCGCAGGATCCTCCCCAACACGTTTTTCAGGCTCCTGGCGGTGACATCCCCGGCGGCGATCACGGGAATGCGCGCCACGACGCGGCCATCGACGACCACCTCTACGGCGCCGACCTCCTGCCCGGCGCGCACCGGCGCTTCGATAGATGAGGGCAACTGCGGCGCAAGCTGGATGCCCTGTTCGTCGCCCTTTTGCACAAGCAGCGTCAGATCGCCGTCCAGAACCAGGGGCACGCCGGCGCGATCGCCGCCGGTAACGGGCAGTTCGCCGCGCACCTTCGTGCCCTTTTCGGCCACCGGGTAGAGGCGATAATGCGCAAAACCATAGTCGAGCATTTCGGCGGCGATGTCAAAGCGCTCGCTTCCGGTATCCGCGCCCAGCACCACGGCGATCAGGCGCATGTCTCCGCGCCGCGCCGTGGCGGAAACGCAATAGCCCGCCTCGCTGGTAGAGCCCGTCTTGCCGCCGTCGCAGCCTTCGTAGAGGCGAATGAGTTTGTTGGTGTTGGTCAGTTGCGTGACGCGGCCGTCGCCGTGATCCACTTCATCCATCCAGATGCCGGAATATTCAAAGTATGCCGGGTGCGAAAGCATGGCGATGGTCATTATCGCCACGTCGCGCGCGGTGGTCGCCTGTCCCTCGGCGGGCAGGCCGGTGCAGTTGACGAAGTTGGTGCCGGTCATGCCCAGTTGCCGGGCGCGCTCGTTCATGCGCTCGACAAACACCGTTTCCGAACCGTAAAGCGCCTCGGCGACGGCGACGGAGGCGTCGTTGGCGCTGCCGACGATCACGCTTTTGAGCAGCACGGAAAAGGGCTGCGTTTCGCCCACATCCAACAGCACCTGCGAGCCGCCCATGCCCGCCGCGTCGGCGGAGACGACGACTTCGCTGTCGGCCTGGACGCGTCCCTGTTCCAGCGCCTCCAGCGCCAGCAGAATGGTCATGACCTTGGTCACCGAAGCCACGGCTCTGGGCGTATCGGCGTTCTGTTCGAAGATCACCTGCCCGCTCTGCGGTTCGACCAGAAGCGCAGATGCGCAGGAAAGCGCGATGGGCGGCGTTTCCAGAAGCGGCGCGGCGCTCAGTTCAGGCGCGGCCGCCGGCGGCTGGGTGGGCGCCGGCGTGGCAAAGTCGATCTCGGACAGCGCCGCCCCCGGCAAAAGCAGGATGAGCGCCAGCAGCAGGCACAGCGTCTTGCGCGTTTTCATGGGCATCCCTCCACAGAACATGCTGCCTAATTGTGTGCCGCCGCCCGCCAAAACATGCCAGGCCCGCGCCGGATGCGAAGGGCATATCATACACCACGATGAAATGGAGGAATCTGCAATGCAATGCACGCTTGACAGACTGCGCCCGGGCGAAAGCGCCACGGTGCGCGGTCTTTTGCCGGACAACGGCCGGTTGATCGCACGGCGCCTGATGGACCTTGGCTTCACGCGCGGCGCGCATGTGCGCTGCCTGTTTGCCGCGCCCTCGGGCGAGCCGCGCGCCTACCGGATTCGCGGCGCGGTCGTCGCCCTGCGGCGCGAGGACGCGGCGCTGGTGCGCGCCGAACGGGAGGTGGCTTCGGCATGAAACGCTTCCGCGCGCGTCGCGCGAAAAACGCTGCGCCCGGCGGCGAGATCGTCGTCGCGCTGGCGGGCAATCCAAACGTAGGCAAAAGCACGCTGTTCAACCTGCTGACCGGGTTGAAGCAACATACCGGGAACTGGCCCGGAAAAACGGTGGGCAGCGCCTGGGGCCGCTGCGTCGTGGATGGCCAGCGTTTTTTGCTCGCCGACACGCCGGGCGCGTATTCGCTGATCGCCCGCTCCGCCGAGGAAGCGGCCGCGCGCGACGCCATCTGCTTCGGCGGCGCGGACGTGGCGGCGATCGTCTGCGACGCCACCTGTCTGGAGCGCGGCCTCAACCTCGCCCTGCAGGTGATCGAAGCCTGTCCCCGCGCCGTCGTGTGCCTCAATCTCATGGATGAAGCGCGCAGGCAGGGGATACGGATCGACCTGGCCGCCCTGGCGCGCATGCTTGGCGTGCGCGTAACGGCCTGCACGGCGCGCAGCGGCGAAGGCGTGCGCGAGCTTCTCTGCGCTGTACGCGCGGCGGCGCGCGAACCGGCCGCCCCGCCGCCGGTGCGCTATGCGCCTGCGCTGGAGAAGGCATGCGAGACAATCGCCGCCGCGCTGGACGGGAGCGCCGGCCCCAGCGCGCGTTTTACGGCCCTGCGGCTTCTCGAGGCCGACGCGGAGACGACCGCGCGCCTTGAGGCGGCCCTGGGGATGCGCGTTTGCGAACTTCCCCTGCCCGCCGCGCTGCGCGCGCGCCTTGCGATCGCAAAAGGCGACGCCGCGGGGGCAGGCCGCTTGCCCGCCTTCACAGGCGCCGCCATCAGGGGCGAGCGCCCCCTGCTGCGGGAAACGCCGCCGGCGCGCACGTCCTCGGCCGCCGCATCCAGGGCGCGGCAGGGCGCATCTGACGTTCCTGCCGGCGCGGTCGGTCCGGCGCGTCGTCCATGCGGCCCCGCCGCTCTCTTCGCCGCAGCCGGCCGCGCCGACGGCCTTTCTCAACGCCATCCGTGCGCCGCGCCTTTCGCCGCCTCCAACACGGGCGAACCCTTTGCCGCAGACAAGTCGGAGGATGGCAAACTCCCCGATGCGCCCGGCTGCGTCGATGCTCTCTTCCCGGGTCTCCCCTCCCCCGACGGCGTCCGGGAGGAAATCGTTTCCGCCGTTTACCGGCGCGCGGAAGCGATCGTCGCCGCCTGCGTGCGCCGCGGGCCCGATGCGCGCGCCCGACAGACACGCATCGACCGTCTGCTCACCGGCCGCCTGACCGCGCTTCCGGGAATGTTGCTTCTGCTCGCTCTTGTGCTCTATTTGACCGTAGAAGGTGCAAACGTCCCTTCGGCATTCCTTTCGACGCTGTTCGCGCGCATGGAGAGCGCCCTGTCGTCGGCGCTGCGCGCCGCAAAGGCGGCGCCATGGCTGGTCAGCGCGCTGTGTGAGGGCGTGCTGCGCGTGCTGGGTTGGGTGGTTGCGGTAATGCTTCCGCCGATGGCGATCTTTTTCCCGCTTTTCACGCTTTTGGAGGATCTCGGCTACCTTCCGCGCGTCGCCTTCAACCTTGACAGATGCTTCAATCGCTGCCGCGCCTGCGGAAAACAGGCGTTGACAATGTGCATGGGGCTGGGCTGCAACGCCGTCGGCGTCGTCGGTTGCCGCATCATCGACAGCCCTCGCGAGCGCCTCATCGCCATTCTTACCAACGCCTTTATGCCCTGCAACGGGCGCTTCCCCCTGCTGATCGCGCTCGTCTCCCTGTTCCTTGCCCCTTCCGGGCCGATGGCGGCGCTGATGCTCGCCGGGTTGATCGTATTGGCCGTTTGCATCACGCTTGCCGCTTGCCGGGCGCTCTCCGCCACACTTTTGCGGGGCATGCCCTCGGCGTTTACGCTGGAGTTGCCGCCGCTGCGCCGTCCCCAGGTGGGGCGTGTGATCGTGCGTTCGATTCTGGACCGCACGCTGCATGTGCTAAGCCGCGCCGTTGTCGTCGCCGCGCCCGCGGGGCTGGTGATCTGGGCGTTGGCGAACATAGAAGCGCACGGCGCGTCGCTTCTGACGCACGGCGTGCGTTTCCTCGACCCCTTCGCCCGCGTTCTGGGCCTGGACGGCGCCATCCTCATGGCCTTTGTGCTTGCCTTCCCCGCCAACGAAATCGTCCTGCCGCTTGCGATGATGGCCTATCTGAGCGCCGGGACGCTGGCGCAGCCCGAAAGCGCTCAGGCGCTTGGCGCGCTTTTCCGCGCCCAGGGATGGACATGGCTGACAGCGCTGAACACCATCCTGTTTTCCATGATGCATTGGCCCTGTTCGACGACGGTGTTGACCATCGCGCGCGAAACGCGCAGCGTAAAATGGACGCTGACGGCAGTTTTGCTGCCCACCGCCTGCGGCATGACCATCTGCGCCCTCATAACGCTCGCCGCCCGCGCGCTGCGGTTGGCGTGATCTCGCTTCCCAGGGCGGCGGCGCCGCCGCCCTGGAACTCCCGCCGCGACGTCGATTGCGACGCAAGGGCAAGGCGGGAGCGATTCGCTGATTTCCCGCATGACAGACAAGGAATGAAAGCGGTCGCGGCCCGAAAGATGCGCCGCGGCGGCGCTTCCTGGCGCAGCGCGCGAGAAGCCGCGCATAGCGAAGGCATCTCGACGATCGCTCGCCACAGCATCAGACCGACAGGGAATTTGACGGTTTTGACAAACCGCTGCGCGCGGCCGAAGCGGCATTGCGCGAAACGGAAAAGCAGACGAAACGCCGGGCAAAGAGCCGCCGCACAGCGCGGACCAGGTC
>DVIA01000042.1 GCA_018711655.1 Candidatus Pullichristensenella avicola
AAGCGGGCGGGCGCGTTGCGCGAGAGGCAATGACGAGCATCGCGGCGCTTACCAAGCTCGAAAGCGACAGGAGAATTGCGTTTGACAATGCGCGCCCTGTGCCGGCAATGGCGTCGGCGCAAGGCGCGCGAAGAGGCATCCGGGCTATCGGGAGACGCATTTGGGGGTATCGATCGATATCGTGCGGGAACGATTCGCCCTGCAACGGGGATTGCTTCGCAGTTGCCTCAGGCGGCGGCAACTGCCGCGCGACGCTGCTTGCCTGCGGCAAGGGCGCTTTGGGAGGCGCGTCCGGATTTGTGTTTAGAGAGGTCGGAGCGAAGCGGAATCGTTTCCATGCAACCGGCCGTTTCCGGACGCGCGGGACCGCTCGATTTGGCTGCACGCCTTCCCCTCCGGGCTTCTTCCCCCATCGGCGGGGCACGGCGGGCGCCGCCCGCACCCGCTCAAGGGCCATTGGCCCTTGAGAATCCCGTTTGCTGCCGCGTTCAGGCCGAACTTTTGCACATGCCCCCAACCCACAAAGACGGCAGGCTCCTGCTCCTGAGCCTGCCGTCGTCGCTTTGCCCCTCCGCATCATCCCAAAAACGCAACAAAGCGGCCCAGCCCCCTAAGCGTGGGGCGGGGCCGCGTCGCTTACCCGCGGTAGCTACTGGCCGCCGGCCCTGCCGGCCCTGCCGGCCGTTAGTACGCTAGGGCGCCTTCGAAGGTTTGCGCGGTCTCGCCGGTCAGGTAGGCGCGGCCGTTTTCGATGCGCACGATGAGGTCGCCGCCGGGGAGCTTGACGGTGATGTCCTCGCCCTCGGGACACTTGCCCAGCTTGACGGCGGCGGCTACGGCGGCGCAGGCGCCCGTGCCGCAGGCCAGGGTTTCGCCGTTGCCGCGCTCGTAGACGCGCAGTTTCAGCATGTGCTCGTTGACCACGCGGGCAAAGCCGGCATTGACGCGCTCGGGGAACACGCCTGCGTTTTCAAACAACGGGCCGATCACCTGCAGGTCCAGGGCGTCCACGCGCTCGACAAAGGTCACGCAGTGGGGATTGCCCATGGAGAGGCAGGTCACGCGGAAATCGCGCCGGCCAATCTCCAGCGGATGCTCGATGACCTCGGGTCCGGGCAGGGCCACGGGCACGCGCTCGGGCGCGAAGGAAGGCTCGCCCATGTCCACGCGCGCCGAAGTGGCCAGGCCGTCGGTCAGGAACAAGCGGACGCGCTTGACGTCGCCGCCGGCCTCAATGGTCACCTCTTCGCCCGCAGCCAGAGCGCGATCGTGCAGGTACTTGGCTGCCAGCATCAGGCATCCGCCCGCCATGCCGCCGGGACTGCCGTCCCGGTTGAACATACGCATTTTCGCGTCGGCGATGTCGCTTTGTTCGATCAGGGCGATGCCGTCGCCGCCGACGCCAAAGTGGCGGTCGCACACACTCACGCACAGCGATTCGGCGCAGGACACTCGTCCGTCGCGGTTGTCGATGACGATGTAATCCGTGCCGGCGCACTGCATTTTGGCAAAGCGCAGTTCGCTGCGCGCCTGACGCATGTGGCAGAGATCGACAAGCTCCGTATTGCGCTGGTTGTAGCGGCTTTTGAGGATGTCCGCCAGGGCGTTTGCCGTGTCCAGCGAGGTCAGACAGGCAATGGACTTGGCCAGCGCCCTCCGGTGCAGGGCGATGTATTCGCGCATGGTATCGTCGCGCAGGGCGCCGGTATAGACCACATAGCTGACCCGGCCGCTTTCCAGCAGTTCGAACGCTTCGCCGCTTGCGCCGACATCGGCGATTTCCGTTACGTCGATGCCCAGTTGGCGGATGGCGCGCGCCGTGGTGCGCGTGGCGTACATCTCTGCTTTCAGGTCGTAGAGCTTTTTTGCGAGGGTTACCAGGTCGTAGTGGTCGTGGTCGTCTACTGACAGCAGCACGCCCAGAGGCTGGCCCGCCTCCGGCACGCGGATGCCCGCCGCCGTCAGGCCCTTGAACAGCGCCTCGTCCATGCGCTTGCCCAGTCCCAGCACCTCGCCGGTGGACTTCATTTCGGGGCTTAAATAGGCGTTGGCGTCGGAGAGCTTTTCAAAGGAGAACACCGGCACCTTGACCGCGAAATACGGCGGCGTGCGCTGAAGCCCCGTGCCGCAGCCCAAATCGCGCAATTTCGCGCCCAGCATCACCCGCGAGGCAATGTCCACCATGGGGACGCCCGTCACCTTGCTGATGTAGGGAATGGTGCGCGAGGCGCGGGGATTGACTTCGATGACGTAGAGCCGGCCCTCGTAAATGAGGTATTGTATGTTGACCAGCCCGCGCGTGCCCAGGGCCAGCGCCAGCTTTTCCGAGCAGGAAACCAGTTCGGCGCGCATGGCGTCGTTGAGGTTATAGGGCGGATAAACGGCAATGGAGTCCCCCGAATGCACGCCGGCGCGTTCGATGTGCTCCATAATGCCGGGGATGAGCACGTCCTCGCCGTCGGAAATGACGTCCACCTCCAGTTCCGTGCCCGGCATATACCTGTCCACCAGCACGGGGTTTTCCGTGCCGCCGCGCAGGATCGCGCGCATATAGGCGCGCACCTCGGTTTCGTCGTAGGCGATGGTCATGTTCTGGCCGCCGATGACGTAGCTGGGCCGAACCAGAACCGGATAGCCGATCTCTTTGGCGGCGGAAACGGCCTCTTCCTCGTTGAGCACGCCGCGGCCGGCGGGGCGGCGAATGCCGAGGCGGCCGAGCATTTCGTCAAAGCGCTCGCGGTCCTCGGCCAGGTCGATGCCTTCGGCAGAGGTGCCGAGGATGCGCACGCCGTGGCTGTCCAGGCACTTGGCCAGCTTCACCGCCGTCTGCCCGCCAAAGGCCACCACCACGCCCACCGGCTGCTCGCAGGCGACGACGCTCAAAACGTCCTCCTCCGTGAGCGGCTCGAAGTAGAGGCGGTCGGCGGTGTCGTAGTCGGTAGAGACGGTCTCCGGGTTGTTGTTGATGATGACGACCTCGTAGCCCATGCGCCTGAGCGTGCGCACGCAGTGGACGGAGGAATAGTCAAACTCAATGCCCTGCCCGATGCGGATCGGCCCGCTGCCCAGGACGATGATGACCGGCTTGCCCGAGCGCTGGAAGCGCCGGGAATCGCAGTATGCGTCCGTGGTGGCGTAGAAATAGGGCGTTTCGGCGGCGAATTCGGCGGCGCAGGTATCCACCATTTTGTAGGAAAAGCGGAACGCTCCGGGAATTTCCACGCCGAGGCGCTCAAGCGCCTTGTCCGTATAGCCGAGGCGCTTGCCCTCTTCATAGGTGGGGTTGGCCTCGAAGTCCGCCAGATGCTTGAGCTTGGCAAGAAAGAAGCGGTCGATGCGCGTGCGTTCAAAGATGGTATCGAAATCCACGCCCTTTTTGATGGCCTCGAACACGGTAAACAGCCGCCGGTCGTCCATGTCGCGCAGGCGCGCAAGGACGTCGCCCTCGGCGGGCAGGTTGAGCGTGTCCATGCCGATCTCCGCGCCGCGCACGGCCTTCATCAGCGCCATTTCGAACGAGGGGGCGATGGCCATGACCTCGCCGGTGGCCTTCATTTGCGTGCCCAGGCGGCGGCTGGCGGTGGAGAACTTGTCAAACGGCCAGCGCGGGAATTTGACGACCACATAGTCCACCGCCGGCTCAAAGCAGGCGCAGGTCTTGCCGGTGACGTCGTTCTGGATTTCGTCCAGCGTGTAGCCCAGGGCCAGTTTGGCCGCCACCTTGGCGATGGGATAGCCCGTGGCCTTGGAGGCCAGCGCCGAGGAGCGCGAAACGCGGGGGTTGACCTCGATGACGGCGTAGTCAAAGCTATCCGGGTCGAGGGCGAACTGGCAGTTGCAGCCGCCGACCACGCCCAGTTCGGTGATGATCTTTAAAGCCGCCGTGCGCAGCATCTGGTATTCGCGGTTGGCCAGCGTCAGCGCCGGGGCGACGACGATGGAATCGCCGGTGTGCACGCCCACGGGGTCGAAGTTCTCCATGGAGCACACGGCGATGGCGTTGCCCACGCGGTCGCGGATGACCTCGAACTCGATCTCCTTCCAGCCGTAGATGTACTTTTCGATCAGCGCCTGATGGATGGGGCTGGCCTCGAGGCCGCCGGCGGCCACGGCCTTCAATTCCTCGGCGTTGTGGGCCACGCCGCCGCCCGCGCCGCCCAGCGTGAACGCCGGCCGCACGATGACGGGGTAGCCGATTGTTTCAGCAATGGCGAGCGCCTGCTCGACCTCCGTGGCCGTGGCCGAGGGGATGAGCGGCTGGCCGATCTTCTCCATGGCCTCCTTGAACAGTTCGCGGTCCTCGGCGCGGTCGATGGCCTCCACGGGCGTTCCCAGCAGGGTTACGCCCATGCGATCGAGGAAACCCTCGTGGTAGAGCTGCGAGGAGATCGTCAATCCCGTCTGCCCGCCAAAGCCCGCCAGCAGGCCGTCCGGCCGCTCTTTTTCGATGATGCGGCGAATGGTCTCGGCGGTCAACGGTTCCAGGTAGACTTCGTCGGCGGCGAAGGAGGTCGCGTCGTCTGCGGCGGGGCGGTCGGTCATGATCGTCGCCGGGTTGGAGTTGACCAGCACCACCTCCAGCCCCGCCTGCTTGAGCACGCGGCAGGCCTGCGTGCCCGCGTAGTCGAACTCCGCCGCCTGGCCGATGACGATGGGGCCGGAGCCGATGAGCATCACTTTTTTGATCCCATTAAGCATCGGCATGCGCGGTTCCTCCCATCATGGCGATAAAGCGGTCGAAGAGCGTTTCGGCGTCCTGCGGGCCGGCGCAGGCCTCGGGGTGGAACTGCACGGAAAAGGCGTTCAGCGCCGGGTAGTCCAGCCCCTCGCAGGTTCCGTCGTTGGCGTTGACATAGCGCAGAAGCCCGGGCGCGCCCTCTGTTTTGACGGCGTAGCCGTGGTTTTGCGAGGTGATGAGCGTGCGCTCGCCCATTTGGTCGCGCACCGGCTGGTTCGCGCCGCGGTGGCCGTATTTGAGCTTCACCGTCTCGCCGCCCTGGGAAAGCGCCATCAGCTGATGCCCGAGGCAGATGCCAAACATCGGCAACCGCCCCATGATTTCGCGAACCTGCACGATTTCAAAGGCGTTTTCGGCAGGGTCGCCGGGGCCGTTGGAGAGCATCACGCCGTCGTAGCCGCCCAAAAGCACGTCGCCGGCGGGCGTATCGTGCGGCAGTATGGTCACATGGCAGCCGCGCCTGTTCAGTTCGCGAACGATGTTGTATTTCGCCCCGTAATCGAGCAGCGCCACGCGATAGCGCGCGGCTTCGCAGGGGGCCTCCTGCGGCGCGCGGACGCTCGAGGCCGCCACCGCGCCGCGCACGGCATAATCGCGCAGCGCGGAAAGATCGCCCGGGATTTCATCGCAGATCAGCGCGTTCATCACGCCCTCTTCGCGCAGGATGCGCGTGATCTCGCGCGTGTCCACGCCGAAAATGGCGGGCACGCCGCGCTGCTTGAGGAAGGCGTCCAGCGTCTCCCGGCAGCGGAAGTTCGAGGGAAAATCGCACGCCTCGCGCACCACATAGCCGCGGGCGCGGCATTCGCCCTCGAAGTCCTCGGGAATGACGCCGTAGTTGCCGACGAGGGGGAAGGTCTGCAAAATGATCTGCCCGGCGTAGCTGGGGTCGGTGAGCGTTTCCGGGTAGCCGCACATGTTCGTGGTGAAAACCAGTTCGCCCAGCCCTTCGCCCTCCGCGCCGAAGGCGAAGCCCTCGAACACCGCGCCGGAGGAAAGCACCAGATAGCGCTTTTTCACCCGCCGATCACCTCTTTCAGAATGGCCACGGCCTTTTTCAGATCTTCCCAGTCGATGGTGAGCGGCGGCAGCAGGCGCACCCGGCTCTTGGCCGTCAAGACCAGCACGCCGCGCGCAAGGCACGCCAGGACGACTTCCCCGGCGTTCTTTTCCGTTTCGACGCCGAGCATCAGCCCCAGGCCGCTGACGCCGATCACGCCCTTCGCGCCCTCCAGCTCGGCGCGGATATATTCGCCGCGCGCGCGCACGCCCGCCAAAAGCGCCTCGTCGATGCGCGAAAGGATGCTCACCGCCCCGGCGCAGGCCACGGGATTGCCGCCGAAGGTGGAGCCGTGGTCGCCGTAGGCAAGCACGTTTTGAACCTTTTCGCCCAGGAGCGTCGCGCCGATGGGCAGCCCGCCGCCCAGGCCCTTGGCGGTGGAAACGATGTCGGGGTTGAGGTTGTGCGCCATGTAGGCGTACAGTTCGCCGCAGCGGCCGTTGCCGGTCTGCACTTCGTCGATACACAGCAGCATGTTTTTTTCGCGGCAGAGCGCTTCGGCGCCGCGCAGTAATTCGCCCTCCAGGGCCTGCACGCCGCCCTCGCCCTGCACCACTTCCAGCATCACGGCGCAGGCGTCGTTTTCCTCGCAGAGGGTGCGCAGGCCGGCAAGGTCGTTGGGGGCGGCGTAGACAAAGCCGGCGGGAAAGGGGCCGAAGTGCTGGTGGAACACATCCTGTCCGGTGGCGGCCAGGGTGGCGATGGTGCGGCCGTGGAAGCTGTCTTTGAGGGTGACGATGGTAGAGCGCCCCGTGGCTTCGCCGTACTTGCGCGCCGTTTTGATCATGCACTCGTTGGCCTCGGCGCCGGAGTTGGAGAAAAACACCTTTTTCATCCCCGTGCGCTCGCAGAGCATTTCCGCCAGGCGCGCGCAGGGTTCGGCGTAGTAGAGGTTGCAGGTATGCGGCAGGGCGCGGACCTGCTTTGTAACCGCCTCGGCCCACTGGGGGTCGGAAACGCCGAAGATGTTCACGGCGATGCCGCTGCCCAGGTCGATATATTCCCTGCCGTTTTCGTCCCACAGGCGCGCGCCTTCGCCGCGCGTGAAGGTGACGGGATAGCGCTTGTAGGTATTGGCAACGTAGGTTTCGCAGGTGTTTTGAATATTCATGCGGTTCACTCCTCAAACATCGTTCCCAGGCCTTCGTCGGTCAAAAGCTCGATCAGCACCGCGTGGGGCACGCGGCCGTCGATGATGAACACCTTTTTCACGCCGCGGCGAAGGGCTTCGGTGCAGCACTGCGCCTTGGGGATCATGCCCCCGGCGATGACGCCGGTTTCGATCAGGCGCGGCACATCGCCCAGGTCGATATGGCGGATGAGCGTGGCGGGATCCTCGCGGTCGCGAAGGATGCCGGCCACATCGGTCATGGTCACCAGCGAAGTTGCGCCCAGTTCGCCGGCGATGCGGGCGGCGGCGGTATCGGCGTTGATGTTGTAGGTGTTGCCCTGCATATCGCAGCCCACGCTGGATATCACGGGAATGTAGCCCTTTTCCAGAAGGTCCAGCACGGGGCGCACATCCACGCGGACGATCTCGCCCACATAGCCCAGATCTTCGCGCAGGGGCCGCGCCTGGATCATGCCGCCGTCCATGCCGCACAGGCCCACGGCCCGCCCGCCGATGGATTGCAGAAGGTTGACCAGCCCCTTGTTGATCTTGCCGGAGAGCACCATCTGCACGATGTCGGCGGTTTCGCTGTCGGTGACGCGCAGCCCGTCCACAAAGCGCGATTCCTTGCCCACGCGGCCGAGCATTTCCGTAATTTCCGGCCCGCCGCCATGGACGAGCACCACTTTCACCCCGACCAGGGAGAGCAGAACCACATCGCGCATCACCGCGTGCTTGAGTTCCTCGTTTACCATGGCGTTGCCGCCGTATTTGACAACGACGATTTCGCCGTTATACTGCTGGATGTAGGGAAGCGCCTGTACGAGAATTTCGGCGCGCTGCGCGTTGCTGGTCATGAACGTGCCTCCTTGCGGGATGATGTCGAAGCGCGGCGGCGGCCGGCGTCAGGTGCGGTAATCGCCGTTGATCTTCACATAGTCGTAGGTAAGGTCGCAGCCCCAGGCGAGGGAGGCGCAATCTCCGTCGTTGAGGTCCACTTCGATGGTCACTTCTTCCTCGAGCAGCACCTTTTTGGCCTCGGCCTCGGAGAAGGGGACGCCCGCGCCGTTTTTGCACACTGCCACGCGGCCCGCGGCGGAACGGAAGGCGACGTCTACCTTATGGACGTCCACGTCCGCGCCGGAATAGCCGATGGCGCACAATACGCGGCCCCAGTTGGCGTCCGCGCCGAACATCGCCGCCTTGACCAGCGACGAGCAGATTACCGCTTTGGAGACGCTGTCCGCCGCGGCCTGCGTTTTTGCGCCCGTCAGGCTGCATTCGATCAATTTGGTCGCGCCTTCGCCATCGCGGGCGATCTGGCGGCACAGGGCGGTGGTAACGGCGTTCAGCGCCGCGCAGAAGGCTTCGTAGTCCGCGCCCTCCGCGGCGATCTCGGCGTTGCCGGCCATGCCGTTGGCCAGTATGCAGCACATGTCGTTGGTGGAGGTGTCGCCGTCTACGCTGACGCGGTTGAAGCTCGTTTTCACATCCGACGAGAGCGCCTTTTGCAGCATCGCGGGCGAAATGGCCGCGTCCGTGGTCAGGAACACCAGCATGGTGGCCATGTTGGGATGGATCATGCCCGAGCCCTTGGCGATGCCGCCCAGGCGCGAGGTTTTGCCGCCCAGATCGAACTCCACGGCCACGGATTTCATTTTTGTATCCGTGGTGAGGATGGCTTCGGCGGCGGGAACGACGTTCCGGGAAAGGCCGGCGGCAAGCGCGTCCATGCCCGCGGCAATGGGGGAGATGTCCAGATGCTGGCCGATGACGCCCGTGGAGGCGACGATGATATCCGCGGCGGACACGCCGAGGCGCGCCGCTGTGAGCGCGCACATTTCGCGGGCGATTTCTACGCCGTTTGCGTTGCAGGTATTGGCGTTGCCGCTATTGCAGATGATGGCCGAGGCGTAGCCGTCGGCGAGGTTTTCCTTCGTCACCAAAAGCGGCGCGCCCTTGACCAGGTTTTGCGTGTAGACCGCGGCTGCGGCGGCGCGCTTTTGGGAAACGATGAGCGCCAGATCGCGCTTGTCGCGGTTTTTGCGGATGCCGCAGTGGATGCCGCTGGCGGTAAAGCCCTGCGCGGCGCAGACGCCGCCTTCGATGTATTTCATGGCCGGATTCCTCCTTCGGGCCGCCGGCGCGTCCGGCGCGGCGGTCAGAGCATTTTTGTATATTTATGCGGATTCATGTCCCCGTCATGCGCGTATGCCGCCGCTACAGCGCCAGGCCTGCGGTCGCCTCCGCGCCCATTTTCAGGTTGAGCAGTTGCACCGCCGCGCCGGACGCGCCTTTGCCGAGGTTATCGTAGGCGGCCAGCAGCGTAAAGCGTTCCTCGTTGCCTTCGCAGGAAACGTACATGCCGTCCCGGCCGGAGAGCAGCCCCGCCGAGGCAAAGCCGTTTTCGGCGAGCGTTTCCCGATAGACGACGATCGGGCCGCGGTACAGGTCTGCGTATACGGCGCGCACGTCGGCCATGCCCGCGCCGCGCAGAAGCTGCGCGCGGTGCAATGGCACGCTGACGAGCATGCCGCTGTAGAAATTGCCCACCACCGGCAAAAAGACCGGCGGCGCCAGAAGGCCGCAGATTTTCGTCATTTCCGGCAGGTGCTTATGCGTCTGCGCAAGGCCGTAGGGCCGGGGCGGATCGTAGGCCGCGCCCTTTTCGCGGTAATCGGCGATCATTTTTTTGCCGCCGCCGGAATAGCCGGTCAGCGAAACGCAGGAAAGCGGCGTTTCCGGAGCGAGAAGTCCCGCCCTGACCAACGGCGCGACCAGGGCGATGAAGCCGCTGGCGTGGCAGCCGGGCACGGCCACGCGCCGGGCGGCGAGCACGGCCTTAAGCGCCGTTTCGCCCAGTTCCGGCAGACCGTACGCCCAGCCCGGGGCCGTGCGGTGAGCGGTGGAGGCGTCCAGGATCACCGTATGTTCGTTTTCCACCATGGAAACGGCTTCGCGCGCCGCCGCGTCCGGCAGACAGAGAATGGCCGCGTCGCAGGCGTTCAGCGCCCATTTGCGCCGGGCCGGGTCCTTGCGCTCCGCTTCGGGAAGCACGATCAGATCCACGTCTGCGCGTGCGGAGAGCCGCTCGGAAATGCGCAGCCCGGTCGTGCCTTCGCGCCCGTCGATAAATACTTTGAACAAAGCCACCCCTCCGCATAATTTCAAATAGATATGTATAATTATAAGCAAAATGGCGCAAAAGTCAACCGATAACGAAAAAATATACATTAATTTTGCGCGAACGCCGGTGTATGCCGCCGCTTTGACGGGGCCAAACGCGCAAAGCGCCGTATCGCGAGCGGGGCGGGGTTGGGAATGGGCGAGATGCGTTTGGGCGGACGCGGCGTTGGGGGAAGGATGCGCCCGGGCGGGTGAGAAGAGGAACGGGCGAAAGGCCGCGCCCGGACGGGAGAGGGGGGAGTGGCGATGCCGCGCCGCCCTTCTTCGGCCCGTATCGCATGCAGAGGCACGTCGTTCTTCCCCATGCTGGCCACGGTGGATCTGCCCTTCGCCCCGTGTACGCCGAGGCGCGCCGTTTCAATGGGATGATGGTGGAGCGCACGCCTATGCAGGACGGCTTATTATGATGTTTTTTCTTGATAATATATGGATTTTGGAGGGGCTTTTGTCCGCGGTGGAAACAGCGCTGTCCGTGGGGTGCGCGCCAGAAGGAGGTTTGTTCAAAATGGAGATGGAACGATACTTTTTCCATATTATTGCAGAAAGTGCTTTGGAAGGCTTTGACGCTGACTGGACAGGCATGTGGGTTTTTATGCGTATTGTATGGCAAAGCGACGCTGCTTGCCTACGGCAAGGACGCTTCGAAAGGCGCGCGTCCGGGTTCGTGTGCAGAAAGGTTGGGCCTGAGTGCGTCTTTTCGCGCGCAAGCGGCCTTTGCCCGGACGCGCGGGGCCGCTCGAGTTGGCTGCCCACCTTCCCCTCCGGGCTTCTCCCCCCGTCGGCGGGGCTACGGCGGGCCCTGCCCGCACCCGCTCAAGGGCCATCGGCCCTTGAGAATCCCGTTTGCTGCCGCGCTTATCTCGCAACGCTCCACCCACGCCCCTCCGGGCTACTTTCCCCATCGGCGGGGCACGGCGGGCGCCGCCCGCACCCGCTCAAGGGCCGTCGGCCCTTGAGAATCCCCTCCGCTGCCGCGTTCAGGCAGAAGTTTCGCGCACTTCCCCCAACCCACAAAGACGGCAGGCTCCTATGCCTGAGCCTGCCGTCGTCGCC
>DVIA01000002.1 GCA_018711655.1 Candidatus Pullichristensenella avicola
GCGGCTACTCTCTCCGTCATCGCCGTATCTACGCCACCCATTATAGCACGCCGCGCCCGCCCCCGCAAGCGCTTTTACCGAAACTTCATGGCGCTCAGTTGACGAACATCGCCGCGCGCCTGCGGTAGTAGGCACGGTTGCACACCGCCAGCAGAAGCTGGGCGAACATGGCGATAAACACGTTGCCCGGCATGACCTCGCCGACGATGAGCCACAAGGCCGCGAGCGCCACGAGGCAATAGGCGAGCGGCGCAACATTGGCCCACAGCAAAAGCCGCGGCCCGTTCCGCCGGAAATGCGCCAGTTCCCAGCAGGCAAAGAGCTGCAAAAAGGCGATGCCGAACAGGCACAGGGAGGTAAAGGCGTTCATCAGCGCCAGCGCGTCGGCGGTGGGGGAGAGGCCGAGCGCCGTGTTGTTGCGGGATAACATCCGCAGCCCCTCCACCATGAGGAGCAGCGCCTCGGCCCAGAGCGCAAAATAGACGAGGAATTTGTGCCATCTCAGGGGTATGCCCGCGTCCGGCGCGGGCTCGCCGTCGGAACTGTCGCGGCTTTCCAGAGATGCGGAAAGTTCCTTCGCCCACGACAGGGCTGCCTGATAAAACTCGTCCAGCGCGCAGTCCTTGCGCGCCTGCCATGTGGCGAAGGCGAGGTCCACGCAAGCGTCAAAGTCCTCCTGCGGCGCGATGACGGAGGCGCTTTTCAGCCCTCTCACCTGCGAAGGCAGCGCCGCAAACGCCGCCAGAAGCCCGTCGGCGTCCGCCTGCGCCACGCCCGGTTTGTACTTTAAGCAGATCGTGCGGTGAAACATCTCCGCCTCCTTTGCCGCGTCAGTTGACAAACATCGCCGCGCGCTTGCGGTAGTAGACCTGATTGGCCCAGGTCATCAGCGCGCCCTCGATGAGGATCAGCCACATGTCCGGCGTCATGACGTAGGAAAGCCCCACGCCGCTGACCAGCCACACCGCCACCACCTGCAACACGCTCAAAATGACCGTGGAGGCGTACAGCCACACCACCATCTGCGGCGCTTTGCGGGAAAAACGCGCCAGGGCGTTGCGGGTGATGATCTGAAACACGGCGATGCCGATCAGGCAGAGGCCGCCGAAAACATCCAGCCCCAAAAGCGCCGGATAAATGTCGTAGACGGCGGCATATTCGCCGCCCAAACAACTAAAGAGCGTCGATATGCCGGAGATGCCGTTGAGGATCGCCCCCGCCCACAGCGCAAAGTAGATGAGGAATTTGTGCCACTTCATCGAGTATTCGTCGGCCTGCGGCGTCGCCGCGGCGTAGCCGTATTCGCCGAAGGCGCTGCGGTCGATGCGCTCGGCCACGGCTTCCAGCCGCGCGTAAAGCGCCCGATAATCGGCGCTCTCCTCCAGAAGGCGCATGGCGGTTTCGCTGCGGAAACACAGTTCGATTACCAGATCGCAGTCGCCATCGTCGGGCCGCTGCGCCGTTGCGCGCAAAAGGCCCTCCGCATTTCCGGCGAGGGCGCGATAGGCGCTTGCCACCTCCCACGCCTGCGCGCGGGCGGCGTTGTCGTCCCGCAGGTAGACCAGCAGAACGCGCTTGAACATCTTGCGTTCCTCCCTCCGCGCTGAACGTCAGAACTTCATCTTTGCGGCGATCTCGTCCTCGCCCACCTCAAAATCGCAGGCGACAGAGCCGGAGCGCACCTCGTGCATGCGCTTTTTCACCGGCAGATGCGCCGGGTGGGTCTGATAGGCGTCGAAGGCTGCGCGGTCGGCAAACAGCGTCACCAGCGCCAGATCGTAGCTGCGCTCGCTGCCGAGGATATCGCCGCCGGCTTCGAGGTCCAGCAACCCCTCCACCTTCCCCTTCATGCCGTAAAAATTGCGAACAAGTTGCGGAATCTCCGCCTTGAATTCATCCTTGATCTTAAACAATACGATATGCCGGATCATAGACGTGCCTCCTTTTCCCCGATTCTATCACAATTTGGAACAAATGGCAACTTTTTTAACGTTTTTCGCTTGTCATGGGCGGCAAAAAACGGTATACTAACGATAATTCCACGGTTGAAGGAGGGATTCAAGTGTCCGATCAGGTCAGGCAGATCGCCCAAAGGGTGAAGGAACTGCGTGAAATCTCGGACCTCACGGTTGCGCAGGTCGCCTCGAAGGTCGAACTTTCCCCCGAGGAATACGAAGCCTACGAGAGCGGCCGCGTCGATATGTCGATCAGTTTGCTGATCAAATTGAGCGAACTGTACGGCGTGGACACCACCACGCTTCTGACCGGGCAGGCGCCGCGCCTGAGCGTATGCGCGCTGACCCGCCGCAACATGGGCACGCCCGTCAAGCGCGCCAAACACTATGTTTACAAGAATCTCGCCTACAACTTTAACCACCGCAAGATCGAGCCGCTGTTGGTGACTGTCGAACCCGGCACCAACGCCGATATGGAACCCAACAGCCACGAGGGCCACGAATTCGACTATGTGCTGGAAGGCGCGCTTCGCCTCAAGGTCGGGGATCAGGATATGATCCTCAACGCGGGCGATTCCGCGTATTACGACTCGATTCACCCCCACGCCATGCAGGCGGTCGGGGATAAGACCTGCGTTTTCCTTGCGATGGTGATCCCGTAGGCGCAATACGGAGGCATTTATGAATCTTCTGTCGCGCTTTACCCGCCCCGATTATGAAAATGGGGAGGACTTCCTGGCCAACTATACCTATACCGCCCCGGAAAACTTCAACTTTGCCCGCGACGTCATCGACGAATATGCCCGCCTCGCTCCTGCGCAGGTGGCGATGATCTGGACAAACGACGAGGGCGAAGAGCGCATTTTTACCTTCGCCGATCTTTCCCGCCTCTCCGTCAAGGCCGCCAACGCCCTGCGCGCCCTGGGCGTGCAGCGGGGCGAACCCGTGCTTTTGATGCTCAAGCGCCGCTATGAATACTGGCTTTGTGCGCTGGGGCTGATGCGCATCGGCGCCATCCAGATCCCCGCCACCCATCAATTGCACGAAAAGGACATCACCTATCGCGTAAACGCCGCGGACGCGCGCACGCTTATCTGCGTAGGCGAAGAAGAACTGCTTTCCAACGTGCGGTCCGCGAAGGAAAACTGCCCCGGCCTGCGCGCCACGGCGGCGCTGGGCGGCGTGCACGAGGGCTTTGCGCATTTCGACCGCCTGCTCGCCGAAGCGCCGGACACCATGGACGGCTGTTACGATCCCGCGCCGGAGGATGTGATGCTCATCTATTTCACCTCCGGCACCACAGGCATGCCCAAAATGCTGGCGCACGATTTCCGATACGGCCTTGGTCACCTCATCACCGGCGCCTTCTGGCACAACCTTACCGACAAAAGCATCCACATCACCACCGCCGATTCCGGCTGGGCCAAGTGCGGCTGGGGCAAGTTCTACGGCCAGTGGATCGCCGGCGCGGTCAACTTCATCTATGATTTCGACCGCTTCAACGCCCAGAAGATGCTTTCCATGCTGGCCAAGTACCGCGTCACCAGCTTCTGCGCGCCGCCGACCATCTATCGCTTCCTCATCAAGGAGGACTTCAGCGGCCACGACCTCTCCGCCCTGCAGTGGGCCACCTGCGCGGGCGAACCGCTCAACCCGGAGGTCTACAACCAGTTTTACCGCCTCACCGGCGTAAAGATCCACGAAGCCTTCGGCCAGAGCGAGACGACGCCTTTGCTCGTCACCCACAAGTGGATGGAGCCCGTGCCCGGCTCCACCGGCGTGCCCAGTCCCCACTACCACATCCGCGTGGTGGACGCCACCGGGCGCGACGTAGAGCGCGGCGAAGAGGGCGAATTGTGCATCGACGTTTCCGAAGGCCGGCCCTGCGGCCTGTTCATGGGCTATTACAAGGACCCGGAACAGACGCGCTACGCTTTCCGCAACGGCATGTACCACACCGGCGACATGGTCTGGGCGGATGAGGAGGGCTACTACCACTTCATCGGCCGCGCCGACGACGTGATCAAGTCCTCCGGCTACCGCATCGGCCCCTTCGAGGTGGAAAGCGCCCTCATCAGCCATCCCGCGGTCATCGAGTGCGCCATCACCGGCGTGCCCGACCCCGTGCGCGGCCAGGTGGTCAAGGCCACCGTGGTGCTTGTCAAGGGCTACGAGCCGACGGAGGAACTGAAAAAGGAACTGCAAAACCACGTCAAGCGCGTCACCGCGCCTTACAAGTACCCGCGCATCGTGGAATTTGTAGAGGAACTTCCCAAGACCGTTTCCGGCAAGATCCAGCGCGCCCGTTTGCGCAAGCAGGACGCGGAAAAGGCCGCAAGGTAGAACGGCAACGATATACAAACGCTCGCGCGCGCCGGGGATTGCTGGCGCGCGCGACGCATAGACGGTTATTCGGGGGAAAGGAACATGCGCTTCAAAGCACTTATACGCAAATTCTATCGACGCTATCTGCTCGACGCCATGAGCGCCATGGCGCTGGGCCTGTTTGCCTCGCTGATCATCGGCCTGATTCTCACGCAGCTTGCCAAGATTCCGGCGTTGTCGTTCCTCGCCGACTACGGCGCGATCGTCTCCGCCGACTCGCCGGTGGTGGGCGCCGCCATCGGCGTGGCCATTGCCTACGGGCTGAAGGCGGTTCCGCTTGCGATGTTTTCCTCGGCGGCCACGGGCGCGTTCGGCTATCAGCTCGGCGGCCCGGTGGGCGCTTACTTCGCCGCCGTGGTCGGCGCGGAACTGGGAAACCTCGTGGCGGGCAAAACGAAGGTGGATATCATCGTTGTGCCCGTTGTTTCCATTGTTTCCGGCTGTTTAATCGCCGCCTGGTCGTCGCCTGGCATCACCAACGCCGTCGCCGCCCTGCAACGGTTCCTTGAAATGGCGACCACTCTGCAGCCCATTCCCATGGGCGTGGTCGTTTCGGTGGTGTTCGGGCTGGCGCTGACGGCGCCCATCTCCTCAGCAGCGCTGGCAGCCATGGTTTTTACCGTGGCTGAAGGCGAAATCATCGGCGAAGGCCTGCTGCTGGCGGCGGGCGCGGCCACGGCCGGCTGCTGCGCGCAGATGGTGGGCTTCGCCGTAGCCAGCTATCGGGAAAACCGCGTCGCCGGCCTGATCGCGCAGGGGCTGGGCACTTCCATGCTGCAAGTCGGCAATATCCTCGCCCACCCGGCCATTCTGCTCCCGCCGACCATCGCCTCGGCCATCACCGGGCCGCTTTCGACGACGCTGTTTCAGATGAAAAACACCTCCGCTTCCGCGGGCATGGGCACCTCCGGCCTCGTCGGCCAGTTCGGCACCTGGGCGGCGATGGCCGGCGAGAGCGGCGTGCTTTTCAAGATACTGCTTCTGCACATCGTCCTGCCCGCCCTCCTCACGCTGCTCATCTCCGAGTTCATGCGCAAAAAGGGCTGGATCAAGTTCGGGGACATGAAGCTGGACCTGTAAACGGCGTTCCGCACGTTGCGCAGCGCAGCCAGAACACCGGCGGGACGCCTCGTTCCCGCCGGTGTTTTATGCCCTTTGCGCCGCCACCAGCAGCATCATCGGCCTTCGCAGTTCGTCGCGCATGCCCTCCATGTCCAGCATGCGCTCCGGCGGCTGCGGCTCGACCACGCGGCGCAGTTGGAAGCCGCGCCTCAAAAGGCCGTCCAGTATGGTGGTCAGCGTATGATGGTACTTGGCGACGCGCTCGCCGAGGAACACCGCCTCGCGCGGGCCTTCGTTGAAATAATTGTCCACAGGGAAATGGAGAATATTGCCCGCTTCGTCGCGATACCAGTCCTGACTGCCATAAGCGGTAAAGATGGGATGCTCCATGGAAAAAACGAAGGTTCCGCCCGGCGCGAGCCACCGGTATATCCTTTCCGCCATCTCGCCGAAGTCAGCCACATAGTGCAGCGCCAGGGAACTGAGCGCGACGTCGAAGGACGCGGCGGGAAAGTCCGCGTCCTCCATGGCGAGGCGGATGTACCGCGCATTGCCGTTTCCCGTCTTTTCCCGCGCTACGGCAAGCATCCTTTCCGAGATGTCCACGCCTGTGACCTGCGCCGCGCCGTGCTCCAGCGCGTAAACGCAGTGCCAACCATAGCCGCAACCCAGGTCCAGCACGCGTTTGCCGGCAAAGTCGGGAAGCAGCGTTTGCATCTCCTCCCACTCTCCCGCCGCGCCGAGTCCGCCCTGCGAACGCGGCATCTGGCTGTATTTTTCAAAAAACACAGGATCGTCGTAGCGGTTTTCCTTCATACGCCTTCCAGCCTTTCGCGCCCGGAGGCCTGCGGCGCAAAGCCCGAAGCCCCGGCGGGCAAGAGCCGCGCAGCACGCGCCTTTTGCGCTGTTTGTGTGCAACCCAGGAAACGCCGTGCGCCGCGGCGGCGCTTCCCGCGCCGTTTTTCGGGGTTGCCGCTGCGCCCGCCCGGGCGCTGCGATCTCATCTCCATTTTTGCGCCTGCGCGCAGGGCAAGCCGTCGCTGCCGTTTCTTCGCGCGTTCACGCTTCCTCCCAGCCGCTGCTCTTTTCCACGGCGCGACGCCACTGGCGCAGCAGATGCCGGCGGGTGGCCTCGTCCATGTTGGGGACAAACTCGCGGCCGTTCCTGCTGAGCCCGCGCAGGTCCGCGTCGCTCCACAAGCCCACGGCGCGCCCGGCCAGCATCGCCGCGCCCAGCGCCGTGGATTCGATGACCGCCGGACGTTGCACGCGCGTAGCGAGAATATCTGCCTGAAACTGCATGAGAAAATCGTTGGCGCTGGCGCCGCCGTCCACATGCAGAACGTTGAGGCGCGTGGAACTGTCCCGGCTCATGGCCTCGAGCACATCCGCCGCCTGATAGGCAATGGATTCCAGCGCCGCGCGGACGATATGCGCCCGCCCTGTGCCGCGCGTAAGGCCGACGATGGTCCCGCGGCTGTACATGTCCCAGTGCGGCGCGCCCAGGCCCGTAAATGCGGGCACGAAATAGACGTTGCCGTTGTCGGCAATGGAGGCGGCCACCGCTTCGGATTCCGCGGCCGTAGCGATCAGGCCCATTTCGTCGCGCAGCCATTTGACCACCGCGCCGGCCACGAACACGCTGCCCTCCAGGGCGTAACGCGGCTGGCCGTCGATCTGCCAGGCAATGGTGGTAATGAGGTTGCTGACGGACTTGACCGGGTGCGCCCCGGTGTTCATCAGCAGAAAACAGCCGGTGCCATAGGTGTTTTTCGACATGCCCGGCGCAAAGCAGCCATGGCCGAACAGGGCAGACTGCTGATCGCCCACCAGCGCCGCCACGGGGATCTCTCGCCCGAGAACGCGCTTATCGAGCATGCCCACCACGCCGGAAGTATCCACCACCTCGGGAAGCGTCTGCGCGGGAATATCCATGGCGCGCAAAAGCATGTCGTCCCATTTGCGCTCGTGGATGTTGTAAAGCATGGTGCGCGCGGCGTTGGTCGCGTCCGTCACATGCGGATGGCCGACGCACAGACGGCTGGCCAGAAACGTATCCACCGTTCCAAAGCACAATTCGCCCCGCTCGGCGCGTTCGCGCGCGTTGGGGATGGTATCCAGCAACCACTGCAGCTTGGTGCCGGAAAAATAAGCGTCGGGGATCAGCCCCGTGCGGTCGCGCAGCATATTGCCCAGGCCGTCGCGCTTGAGGCGTTCGATCAGCGGCGCGGTGCGGCGGCATTGCCAGACAATGGCGTTGTAGAGGGGCTTCCTCGTCTCGCGTTCCCACAAAAGCGTGGTTTCGCGCTGGTTGGTGATGCCCACGGCTTCGATATCGCGCGTGCGCACGCCGCTTTTTTCCACCGCCAAGCGCAGGGCCTCAACCTGACTTTGCAAAATGTCCTCCGGCCGGTGTTCCACCCAGCCGGGCTTGGGATAGACCTGCGCAAATTCAATGCCGTGCGAAGCGACCGGCGCGCCGTTTTCATCGAAGATGACCGCGCGCGAACTGGTCGTACCCTGATCCAGCGCCGCGATGTATTTCATGCCGCTCCCTCCCCTGAAAAGCGCACGCCGCGAATCTGACCGGAGCGCGTGCCGACGACAAGCATATCGTTAAAGACGGCGGGCGAGCCCTCGACCTCGCCTTCCAAATTGCAGACGCCCGCAAGTTTTCCCGTCAAACCGTCGTAAAGACGCAGCGCGCCGGAGGAACTGGCGACGGCGACATAGCCCTTTCCGGACGGAGTATATACGCAAACCGGCGAAGAACTGCCCGCCGAGCCCAGCGACACCTCCCACGCCGTTTCGCCGCTTTGCTTATCTACGGCCAACAGCGTTGCGCCGTCGCCCGGCGTGCGGCTCATATGGACATAGACAAGCCCGCTCAGTTCGCCCTTGCCCAGGGCGGGCGTGGCAAAAGCGCCGCCGTGTTCCTCCTCCGCCGTGCGCACATTCACCGGCAGTTCCCAAACAAGCGCGCCGGTGAGGGCGTCGTACCTGCGCAAATAGGCGTCCTCGCGCATGCCGGCGCTGTAAGCGAGCTTCGAGGCCGTGTAAAGCGCCACGGAGCCATCCTCGTTCTGTTCAAGAACAACGGCGGCGTCGGTGTCGTCGCCGACGTCTCTTGCCCATACGCAGGTAAGCGTATTGAGATCCACGCACTGCAAAAGCCCGGAATCATCGACAAAATAGCCATACTGGCCGTAGACGGCGAGCGAGGTATCGACGCCCGGCTGTTTGGAGATGTTGGAACTGAAAACATAGCGATCCACCTCGGGCGCTACGGCGATCGTTCCCGCCGCGGCGTCATACGCCGTATTGAGGCGCACGCGATACAGCACGGCGTTTTCGCCCACTTGCAGCAGGGTGTCGGTCTTGCCGTCCACCAGCGCGGAGGCCTCGAACGCGCGGCCGTCGTTCAGGGCAAAATCGTCGTTCGCGTCGAGGGTATACAACAGGCTCTGGTCGATCAGGCTGTAGATGCACATGCCGCCCTGCGTCCCCTCTCCGCCCAGGCCGACGTAGAGGAGCGGGTAGCCGCGCGGGTCCACGGCGACGCTGCCGCAGACAGCCGCGCCGGCGGAAATGGGATCGCGCGTCGGCTGGCCATCCTCCAGGTCCAGGAAGTAGATGCTTCCATCCAGCGTGCCGCAGATGACCTCGGTCAGCCCCGACTTCGCCTTCTTGTCCTCGCGGATGTTCATGTTCTGAAGCGTTTCCTGCGGCCAGCGTACGATGGCGCACTGGCCCGTCCAGCCGACGCCGCCCTGACCGTCGCCAGAGACGTCGGCCGTCCAGGCGACCGCCATTTCCGGCGCTTCAGGAATCGTTCCATAGGCGGCCCCGTCCCGATAGTTGTTTGCGCGGAATGTGGTCACGCCTTCTATGGCGGCGTACTCCCCGGCAAGCCCGAGAAACACCGAGTCCTGCGGCTGATACGCCTGCACCTGCTCGCCGTTGCGCACCGCCGTGGTCTGCACGCCGAGGTTGGCGCTTTGCGCCTCCCGGGTCGGCTGCGCGCTGTATGCGCCGGGGCCGGGCGTCGGCACGGGCAGCGGCGTGGGCGTCGGCTCCGGCGTTGGCTCCGGCGTCGGCGTGGGCGTAGCGACAATGGTGGGCGTGGGGCTGGGCGTAAGGGCGACGCCCTGCCGGCGCGCCGTTTCACCCGGCCCGTCCAGCAAAAGCACGATCATCCCCGCCAGCAGCAGCGCCAACAGAACCACAATGCTCCAAAATATCCAGGCGCCCGCGCTCGGCCGCCGCGAAACATGCTTTCCTCCGCGCGCCATTTGTATGCCTCCTTCATAAAAAGGGCGGGCCGTTCAAAGCTGCGCGCATTGGACGTCCCGCCCTGTCAGGGCCGTATCAGGCCGTAGGCGCGATCGGCGCCATATCGCTGGTATCCGTCGTACCGGTCTGGCCTGCGGCGTCGCCGGCATTTTCCGCACCGACTTCTTCCGGAGCGGGCAACTCATCGGCGCTCTGCGTCTCCGCCTCAGACGGCGTTTCCGCATCCTCGACGGCCACGAACAGCAACTCCGCCGCCGTGGGCGACCAGCCGGCCACCGTATCGCGCAGGCCGGTGATGTCGAGCACATCGAGGTTGTGGGCAATATTGAGGGCAAAGACGATCAGGATCAGGGCGATCAGAATGCCCAGCACCCACTTGAAGAAGCCGAGCAGATAATGGCCGAAGGACGGGCGGTCCTCGTCGTCATCATCGTAATCCTCGTCCTCATAATCGTCGTAATCGTCCTCGTCGTACTCGTCGCGATGACGGCGAGCGCGGCCGCGACGGCTGCGAGGCTCGTCGTAGTCGTCCTCATCCTCGTCGTAATCGTCGTAGTCGTCCTCGTCGTAGTCATCCTCATATTCGTCGCGACGCGAGGCTTTGCCGCGCCTGCGGGGCAGTTCATCCTCTTCGTCCTCGTCGTCGTAGTCGTCCTCATATTCATCGCGACGCGAGGCTTTGCCGCGCTTGCGGGGCGCTTCGTCCTCATCGTCCTCGTCGTCCTCGTCGTACTCGTCCTCATATTCGTCGCGACGCGAGGCTTTGCCGCGCCTGCGGGGCGCTTCGTCCTCTTCGTCCTCGTCCTCTTCCTCGTAAGCATCGCGGCGGGAGGGCTTGGTCGCGTGCGTTTTCGACGGCTCGTCGTCTTCGTCCTGCTCGTCGTAATCGTCGTCATCTTCCTCCTGCGCGCGGCGCAGATCGCGCTGGCGCTGGCGCTCGGCGCGCTTCTGTTCGCGGCGGGAGATGGGCGGCTGGATTTCCTCCTCGTCATCCTCGTCCTCGTCAAAAAGCGAGGCAGGCGGCTCCGCAACCGCGACCGGCTCCTGAGCGCGTTCGCGGGAAATGGGAAGGAATTCGCGCGTAGGCTCGTCTACGCCCGCCTCCTGCCGGTTTTCCTCCTCGTCGTGGCGCTGATCGCTCTGCGCCTGGCGCTGCGCCATTTCGCGGCGCTCGCGGCGCGAAAGCGTGCGCTCGCCGAGCCCTTCGGCCATCATTTCGGTCATTTCAGTCGTGATCTTGCGGGGTTCTTCCATGCTCGTCACTCCTCCCGCGGTGTGTTCAAGTTCGGCGAACGCTTCGTCGTCCTCCCCGTCCGCCTCCTCTTCGTCCTCGTCGTCGGCCGGCGCGACAAACAGGTGCAGGAAGCGGGAGAAGCCGCCCTCGCGCGCGTTTTCTTCGTCCTCGCCCTCGTCCTCATCCTCGTCGTCGGCCTGC
>DVIA01000043.1 GCA_018711655.1 Candidatus Pullichristensenella avicola
GCGTCGTAGGTCACGCTCGAAGCGTTCGCGTCGATGGTGTCGGTGTCGATGTCCGTACCGGCAATGAGGTCCACATCCGCGCCGTTTTCGGCGGTGACCTCGTCGGCAGTGATGCCGCCTTCGGCGCCGTAGGTCACGCTCGAAGCGTTCGCGTCGATGGTGTCGGTGTCGATGTCCGTACCGGCAATGAGGTCCACATCCGCGCCGTTTTCGGCGGTGACATCCGTGGCGGTGATGCTGCCCGCGGCGTTGTAGATGACCTCGGAGCCGTCCGCCTCGATGGCATTTGTGTGGATGTCGCCCCCCGACGAATCAAGGTCGGTCAGGCTGTCGCGCTCGACGTCCACAAGGGACACGTTGATGTCGCCAACCGCGTCGATGTCCGCCTCGCCGTTTTCGGAGAGGATCTGGTCGAGGGTGACGTTTCCGCCGACGTCGATGTCGGTGTAGGCTTTGCTGATCTCGTCGCCCACGAGCTTGATGCCGGTGAGAGAACCCACGCCGCCGACCGGGTCGAGCTGGAGGATGTCCTTGGCGGCATCGAGGCGAAGCACGCCATTGTTCTGGTCGCCATCGTCAAGGCTGATGACGGTCACGTCGGTCAGGGCGATGCTGCCTTTCTCCGCAGTGACCTCCAGCAGCACGTCCACCACGACGGTGCCGGGCTGGATGACGATGTCGCCCTCTTCGGACTTGATGTAGGTATCGGTCTCCAGCTGTCCGCCGCCGACGAGGTTTTCGAAGATGACCTCGCCGCCCGCTTCGATGTCGAGCGGGTCATCGTCAGTGCCGATGGAGCCGGAGGAACTGGTTTCGAAGGTGACATTGCCCTCGGCCTCGATGTTGGGACGGGTCTCGTCCGGCTCTCTGCCGTCCAGGAGCGAGCCGGCCGGGTCAGGCATGGTGATGACGACGTTCTCGCCGGTGATGACGCCAAGCTGGTACTCCATGCCCTCGGTCTCGACGATCTTCTGGGTCTGGTCCGACGCACCAACAGCCTCCACGCTGCCATCGGAACCGACGCGCAGGTTGTTCTGCGTGAGCGTGAAGTAGAGAATGTCGTTCACGGTCTCGATGGTCAGGTAGGTCGTGCCATTGTAGGAAACGCTGGTCACGCCGTTCTCGGTCGCCGCGTCGGCCTCGAGCCACTCGGAGCCGTTGAAGTACCAGAAGCGGCCCTGCGCGTCGGTGGCGATGACGTCGGTGAGGCGCTCAAGCTGCACCTGCACGCCCGTCTTGAGGGTGACGACCGGCTGCTCGGGCGAGGGATTCGGCGCGAAGGCGCTGAGCAGCGCGTCGGCGTGTTCGAGGATCATGTAGTTGGACTCGTAGGTGGAACCGTCGAACACGGCGCTGAAGATGATGTTGTCCTTCTCGTCCGGAACCAGCATCAGCACCTTGCCGGTATCCTTGTGGATGTAGAGGTAGTCGTTGATGCGGTAGCCGTCGCCGGTCACATAGTCGTTCGTGGGCATCTGCTGCAGCTTGATGGGCACATCTTCGATCGCGCCGTAGATGTCGGCATAGTGGCCGGAAGGCTCGCTGCCGTCCTCGGAGGCGGTCTCGTAGAGGTTGACCTGGTAGTAGCCGAGCTTCTCGTCGCCCTCATCGTCCATCGCCGGGGCGATGCTCACGGAGCCGTCGCGCAGGGCGGTGTAGTAGACGGTCACGTCGTAGACGTCCAGCGGCCTACCGGTGGTTTTGTGCGCAACAAGGGCGCCGTCATCCGTTCTACCGATATAGCCGACGGCGTAGTAGTTATTGTCGTCGAACTTTGTGGTATGATCGACGTTCCAGGTCAGGAATACGGATTCGTCCAGCGTGTAGGTGCGGTTCCCTAAAATACTGTTGGTTGTAAACGTCGTTCCTTCCGCGAGATACCAGACACTGCCTTCGCCGGCTTTTACAAACTCGATCTCTGCATAATCGATCGGCGAGATGGCAAACGAAGTACTTGCATAGTACCATTTGCCGTCCGTGACGTTGTAGTAGCCGGTGAATCCGTCAATGCCGAGGAAGTTATTCACAGACACATAGGTAATGTTGTTCACCGGGGTTTCTTTATCCAGCACAGTGGAGCCGACAAGATTGTCCAGTATGAACTGCTCCCAGCTCATGTCGTCGGTCAACATCTTGTCCTTCCAGCCCTCGGCCATTTCTGCGGTGACTGTCTCGGTGTTGCCATTCTCGTCCTTGTACTCATTGTACGAATCCTCGGCGGAGCCGCCCTGTTCTTCCAGATAGTCCTCGCCGCCGATGACGTAGACGCTCATCGTGTTGGTGGCGGTGTCGTTTGCGACCAGGTAGGTGACGACGCCGTCCTTGAAGCCCTCGGCGTCCGGCTTGGCGCTGGTGAGGAAGTAATAGGTAACCGTACCTTCGCTCCGCCACTGGGTCAGGGTGGATTCGATCGTCTTATACTCCGGCGCCATTTCGATGGTGCCGTCATCCTTCTCGACCTGCACGAAGTTGCCGGTGGACACCTCAAAGGTGAACATGAACTCGTCCTTGCCATTGCCGATGTGGTCCATGATCCAGCGGGAGTCGATGACGCTCAGCAGCGTTTCGTAGGACACGCCCTCCTCCAGCCGCATCATGCCGGTGGTCAAATCGAGCGTTACGCCCTCGCCCAGTTCGACGCTGGTGATCTTGCCGGTCGAATCGGCGAAGAACTTGTAATCGCTCAGGACGGTGATGACTTCGATGCCGTTCACCGTTTCGACCAGGCGGAGGATCTCGCCGGTCTGCGCGTCCACATACATCAGGGTGCCGTTGGGCAGGCTGTAGACGTAGGCGTCCTCGGCGATGACGTAGTCGTCCTGATAGCGCTCCAGTTCCTCCGCGTCGATGGTGGCGTTGCCCGTCAGGCCCTTGAACACGCCGCTGACATATTCCAGCGTGCCCGGCAGCGGGATGGAAACGATCTGCGAGCCTTCGAGGTTGTAGAGGCGGATGCCCTTGGAGAGTTCCAGTTCGTTGTCGCCCACGGCCAGCACGGTTTCCACGCGCGCGTTGGGCGTGAAGGCGGTGGTGTCGCCCGGTTCGGGCAGGACGCTGACCATCTCGAACAGCACCGGCGTGATGCGCATGTAGCTTGCGCCGGTGGTCTGCGCGTTGACGGTGCCCTCTGCGCCGTCATGCACGAACACGAAGGCGGAGAAGCGTTTGTCGGCGTTCTGGCCGATGTTTGCGGCGTTGACGATCTCCAGTTCGTGCGCCCAAACCGGGGCGATAAGCGCGCCGCCGGCGCTGACGAGCGACAGGTTGTCCGTAGAGGTCAGGTCGCCGCCCTCTTCGCCCGTCCAGGCGAAGCGCACCAGGCCGCGACGGTTGGAGATGACGCCTTTGACGTGTACATCGCCCTTGCCGCTGGTCTCGACGAGAATCTCCGGCGTCTGATTGAGGCTGTCGCGCACGGTGTAGTTCACGCCGCCGCGCACAGAGGGCTGCACGAAGTTGGTGTTTTCGACCGTCAGCCCTTCGAGGATGATGCCGGCGTCGGTGCGGTTGGTGATGCGCACTTCGGGAATGAAGCGCTGGTTGTAAACCGTGTAGCCGCCGCCCGTGTGCGCGCCGAGATCCAGCGTGCCCGGCAGCGGGTTGGTGATCTGCGCGATGATGAATTCGCCGTCCACCTCTTGGATGAGGCTGCGATCTTCATTCGGCAGGCCCGCGTGACGCACGCCGCGGTCGGAAATGTCGATGGCGATGCCCGCCGCCGCGTCGCCGATGTGGAAGCGCACGCCGGAGCTGACCGTCATGGAGCGGCTTCTGGTGATGCCTCCGGCGGACCTGGGGTAACTGCCGGCGATGCCGGTGATCTTGGTGTGCGGATACTGGCGCACGCCGCCGGAGAAGGCCTCGGCGTCGATATTGACATAGGAACCGTAGATATCGGTGCCATCGCCGATGCTGACGCTGCTGGAGGTCTTGCTCTCGCCGAGCCGCGCATAGGCGGTGGCTTCGCCGATGCCCTGTGCGAAGGAGTAGGCGTCGTTGAAGATGTTCTCGGCCGAGTAATCCGGACGGCCATCGGCAAGGATGATCACATCATCGTAGGCGCGCAGGGTGGCGTTCGCGACGTTGATGGCGTTGGTGAACTCGGCGATGGTCTGGCTGGTGGTATCCACGTTCACGCCGAGGCCGCGGCCGCGCGAGTAGCTCTGCATGTGGAAGGAGAGGCTGCCGTAGTAGCTGCGGATGTCGATGTCCTTGGCCAGCAGGTTCGCCGTGCCCGCGCCGGCCTGGCCGATGTCGATCTGCGAAATCAGCGTCAGCCAGCCGAGGGACTTGGCGTCCGGCTCGTTGCCGAGGCCGGCGTTGTAGACGTGCGAGTAAGCGTGCACGTTGTCCGCCGAGGCGTTGGTGTAGATGTTGATCGAACCAAAGCGGTTGGTAAGCTCCGCGCCGCGCTCGACGTTGACCTTCGTGCTGGTGGATACGCGCGTTTGCGTCTGGGCGTCGCCGATGGCGACGAAGGAGGTGTTGTCCACCTGCGCCCGGGTGTAAATGTAGTCGCTTTCGCCCGCCTCGGCGCGGATGAGCACATCGCCAAAGTCCGCCTCGATATCCGCGCCGGAAAGAATGTTCACGGCCACGTTGCGTTCGAGGGTATTGTAGGCGTACATATCGCCGTCGGCGGTGAAGCCGCCCTTCTGCGAGGAGTAGGTCTGCGCGAACATCCAGGCGTTGGAATTGGCCAGAATGGTCACGTCGTCTACGCTGAAGAGCTTGGCGTCGATCGTGGCGTTGACGTTGCTGTTGATGGTGTTCTCGCCGCGCGTAGAGGCAACGCTGACCGCGATGGCAATGCTCCGGTCCCAGGCGTCCGAACTGGCTTGCGTGTAATCCTCCGCCTTCACGCTTATGTTGGCGGCGGTGACGTCGCTGTTTCCGGTGATTCCAGCGTAGGTGTCGTAGTAGCTCTTCGTCGGCAGGGTCGAATAGTCGATCTCGCCGAGGGAAGTCGTCCCGCCCTTGCGGATGACGGACTTTGCGTAACCGTTGTTGTAGGCGAACAGATCCACATTGCCGCCGGCGACGATCACTGAGGCGCCTTCGATGCTCACGCGGCTGGCCTGACGGTCGTTCTCCCAGCCGATGTAGGCGTTGGCGTTGGTACTGCTGCCGCTGATGGCGGTTGTGGTGCCCGCGGCCTCGGCCGTGGAGGTCGAGGTGGCGTAGACCAGCGAATCCACATCCAGGTTGCCGGTGGTCGTGAGCTTGGCGTTGTTGATGAGCGCGCTGGCGCTGTCGGAGGCGTGGCTTTCGGCGTAGAGGTTGCCAAACGTCGCCAGACTCAGCGTGTTGCCGTTGGTGGCCTGCGCGTTGGCGAAGTTGTAGGTACGCGCCAGAAGGGTGATATTCGCAGCCGACATCGTCAGGTTTTCGATGTAGGCGTTGTTGGCGCTGGTCGCGTTCGCCAATGCCTTGTTGACGTCCGCGCTGATGGCGGTGATGCTGCCGGCCGGGCCGCGCACGGTCGCCTGTGCGCCGTGGCTGGGCTCCGAGCCGCTGGCGATGTCGTTGAGCAGCGAGCGGATGACCACATTGCCATGGACATTCGCGGTGCCGGTTCCGGTCGCATAGGCGTTCTGCTGGGCGTTGAAATCGGCAGTCACGTTGTTGACGCCCACGCGCACGCCGCTGACAACGACCTTATGGCTGCTGACGTTGGCGACGGCGTCGCCCGTGGCGATCACTTCCGCGGTCACGTCGCCCATGACGGTCAGGCTGCCGTCGCTGCCGAAGCCGGCGCTGCCCTTGACGGAGGTCTTGGCGTTTGCGGTGTTGGCCGCGCCGGAAATGATGCTGATGCTCAGGCCGCCGGCAGCGCCCGTTTTAGCGTCGGACCGCACGGTGTAGGTGTTGCGCACCGTTACATCGCCATTGACGACGCTGTTGCCCGCGCCGGCCTTGAACTGGGCCTGGAAGGTGCCCGCGGCGTCGGCGATGACTTCAAGCACGGAGACGTTGACCAGGCTTACATCCCCCGTGGGAACATTGATGCCGGCCTTTGCAAAGGATGTGGCGTAGTTGAGCACCTGCGCATCGCCGGCGATCTCGAAGGTCGCGCCCTCGACATTGGCGATGGCCGTCGCCGTGATCTTGGCCTCGGCGCGGCTCGTGTCCCCGCCGACCAGCGTGACTTTGGCGCCGCCGTTGCTGCCGACGTTCGCCGTGGAGGAAGGCCTGCTTTCCGAATCACCTTCGTTGAAGCGGGAGATCACCGTCAGGCTCGCGCCCTTGACGTTGCCGCCCTCGACGATGGCCTTGTGCGTGCCGGAAACGTCGCTGGTCGCGCGGTTGACGGCGATGTTCACGCCGCTGATGCCGATGTTGACACCCTGAATATCGGCAAGGGCTTTCGCCGTGGCCGTGGCGGTGATGGTGATATCGCCCGCGGCGATGAAGTCGCCCGCCGGGATGGCAACGCCGTTGCGGTCGGTCGAGCCGATGCCGGCGCGGGCGTTTGCGTTGTTCTGGGCGTTGGCGATGTTCGTATCGACATTCGCCACGCTGAAGCGGAAGCCATTGCTCGGCTGCGCGGAGATGGCCTCCGCGTAGGAGTTATAGGTGGTGTAAATATTGATATTGTCCGCGGTGACGTTGCCGGAGGCAACCGCCTGGAAATCGCCCTCTGCAAAGGCTTCCAGCACATTCACGCCGATGCCTACCAGATCGAGCGAGCCGTCCGCGCCCTTCACGGTCGCCAGCGCATAGGTGTTGCCCACGGCGTAGAGGTTGAAGTTGCCCGTCAGGGCCAGCGTCGCGCCGTCGATGAGGGCGTGGTTGGCGGCGTTGGCGCGGGCGATGGCCGCGTTGGCCACAGCCGACACCAGGCTCGCGTCCGCCGAAGCGCCGTTCGCGCCGAGATAGGCCTCGGCCACGGCGTTCTTGCCCTCGTTGAGTTTGGAGTAGACGTCTGCGCTCTGCGCGGTCAGGTGCACATCCTGCACCATGGCCGTCTGCGCGGCGCTGACTTCAGCGCTCATGACGTTCGCAGCGACGCTCGCAACGCCCATCTGCAGCGTGGGCTTGTGCACGATCGCCTTGGCCAGCGCCTTGCCGACCGCATGCACGTCCACCCTGCCCGCCGTGAGCGCGCCCAGCCCGCCGATCCAGGCGTTGGCGACGCTGTCGGCATTGGCGACGGCCACGTTGACCGTCAGGGAGGTATGGCTTACATTGACGCCCGCCGCCGAGGGCGTGAGTTCAACGTCCGCATTGGCGGTGTAGTCCACGCGCACGGAGACATTGCCGGCTTCGTTCTGCGCGTGACTCTCGGGAATCTCAAGCCCGGCGTCGAAGCGGCCCTGCGCGTAGCTGACGGCGACCATCACGCCGGCGCTGATAACGCCGAAGCTCTGGTTGGTGATCTTGGCCTTGGTGTCCGCGTGGCCCTTGGAATCGACGGTCATCGCGCCGGTGGCGGTGAGGGTCGCCGGTCTGAACAGCGCCACCGAGGAGGAGCGGCCGTAAGCGACGGCCACATTGGCCTTCGCGTGAATCAGCGCGCCGCCGCCGGTAAGCAGTTCGGCCGAAGAAGTCACCTGCTCATTTTTGTTCAGGTTGGAAAGCACCGTAACGCTGCCCGCCTGGACGTTTGCGCCATCCAGTTCGGCGCGCTGCTCATTGCGCAGCACGGCGACCGCCACCGAAGCCGCCACCGTGGCGGTGGCGCCGATGTCCATGCCGGCCATCTCCGCGCGTGCCGTGGCCTTGCCGTTGGCGAGGATCCGCAGCGCGTTGCGGGCGATCAGGTTGCCGTTTCCGAAGATGGAAGCGATGTTGCGCGCGTCGTTGTCGGCAACGGCGCCGTTTATGCCAAGCGAGATCGAACCCACATTGCCAGCGACCGACTCTGCGATGGCCTCGGCGCTGTTTTCCGCGCCTTCGCGGCCTGCGTAGACCTCGATGGTGTTTGCAGAAACCGTCACGCCCGTCGTGTCGATGATGGCACGGTTGTCCGAACGCAGGTGCACATAGCTGACCGAGATGCCCACCGCGACGTTGATGCCCAGCGTGGCGGAGGCCAGGAAGGACTCGGCCTTGACGGTGTTGTTGGCGTCGATGGCGATGTTGCCGGCTGCGACGTTGGCGCGGCTGATGCCGGCAATGCCGTTTGTCTGGTTGAACACCAGAAGTACGTTGCCGTTTACGGAGGCTGCGCCAGCCGACAGCGAAAGCACGGTGGAAAGCGCGTTGCTGTTGAGGATGTTGTTCTTGATGACGAGGTCGTTTGTAACAGTGATCCGGCCGGGAGTCGCGCTGGACGCGCCCTGCGCGGCGTCAAAGCCTTCCGGCGTCGCGCCGATGTAGGTCAGCACCGTCGGCGAGAGGATGGCGACCGCCGCGTTGACGCCGATGGCGTTGACGCCGACGCTGCCGGCGGTAATGTAGGTCTTGGCGCTGGTAGATGCGTCGGTAAGCATTTCCAGCCTGCCGGCGGTCAGGCGCACGCCCTGGCCGATGAAGGTATCCATGCGCGTGCGGACGATCGCCAGGGAGACCGCGCCGTTGACCGAGACCGCGCCGCCGCCGATGGCCGCAGCGCCGGTCACGGCGTTGGTGGTAAGGTTGTTGGTCAGTTTGGCGGTTCCGGTAATCGCGACCTGCGCGTCGCCGACGATCGAGGCCTCGGTGTTTCCACCCACGTTGACCAGCGCCACCGACGCGCCCACGGCCGCAATGCCGGAGCCGGCGGTCATCGTCGCCGCAAGGTTGAGCGGATAGTCGCTCACGGCGGAAATGGTGAGGTTCTCGGCCACTACATCGCCTTCAAGATATGCGATCGCGTTGGAGTATACATTGATGGAGGCCACGGCCACCGACACGCCGGCGACGCCGCCGCTGCCAGTGATGGAGATGGCACGAATGGTGCGCTCAAGGAAGCTGACTTCCTCGCTGCCTTCAAAGGCCTCGGCAAGCGCGTCCGTGCGGCTCTTGTCGCCGTCCTGAACGGGCGTGGAGCCGGTGCGCGCGGCGATGGTGACATCCCCCGCCGCAGTGAGGGTCGCATTGTCCTCGACGCTGGCGACAACGTTGGAGTAGGCGACGCCCACCGCGACGCCTGCGCCGACGCCGGCCATCGAACCGGCCGCCAGCGTGCCGGTGATCATATCGGCAATGAGGTTGTCATAGGCCAGCACGGAGATGTCGCCCTTGGAAGTTACGACCGAACCCGCGCCGATGGTCGCCATGACGCTGTCGGCAGGATCGTAGCCGGGCTTTTGCATGCCCAGTTCGCCCGCGGCGGTAATGTCTTCGTTGTCGCCTTCATTGATCTCGAAGTCCGCGCCGGGGTTCTGGGTATCCTGGTCCGTTGTGTCAAAGTCGTCACTGACGTAGCCGCTTTCGATGTCGAAGGTCGAATCCTCGCTCTTGCTTCCGGAACCGACTTCAGTCTCGCTCTGACGGATGCTGTCGCCTTCAAGCAACAGACCAAGGTCGTCTTTTCGGTAATCCTGCGCAACGCTGTGGCCCTTGCCGAAGGAATCGTCAAGGAACTCATCGGCGTCAAAGCCGTTTGCAAGGCCGTCGGCGCTGTCCTGCGTGAGCTTGCCGCCCACAACCGTGACCATCAACGTCACGCCAACGCCAGCCACGCCAGCGGCGCCAGCCGACCCGGCGTAAGAATTGATCTCGCGCAGGGAATCGGCATCGACCGTGACGTCTCCAGAGGTGCTCTCAAGGATGTTGTTGTCCCCGATGGCGGCCAGAGTGCTGGCGTGCAGCACGCTGACGACCGCAGTGACGCCCACGCCCGCCGTGCCGCTGCCGGCAACGGTGGCGGCGACCGCGTAAGTGGTGATGGTATCGAAGGAACCGACCGTGATGGCGTTGGCGGTAATCTTCGCGCCCGCGCCAGTCGTGGCGGCGGTGTTCTGCTTGGAGATGATCACATCCACGGTTCCGGAAACGCTTGCAGCGCCGGACACCGAGACGCCAGCGGCGTCGGAAGTGATGAACTCCTTGGAATCCGCGTTCATCGTGAACGCGCCCTTTGCCGTAATCGCCGCGTTTTCGCCGACGGTTGCGCGCGTCGCGCCTTCATAGTAGGTAACGACCGCAACCGGCGTCACCGCCGCGGTGCCGCTGCCGCCCACCGCCGCCGAAATGTTGTAAAGCTCATTGTCGCCCAGGGCTTCCATGACCACGTCGCCACCGGCGTTGATCTCGCCGCCCAGGCGCGCGTCGATCTCGTTCTGGAACACCAACGCGCTGGCGCCGACGCCAACCGCCGCCGAACCGCCGACGGCAAAGTTCATTGCTACCAGGTAGACGTCGTCATTGGAAGCGGCGTGCGCGTTGACATCGCCGGTCGCATAAATCGCGCCGCCGTCGCCCACGCTGGCTTCGAGCGTCTTATCGTAGACCATGACCACGGCAGAGGCGCCAACGCCCGCCGCGCCGCCGCCGGCCACTCCACCGGCGACGTTGTATAGCTCTGAGTCGTCGTCTGCTTCGACGGAGACTTCCGCGTCGTCTCCCGTCGTCGTCTCGCCATTCTCGTCATAGCCGGAGATGATGGTCACGCGGTCGCCCACCGCCGCGCGGACGGTGTTCTTATCCACCAGCGTATTGACCACGCCCACGACGCCGGCAGTGCCGGCGAAGCCGCCGCTCATGGAAGCAATGAGGATGCGGTTGTCCGCGTTGGCGCGCAGGATGACGCCCCTGCGCCGCTCGCTGCGGCCGGGGATCTGCACGCCTGCAGCCTGGCTGCTTTCCGAGGCGGGAATCGCATGCGCAATCACGCGCGCCGCATCGGCGATGGTAGCAGATACATTGTTTTCCAGAACCGCGGTGTTGACTGTAGCGCCCACGCCAGCAGCGCTGCCCGCTGCGAAGCCGCCGGCCACGTCGTAAAGACCGGTAATCATGTCAGCACTGACCAGCACGCTGTCGCCCGCTTCGATGTGCGCGGCCGTGCCGATGCTGGCGCGCACTTCGGAATTGCTGACGATCACGGGGATCGCGCCGGCGATGCCAGCGGTGCCGGTCGTCGCCGCGCCCGCGACGGTGACGATGATAGTCTCGTCGCTCGCGGAGGCGGTGATGACCACATTCTTGCCCGCGTCGAGCGCTTTGGCGATCAACTGTGCGTTCTCACCGATGAGGGTAAGCACCTTGTGTTCAAATACATTGACGTTGACCGTCGCGCCCACCGCCGCGCTGCCGGTGCCGCCGGTAGCAGCCGCAAGGACGACCACCTGCTTGACTTCGCCGTTGGCGTTGATGGTCACGCTGCCGGTCGTCGCTAGCAGACGCGCGCCATTGCCCACCTCAGCGCGGGTTTCGGACTGGGAAACGAGGGTGCCGATGGTGCCGGCCACCGTCGGAGAAGAACCGGCCGCGCCGGAAAGGGAGGCCAGCACGTTGAGCAGCCGCTCTTCGCTGACGGCCTGCACCAGCACGTCGCCCGCGACGACATCCGCCGCCGCGCCAATCGTCGCAAGCGTCTTGTTCTCCGCAACGATCACGGCAACCGTGCCGCCCACCGCCGCGCCGCCGGTCGAACCGGCCAGAGAGGTCGAAATCAGGGTAAGGTCGGAAATGTTCGAAGCGTCCACTTTAAACAGACCGTTCGCGGTGATCTTCGCGCTGTCCCCGACCGTCGCCTGCACGTCGCTGCCAGTAACAATGACGTTGATGCCGCCGCCGATGGCCGCGCCACCGGTGCTGCCGGATGCGCCGGCCGCGATGGTTACAGCCAGCGAATCGCGCTCAGCGCTGGCAAGAACGTTGACATTGCCCGCGCCTGCGAGGGTCGCGCCGTCGCCGATGCGCGCGTAGATGCTGTCGCGATCGTCCACCGCCGCAATGTTGACGCCAGCGCCGACCTTTCCGGAGGTCGCGCCGATGGCGCCGCCGATCATGCGCGCATTGGTCTTGGAGGAAGCGGTGACAGTGGCGTCTCCGCCGCGAAGGTCGATCGCCGCGCCGTCCTCAATCACCGCCTGCGTCGAACTGTCGGCAAATAGCATGGCGACAGAGCCGGCGACCGCGGCGGTGGTGTCCGCGCCGGCAGTGATTGCGCCGGCGATGGATTCGGCGTAGTAGTTGACGCTGGCGAGGTAATTGAGCGTATCGACGACCTTGAGAAGATCGTCCGTGCCGATGGCGATGTCAATGCCGATGATGCCGTTGTTGCTTTCGTCGAGCTTGATGTTGATCAGGCCCTTGCGGCTCGCTTCGGTGACATCCACGGTAAAGAGGGTGTCCCAACCGAAGGGGAACTCATAGTCGCTCGAGTCCACAGGCAGTTTCTCGGCGTTGACCTTGAGGCTGTCCGCCATCACGACGGCATTTTTGCCGACCTTGGCCGTAAGCTCGTTCTCGGCGTACACCAGCGCGAAGGAGGCGCCCACGCCCGCCGAAGCGCCCGTGGCGGTCAGTCCGCCGGCGCGCACGGCCATCTTGGATTTATCCAGCGCTTCGACAAGGACGTCGCCGCCGCACACCACGGCATTTTCGGCGATCTGCGCCACGCCCTGGGCATGTCCGATGAGGATGGCGACCGCGCCGGCAAAACCGACCTTGCCGCCAGAGCCGCTGATGCTGCCAGAAAGCGCCTGCGCCCCAAGCAGACCGCGGTACTTGCCGTCCATGTTCTGGGTAACCGTCGAGGTGACGCGCACGTCGCCGTCATTTTCAGCGGTCGCAGCGTCGCCCGTGGCGGTGACTTCCCCATCCACTGTGGCATTGGCCTGGTTGCCGTTTATGGAAACGGCGACGCCCACGGAAATATTGTTGGAATTCTTGTCAAGCACCGTCACCGCCGCGCCGGCACCCAGCGTGCGGTAATTGGCGCGATTTTCCGCGTTGACCTCTACGGACTCCGCCGTGAGGCTGCCGCTGATCTCAGCCGAGGCAATGTGCTCGGTCACGGTCGCGCCCGCCGCAGCGGCGATGTTGATCTTCTGCCCTTCCTGCGCGCTCGAATCCAGCGGCTGACCAGTCGCGCCGCTGGCGTTGCCAGCTACGGTATCCATGGCGCCGGCCGCAGAACCGGACGCGGTCGGATTTCCGGGCAGGGTCATGTTGAACTTCTGCATCAGCATGGTGAGCAACGGCATGCCGGCAATGGCGTTTGCGCCCGTCTGCATGGCGGGACCGGCGTAACCGTTGATCTTGTTCACGATCATGTAGTTCAGCGTCGAAGGCGTGTCGCCAACGCTGAGCGTGCTGAACAGATCGCGAATGCGGCTGAGGTAGCGGTCGAGGTTCGCACCGACCACGGTCGCCAGGCCGGAAGCCTCGTCCTCGTTGGAGGTGAGCGCCTCCACCTTCGCTTTGCCGGTGACGACGCCGTCGCCGAGGAACGCCGCACGCACATCAGAATTGGCAAGGTTAACGCCCACAGCCGCGCCGACCGCAGCCTGATCGCCCACCGCAAAGCCGGAGGCCGTGCTGTAGGTCTGACCGCGCTGGAACGCGCGCAGGTAGAGGTTAACCGCCTCGATATCCGTTGCGTCAACGTCCGTCTGCGTCTCAATGACATTGCCGCCGTTCAGGCGCATCTGCGCGCCCGAACCGACGATGGCATGCACCACATTGTCGATCATCGAAAGCGCCACAGAGGCGTCAATGGCGATATCCTTGGTCGTAGTGTTGTTCTGGTCGATCGGCATCTGGCCGAGCGCAGGCACATCCTTCGCCACCTGGTCGCGGCGGGCGATCGGATCGCTGCCGGCGACGGCGATGGTGTCGATATCGTTGCGGATCTCGGAAACGATGCTCAGAGCGCCCGCCTCAAGGTTGCGGTTTTCGCCAAGCAGCGCATGCAAATCTACATCCAGATTGGTAATGGCAGCGGACGCACCAACGCCGACGCTCTTTCCCTGCGCGTTGCCAGTGCCGTCCTTGTTCTTATCCGGCATGCCGTTTTTGTCCGCAGAGGCGGTAGCGGTGGTATACACTTTCTGCGCGCCCTGCGCATAAATGGTTACCGTGCCCGCCACGTTGATGTCCGGCGTGCTGGAAGCAAGCGCCTTATCGGCAATAACGGCCTGGGTATTCGCCTCTATCAGCGCGATGGCCGCAGCGCCGGCAACGCCAACGTTCGCAGCGCCCGCGCCGGAAATGGCGGTGGTGGACACAAGGTTGCCCACGCCGTCCAGTTCGCCCGGGTTGCCGAACTTGATGTTCAGGGCGGTGACCACCATGTTGCGGATGCGCTCAATGGCCACTTCCGCGGTGAGGCCATACTTGGCGAAAAGTTCGTCCATTTTGCCCTGCGCCTCGCCGGTAAGCAGGCTGAGCAGGAACGTTGGCTCGGTAAGCATCTCCACGAAGGAATTGACAACGGAATTGGCCAGCGCGCCAAAGACCGCCTTGGAGGTATCGACCGTTTCGTCGCTGAACTGCGCGGCCAGCAGATCAATGATCATTGCCTCCAGCGCCGCGGCGTCGCTCGCGTCTATCGCCTCATAAGCTTCTTTGAACTCGGCGTCATTGGCCAGCATTTCCTCCAGGCTCGCATAGCCCTTTGCCTTGACCAGGGCGTTAAGCAGCATACCGACGCCCTCGGTATCGGCAAAGTACTCCATCAGGTCCGCAAAGATGGCCTCTATGCTCGCCTTGTCCTCTGCTTCGAGGATGTCGGCGCGAACGGTCAGCGTGTTGGCGCGCAGATTCGAAGCGCCGAGATATGCAGTGTTGTTGTAACGAACATAGTTGATAGCGACGCCCACGCCCACGCCAGTCGTAGAATTTGTAGCGCTGGCGTTAGCGGAGATGACGGCATCCGTATCCACCAGGGAAGTCACGGCCACATCGCCGTCGGCTTCGATCGCGGTGTCATCGCCGACGCGGGCCGAAGAATCGTTTTTGAGAATGTTGAGCGCAAGCGCTGCGGCAACTTGCACGCTGCCTTCCTGCGTCTGCGCGCGGGGGCGATCCTGCGCAAGCGTCGAAATGGCCGCGGAGTTGACGTTGTTGGTTCCGATGCTGGCGGCAAGCGCGCTGGCGGTCTGTGTGTTCAGATCTGCGATCTGATCCGCCTGGCCCTCCTGATTCAGCGCGCTGACGTTCGAGCCGCCCGCTCCGCTCTGGCCGGTAAGCGTTTCATCAATTTGATCCTGCGTGCCGGTCGAGGCCTGGCTCTCCTGCTGTTGCTGCTGTTGAAGCTCATCCGGCGTCTTGGGACCGGTGGGGCTTGTCGTGGGCGTAGCGCCCTTGGAACTGGCAATGACCTTTTGGTCAAAGCGACTGATGGATTGCGAATCCACCATTACATTGCGCGCCGAGGCGCTGCGCTCAAGGGCGGCAGCGGCAGAGTCGTTGAAGATACCGATGCCAAACGCGCCGCCGACGCCGACGCCCGCGCCCACGGCCGAGGCGTCCACCTGCATGGTGCGCTCCACCTGGCCATTGGCGGTAACAGACACATCGCCACTAGCGTCGATCTCCTCATTCGCGGTGCCAAAGTACGCCTGCGTATACACACCGCCGACGCCCAGGGCCAATACCGGCACTATGGACGTGCCGCCGGCCGCGCCGGCCGCGGCTTCAATGTGCTCCGTACCACTATAGGAAGCGTTTACCCACGCAGAGGTGAGCGGAAGATTTCCGAACGTCACGCCATCCTCGATGCGCGCGGTGACGTCTACACCAACCAGCCCGACCGCGATGCCGGCGCCAACGCCAGTGGAATTGGCCGTCATCTGGTTTGCGGGTTCGAAGGGAATAACGATGCCGCCAAGAGTAATGCTGCGGCGCTCGCGCTTTCCGGAGGCGTCGCCTACCGTGACGTAGCGACCCGTGCCGGTGGAATCCACGCCCACCTGGCCGCCGTTAATCGTATAGGAAGCGCCCTTGCCCACCAGCGCATTGTTGATCGCCGTGGCCAAATGCACGGAAATCGCGCCGCCCAGACCAAAGTCTGCAGTCGAGGGAACATGGCCGGCCTTGATGATCACGCTGGATCCCGTGTGCCCCATGTCGGCGTCTACAAACAGACTTTGGGCGGTAATTGCGCCGCCAGTGATTTCGGCCACATTGTTGTTGTTGAAATAGGAAACGCCAACAGCCGTGCCGATCGCCTTCTGCGGCGCATCCTGGGGCGTCAGGCCCGTCACGGGGTCAATCGGAGGCGTTCTGTACAGCGAAGCGTCGGCGCGCAGTTCCGCGTAGGCTTCGCCACGGGCGAACACATCCACTGCGCCGGCAGCCTGAATATCGCCAACGGTGGCGATGCGGGCGGCGTTATCGTTGTCGATATATGCCAGCGAGAAAGCGCCTGCGAACTGCTTCCCGGGCTTCTGCGGCTTATCGACCACCTGAACCGCCTGGTCGAGGAAGCCCTGGATGCCCGTAGCGCCGCTGATCAGATTGCGCAGCGCTCCGGCGATATCCGTCTTGATGCCAAGCAGCTTCTTGACCACGCCGATGGCTTTCGTCGTCGAAATTGCGCCGGATGCCTCCGCGTCGGCGGGGATGTTGACCGTCACCGTATTGGCATGCACGCGGGAAGTGGAATCCAGGCGGATGTCGCCCGCGAGCGCCAGAATGCTGGCAGAATCAAGCACCTCAACAGACGTATTGTTCTGAATAAACGTTCCGGCAATGTACACGCCCGTTGCCGGCTTCGTCGCCAGCGTCTTGGCGGGCTTGCCCGTCGAGAAGGAACCGGTGGTCACCGCCGCATTGGCGATCAGGTCCACGCTGCCATCCGCTTCGATTCGCGCGTTGTCCTTCACCGTCACATGCGTATCCACCAGCGCCACGGCAAGGGAAATCGCAAATTTCGGCACGCCGCCCACGGTATCGGCCGTGATGCTGGTATCGGAATAAGCATCCAGGTGCGCGTTGGAGCCCGCCTGAATCAGCGCGTCGCCGGCGACTGTAACGGTCGCTTCACCAATCGCAACGCCCACAGCCACGGGGATGACCACGCTGGCCACGCCGTTGGTGGTATTGACGAGAATATCCAGTTCGCTGCCAATGCGCACGGCGCCTTCAGCGATGATCTCGCCCAGAACATCGATGGTCGCGTAGCCCATCTTCAGAACGAAGGGCTGCAGTTCGAAGTCGGCAGGAAGGATGCCGCCGGGCAGATCCGGAATGGGGAGATAGCCCTCGCTCAGGGCAAGGCTGGCAAGGATGTCCACCGACTCGGCCGCTTCAAGCCTGGCGTTTTCGCCGATCGTGATGCGGCGATCGCTCTCCGCCTCGTACAGACCGACCTCGAGGCTCATGTCGTCCTCGCCTTCGGAGAGATCGTCGTCAACGATGGACAGGGAACCTTCGATCACGACGTCGTCCGTGCCGACGGCCTGCAGAAGGATGTTCTTGCCGGTCACTTCCCCATTGACCTGAATGCGCTTGCCGGTAACGAGCACGTTCATGCCCGCGGCCAACAGACGATCAATGGTGATCTCGCCGTCATCGCCAGCATCGTATACGATATTGGTGAACAACAGACCATCGTCCGGAATCGTCAATTCGGAAACGAAGTCCAGCACCTCGTAGGGATTGACGCCCACCAGTTCCGTCAGCGGCAGGCCGTCCGGACCCAGCACGGGCAGGCCGGCGTCATCCAGTACCGGAACTTCCTGGTAGGACTCATACTTGGTAACAAGCTCGGTGATCTCATAATTGGTGAACGGAAGCGCCTCGCCCGAAAGCGCCTCGCCTTCCAGGCGGATGGTGCGCTTGTTCTCCAGGGCGTCGGTAAAGGCCTCGATGCCAAGCGCCGCAATTTTAAACTGCTTCTCAAAACTCAGCGTCAGCGCGTCGCCGGCGATGTCGCCCAGGAAGCTCAGTTCCGCAAGCGCCTCAATGGTCACTTCAACAGAATCGGCGTCCATCTGCGCGGTGATGCGCTCGGCCTCGTCGATTCCATCGTTGAGCTTGCCGGTGATGTGCAGACGGTCGAAGCCGTCGTTGCCCAGCACTTCGGTGGCAATGCCGCCGATGGTGGAGAAGGCCGCGGTGGTATCGACGGTAATGACATCGTCGCCCAAACCACCATCCAGACTAAAGTTTGTTTTCTGATATTCGGTGGCGCCGGCGCCGGCAATATAATCCGTAAGGAACTGCACGACTTCCTGCCCGAGCGAGAGCGTGCGAGCGCCGGAAATGTTGATGCGGTCGTTGCCTTCGCCGCCAAGAATGCTCACGTCTGCCGCGCCGATGTCTACGCCAAAGCCGTATTGCAGCGTCAGGGGCGCATTCGGGTCGCTGCCGATAACCGGCGTGCCAGGCGCCAGATCGGTCGAATCCACAAGCGTGAAGTCCAGCGTGTCGTTGCCCAGGCCGAGGTTGATGTTGACCTTGAGCGGCTCCGCATCCAGGGCGGCGTCGATGACCATATCGTCGATGCTGTCGAGCAGGTCGAGCATCGTTTCCTTCAAGCCAGCAGGCAGGTCCTGAATGCTCTCGACACTGGTAATTCCCTCAAAGGCCGTCTGCCAGCCTTCCTGCAGGTCGATACCAAATTCGAGGCTCGGATTCTTCTCCGTGCGGACACTCACGCGGTCGTCGCCCTTGCCCGTGTCAACCGTGACCGAGCCGGTAACGTTGCTTACGTTCATGTCCACAACGTCGTCCTGCGTCGTGCCATAATAGGTAACGCTCTGAGCGCCCTCGACGTTGACCAGGCCGCGCGTGGAAAGATAGAGACCCGCAAGCACAACGTCAAGGCCGTCGAAGTCGATGTTGATGTCGCCCTCAACCTGCGCGCCGCCATCGCCTTCAGCGGTGAAGGAGCCATCCTCGGCGATCGCGTCTTCGGCGACGATATTGATCTGTATCTGGCTCTGCTGCTCTTTGTTCAGCCCCAGGATCTCCGCAATCAGATCAGCAAGGGGCGAACCGCTGCCCGAATCATTGCTGATGTTCAGGCCGCCCTGGTAGATGCCGTCGGAAACGACGATGGTCGCCGTTTTTACAGCCTGCTGCTCATCCGGAGATTCATACAGGCTCTTGATATATGTAAGAGCGCTCTGCATCGCGTTGGTGATGGCGTTGTTCTCAGCATCGTTGCTGAAGGTGATATCCGCGCCGATCTCCTTAATGTACGTGCTGCCCGCCGGAATGGCATAGGCTTCCACGGTGTCATCCTGGCCCACGGGCGGTTCATCGCCAGCGGCCAGAATCTGGGCGCCCTCCGGCAGGATGGGCGCGTTGTCGCCGGTAAGCTGATAAGCGGCCTCGAGCGCGCTCATATCCGGAATAACGACTCCGGTCTGTTCCTGGGTATCGCCTTCGCCGGCCGTTTCTCCTTCTTCGCCGGAGGTCTCGCCCTCGGACGTTCCTTCGCCCGGCGTTCCCTCTTCGCCGGTCTCCTCGGAAACTTCGCCCTCGTCCGGAATCAGCGTCTCTTCAATTTTGCCCTCTTCATCCTCCGAACCGGTTTCGCCGCCGGCTTCCTCGCCGGAGGTTTCGCCCTCGGACGTTTCCTCGCCCGGCCTTCCCTCTTCGCCGGTCTCCTCGGAAACTTCGCCCTCGTCCGGAATCAGCGTCTCTTCTTCTTCGGAAGAAGTTTCTCCCTCATCAGAGACTTCGGTCTTTTCCTCTTGATTTCCCGGCACTCCGTCTACATTTTCAGCGCCCTGCTGCGATCCGGTCTGCGCGCCATCCAACGCGCCCGCATCGTCGTTTCCGCTGACAGAAGCGCCATCAGGAATACTGCTCGACTCGGAGGAGCCGCCCGCAACGTTGCCGCCATCTCCGGATTCGCTTCCCGCGCCAGGCGCAGAATATCCGGCAGAGGCACCCTGCACAACATTCGCGTATGCAGCGGCCACAGGCGGACTCTTTGCCGCGGCGGACGTTCCGCCGGCATTTCCCTGCGACGCGGCGACTTCGCCGGTCGCCGAAGCCGAAACTGGCGGCGCAGAACTTTCCTCGGCCGTTGCGAACACCGCGCTGGCAAACAGCGCGAGCATCATCACCAAGCAAAGGATGCTGACGCCGTTCTTGGTCAGCCTACGGAAATCGCGCCTCTTTTTCTCAATCAGCTTCTTCATTGCAATACCTCCCCGAGCAATCTCGAGCGGAATATTTTCTGACGATGGCAACTATTCTACGATCTGTTCAGCGTCGATCTGTTCGCCCTCCAGCAGTCGTTGGCTCTCGTAATACTGCGCAAGCTGCCAGAGTATGTTGGTGGCGGCGTCTTTGAGCGTTTGCTCATCGCCGCTGGTAAGCGTCATTTCCATATCGTCGAGCGCGCTGTCATAATCCAGCAGATTCACATAACACACGCCGCGATTGTAGTAACAGAACTGTGTGAGATAGCCCTGCTCGATGGAACTGGTGAAATCCGCCACCGCTTCCTCATAACGCCCCAACGAGAGCAGGCTTACGCCGCGGTAGTAGTAGCTGCCCACCAGTTCGGGCCCGTTTTCAATGGCCAGCGTGAGATATTCGACAGCCTCTTCATACTGGCCCAGCGACATCGCGGAGGCTCCCATTTGCTGATAGACGGAGCCGAGCGAAGCGCTAGCGTCCGGAAGCGCCAGAAGGCGTTCGCCATAGGCGATCACAGCCTCGTAGTTTTCGGAAATATACGAGCACGTCACAAGCTGTTCCAGCGTCGCCGCCTCAGAATAGCCGCGCTCGAGGGCGCCTTCAAAATCCGCAATCGCCAGTTCATAGTTGGCAAGCTGCATCTCGCAGCAACCGCGCAGGAAGTAAGCGGTCGCCAGCAAGGCTTCCATGGAGGCGTTCTGCCCGTCGGCGTCCGCCTCGGAGGACGTTTCAGAGACTTCGGTCTGTTCGTGTTCGTCAATATAGGCGGTGAAGCCGTCGCGCGCGGTTTCGTATTCGCCCGCGAGCAGCTGGCAGCGCAGCGCCTCCAGGCGATAAACGCTCTCCTGCGGGAACTGCGTGTAAATCGCCTCATAGCACTCCGCGGCTTCGGCGTAACGCCCCAGCACTTCGTAGATCTGCGCAAGATCCTGACGGACGGCCGCGTCGTCGGGCACGAGGGCAAGATAACTTTCCAGGTCCCGCGCCGCCGGCAGATAGGACTGCTGAGCCAGTTCGATCTGCGCCCGCAAAAGCAACGCCTGCGAAGATTCCGGGTCGTATTCCAGCGCGCTTTCAAGCGCGGCGAGCGCATCGTCGTAATTCTGCATCAGCATATACAGCGAAGCCTTGCGCAGCATCAGGTCGGCCATGAGCGCGCCGTCGCTTTCATCCGCAAGGGCGGAACACTCGTCAAGATAGCCGAGCGCCTCCTCGTAGTTGCCCTGGCCGATGGCGATGTTGGCAAGCTGGTAGTAATCATCGTATGTCTGCGGTTCGTCGATCTCGTCCTGAAGAATAGAGTAAATCCTCGAAAGCGGATCCTCTTCGGCAAGCACAGCGGCGAATTGAGAAATCGCGTCAAACTGCGTCACGACCGCCGTGCACAAAAGCACGATGGCGATGACCAGAGAAACCACGCGCAAAATGGGCTTTTTGCCTTTTTCATTTCGTCCTGCTTTCATGTGCCGTTCCTCCCACATACCAAAGTCTGTTTTTGTCGGGTTTCCGTATATTTTAGACTTCGGTCTTTTCCTGTAAAGCGCTCCATCTGCGCAACGCTCACAGATATATTTCCTTTCGTTGGATCGCGTTTATCGATAAACGATAAAAATTAACGATACACACATTAAATTATATCATACACTATTCTAGCATTACATTATATTCCAATTTCAGTCGCTTGTCAAGCGATTTTGGACGATATTTTAAGTTTTTTGTTGATTTCAGCGCTCTACATAACATTCGTAATCATTCCATAACTTTTGCATGGTGTACCCCGGCAAATCAGTCTGCCATCCCGTTTCCACCCTGTCGCCAGCGGCACACCTTCCCGCTCATCGCTGCGCCGGGCAATCACTTTCCTCTCCCGGCAGAGGAGCAAATGAAAACGCGGCCTTCCTCCTGCCTCTGTTTGGAGATATCCTGGAAAAAGGGCCGCGCATAATATATGTTCTATATGAGTTTCTACCTATTTATTATACATCCGCTGAACCGGCCTGTCTCATGGTCGCGGTCATTTCAGACCAGATTCTGTTTTCTGATCCTGCTCGCGCCGATTCACATCTTCCCGCAAAAGTCTGTATGCCGTGGCCGCCAACGGAACGCCCAGCAACATGCCGACAATGCCCAACACGGAACCTCCAACCGTGATTGCCGCCAGCACCCACAGCGCCGGCAATTTCAGCGAGGCCCCAACCACGCGCGGATAGACCAAATTCCCCTCCAACTGCTGCAGAATTACAATGAACACCAGGAAAAAAGCCGCCTCGATCGGGGAAACCGTCATAATCATGATCGCGCCGACAATCGCGCCTATATATGCGCCGGCGATGGGGATCAGGGCCGTTGCACCCACAAGCGTACCGACCATCGTCGCATATGGGAAACCGAGCAGCAACATGCCCAGCATGCACAGGGAGCCGAGAATTATCGCCTCTATACACTGGCCGACGATATATCGATGGAAACAGTCGTCCATCACGCCAAGCACATACCGCACGCGCGCATGCCATGCTGGCCGCAGATATGTGCGCATCAGACGAGACATCTGCGCGCAAATGCGCTCCTTGCCGTAGAGCAGGTATACTGCAAACACCACCGCCATCACCAATGTGGTCGCGCCGGAAAACACGCCGGATACCGTGACCACCACAGAGTTCATCAGCCCGCCGAAACCACCGCCCAGCCAATCGACAACGCGCGTTACGCCGTCCTGCCAGCCGGCGTCTACGCTTGTCAACTCCTCCGGCAGCAACTGGGCAATTTCCGGATAACGCATCAGTTCCGCATAACCTCGCTCCAAAAGCGCCGGCACGTCGTTGAGCAAAAGCTGCAGGCTTTTTATAAGTTCCGGGACAATCAGTAGAATTACCAGAGACACCAAGAGAAGAATCGTCAGGATGGAAGCAAACAGACATACGCCACGCCGCGTGCGCGCAGCAAAACGACCGCCGCGGCGCGGAAAGTAATGCCTCTCATAAAACCGCATCATTCGGTTTACAAGGTAGGCGATTCCCGCGCCCAAAACCAGCGGCCACAGTCCGCTGAGGAATACGCCGAGCAGCCGCGCTACGCTTTCCCAATAATGCACGGCAAGATAAACAAGCACGATGGTAATTCCAACGCGCAGACAGGCTTTCCACTTCAACATCTGCTCACCTCTTTGCATTCCAGAGCGCCCATTCCCCACCTCATTCTAACAGGCGCATCCGACGCCGTCAAGCACGCAGGGTAAATTTCCAATCGGCTTCCACGCAGAACAGAACACAGTCTTTTTCGCATGCGGTCGCACATGCAATGTTATCTTCCCGCAAACACCCCTTGCAATTCCGCGGGAACTGTGCTATACTACCCATGTTCCACGGGTGATGACGATCGGGTCCCGTGCGGCGTCATGCTGTGAATCGTGTCAGGGCCGGAAGGCAGCAGCACTAAACAGATGTTGGCGCGCGCCGCGGGGCATGCCTGATTCGAGTCCGTGGAATTTTTTGTCGCGCATACTGGAAAATTCACATAAGATGTGATAAAATAGATTTATCTGTGCGGAGGTGGGCTTGTTGACAAACCGTTTGGAGGCGTTTCTTGGCGCCATGGCAGCCCACAGCCTGTCCGCGGCGTTGATCCACCGCCCGGAAAACATGCGCTATCTGACCGGATATACCGGCGAAGGCTGCCTGTTTGTTTCCAGAGAAGTGCAGGCCATTCTCACCGATTTTCGCTACGTCGAACAGGTATCCCGGCAAGCGCCGTTCGTCTCTTGTGTGCGTACGCGAAATGGCGCGCGCCTGGAAGAACTGGTGCGCAATCTTGTGGATCGTTCCCACAGCGATACGCTGGCAGTGGAAACGGATTACCTCAGCTACGACGCCTGTATGGCGCTGCAAAATGCATTGGGCGACGTTCGCATGCTTTCCCTGGAAGCGCTGCCCGAATCCATGCGGATCTGCAAGGACGCAAAGGAGATCGAGGCAATTTGCCGGTCCGCAGATATTGCCTGCCGCGCCTTCGAGGCGCTGCTGGGAAAACTGCGTCCGGGCATGACAGAGCGGGAAGTCGCCATGACGCTCAATTATGAAATGCTCCGTTTGGGCAGCGAGGGCGAAGCCTTTCCCACCATTGCCTGCACGGGCATCAACGGTTCGCTGCCCCACGCGGTTCCCGGCGAGCATCGGCTTGAAAAAGGCGAATTGCTGACATTGGATTTCGGCGCCACCTGCGACGGCTACCGCTCTGACATGACGCGCACCGTCGCGATCGGCAAAGTTTCCGACAAACTCCGGTCTCTTTATCAGGTGGTATTGGACGCGCAGCTTCTGGCGCTTTCCGCCATTCACCCCGGCGCGGTATGCGAAGAGATCGACGCGTTGGCGCGCGATTATATCCAGGCGCGCTATCCCGACGCTTTCGGCCACGCGCTAGGCCATGGCGTAGGGCTTTATATCCACGAACAGCCCCGGCTCGGCAAGGGCGACAGGACCATTTTACAGCCCGGTCATGTCGTTACGGTCGAACCCGGCGTATATATCTCCGGTCTCGGCGGCTGCCGGATCGAGGACATGGCGATCCTGACTTCGGTCGGTTTTGTGAATCCCATCAACGCGCCGAAGCATCTGATCGAGCTGTAAATTCCTTACATTCTATTTGAGGAGGCACATTCCCCATGATCAACGCAAGCGACTTCCGAAACGGCGTCACCATTGAGATGGACAACGGCATTTGGACCATCGTCAGTTTCCTGCACGTCAAGCCTGGCAAGGGCGCGGCGTTCGTGCGCACGAAGCTGAAGAACATCGTCACCGGCGCCGTCATCGAGCGCACCTTCAACCCCACCGACAAGATGGCCAAGGCGCATATCGAGACGAAGGAAATGCAGTATCTCTACAACGATGGGGATATGTACTACTTTATGGACCTGGAGACCTACGATCAGCTTCCCCTGACGCACGACCAGGTGGCGGACGCCATTCCTTTTGTAAAGGAAAACACCAACGTCACCGTGCGCTTTTTCAAGGGCGCGCCCTTCAGCGTTGAAGCGCCGAACTTTGTCGAACTGGAAGTGACCGCCACCGAACCCGGCTTCAAGGGCGACACCGCCTCCAACACCACCAAGCCCGCGACGGTGGAAACCGGCTTCACCCTGCAGGTGCCGCTGTTTATCGAAATCGGCGACAAGCTCAAAATCGACACCCGCAACGGCGGCGAATACCTCGGCCGCGCATAAGCGGCGCAAAGAACGCACAATATGGACAGGGCGGCACAATTTGCCGCCCGGTTTTCTGCAAAAAAAGCCCGCATGGGCGGAGGTGACGGCATGGCAAACCTGAACGATAAGATCGGCTTTATTCGCGGGTTGATCGAGGGCGCACAACTCGACCCGAACGATCCAAGCGCCAAGCTCTATGCGGCGCTTGCCGATGCGCTGGAGGGCATCGCCGGCGAATTGGACGATCTTCGCGACGGAATGAGCGAGCTCAACGACTTTGTCGAGAGCATTGACGAGGATCTGGAAGACCTCGAAGCCGCGGTGGATGGCGGCGAGCACGATGGCCGCATTGCGGAGGATGACGAAGATTACGACGAAATGGACGATCTTGCAGACGATCTCCCGAAAACAGACTCTGGTTTGCATGTGCTCCGTTCGGACGCGAGCGGCAACTGCCAGGCGCTGGCGGGCAGCATCTGCTCTGAATGCGGCAAGCTGTTTTTCGTTCCCGTAGACGAATTGCGGGCTGAAAACGAACTCTATATGTGCCCGCACTGTCACAAACCCGTGGATTTTGCACCGCTCACGCCGGAGAACGCCCCGATCGCCAAGCCCTACCGCGAATAGCGGTGACCGATCAAACCATCCAGAGACCGCCCCTCGGCGGTCTCGTGTTTTTTGGTGCCGGGTCTGTGATCTGATATTATTGTGCTGCCCGCCTCGCTTACGGGCGCGCCCGCCGTCCTGCGATGGCGTGTGCGTGGGCGCATTTTCATCGGAATTTCCCTTAAACCGACCATATTCTTTTTCATTCTCTATCCTTCAGTTCCACAACACTTCCGAATCAGAACGCTGCGACCAGGGCGCTGTCCTTTCCGGCATTTTCTATCCATGCCGCCCGTTTCGCCGAAACCGCACATGTGTCCAAGGGCGCTTTTGCCTTCTGAAAATGGAGTCTGTAACGCGACAGCCTTTCTATGCGCAAAAGAGACTTTGGTCTTTACTATAGCAATGGCTGCCTCGCTCAAAGGCGGCCATTGCGGAAAGGTAAGCGTTTCTACCTATTATATATAGTTATACGCACCGCTGCTATTTTGACGCCAAACCCTACTCCAGCGTCCGCAGCGCCTCGACCAGGGCCGTTTTCTTCTCTGTCTTTGCGTCCTTCATTTTGATAATGCGGCCAGGGATCCCGGCGACGACGGCGTTTTCCGGTACGTCTGCCACAACGACGCACCCCGCGGCGATCACGGCGCCCCGGCCAATATGCACGCCCTCGAGCACGACGGCGTTTGCGCCGACCAGCACGTCGTCCTCCACCACCACCGGCTTGGCGCTTGCCGGCTCGACAACGCCTGCGAGCACTGCGCCCGCGCCGATATGGCAACGCCTGCCCACCGTAGCACGCCCGCCGAGCACCGCGCCCATGTCGATCATGCTGTCCTCGCCCACCACGGCGCCAATATTGAGGATGGCGCCCATCATAATCACAGCACGGTCGCCAATCTCGACATGGTCGCGGATCAGCGCGCCCGGTTCAATGCGCGCGTTGATGTTCCTGACATCCAGAAGCGGCACGGCGCTGTTGCGGCGATCCGCTTCGACGACGACATCTTCAATGGCGCCGGCATTGCGCTCCAGCGCCGCACGGATCGCCGCCCACTCGCCAAATACGATTCTATCCCCCATGCCAAAGACGCGACATCCGGGAAATTCTACTTCCGCAGCGGCCTTGACGTACGCCTTCACAGGCGTTGTTTTTTTAGCATCGTGGATAAAGCGGATGATCTCTTCCGCGTTCATGGCCTTACCTCCTTGCTCCTACGAATTTGCGCGCAACCCCAGCACGTCGTCCACGCCGTACAGTCCCGGCGCAGCACCCACGGCAAAATCCAGCGCGCGCACCGCTCCCGCGGCAAATATCCGGCGGCTGGCAGCGCTGTGGCGGAACTCCAGAGTTTCATCCGCGCCGAGAAACAGCGCGCGGTGCTCCCCGGCGACGCTTCCCCCGCGCAGGGCGTGCACGCCGATTTCCTTTCCGCGCGCTCCGGTGAAACCCTCGCGGCCGTATATGCGCGCATAGTCGCCTTCAGGGTCGATGGCGTTAAGCAGCGCCTTGGCAGTGCCGCTGGGCGCGTCGGCTTTGCCGCCGTGGTGTGCCTCGACGATTTCCGCGTCAAAGCCGTTCTGCAAAAGCAGCGGCCCAATCTGTCGCAGCACTTTGCGCAGCACCGCCACGCCGAGGGAGAAATTCGCGTCGTAGACAATCGGCACACAGGCCGCCGCCTCGCGAATGCGCGCCATCTGCGCCGCCGAGAGGCCGGTTGTGCCGACGACGGCGGCCGCGCCGGCGCCCAGCGCGCGCGTCAGCGTACCCTCGAGATTTCCCGGGAAAGAAAAATCAATCAGCGCATCCGGCTTGCCCGGCACATCCGCCGGGCTTTCAAACAGCCCCGGCGAAACCACGCCGAGAATTTCAATATCTGCGCGCGGCGCGAGCATTTCTTCGATCATCCTGCCCATTCGCCCGTGGCCGACAAGGATTACGTTCATACTTCCTCCAAAATACGCAGCGCGTCCTTGAGTTTTTCGAGATTTTTCTCTTCCATCTCGCACAGCGGCAGACGGCAGGGCCCGACGTCCATGCCCATCAGGTTCATCGCTTCCTTGACCGGAATCGGGTTGACTTCAACAAACAGCGCGTTGATCAATTCCAGATAGCGAAGCTGCATTTCCCGCGCGCGCGCCGTATCGCCGGCAAGATAGGCAGCCACCATTTCGTGCGTCTGCCGCGGGCAGATATTGGCCCATACGCTGATCACGCCCACACCGCCCAGCGAGAGAATCGGCACGGTCATGTCGTCGTTGCCGGAAAGCAGGGCAAATTCCTCGTTGAGAAGGCGGGCGATCTTCGCCGTATAGGCGATATTCCCGCTGGCCTCCTTGATGGCGCGCACATTGGGCAACCTTGAAAGCGCTTCAACGCACTCCACGGAAAGCGCGCAGCCCGTGCGCCCGGGCACATTGTAAAGGATGATGGGCAGATCGACCGCTTCGGCAACGGTGGCAAAGTGGCGGTACATCCCCTTCTGGTTGGTTTTATTGTAGTAAGGCGTAATAAGCAGGAGCCCGTCCGCGCCCAAATCGCGAAATTTGCGGCTCTTGGCAAGCGAGGTTTCCGTACAATTGGAACCGCCGCCGGCGATCACCGGAATGCGGCCCGCAATCGCATCCACGCAGCAGCGCACGATGGCGGCGTCCTCCGCAGCGTCGGTCGTGCTCGACTCTCCTGTGGTGCCCAGCACAACCAGGCCGTCCGTGCCGTTTTCCACATGCCATTTGCAAAGTTCCTTCAGTTTTTCAAAATTGACGCTTCCATCCGCGTAAAATGGCGTCACCAGCGCCACATAGCTGCCTTCAAACACGCAATCGCCTCCTCGGACGTTTTCTCCATCATAGCAAACACAGAAAGAATTTGCAAGTTTTCTCCCCAGCGCCGGCATTTGTTTTTTCAGCAAAAACAAATGTATTTGTGCAAAGGACGCATCGCGTGCAAAAATTGCAAATTTCCCACGGAGAACAAACGAACTTAAACTTGCCATGCTAAAATGGAAAATAGGAAAATGCTGGGAGGTTGCGCCATGCTGGAAACCATCGTGCGGCATCGCCGCCATTTGCACGCGATTCCTGAACTGGGCTACAACCTGCCGGAAACGAGCGCTTATGTGCGCGCGCACCTGGAACCGCTGGCTACGCGCCTGGAAAGCGTAGCAGAGAGCGGATTTCTGGCATTTTTCGATGCCGGCCGCGCTGAAAGTGTCGCCTTTCGCTGCGATATGGACGCTCTGCCCATCGAGGAACCGCAAACGTGCCCCTATGCCTCCAAACACCCGGGGCGCATGCACGCCTGTGGTCACGACGCGCACATGGCCATCCTGCTGACGTTGGCGCAATGGCTGTCGAGCGCCGGAAAACCCCTGCCGCGCAACGTTCTTTTGATTTTCCAGCCCGCCGAGGAAAGCGGCGCCGGGGCGCGGCGCGTGGTCGAGAACGGCGCGCTTGAGCGCTACAACGTATCGCGCATTTTCGCGCTGCATGTGCAGCCCGGCCTTTGCGCGGGCACGATGGCTTCGCGCAGCGGCGCGATGATGGCCACTTCGTCCGAGGTGCGGATACGCCTGCGTGGAAAAGCCGCGCATGCCGCGCGCTGGCGCGAAGGGCGCGACGCCATGCTCGCCGGCGCGGAGGCCGTGCGCGCCGTATACGCGTTTGAACGCTCTCTGCCCGCGGAAATGCGGCGGTTAATCCGCCTGTGCGCCTTTCATGCGGGTGCCTCGACCAACATCGTTCCGGACTTCGCCGAGCTTTCCGGCACGGCGCGCGCCTTCAGCCGTGAGGATCACGCGCGCATCAAGGAGGGCATCGCCGCCGCCGTGCGCTCCGCCTGTGCGCCGCTCGGCGTTGAGACCAAAGTCGCTTTTTCAGAGGGCTATCCGCCCACGGTCAACGACCCCGCCCTCTATGCGCGTTTTTGCGCGCTCCTTGCCGATATGCCCCTAAAAACGCTTGACGAGCCCGACCTGACGACCGAAGATTTTTCCTTCTATCAGGAGCGTGTGCCCGGCGTTCTGTTCTACCTGGGAACAGGCGGCGACGCGCCGTTGCACTCCCCCGCTTTCCAACTGGACGAAGGCGCTTTGCTGATCGGGCTTCAGGCCTTCCAGCGCCTTGCGCTTGCCAACTAGAAAGGAGGACCCGCCGTGAACCTCTATGGACGCAGTTTTTTGACGCTTCTGGACTTTACGCCTGAAGAAATCCGTTCCCTGCTCGATCTTGCCCGACGCCTGAAGCGCGAAAAGCACCTGCGCATCGGCCACAGGCATCTGATGGGTCGCAACATTGTGCTGCTGTTTGAAAAGACCTCTACGCGCACACGCTGCGCCTTTGAAGTCGCCGGCCGCGATTTGGGCATGGGCGTGACGTTCCTCGATCCCGCAAGTTCGCAAATGGGCCGCAAAGAGAGTATCGAGGACACCGCCCGCGTCCTCGGCCGCATGTACGACGGTATTGAATACCGTGGTTTTAGCCAAAATACCGTGGAACTGCTGGCGAAATACTCGGGCGTGCCGGTGTGGAACGGCCTGACCGATCAATTTCACCCCACGCAGATGCTGGCCGATCTGCTCACCATCGACGAGCATTTGCATCGCCTGGAGGGCGTCCGCCTCACCTTCATGGGCGACGCGCGCAACAACGTCGCCAACTCCCTGATGATCGCCTGCGCAAAAATGGGCATGCACTTTACCGCCTGCGCGCCCGCTTCGCGTTTCCCCGATGCGGATCTGGTCAAAACCGCGCGCGAAATCGCCGTTCCCAATGGCGGCAGCGTGACCCTGACCACGGATGTGGCCGAAGGCACGCAAGGCGCCGACGTCCTCTACACGGATATCTGGGTTTCCATGGGCGAACCAGAGTCGGTTTGGAAGGAGCGCATTGATCTTCTCCGGCCCTACCAGGTCAATGCGGCCGCTTTTGAAAACGCCGCGGAGGACGCCATTTTCATGCACTGTCTGCCTTCCTATCACGATTTAAAGACCGAAGTCGGAAAACAGATCCACGAAAGATTCGGCCTTGCGGAAATGGAAGTGACCGACGAGATATTCGAAAGCGAGCGTTCGGTGGTCTTTGACGAAGCGGAAAACCGCCTGCATACGATCAAGGCCGTCATTCTGGCGACGCTTTCCAAGCAATAGGAGGATACCATGAATTTCTACACCGAGCCTCTGCGCGATATCCTTGGCCATTTCGGCTGCGACCCGCAGAAAGGTCTGAACGAGGCCCAGTTGGATCAGGCCCGCGCCAAATACGGCAAAAACGTGCTGCGGGAAGCCAAAAAGCCATCGCTGCTTATGCGCTTTCTTGCACAGTTCAAGGATGTCATGATCATCATCCTCATCATCGCCGCCGTGATCTCCTTCTTTGTCGCCGCGCAAAGCGGCGAGCCCAAGGAATTCCTCGAGCCGGCGCTGATTCTGGCCATCGTCATTCTCAATGCAATCATGGGCATGATGCAGGAGAGCAAGGCGGAAAAGGCCATGGAGGCGCTCAAGAGCATGTCCGCCCCGCATGCGCGCGTGCTGCGCAACGGTCGCGAGACCATACTGGACGCAAGCGAACTGGTGCCGGGCGATGTGATTCTCGTCGAAGCGGGCGATTTCGTGCCGGCAGACGCGCGTCTGATTGAATCGGCGAGCCTCAAAAGTGAAGAATCGGCGCTGACGGGCGAATCCGTTCCCGTAGAGAAGGACGCGCAGGCCGCCGTCGCCAAAGACGCGCCGCTGGGCGATCGCGTGAACATGCTCTATTCCGGTTGCTCGATTACCTACGGCCGCGGCCGCGCCGTCGTTACCGCCACCGGCATGGACACGGAAATGGGCCGCATCGCCGGCCTGTTGGAAAGCGCCGACGACACGCAGACCCCCCTGCAACACAAACTTGCCCACCTGGGGAAAATCCTCGGCATCGTCGCCATCGCAGCCTGCGCGGTGATTTTCGTCATCGGCCTGCTCAACAAAATCCCTGTCCTGGAGATTTTTATGACCAGCGTTTCGCTGGCTGTTTCCGCCATTCCCGAGGGTCTGCCGGCCATCGTCACGGTGGTGCTTTCCATCGGCATCCAGCGCATGGCGAAGAAAAACGCAATTATCCGCCGTCTGCCCGCCGTGGAAACGCTGGGCAGCGCTTCGATCATCTGCTCGGATAAGACTGGAACGCTGACGCAAAACCGCATGACGCTCACGCGCGCCTATGCCGTGGACGGCAGAGGGATCGAGGAGATCACCGCCAACTGCTCGGACGCGGTGCGCCGCGTGCTGTCCTACGCCACGCTCTGTTGCGACGCCAGCGTTGAGATTGAAAACGGCAAGGAAAAGCACATCGGCGATCCTACGGAAACGGCCATCGTTGCCGCCGCAGCCAAAAACGGCATTACCAAGGCCGCGCTCAACCGCAAGCATCCTCGCCTGTGCGAGATTCCCTTTGATTCCGATCGCAAACTGATGACCACAGTACATGAAATCGACGGCGGTCTGTTTGCCATTGTCAAAGGCGCGTTTGACGTCATTGAGGACCGTTGCGCCCCGGGCGGCTGCCCGGCCGAGGCCGACGACATCGTCAACGAAATGAGCGAGCAGGCCCTGCGCGTGCTGGCGGTGGCCATCAAAAAGCTCGACCGCGTGCCGGAAAACCCGGTTTCCGAGGAATTGGAGACGGGCCTGACGCTCATCGGCCTGGTCGGCATGATCGACCCGCCGCGTCCTGAAGTGCGCGAAGCGGTCAAAATTTGCCGTCGCGCCGGCATCACTCCGGTCATGATTACCGGCGACCATGTGGTAACCGCCGCGGCCATCGCCCGCGAATTGGGCATCCTCGTGGAAGGCAACGAGGCCATCACCGGCGCGGAACTGGCCAGTATTTCCGATGAGGAACTTGCCGCGCGCGTGCGCAACATCTCCGTCTATGCGCGCGTGTCCCCGGAGGACAAGATCCGCATCGTGCGCGCCTGGCAGAGCCAGGGTGAAATCGTATCCATGACCGGCGACGGCGTCAACGACGCCCCGGCGCTCAAGGCCGCCGACATTGGCTGCGCCATGGGCATTACCGGAACGGACGTGGCCAAAGGCGCCGCGGATATGACCCTGACCGACGACAACTTTACGACCATCGTAGACGCCGTGCGCGAAGGCCGTGGCATTTACGACAACATTCGGAAAGTGGTCGGTTTTCTGCTTGGCACGAATATTGGCGAAATTCTGTGCGTATTCTTCGCCATGATCCTCTGGCACCGCACGCCGCTTTTGTCGATGCAGCTTCTTCTGATCAATCTGGCCACCGACAGCCTGCCCGCCATTGCGCTGGGCATGGAGCCGGTGGAAAAGGACATCATGGATCGCAAGCCGCGTCCCAAGAGCGAGAGCCTCTTCGCCAACGGCTATGGCTTGCAGATCGCCCTGCAGGGGCTGATGTTCGGCGCGCTGACGCTCATTGCCTATTGGCTGGGCGAACACCATGCCGGCCGCATCGAGGACGGCCAGACCATGGCCTTCCTGGTGCTGGCGCTTTCGCAGGTCGTACAGGCGTTCAATATGCGTTCCACGCATTCCCTGTTCAAAATCGGCCCGTTTACAAACGGAAAGCTCAACTGGGCGGCGCTGGCTTCAACGGCGCTGGTAGCGCTGGTGTCTTTTGTTCCCCCGGTACGTTCTGCCTTCGGGCTGGTTGCCCTGCCGGGAAGCCTGTACCTGTGGGCGCTGGGGCTGATCCTCTTCCCCGTTGTGGCCATGGAGGCGGCGAAGGCGTTGGAATTCATCAAACACCGCAACTGACGGCGAACGGCAGGCCCTGCGCACACTGCGACGCTTGCCGCGCACAGCCGCATTTCCCGGACACGGCACGCCGTGTCCGGGACAATTTTCACCTGGAGGATGTTGAACAATGAGCGAACGCAAGGATATACCCGTCGCCGATCAATGGCGCCTGGAGGACATTTATCTGACGGACGCGGAATGGGAAAACGCATTGCGCGCCGCGGAAAAACTCGCAAACGACTTTGGTCGTTTCGAAGGAACGCTTGACAAACCCGAGTCTCTTTTGGAATGCATGAAGCACGATTCCGCCATGCTCGAAATCGCTTCCAGCGTCTTTGCCTATGCGCGCATGCGCCGCGACGAGGACAACCGCGTGTCCGCCAATCAGGCCCTGACCGCGCGGGCGCAGGCGCTGCTTACAAAGGTGGAGACGTCTGCCAGTTTTCTGACGCCGGAATTGCTCTCGCTTCCGGCGGAGTATCTTCGCGAGGTCTGTGAAAAGCCGGAATTTGCCGAATTTGCCGTCACGCTGCGCGAAATCGAGCGCCAGCGGCCGCACACGCTTTCCAAGGCCGAGGAGCGCATCGTGGCCATGGCCGGGGAGATGGCCGCCGCGCCGGACACCATTTACACCATGCTCGCCGACGCGGACATGAAATTTCCCGTCATCAAGGACGAAAAGGGCGAGGACGTGCGCATCACCCATGCCAACTACATCCCCCTGATGATGAATCGCGACCGCGGCGTGCGCGCGGCGGCGTTTGAGGGGCTGTATACCACCTATCAGTCCTTTGCCTCCACCATCCCTGCGCTCTACGACGCCTCGGTGCGCGCCGACATCTTTTCCGCGCGCACGGCGAAGCACAAGAGCGCGCTGGAAGCGGCGCTGTTTCCGGATCAGGTGTCCGTGAGCGTCTACGACAACCTCGTTTCCGCTGTGCGACGGCACATCCCCTCGCTGGCGCGGTTTGTAAAGCGCAACGGGAAATTGATCGGCGTGGACGACATGCGCATGATCGACCTCTATGTGCCCGCCGTCGAGGGGATTGACATCAAGCTCCCCTTCGATCAGGCCTATGATCTGGTCACAGACGCGCTTTCCGTGCTCGGCGAAGATTATCAGGACATCCTGCGCACGGCGCGCAGGGAGCGCTGGATCGACGTCTATGAAAACGAGGGCAAGTCCGCAGGCGCGTATTCGTGGGGCACCTATGGAACGCATCCCTATGTGCTGCTCAACTACAAGGAAAATCTCGATTCCGTGCTCACCATCGCCCATGAGATGGGCCATTCAGCGCATACCTATTTGAGCAACAAACGTCAGCCCTATCTGGACGCGGAATATTCGCTTTTTGTGGCCGAGGTGGCCTCGACGACCAACGAAATCCTCGTTTTGCGCTCCCTGATGGAGCGCTACAAGGGCGACAGACAGGCGCAGGCGTTCCTTACCTGGCACCTGCTCGACGGCTTCCGTGGCACAGTGTTCCGCCAGACGATGTTCGCCGAGTTCGAGCGCGAGGCGCACGCCATGGCCGAGCGCGGCGAAGCCCTGACCGCAGACAGCCTCAACGCCGTCTACGCCGGCCTCAACGCCGCCTACTACCCGCAGGTTCATCAGGATCCGCTCATCGCCTACGAGTGGATGCGCATTCCCCACTTCTACAACGCCTTCTACGTCTACAAATACGCCACCGGCTTTTCTGCGGCGATGGCGCTTGCAGAGGGCATCCTTCAGGAAGGCGAAAGCGCCGTGGCGAGGTACAAAGAATTCCTTTCTCTCGGTTCCAGCGTACCGCCGCTGGAGGCGCTGCGCGTAGCCGGCGTGGACATGGAACGCCCCGAAGCCGTGGACCGCGCGCTGGACGCCTTCGACGCGCTGGTGGAGAAGTACGAGGAACTGACGAAGTAAGACGGGCAAAGCGCTCCGGCAATGGTCGGGGCGCTTTGCCCGCATGGAGGAGATACGGGCATGATCATCAACACCGGCGCGCGCACGGACACCGTGCAGTATTATACGGACTGGCTTTTGCGCCGCTTTGCCGAAGGCTATGCGCTTTCGCGCAACCCGCTGTTTCCGGACAAGGTGACGCGCTACGAACTGACGCCGGAGAAGGTGGACTGCGTGGTGTTCTGTTCCAAGAACTACGCGCCCATCCTGCCGCGCCTGCGCGAAATCACCGAGCGCTTCCCCACCTACTTTTATTACACCATTACCGCTTATGGAAAGGACGTGGAGCCGGGCGTGCCGTCCATCGAGCAGAGCATGGAGACGCTGATGGCGCTGTCCGAACAGGTGGGCAAAGGGCGCGTCGCCTGGCGCTACGACCCGGTGCTGCTCACGCGCAGGTACACCATTGCGCGCCACATGGAGACGTTTGAACGCATGGCCGCGACGCTCGCGCCGCACATCGACCGCTGCATTTTCAGCTTTGTGGAAATGTACAAAAAGCTGGAGAGCAATATGCCGGAGATCATCCCATTTTCGGATTGGGAAATGGATCAGATCGCCCGTGGACTGGGCGCCATCGCGCAGAAGTACGGCGTTTCTTTGCAGACCTGCGGCACCAACGGGGAGTATTCCCGCTACGGCATCCACCCCTCGGGCTGCATGACGCTGGATATTCTCGGCAGAGCCAACGGCATTGAATTCAAGGATCTCAAACACAAGGGCACGCGGCAGGGCTGTCACTGCATCGAGAGCCGCGATATCGGCGCTTACGACACCTGCCTGAACGGCTGCAAGTACTGCTACGCCAACAAAAACCCCATGCTGGCCTTTCAGAACTACAAGCTGCACGACCCCGCCTCGCCGCTGCTGCTTGGACACTTGCGGCCGGAGGACACCATCGCGCAGGGGGCGCAGAAGTCGTTTCGCAAGGAGGCGCGGCATGGCTGAGCGTCCCATGGGCGCGATGGCGCTGTACGAAGCGCTTCTGCGCGCATACGGCGAGCCGCGCTGGTGGTCGGAGGACGCCTACACCGTTCTCTTTCAATGCGTACTGGTGCAAAACACAGCCTGGAGCAATGTGGAAAAGACCTGCGCGGCCATCGGCGAAAGGCTGAAGCCGGAGGTCATCGGGAATCTTGCGCAGGAGGAACTGGAGGCGCTCATCCGCCCCTGCGGGTTTTGCCGGGGAAAGGCGCGCGCCATCCGGGCGCTGACGGCGTGGTTCGGGAAATACGGCTTCGAGCGGCAGAACGCCGCGGGCGTATCCACGGAGGAATTGCGCGGAGAACTGCTCGCCATCCGCGGCGTGGGCGCGGAGACGGCGGACGTCATCCTCGTCTACGCCTTTTTCCGCCCGAGCTTTATCGTGGACGCCTACACGCGACGGCTGCTTGAGCGCCTCGGGCACGATTTTGCGGACGACGCGGCCATCAAGCGGTTCTTTGAGGGCGCACTGCCGCGGGACGCGCGGCTGTACGGGCATTTTCACTGGCTTATCCTCGAACACTGCATCGGCGCGTGCCGGAAGGCGGCGCGGTGCGAGGGGTGCGCGCTCAATGGAGCGTGCATGGCGTATACGAAAAATGCCTCGCCTACAGGCAGGTGAGGCCATAGAGGCAGCGAAAACTGAGGACGCAGGCAGCGAGCGCCACGGCGAAAGCGGCGGCGCGCAGCCATTGCCGCGCAATGAGCGAGGCGGCGCAGAAGATCAGCATTTGCAGCGCCAGCGGCGGCAGGAGGAGATAGACGACGCCGCCCGCGCCCGGACCGTAGGCGGGCGCTTCCAGCGCCGAGGCGGCGCACGCCGCGACGGCGACGCAGAGGCCGGGGAGCGCTTGGCGGACAGCGTCGCGCATGGGGATCGACCTTCCTTTTCTGCCGGATATCCGGCGCTTGACAAGTCATCTCTTGGACGCGCCGCGGCGGGGGATGGTTCCATTTCCACCCATATGTTCCCCTACTCCCCCAGCATCCGATCCAGCACGCTGAGCAGCGTGGCTTTCGCGCCTTCGCCCGCGGTCGCGCCGACGCAGCTGGGGCAGCCGTTTTCGCAGGGGCAGGCGGCGAGGACTTCGCGCGCCTGGCGGAAAAGCTCCCTGTCCATCTCGAACACGCGCTCGGACAGGCCGACGCCGCCGGGAATGGAATCGTAGAGGTAGATGGTGGGGCGGCCCGTGAAGGGATCGCGCACATGATAGACGACGTGGACGTCCTGCGCGGCGCACATCAGGTACATGGGCGCGATGTGGCGCAGGATGTGAGCGAGGCCGACCATGGCGTTTTTCACCGGCTCGCGCTCATAGTCATTTTCCAGCCATTCGGGCAGCGTCCACCAGGCGGCGGTGGTCTGCATTTCCAGTTCCGGCAGCGTCACCGGGCCCCAGCCGAGGTTTTCGTGGGTGTCGAAGCGTATTTTCTTAAACAGCGTGACGATGGAACTGACCAGCACCTCGCCGCGCGAGCGCGTCAGGGAGCCGGAGGGAACGCATTCAAACTCGTCGAGAACCTTCAAACTGGTGGTAAGGTCCGCATCGGTGTAGTAACCGACATCCACGCGGCGCACATAGCCCTTTTTGTCGTCAAAATCGAGCTTTTCCACCTGGTACTGGCTGCCCTCGTGCATGTAGATGGCGTACTGGTGAAGGAGCATCGGCACGGTGAAGCGATCCATCTCGCCGATGACGCGATGCTTCTTGGGGTCGGTGATATCGACGATGAGAAAGTTCTGATCGCTGGCCGAGCGCAGGTTGATGCCCGCCTGCGGAAATTCCTCCGCCATCCAGTAATAGCGCCCGGCAACATGGCGCAAAATTGCCTGGTCGCAGAGGTAGTCGAGAAGTTCCGGGGTATCGCTGACGCCGTCGAAGCATTCGCCGTCCTCAAAGGGCAGTTCATAGGCGGCGCATTTGACGTGGTTCAGAAGAATGTAGAGATTGTTCGGGTCGATCAGCGCCTGTTCCGGCGATTTTCCGAAAAAATAATCCGGATGGTTGACGATATACTGGTCCAGGGGGCTGGAAGAAGCCACGAGGATCATCAGGCTTTTGCCGCCCCGCCGCCCGGCGCGACCGGCCTGCTGCCAGGTGCTGGCGATGGTGCCGGGATAGCCGCAGAGCACGCAGGCGTCGAGTTGGCCGATGTCGATGCCCAGTTCCAGCGCGTTGGTGGAAACCACGGTAAGGATGTTGCCTTCGCGCAGTTCGCGCTCGATCTCACGCCGCTGCGTAGGCAGATAGCCGCCGCGATAGCCGCGCACGCGGCCGGCATTGCCCAGAGGATCGCGCACCATGTCCTTCAAATAGCGCACCAGCACCTCCACGGTGAGGCGGGCCCGGGCAAAGACGATGGACTGTACCCCCGCGCGCAGAAGCCCGGCGGCGATATTGCGCGTTTCCGGAATGGAACCGGCGCGGATGCCGAGTTGGCGATTGACCACCGGCGGGTTGTAAAAGACCACATGCCTCTCGCCCGCGGGCGCGCCGTTTTCGTCGATAAGGCGCACGGGGCGGCCGATCATCGCCTCGGCAAGTTCGCCGGGGTTGGCGATCGTGGCTGAACAGCAGATGAAGGTAGGCCGGGAACCGTAAAAGCTGCAGATGCGCTTCAGGCGGCGAACGACGTTGGCAAGGTTCGAGCCAAATACGCCGCGATAGGCGTGAATTTCGTCGATGACCACATACTTGAGATTTTCAAAAAGCTTGACCCATTTGGCGTGGTGCGGCAAAATGCCCTGATGCAGCATGTCCGGATTGGTAACCACCACATGGCCCGCCTGGCGGATGGCCGTGCGCGCCGAGGCGGGCGTATCTCCGTCGTAGGTATAGGCCTTGACCGGCGCGCCCATATCCTCGATGAGGGCGTACAGTTCCGCGGTCTGATCGCTGGAAAGCGCCTTTGTGGGAAAAATGTAGAGGGCGCGATTGGCCTCGTTTTGCAAAATGGCGTTGAGAACGGGCACGTTGTAGCAGAGCGTCTTGCCCGAGGCCGTGGGCGTGACCACCACGCAGTCCTCCCCCGCCAGCGCCGCCTCGATGGCGCAGCGCTGATGGATGTAGGGACGCTCAATGCCCCGGCGGGCGAGCGCCGCGACAAGGCGCGCGTCCAGCCCGGCGGGAAAATCGGCGTACTTCGCCTCCCGCGCCGGCAGCACGCGCCACGAGGTGACGTTCTTCATAAACGAAGGGCTGCTTTTCAGATGTTCAATGTAGGCTTCGACGTTCATACGATCTCTACGCGCGTGTTTTCCACGGCTTCTGCGACCAGCGCCTCGACGTCCAGTTTGCGCTCGGCGTCCGGCATGGTGTCGAGCCTGGGCTTGGTGACGGGGTGGCGGGGAGTAAACACGGTGCAGCAGTCCTCATAGGGCAGAATGGAGGTCTCATAGGTGCCGATTTTTTCGGCGATCTCGGTGATCTCCAGTTTGTCCATGCCGATGAGCGGACGGAACACGGGCATATCGACCACCGCGTCCGTGCAGGCGATGGCCTCCATGGTCTGGCTGGCCACCTGACCGAGGCTCTCGCCGGTAATGAGGGCCAAAGCGCCGAACTTGCGCGCCAGCCGCTCGGCGATGCGCATCATGAAGCGGCGGGTAATGAGCGTGCCGAGCCCTTCCGGGCACTTTTCGTGAATTTCCGTCTGCACCTTCGTGAAAGGCACGAGGTAAACGCGCATGCCGTTTTCGTATTCGCCGAGTATCTTCGCAAGCTGCAACACCTTATCCAGCGCCAGTTCGCCGGTGTAGGGCGGGCTCTGGAAATGGATGGCGCAGGTGGTGACGCCGCGCTTCATCAACTGATAGCCGGCCACGGGGCTGTCGATGCCGCCGGAAAGCAAAAGCGCCGCCTTGCCGCCCGTGCCCATGGGCATGCCGCCCACGGCCTTCCACTCCTCAACGCAGACGTAGGCATGGTCGCGGATTTCCACGTTGAGGCGATGCTCGGGGTGGTGGACGTCCACATGCAGTTTGGCGTTGTCCTCGAGCACGCGACCGCCGATCTCGGTGGCGATCTCCATGGAATTCATGGGAAAATGCTTGTCCGAGCGGCGGGCAAAGACCTTGAACGAACCGGAGAGCGGACGCATCAGTTCCACGCATTTGGCGGAAACGGCTTCAAATTCCTTGTCCATTTCCCAGGCGGGGCTGACCGAATAGACGCCGAACACGCGGCGCACGCGCTCGCCGCAGGCGCGCATGTCCTCCACGCCGGCGACGTAGATGCGCGAATCCGCCAGCCACACCTGGCCGCCCAGAGGCTTGACGGCGCGCCGGATGTTCTCGGTGAGCGTTTTGAGAAAATAGGGGCGATTCTGTCCCTTCAGATGGACTTCCCCAAAGCGTACCAGCAAAACTTCTCGCATGTTTATCTCCTCTGAAAGCGCCGAAGCTGCGGCCAGACGCGGCGAAGCGCCTCGGCGGCGTAGTCGATTTCCTCAATGGTCGTGTGCGGCGAAAGGCTGAAGCGCAGGGCGCTCTCGGCGCGCTCCACAGGCAGGCCCATCGCCGTGAGCACGCCGGACACCTTGCGCTTTTTCGACGAGCAGGCGGAACCCGTAGAGGCGCAAACCCCCTCGCCCTCCAGTGCGTGGAGCATGGTTTCGCCGCGCACGCCGGGAAAACTCATATTGAGGATGTGCGGCGCGCCCTTTTCCGGGGCGGGGCCGTTGATCTGCGCCTCGGGCACGGCGTCCATGAACGCTCTGACCATATGGAGCTTTTTTTCCATCAGGCCGGAGGCGTCCATTTCACGAACCGCTTCGCAAAAGCCGGCGATGCCGGGGGTGTTCTCCGTGCCGGAGCGCAGGTTTTCCTCCTGGCCGCCGCCGATATGCTGCGGGCAAAGGCGCACGCCCTTTTTCACCGCCAGCGCGCCCACGCCCTTGGGCCCATGCAGCTTGTGGGCGCTGATGGTATACATATCCACATCCGCAAAGCGGAAAGGCGCGCGCAAAAAGCCCTGTACGCCGTCCACATGGATAAGCGCGCGGTCGTTGACGACCCTTTTGAGGCGCGCGACGTCCAGCAGCGCGCCGGTTTCGTTGTTGACCTGCATGCAGCTGACGAGGCTCGCGCCGTCGTCCAGGGCCTTTTCCAGCGCTTCGTAGTCGAGCGCGCCCTCTGCGTCAACGGGGAGCACGCGCACTTCGTGCCCCATCTCGCCCAGGCGATCGAATGCGGCCAGCACCGAGGGATGCTCTGTGGCGTTGACGGCGACGATCTGCTTGCCGCGCATGCGCTCCACTGCGCCGAGGATGGCCAGATTGTTGGCCTCCGTGCCCCCGGAAGTAAAGTACAACTTCTCCCCCGGGGCGCCAAGTTTTTCCAAAATCGCCTCGCGGCAGGCGCGTACCTGTCGGAAGGCCTCCACCGCCGGGCCATACACGGACGAAGGATTGTACCAGCCGTCCTCCATGCAGCGAACCATCGCCGCCACGACGGAGGGCGTCGGCCGCGTCGTGGCGCTGTTGTCAAGATATGCCTTCATACGTTTTTGTACGCTCCATCCCAAGCCGCGGCCGGCATAAAGCGGCGGTTGAAAATCGCCTCCGCCATTTCCGCATTGAGTTCGAGCACCACCAGATGCCGCTCGCCCTTTTTCTCAAAGAAAAAAAAGTACTTTTTCGCGTCCTTGTTCAGATACCAGCGATGCTCGCGCACGTTCGCTTCGCGCGCGCAGGCCTTGAAGGCGTTCGAGCCCTCTTCTCCGGCGGCGTAGAGATTGACGGTTTCAAAGCTGGTCAGGTTCACGCGCTTGCGGCCGTTGAGCACGCGCGCCACATCAACGATGCCGTTGGTAAACGTATAATCGTATTCCGTGCGCAGCCGCCTGGCCCCGCGCCAGAGCAGAAACGCGGCTGCAAGGCAGACAAGCGCCTGCGCAAGCGCCAGATAATTGACGCCCAGGCTGCCGCCGGCGCCGGTATAAAGTATGTTCATCAGGCTGATCAGGCCCGCAAGGCCCAGGGCGATCAAAAGCGCCCACGCCGCGTAAAACAGCGCCTCGCGCAAGCCGCGGCGGGCGGGACAAACGACCTGTTCGACAAATACGTCCATTGCGCACCTCCAAACTCACTCCATTATTATAGCACAATTGGGGCGATTGTCGATAGAACGTGGGGTAAAAATATGAAATTCTGCGCAGCGCGTGCGCGAAGGGCAAAAATGTAGTATAATGGAAAGCAAGAATATTCAGGAGGGTCTTGGTTTGAACTGTCCCTATTGTCATAAACCCTTTGGCCCCACGGACGTGGTCTGCCCCTCGTGCGGTCAGGTGCTGCCCGAGCACATGGAGGACATATCCTCTCAACCGCGCGCATTTTGGGATCGGCGCGGCGTGCGGGCTGCGCTTTTTGTCGTATGCGCCATTGCGGCGGTATTCATCGTCGGCTTTGGCATTTACAAGCTCTATTTCTGGATGCAGGATTACCAGATCACGCGCCTGTATACGCGCGGCGAACGCACGCCGGTGGTGAGCGAGGTTACGCTGGAGGACGGCCGCGCCGCGCACGCCATCAGCTTTTTCGCCGAGGACGGCGACCAGATCTTCATCCCCGAACTGGAGCGTTCCACCGTGGTGGCGGGCCATGTGGCGCGCGTTGAAATCGCCGACAGCGACTGGTTCAGCGACGGCATTTCCGACGACATTGAAAGCGCCGAAGTCAACCTTTCACCGGTGCTGATTGAGGAAAACGGCGCGCGCACACAGTTGCCGACCGTGTCTTTGAGCGTAGCGCCGCCTTCTTCCCCCATCGAAGTCATCAGCCCCGCCGAGGACGGCCTGACGGTGTTCACCTCCATTTATCCTTTGGAGGTGCAGGTGGTGCCCGGATCCACCGTGCTGGTCAACGGCGAAGATGTGACCGACGTTGTGGACCGCAACGGCCTGCTTTCGGCCAATGTCAACGTCTACCCCATTGGCGACAATGTCATCACCATCCTGGCGCGCACGCCCAACCATCTCGAAAGCCGCCGCGACGTGACCATCTATCGCGCGCAGTTGGAAATCGAGATCGAATTGGATACCTCCGTGCAGACCGAAACGGACACGCGCCAGATGCTGGTTTCCGGCACCTGCGAACCGGGCGCGTATATCGAAGTCGATTCCCCCTATGTGGAGGAAAGCCTCTACATCAACATGGAAACCGGCGACTTCGAATTCCTGACCGATCTTGAACTGATCGGCGAAAATGTGGTGCGCTTCCGCGCCGTTAAGGACGGCCGCGCCGACGCGGAAATCCACTTCAACGTCAACTACCGGCCGACGCTGGCCAACTACTCCATCGCCGCCTGGGACCTTGGCGAAAACTACGATCAGCTGCGCCTGCTCTATGCGCAGTGGACCGGCCGCGTGTTCCTTTGCGAAGGCGAGGTCATCGACGTGTTTACCGAGGACGAGGAACAGTACATCGTCATGGATACCAGCGGCGACCGTCAGGACCTGGTGGTACTCATCAACGAATCCAACACCGGCACGCCCATTATCGGCCGCGAGTACTCAGCCTATGCGCACGTTGAAGGCAGGTATATGTACAAGGCCAATTACTACCCGCTGCTGACGACGTTGTACATGGATCTGCGCACCGATTGACGACACCGCGCGGCTGTGTCCATTTTCGGACATGGCCGCGCAAAAAATATTCCACTTGCGCGCCCACGCGGCAGGAAAAACCCAATTTGTGTCGAATTTAGAAATTGGAAAGAAGGAGGCGTTCGTATGCGCTGCGGCTGTCCCGATTGCGGGACGTATATGGTGCATGCCGACGGCCCGGAACTTGGCTGCGTTTGCCCCGCCTGCGGCCGTCGTTGCCGCGATTGCATGGGCCTTGCCGCGCCGCTCAGCCGCGAAGAAATTCGCGCCTTGGCGCGCGATCCGTCAGCAATGTCAGGCTTTTTCTCCTTCTCGGAAAATGACGAAAATGCGCCCTTTTCAGGGGCGGATCCCTCTGAGGAGGGAGATATGTAACCGGCACGCAGCGACCGTTTTCGTAAGGGTTTGATTGTGCGTTTGTAAAGACAAACTCTATTTGTGTCGGAAATATGTCGAAACACGCGGTTTTCCCTTCGTTTCTACATGTTTTTCGTTGTTTTCAAATTACAAAAAAGTAAACTGGTTACAATACGCTTACGCGCAGCCGGTTGGCGTAACTTTGCTTCCGGCTTGCGCAGAGCGCTTTTGGAGGAGCAGAAACCATATGCAGGAAGCAAAAAAGGCCGTCGTCACGGTGCTGGGCTACGATCGCAAGGGCATCATCGCAAAGGTCAGCGCCGTTCTCTACGAATGCGACGCAAATATCGTCGATATTTCCCAAACGGTGCTTTCCGGGCTTTTCAACATGGTGCTGGTCGCGGACATTTCCTCGCCCGACTGCGCCTTTGACCAGCTTTCCGATCGCCTTGCCCGGCTCGGCGAAGAGCTGGGGCTGCAAATTCGCGTGCAGCGCAGCGAAATTTTTGAAGCCATGCATCAGATTTGAGGAGCGCGCAAATGATCCACACTTCCGAAATTCTCGATACGCTGCGCATGATCGACCGCGAAAAGCTCGATGTGCGCACCATAACCATGGGGATATCCCTGTTTCCCTGCGTCAGCGACGACGTTGGCGTGCTTTGCCGTCGCGTTTACGACCGCATCACCCGCAAGGCCGAGCGCCTGGTGGCCGTGGGCGAGGAGATCGAGCGCGAGTTCGGCGTTCCCATCGTCAACAAGCGTATTTCCGTAACGCCGGCGGCGCTGATCTCCGGCGGCATTGGCGATCCGCTGCCCCTGGCGCGCGCGTTGGACGACGCAGCCGCGCAGACGGGCGTGGACTTCATCGGCGGCTATACGGCGCTGGTACAAAAGGGCATGACCGACGCCGACCGGCGGTTGATCGAATCCATTCCCGAAGCGCTTTCCACAACGCGCTTTCTCTGTTCATCGGTAAACGTAGCCTCTACGCGCGCCGGCATCGACATGGACGCTGTTGCCCTGCTCGGTCAGGCCGTCAAGCGAACCGCGGAACTGACCCGGGACAACGACGGCCTGGGCTGCGCCAAATTCGTTGCGTTTGCCAACGCCGTGGAGGACAATCCCTTCATGGCCGGCGCTTTCCATGGCCCCGGCGAGGGGGACGCGGCGGTCAGCGTTGGCGTCAGCGGCCCGGGCGTAGTCAAGCGCGCGCTGGAAAACGTGCGCGGCGAGCCGTTCGACGTGGTGGCTGAAACGGTCAAGCGCACGGCCTTCCGCATCACGCGCGTTGGCCAGCTCGTGGCCCGCGAGGCCTCGCGGCGGCTGGGCGTGCCCTTCGGCATCGTCGATCTTTCCCTCGCGCCCACCCCGGCGGTGGGCGATTCTGTGGCGGAAATCCTCGAGGAAATGGGCCTGGAGGTCTGCGGGACGCACGGCACCACGGCGGCGCTGGCGTTGCTCAACGACGCCGTCAAAAAAGGCGGCGTGATGGCTTCTTCGCATGTGGGCGGCCTTTCCGGCGCGTTCATCCCTGTCAGCGAGGACATTGGCATGATCCGCGCCGCGGAAAAGGGCGCGCTGACGCTGGACAAGCTTGAGGCGATGACCTGCGTCTGTTCCGTGGGTCTTGACATGATCGCCGTGCCCGGCGATACGCCTGCGGAAACCATTTCCGCCATCATCGCCGACGAAGCGGCCATTGGCGTAATCAACAACAAGACCACCGCCGTACGCGTCATCCCCGCGCCGGGCAAAACGGTGGGCGATTCGGTGGAATTTGGCGGCCTGCTGGGCCGCGCGCCGGTGATGCCGGTGCACAGCTTTTCCTCCGCGGCCTTTATCCGCCGCGGCGGCCGCATCCCCGCCCCGCTCAACAGCCTGAAAAACTAAACCTGCGCCCCGGGAAAACGCTCTCCCGGGGCTTTGTTCGGCAAAAACGGCCGTGCGGCGGCAATCGAAGCGCCTCGGGCGCCTCCCGATCTACTTGCCGGAATTGACAAGTTCCTTCCCCTGCTTGCCCGTCATGTGCTCCACGGACATTTCCAGCATGCACAGTTCATCCCAATCCCGCTCAATGGCGCGCGAGCGGCCCTCGGCGCTGTCCTCGGGCGCATATTTCCGAGCCAGGCGCTCAATGGCGGCGCGCTTTGCCGCCGCATCCTCGATCACGCGGACGCGGCCAAAGACGATCACGCTGCGGTAGCGCGTGGTGTATTTTTCCGGAAAGACGTCATCGCAGTCGATCACGCAAAACGAGGCCTTGTCGCTGCGGGCGATGGCGTCGAGCTTATGGCCGCTGCGCGCGCAGTGGAAGTATATCCTGCCGCCGCAATACACATAGCTGATGGGCACGGCGTAGGGATAGCCGTCGTCGCCGCACAGGGCGAGCACGCCGCTGCTGCCACGCTCAAGAATCGCCGCGCACTCCTGCGGCGAAAGTTCCTGCCTGCTCCTGCGCATTTTTCGAAACATGCTCTGTTCCTCCTTCGTTGTGCCTTACGCGACGGGAAAAACCGTGCGGATCAACGCCATATAGCACGCCGTGCCCACGGCGATGCTCAAAAGCGTATTGCGTTTCCACAAATGCGCAAGCGCCGTCGCCGCCACGCCGATGATCTCGGCCATACCAAATGGATAGCCCGTGAAATCGACGCCCTTCAGGCAATATACCACCAGCGCGGCCATGATGGCAGGCGGCAGTACGCGCCCCAGATAGACCACCGCGCGCGGCAGCGGCCGTTTGCCAAAGACTGCAAAGGGCAAAAAGCGCGTAACAGCCGTTATCAGCGCCGTTGCCGCCACGATATATACGGCGTTCATACCTTCTCCTCCAGTCGGCCCCGCAGCGCGATCAGGATGACCACCGCCGCGATGAGGGCAATGAGCAGAAAATTGTCCGGCCCAAACAGCCAAAGCGCCGCGGCGGCGCAAATCAGCCCCACCAGCGCCGGCACATGCGAGGGGAACTGCTTCCACTGGTCGATGAAAATGACCACGAAAAGGGCCGTCATGGAAAAGTCGATGCCCGTCAGATCTACGGGCAGTGCCTGCCCAAGCGCCGCGCCCAATACGGAGCCAACGATCCAATAGCCATGGTCAAAAAGCGAGATATAAAAGGCGCAATCGTTCCAGCGCATGTCGCTTGGCACTTCCATCGAACACAGCACGCTGTAGGTCTCGTCCGTCAGCGAAAAGGCCATGTAGGGAAAGCGCCGCCCCATGCCGCGATATTTCTCGATAAACCCCAGTCCGTAAAAAATGTGACGGGCGTTGACAAGAAACGTCGTCACCGCCACGGTATACAGCGGCGCGCCCGCCGCCAACAGCGAAACCATGACAAACTGCATGGACCCGGCATAGACCAGCAGGCTGGAAGCCAGCGCCCACAAAGGACCGTAGCCGGCCTCGGAAAGCAGTATGCCAAAGGCCATGCCGAGAAAAATGTAACCACAGGCGACAGGCGCCGTTCGCCTCAACGCGTATGCGATCTCTTTGCGCAATATGACCGCCTCCAAGGATTCTATTTTAGCATGGCCGCGAACGGCTTTCAAGTGAATTTTGCGTTGCACGGCGCGCAGGGGGCGCGGAACGCCCTATCGGCAAACCGGCGGTAAAGCCGGGAGGCGCCGCGTGCGCGCCTCGCTGACGCGGCGTGCGCAGAAGGTTCTGGCGCGCGGCCGGCTTGCGCGCAGGGCGCGCTTCGCGCTTTGACAAGGCGGCCCTTGTAAGCGCCGCAGAAAAATGGTATACTTGAAGCGGGAGTTGGTAAAATGCGAAAGATTGTCGTTGTGGCGTATCGTCCGGAGTGGTCGGAGGCATTTCGCGCCGAGGCCGCGCGCATCGCCGCCGTCCTAGGGGAAAACTTGGTCGCCATCCATCACATCGGCTCAACCAGCGTGCCGGGGCTGTGCGCCAAGCCCATCATCGACATCCTGCCCGTGGTGCGCGACATCGAAGTCGTAGACAAATGCAACGCGGCTTTCATCGCCCTGGGCTATACGCCCATGGGCGAATTTGGCATTCGCGGCCGGCGCTACTTCCACAAGGGAGGCGACGAGCGCACGCACCATGTGCATGTCTTTGCCGCGGAAAACAGGGAGGCCATTGAGCGCCATCTGGCCGTGCCGGCCTACCTGCGCGCCCATCCCGACGAGGCGCGCGCCTACGGCGAATTGAAAAAAGCCCTGGCCGCGCGCTTTCCCCTCGACTGGGAGGGCTATTGCGACGGCAAGGACGAATATGTGCGGGCGCTGGAAATGCGGGCGCTCAGGTGGTACCGCGGGCGGCCGGCGTAACGGAAAAGAGGGCTTCCATGGCGCTTTTCCAACCTGTACGCTCTGAGGAAGCGACGCTCGCGCCCGGTCTGTGGCTGCGCACGCGGGCGTTGGAGGTTTGGTTGAACGTCAAGACCGGGAAGGCTGGTCGCTATCGGCGATGGACGGGACGGATGCGCTGCTCAGGCAGGGCTGCGGCAGGCGTTACCGCGTGGTGGCGCACGCGGACGCGGGGCTGGCGGCGTTTCTCGAGCGCTGCAAAGCGGAGGGCTGGAGCCTGGCCGGTTCCGGCGAGGACGTATACATACTTGAAGTCGCGGCGGGGACGGCGAAGGAGATAGAGGCCTATGTGCGCCGCCATTGCCGGCGGCAGGCGCTGGCATGGGTAGAACTCGCCGCGGTTTGCCTGTTGCTGTACGCCATCCTGCGGCTGTGCGGCGACGGCTTTGACCTGATGCGCAACGAAGCCGTGGGAGGACTGGCCTTCCTCGTCTACCCCGCTACCGCGACGGTCTGCATGTGGCGTACATATGGGCGCAGCCATATGCGGATTTCGCGCCCGGCGGCGCTCTTTATGAGCCCGTGCGGACGCGCAGCGCCATCTGATCCAAAAACAGGACGGCCGCCTGCCCAAGCTTCGGGCGGGCGGCTGTCTTTTGTCCGTCAATCGTTTCCCAAAAGGTCTCGCACGTCGATTTTGCCGATGGGAACAATCTCGTGGGGCGCTTCTGCGCTGTCTGAAAGGCGCTTCTGCATCCAGACGACGTCGCGCCACCGGCCATTTTTCCAGCCCGCGTCAGCAAACGCGCCAGCCCTTGTAAAGCCCATAGCCTCGTGCAGACCGACGCTGGCGGGGTTGGGCAATGTGATGCAACTGTACGCCATGCGCACGCCCTGGCGACGCAGCATTGCCAAAAGCCTCTCCATCAGGGCGCGACCGATGCCCTGGCGATGGAAAGCGGGGGCGAGGTAAATGGTCGTTTCCACATTCCAGCGGTAGGCGGCGCGCTCCCTGTACAGATGCGCGTAGGCATAACCGGCGATTTCGCCGTCCACTTCGCAGACGATATAGGGATAGACGGCAGAAATATCGCAAATGCGCGCGGCGAACGCCTCCAAAGAGGGCGGCCCTTCTTCGAAACTGACCGCAGCGAACGTATAGGGCGCATACACGCGGAGCAGAGCCGCCGCGTCCGCCGCCGACGCCATTCTAAAGGTACGCACAGGCATCTCCTTTCGCGCGGGCGCAAACGTTTTCGGGCAGTTCACAGAACGTCGATCCGCCCGCGCCCGTGAGCCTTCGACGGGGGCCGCGCATGGCGCGGCAATTCCGCGCCCATGCGCCGTTACAAAAAGCATGCCCTCAGCTTTTCGTTGAGCTTTTGATAAACGCGCGCGCGCATCCACGCCTCTGAGGATGCGTCCGCCGCGCCATCGAGATCAAACCAGCGCACGCCGCTGTTTTCGTCAGGCTTGGCATGCAGATCGTCGCTTTCGTCGCCCTCAAGAAGATAGGTAACGTTCAAATGCAAATGCGAAGAGACGTATTTGCCGCGCTTTTCATGCCCGTTCACGGTGAGAATTTCCAGAGAGAAAATATCCTCCGATACGGGGCGCACATGGGTAAGGCCGCTTTCCTCGCGGGCTTCGCGCACGGCGACGGCAAGCAGATCGCGCTCGCCGTCCGCGTGGCCGCCCAGCCACGACCAGGAGCGATAGATGTTGTGCCAGGCCATCAAAACGCGGTCGTGCCGGGCGTTGACGATCCAGGCCGAGGCCGTCATGTGCATGCATTCGCAGTTGCGCAGAAAAATGTCCGCGTGCGCGTCCATGGCGCGAAGCATCGCCGCCTGGTCGCGCTCCTCCTGCTCGTTGAAGGGCCGATACGCCTCAAGGGCGCGCCGTATATCCATCGCCATTCTCCCCATAAAGCGCAATGCAGCGCGCGTAATTGCCGACCAGCCAGGGGTTCTTTGCATTCTCTGCGTCCAGCCCTTTCGCAGCGGTGAGCCGGTCGCGCAATTCGCCGTCGTTTTCGACAAAAAACCAGCCGGAGGCAAGATCCAGAAAAACCATGGCCGGCCATCCGCGCCGCCCGCGGCCCGGCAGGGCGAAGGCGACGGGGCGCGGCGCTTGCCCCGGCGACAGTTTTTCCCGCAGAGGCGGGTTGAAAAGCACGTTTTCGCGCGCCACGGACAGGGCTTTCTCACTGGTGAGCGGCAACAGGCGATAGCGCGCTTCCAGCCAGGAAAGCAGCTCCGCGCCGCTTCTGCGGCACGGCGGCGGCACATTCCCGGCGGCGATGCAGGCGCGGCCCCGGGCGAGGGCGAGGAGCAGGCGCTTTTCCCTTTTCTTCATATTCCCTCCGCGCCCGTCAGCAAAGTGAAGCGGCTGCGCTCGCACTCGATGAGACCATCGCGGCGCATGCGGGAGAGTTCCGCGGAAAGGGCGCTGCGCTCCACGGCCAGATAGTCGGCCAGCTGCTGCCGGTCGAAGGGAATGCCAAACGAGCGCGTGCCGCGCCGCACCGCTTCGCCGGAGAGATAGGTCAGCAGGCGTTCGCGGATGGTGTGCGGCGTGATGAGGCGGAGCTTGCGCGAGAGCAGCAGGTTCTTTCTCGCCATCTCCGTGAGCAGATTGCGCACGAGGCGGGCGTGGAAGGCGCAGGCGTTGGGGCAGAGCGTCAGCACGCGCGTGGCATCGAGAAAGAGGATATGGCAGTCCGTAGCCGCCACCGCGTTCATGAGCAGCGGCTCGCCCTCCACGCAGGCATATGCTTCGGCAAAGCACTCGCCCGGGCCAAAGCGCTCAAGGATGCGGCGCCCGCCCCAGGCGTCCACGCGCTCCAGGCGCACGCTGCCCTCCAGTACCAGCGCCATCTCCAGCGCCAGATCGCCGGCGCGCAAAATGGTCTCCCCCGCGCCATAGGAGCGGCGGCGGGGCGAGAGACAGCGGAGCATAGCGGATATTTCCACACTGCTGATGCCGGCAAAGAGCGTCGAATCCACGAGTATGCGTCTTTCATCCATGGGAGTTTCCTCCTGCGCGCGCAAGAAGCGCGCGAAAATGCGGGAGGACACCGCCTCCCGGGTCAAACAGGCTCCCATTCCCCTTTTCCCGTTGACAGCGCGCGGGGCCCGCGCCAGCGAAAGTCCCGCGACAAGATGCGCTATGCGATCATTCGTGTACGGTGGTGCCAAGGTCCTCGCCAGCGGCCACGCGAAGGATATTGCCGAGATTTTCCATGGAAAACACGCGCACCTCCGGGACTTTCTGCTCCATACAGAGCATGAAGGCAGTGAGATCCATGACGCGCAGGCCGCGGGTGACGGCCTCGCGGTAGCTGATGTCGCGGATGAGCTGCGCGTCCGGGTTTTTGCGCGGGTCGCTGTCGTAGACGCCCTCGACGGTCGTACCCTTGAATACCACGTCGGCCTTCAATTCCGCCGCGCGCAGAGCGGCGCCCGTGTCCGTGGTGAAGAAGGGATTGCCCGTGCCGCCGGCAAGCAGGACGATCTCGCCGTTTTCCAGGCATGCGATGGCGTCCTTGGCGTTATATAGGCGCGAGAAGCGGTTCATTTCCTGGGCGGTGAACACCGTGGCTTTCCTGCCCAGGCGGCGCAGGGCGTCCTCCACAGCCAGCGCGTTGATCACTGTGGCCAGCATGCCCATCTGATCGGCGTTGACAGGATCCATCTTCTCGGAAAAGCGGCCGCGCCAGATATTGCCGCCGCCCATGACCACGCCCACCTGAACGCCCATGCCGGCCAGTTCGGAAATGACGCACGCCACCTCTTCCACGCGCAGGGCGTCGAAGGTCGGGCTTTGCGCGCCCTCCAGGGTTTCCGGGGCAAGGGTCTCGCCGCTCAACTTGAGTATAATGCGCTTATACATGCGTTCCACTCCCTCGTTTTTCAGGCCCGAAAAAAGGGGAACGCGGCGCGTTCCCCTGCGATGCGGTGTTTACTTTTTCATCGCGCCGATCTGCTCGGCAACCTCGGCGGCGAGGTCGTTGACCTTCTTCTCCAGGCCGTCGCCCATCTTGTAGCGGGTGAAGCGGACGATGTTGAGGCCCTTGGCCTTCTGTTCGATCATCTGACCAACGCTGATATCGCCATCCTTGACGAAGGCCTGTTCGAGCAGGCAGACGTCCTTGTAGAACTTGACGATGCGGCCCTGAACCATCTTTTCGATGATCTTCTCGGGCTTGCCCTCGTTGCGGGCCTGGGCGATGAGGATTTCCTTCTCGTGCTCCAGGTGCGCGGGATCGACCTCCTCGCGGCGCACATACTCGGGCGCGACCGGAGAGGCGGCGGCGATCTGCAGGGCTACGTCGTGGATAACTTCCTCGTTGGGCTCGCCTTCGGCCTGCACCAGCACGCCGACCTTGCCGCCCATGTGGATATAGCTTTCGACGATGCCGCCCTCGTAGCGCACGAAACGGCGGATGGAAATCTTTTCGCCGATCTCGGCGGTGGCGGCGGTGACCATCTGCTCGATGGTGGTGGATTCGTCCTTGAAGAAGGGCTGCTTGAGCAGCGCCTCGACGTCGGCGGGGTTCTTCTTGGCGACCTGCTCGGCCACGTCGGAAACGAGGGCCTTGAACTTATCGGTCTTGGCCACGAAGTCGGTCTCGCAATTGACTTCGACGAGGGCGCCGGTAGCGCACTCCTTGCACACGAAGCTGCCCACAAGGCCTTCGGCGGCGATGCGGCTCTGCTTCTTGGCGGCGGCGGCCAGGCCCTTTTCGCGCAGATAGTCGATGGCCTTTTCAATATCGCCCTCGACGGCGGCAAGCGCCTTCTTGCAATCCATCATGCCCGCGCCCGTGCGGCCGCGCAGCTCCATTACGATCTTTGCGCTGATTTCAGCCATGGGGAAAACCTCCTGTCGGTTTCGGTTCTGTTTGGTGTTGGATTTATTCGGCGTCGGCTTCCTCAGCGGGGGCTTCGCCGGCGTCGATCTGTTCGCCCTGTTTGCCTTCGAGCACGGCGTCAGCCAGCTTGCCAGCAATGAGCTTTACGGCGCGGATGGCGTCGTCGTTGCCGGGGATGACGTAGTCGATCTCGTCCGGATCGCAGTTGGTATCGACGATGGCCACGATCGGGATGCCCAGGGCGCGGGCCTCGGCCACGGCGATGCGCTCCTTGCGCGGATCGACGATGAACAGCGCGCCGGGGAGCTTGCGCATTTCGCGGATGCCGCCCAGGTTCTTCTGCAGCTTTTCGCGCTCGGCGCACAGCTTGATGACTTCCTTCTTGGGCAGGACGTCGAACTGGCCGTTCTTCTCCATCGCGTCGATGGCGTTGAGGCGGTCGATACGGGTGCGGATGGTGCGGAAGTTGGTCAGCGTGCCGCCCAGCCAGCGGTTGTTGACGTAGAACATGCCGCAGCGCTTGGCCTCAGCCTCGATGGATTCCTGCGCCTGCTTTTTGGTGCCGACGAAGAGGATGGACTTGCCCTCCAGGGCCACGTCGCGCACGAACATGTAGGCCTCGTCGATCTTGCGCACGGTCTTTTGCAGGTCGATGATGTAGATGCCGTTGCGCTCGGTGAAGATGTACTGCGCCATCTTCGGGTTCCAGCGACGGGTCTGATGGCCGAAGTGGACGCCGGCCTCGAGGAGCTGCTTCATGGAAATGACTGCCATTGTGGGATTCCTCCTTGTTTTTTCCACCCTGCGCTTCGTCTCCGAACGGCATCCCCTTAGGGACAACGCCGCGCGGATCGGCGCAAGTGCGTTTTCCGACAAATTATAGCACAGATTGGCCCCGGCGCGCAACAGGAATATGTAAATTTTTGCGCGTTCACCGCACTTTTTCTCACACGCCGCGGTAATTTTTGGCCAATCCGCCCTCAGCCGTCTCGCGATAGCGGCCGGAAAGGTCGCGGCCGGTTTCGTACATGGTTCGCACAACGGTATCAAGCGATATTTTGCGCGTGGCGGTCAGGAAATTGGCGATGCGCACGGCGTTGATGGCGCGCATGGCGGCAACGGCGTTGCGCTCGATGCAGGGGATCTGTACAAGGCCGCAGATGGGGTCGCAGGTAAGGCCGAGATGGTGCTCCAGCGCCACCTCAGCGGCGTACTCGATCTGATCCACGCCCATTTCAAACAGTTCGCCCAGCGCCGCCGCGGCCATGGCGCAGGCCGAACCGATTTCCGCCTGGCAGCCGCACTCCGCGCCGCTGATGGAGGCGTTGGTTTTGATCAGATCGCCGATCAACCCCGCCACGGCCAGCGAGCGCAAAACGCGCTGCTGCGATATGCCGCGCTGCTCCCGCATGTAGCGCAAAACGCTGGGCAGCACGCTGCAGGCCCCGCAGGTGGGCGCGGTGACGATCACTCCGCCGTCGGCGTTCTGCTCGCTGATGGCAAAGGCGTAGGCGCAGACGATGCGATCCTCGCGCGTCTCCGGGCTTTCGTCGATATGCTTCTGGTGGAACAGATACTGCGCCTTGCGCTCCACCTTCAGGCCGCCGGGCAGCACGCCGCGACGGGAAAGGCCTTCATCGCAGGCGGCGTTCATCGTCCGCCAGACTTCGGAAAGAAAATCCAGTATCTCCTCGCCCTCGCGTTCAAGCACGAAATCGCTCAGGCGCAAATTGCGGGATTTGCATATCTCTGCGATCGCGCGGAAGCTGTTTTGCGCGTATACCTCCGCCTTTTCCGCCTCCGTCTCGCCCGGGTAACGCACGTCGCCCCCGCCCACGCTCAAAGCGCGCAGAAATCCCGTTTGCCGCGCGCCTTCAAAGGCCAGAAAATCCAGCGTGTTGGGATGCTCGAGCGAAAACTCCGCCGTGGGGACCCATTTGATTTCCGTCCTGACGGGCGCGAGCGTTTTCATCAGCACGCGGTCCGTGCCGTGGCCCTCGCCGGTTTTGGCCAACGACCCGTACAGGCGCACCTCAAAGCGGTCGGCCTCGGGATGCTCCTGCTTAAAGCGCATGGCGGCGCGTTCCGGCCCCATCGTGTGCGAACTGGACGGGCCGCGGCCGATTTTGTAGATTTCCCGGATGGATTGCATATTTCCGCCTCCTTCCCCGCCCTTCTATCATACCATGCCCGGAAGGGGATTTCCATACGCATACAAAACAAAATTTCATTGCCCGTCTTTGCCGGGGCGATGCGGGGCAAGCGGTTGCAGGCATTGGCGGGGCCGCCGGCGGCGAAGCAGGGAGATTCAGACGGCAAACGCGCCGCTCCGAAGCCGTTTGAAACGGTCATGAAAATGATAAGGACGCCGTTTTGGCGGATTCCCCGAAAATCAGGACGGTTCCATGGACGCAAAAATCCCGCTACCATCGAAAGGGCAGCGGGAAATGATCGTATCATTCGCCGTCTATGAGATTCAGAGCCAAGAGCAACTCGTGGGTAACTGTCCCCGTCTCGCTTAAGCCATTGTCTTGCTGGAATGCAGAAATGGCTGCCTTTGTATTCTTTCCCGCAATGCCGTCAGGCGTTCCGCAATCGTAGCCTGCTTCGTTCAGCGCCGCTTGGACGCTCTGTATCGTTTCTTGGTCGGTGTATTCCATGAGCATCCTTCGCGCTTCAGCCTCAGCCTTGCGCGCTTCTTCCTGTTCGGCAATATCTTCTTCCCAGCCGGGCTGAAGTTCATCTCGGGAAACAACTGTAATATTCCCATCTTTTATAAGAGAGAAATAGCCTTCATTGTATGAAATGGCATCATATTCACAGGGAATAATAATGTCGCCTGTTCTATCGATTACACCTTGCTTCCCGTCTTCAAAACCATTTCTTCCTTTCGTGATAAAAACAGCGACACCTTCATTGAAGGAATATGCATGATCATATTGGAATGGCAAAACGATTTCTCCATTTGTATCAATATAACCGTATTTATCACCATTTTTTACAGGCGCGAGGCCTTCAGAGAAAGTGCCTCCGTCATAGTCAGTGATAACTATTTGGCCCGTTTTGTCAATATAGCATCTTTGGCCATCTTTGATTGCATAAGAAAGCCCATCGCTGAATCCATAGATGTTATCGAACTCAGCAGGAATAACCATCTCCCCTGCTTTATCTATGCAACCATATTTCTGTTTCAACCAATCGTAGCTAGGAGCCAAACCATCCTCAAAATAACACTTATCTCCATAACCGAAAGTAGGTATGACTAAGGTGCCTGTTTTATCAATATACCCGCACACTCTATCTTCTACAGAATATACACAAGCGAGCCCTTCGCTAAAGTCATAGGCAGCATCAAATTCGCAAGGAATAGCCAACGCGCCAGTAGAGTCTATGTAGCCGAATTTTCCGTCTTTTTTGACAACGCTCATGCCATCCTTAAATTCTCCTATGGATTCATACTCGCCAAATGGAATAACAACTTCTCCATTTGTATCAATTACTCCCCATTGACCGTCTTTGCATACGGGAGCAATTCCTTCACAAAAATCATAGGCAGTACTGTAAATGCAGGGAATGACTATCTCCCCCAAAGTATTGATGTATCCGTGAAGATTCATAATGTTCCAGAATTGGCACATGCCATCGCTGAATCTCCCAGTATTCTTGGCCGGCAATAGATCACGTAGTCCCGATGAATCCTCAATTATGAAGGAGTACTTACTGATGGGGTTCTCCTTCTCAGTAAAAACAAACCGTATTGTTCCAGGTTCGCAAAGGGCGGTGAGAACTGTTATGCACTCTTCAGTGTCAACATAAATTTGATCTTCACCACTTGGCATGAATGCGCTGAAATAATATTTTTCTCCAGCGCCATCCATCATGGCCACGTCATATTCTAAACTTCTGGAGTATGAGTTTTTCACTACATTATTCCCATATTCGATCAGTTTGAATGAAATGCTTATATCATTATAGTTATATCCTTTGTCAATATAGATATATGTTAATAATTCTGAATCCGTCGTCGCGCTGTTGCTGAATTTGCCTACAATTGGTTCCTTGTTGCTGATATAGTATTCGTCGGTCGGCAAATCAAACTCATCCACATAGGCGCGCTTTTCCCAAATACCCGTATCTGTTGTCGTTTCAGATTCTGCCCAAACCACAGCGCTGCTTATCAACAGCGCGAAAACCAACAGAGCGGCGGCAAATTTCTTCATTTTCCTTCCTCCTGCAATTCAGGGGCGATTTGAACCGCCCCAGTCCCTAAGCTCCTCTCGCAACTTCCTTGAACGCATGCCAACAACCGACGGCGCACTCTTGTTCCGGCTCAGTTTCCCATTGCCCGCATACCCAACCCCTCCATTTACATTTCTTGCCAATATTGTACCCACCCCCCGAAAATTTCAGTAGAAATTCATATGTATTTAATGTTAATGTGATGATTTCAGATAATTGTTTTGATGAAAAGCGTTTCGTGTATGTTTTGTTAAAAAACGCTTCATTTTGCCTCATGTCCAAGGAAAGAAAATGATCGTCCTTACAGAAAAAGCCCCCACTATCCTTCAAAGGATAATGGGGGTTGGTTATATTATTCGTCTACGATGCCCAGAGCCAAGAGCAACTCGTGGGTAACTGTCCCCGTCTCGCTTAAGCCATTGTCTTGCTGGAATGCGGAAATGGCTGCCTGTGTATTCTTTCCCGCAATGCCGTCAGGCGTTCCGCAATCGTAGCCTGCTTCGTTCAAAGCGGTCTGCACACTCCTGACAGTATCTCTATCATTGTATTCCCTCGAAGAAGCCGTTTCTTCCGCACTGGCGGCGCCGCTTTCTCCCTTGACGCGGTAATTGTATTGATAGTCACGGCCGTCTGACAATTTCATCACAAGCAACAGGTTTTCGTCGCTCGTACTCGCCTCTTCCGGAAGTTCTATCAGGGCATGGACGTGACAAGTTTCCAACGGAACCGCAGCCACATCGTTGCTCCAGTGGCTAAACTGATTATCTCCGTCATTTACGACCACAAACCCGGAATATCCGTAACCATCTCCATAAATGGCAATAACCGTGAACAGTTCCCCAATTCGAATATCCCGCTTCATCAGGTTTTTCAGGCTGCCCTCTGCATGCAGATATACTTTTCCGGATTCCGCCGGATACGATTCGTAAAATCCACTCGTATTGCTGGGCAGCAATTCATAGGTCAGTTCAACGTTTTCAAGCGTGAATTCGTAGTCATTGGTTGTGACCGTTTCGCCCAGCGCCAGCATTGAGGCGGTTTGCGCATCCGTCGTCTCAGAGGACGCCGCATCCGCCCGGCTTACCATATCCTCATTTCCGGGAACGATCTCGATGTTCATCGTCCCGGCGTCAAATGTAATTGTGGCGATATGCGTGCCGCCATCGGAAACAACGTATTCATCCGCCGTTTCTTCAACGGTGAAACCGTCATCCTGCAGCGCATTGATATATGCATTGTAAACGTCCTGCGCATCTTCATTTTCATTTTTCAGCGTATAGCTATAGCTGATGCTGACCACTTGATTGTTGACAGAACGCCTGCCGGAACTGGATTGCCTTACGTCAATGTAGCTCTCGGGCGTTGGCAGGATCGGGCAATCTTCATAATATGTGATTTCCTTCTCAAGTTCTCCCAACGCTATACTGATCGGCCCCAATGTAAACAATGCGGAATTATCATCGCTGTCCTCGACCGTAAACGTAAGGCTCAACGTTTCCAGATCATTATAGCTTGCAATATCAAGATCATCATAGAGCAGCCATATGTAGGACTTCGCCTTGGACCCTGCATTGACTGTGGCCTTGCTGCCGCCCATTACTGAGTTGTTTACGCTCCAGCCGTTCGCGACGCCGTTGTAGCAAACCCTAATGTTCTTATCTGAATCGTTTTCGATGATCGCCTCCATCCGCAAAAACTGGAGGCCTTCATCTACAACCTCTCCGGTGAGATATACATTTATTCCGTCCTGCTCAAATATGTCCAGCCTTTCTCCAGGGATAAATTCCAGCGCGTCGGTTTCTGTGCCGGCCTCTGCTTCCGGCGCGACTTCGGCGATGCACGCAAGCGAATTGCATATCAACAGCAAAGCGATCAGAACATGCGCAAACCTCTTCATTTTCATACCTCCTGAATTTTTTAAGGAAGATTGATCCGCTCAAACCGCCTCGATTCCCAAGTCTCAAAACACCATTGCCCGCATACGCATTCCCTCCACTCCAGTTTTTGCCAACATTATACCCCCCCCCGCAAAATTCAATCGAATATTCCATGTATTTAGGGTTAACATGCCGCAATTTGAAGAAGATTATTTTGATTCGGCATACTGCGTGAAAAATTGTCCGGAAGGCGCTGCATTTCCTGCGTATCCATCGAAATGCCTCTGCCAAAGAGGAAGGGCGCGTGCGCTATAAAGCGGGCGAGCAGAAAAGGAAAAAGCCCGAAAACGCAGTGTTTTCGGGCTTAAGGGCGAAAATCATCAAACAGCTTCCAGCCGTCGCGCCGCCCACTTCGCGTAGGGGCCGACGAGCGGGTCGCCCTCCAGGGCGCGGATGGCGGGAAGGTGCTCGCGCCTGCCCAGGCAGGCGGCGACCAGGCAGGCGCGGATGCGCATGCGCGCTTTGCGCGCGTAGTTCGCGCCGATCAGCGGGGCCAAAGCATGCGTGTCCCCCGCCAGCAGGCGGTCAAGGGAAATGGCGGCGCGCACGTCCTCCGGCATGGGGACGGGGCGGACGGCGGCGTTGCGCGGGCAGGCCCGTTGGCAGAGGTCGCAGCCCCAGAGGCTGTTGCCGGTGAGGGCCATGGCCGCCTCGGGCATGGCCGGGGCGTTTTTCGCCGCCAGCGCGCGCAGGCAGCGGTCGGTATCGACATAACCCGCGCCGTCCAGGGCCTGAACGGGACAGGCGCGCAGGCAGCGGCCGCAATCCTTGCAGGCGTCGTCCAGGGGCGGTTCCTCCGTCCAGGCGCGGGGCGGGGCCTCTTCTTTGCTCCAGGCCGCCTCGACGGCGAAGCAGGTGCCCATGCCCTCGATGGCGACAAGGCCGTTGCGCCCGCGCCTGCCGATGCCGTAGCCGGCGAGGATCGGCTTGAGCGGCAGCCGAAAAGCCGGACGTTCGCAATTGGCCCTGACATATTCATAGAGCGTTTGCGAGGCGAGGTAGTACGCCGAAAGCGTCGCTTCGCCCATTTGCGATACAAAGGGCGCGTAGGGCAACACGAACAGGCGCACGCAGCGCGCGCCCTCGGGCGCGTCGGCGCGCAGGCCGCCGGTGAAGGGCGTGGGCCGCGCGGCCACGTCCCGCCTCCACCGCTCCAGCGGCGGAATGGGCACAAGATATTCGCGCATCTCCATCACAACAGCTTCCCCAGCCACTCGGCAATGGGAAAATAGGCGCAGGGCACGAGCATGGCCGGCAACATGTTGCCCACGCGCAGGCGCTCCTTCGTCACGCCCAACATGTTGAAGGAAAGCCCGATGATGAGCAGCGAGCCGACCGCCGACATCTCGCCGATCAGCGCATCTGTAAGAAAGGGCGCGAGCACGCCCGCGAGCGCGGCGATGCCGCCCTGATAGACGGTCAACGGAATGGCGGAAAAGATCACGCCCGCGCCAAATGTGGAGGCGAAGATGACCGCCGAAACGGCGTCGATCACCGACTTGGCCAAAAGCGTATCGGGATTGTTGCGCAGCCCCGCCTCGAGGGAGCCGACGACCGCCATCGCGCCGACGGAAAACAGCAGCGTGGCGTTGACAAAGCCCTCGGCAAAGCCGCCCTCGCCGTGGGAAAAGCGCGCCTGCGCCCACTCGCCCAGGCGGTCCAGGCCGCGCTCGATGCGCAAAAGCTCGCCCGCCAGCGTGCCGACCACCGCCGAGACAATGACGATCAGGACGTTGGAGGTCTTGATCGCGCCGGAAACGCCGATCACCAGCACGCACAGCGCCAGCGCCTGATTGAGCGCCGTCTGGTATTTCCTGGGAATGCCGCCGCGCAGCAGCGTGCCGAGCAGGCCGCCGACCACCACGCCGGCAAAATTGACCCATACGCCGAGCATCGTCTCCCCTCCCCTACAGTTTCACCGCGCCAGTGCGCGCGGCGTGGAACAGGAACTGCTGCAATATGCCGCCGTGCGCGCCGAAGCGTTCGCGCGCCATGCGCGCCAGATGGCGGCGGGAGCCGCGCATGCCGAACCATTCGTGCAAAAGCTTCGCCACCCATGTATCGACGGGAAAGGCCTCCGCGTGACCGCAGCCGAAAAGCAGCACGCAGTCCGCCACCTTGTCGCCCACGCCCTTGAGCGTGGTCAGGCGCGCGTGCGCCTCCTCGTAAGGCAGATCGCGCAGGGCCTCCAGGGAAAACCCTTCGCAGACGGCGCGGGCCGTTTCAATAAGATACGGCGCGCGATAGCCGGCCCCGAGCGCGCGCAATTCGGCCTCGGAAGCGCCCGCGACCGCCTCCGGGCCGGGAATGCCGTATAGGCCGTCCGCCTCGGGCCCATAGGCGCGGGAGATGGCGTAGACCAGCGAGCGGATGCGCACGACGTTGTTGTTGGCCGAAAGGATGAAGGAAAACAGCGTTTCCCATGCCGGCTGGTTCAAAACGCGCAGGCCCGGACAGGCGGCGAAAGCCTGCTGCGCGGCAGGAAATTCCGCGTATTCGCGGGCGATGGCCGCGTAATCCCGATCCAGATCGAGATAACGGCGCAGGCGCGCGTCGGCAATTTCCGCATCCGAACGCAGCCATACGGCGTTGCCATCCAACACCGCGCCGAAGCCGCGCTCCGTTTCCAGCCAGTGAAAACACTGGGCCGCGTCGATAAGAGAAAGACGCAGGTCTATCTTCCGCTTTTGTATTTCCATACGCTCACCATTTTCACACAGGATTTTCAGCCTTCTGCCGGCTGCTTGCCGCGGGCATTTTCTCCGCGCTGAATGCGGCGCCAAAGGCAGATCTCCCCGCTTCCCGGCGGCGGATACCGTCGAAGCCACCGTTCGCAGGGCCGCAAAGCGCGCTCATGGGCCGCTGCGCCGCGCGCCGAGAGGCCCGCGCAGGGGTTCGTCCATCTTTCGCCGCTCATGGCAAAGCGCTTCGGCCGGGGCGCGCTTGGCAGCGGGCGCCGGAACGTCCGCGAATCGCGGCGCGGCGCATTTTTTCCATCGCCGCAGGCTGGGCGACGTTGACCGCGCCCGGTCGCGATATTGCCGCAAAGCCACGCGCCCGTTTCGCCGCCCGACAGGGCGACGCCCCTGCGCGCAGGCCCCAATGCCGGCGCCTTGCCGTGGCCCGATCCACAGGAAAGCCCCTGCGAAAACCCGGGCTGCGAGCCAGGACACCGGCCCCCACGCGGCCCCCACGCGTTCCTTCCAACTGCGCCGCAACTGAAAAGATTGCCTGAAAACCGGAGTTTTCAGACAATCTGAAACGTGCCTTTCGGCATGTCCTGATCCCGCGTTCGCCGTTATTGCGCGGCGGCCTCGGTCTTGGGATAAATGCTGACCTGCTTGCGGGTCTTGCCGAGACGCTCGAACTTGACGACGCCGTCCATCTTGGCGTAGAGCGTATCGTCGTCTCCGATGCCCACATTGTGGCCGGGATGGATGCGCGTGCCGCGCTGGCGCACGAGAATGTTGCCCGCCAGCACGAACTGGCCGTCGGCGCGCTTGGTGCCCAGGCGCTGCGCGTGGCTGTCGCGGCCGTTGCGGGAGGAGCCCATTCCCTTTTTATGCGCGAAAAGCTGCAAATTCATCTTGAACATGTGCCTACCTCCGTTCCTGAAAGATCACCCGGATATGCCGGGCGTAGTCCGCCTCAAGCATTTGGAGAGCGGAAACAAGCGTTCTGAGCAGGAGTTGCGCTCCCGCGCGCTTGTCCTCTGGAACATTCCCCAGCGAGGCGGTGAGAATGCCGTCCTTTTCGTCGATTGCATAGTCCACGGGCGCTTTCAAAACATTGAGAAGGCCGTTGAGCGTTCCCTGTGTCAGCGCCGAAACCGCCGCACAGACGATATCCTCGCCCGCTTCGGCATAGTCCGCATGACCGCGGCAATCGAAACCGGACAGCGCGCCGTCCGCTTCGCAAAAGACGGTCACAGTCGTCATCAGGCGTTCACGGCCGTGATTTCGACCTTCGTGTAGGGCTGACGATGGCCCTGCTTCTTGCGCTCGTTCTTCTTGGCCTTGTACTTGTAGACGACGATCTTCTCGCCCTTGACCTGCGCAAGAGCCTTGCCCTCTACGCTGGCGCCAGCGACCACGGGCGTGCCGATCTTGGTTTCTTCGCCGCCGACGAAGAGCACCTGGTCAAACTTCACCGCATCGCCCGCCTGAACGTCGAGCTTCTCAACGAAGATAACGTCGCCCTGCTGGACGCGGTACTGCTTGCCACCGGTCTGAATGACTGCGTACACGCGTTGCACCTCCTGTTCACAATACTCGCCACGGCCGGGCAGCGCTTGCGCGCGTTTACAGGCCCCCCATGAGCGGCTTCCGAATTATTATACCTGAAATGCGCGTCCATGTCAAATCGCGGCGCGCAAAAAGCGCGCGCAGAGCGAAATTTAACATGCCCGCGCGCGCAAATCCTCCAGCGTCGAGGCAACACCGCGGCCGGGAAAGGAAACGCGAGGGGCCTGCGGCCGATTTTTGCCCCTGCCCTCCCGCATTTGCGCCTGCCATCTTCTCCCAGGTCCTGCGCGTTTCACCGTTTTCCTGCGCGCCCCGCGCCGATCGGAGGATCCATGCGCCGCGCCGGGGCGTCCTCCTGTTCGCAGGCAGGAGAATGGAACGCAGCCGCGGACAGTATGAGGTTCCGCTTTCGCACCCGCCGCCATGCTGAATGCGAAAACACGGCGCGCAAAGCGCCTCTGCTTTCCCCGAGCGCGCGCCTCCGCCTTGCGACATTTGGCATCGCTCCTGTCCGGGCGGGCCCGAGGTTTGCCTTCGCGCCCGACGCCCCATTGCATGCGCATGCGCAGACGCGGGTCGCATGCCGTCCACGATCAAACTTCTCCCAGCCAGCCCGCGCCCACGCAGATGCGCAGCGCGTGCGGCGCATTTTGCCGGCCTTGACCGCCGCGCCTGCGCACGCCGCGTGGACGCAAAGCGCGTCGCAACGCAACGGAGCCCGCCGGCAAGGAAGCAAGCCGCCCGTGCCCGCGTCTCCTGGACGCGCCCGCAAAAGCGTTCCATCTGGCGCATTGCTTCCAGCGCGGACGGCTTTGCGCAAACAAACGCCGCGCCCGAAGGCGCGGCGTGCGAACGTGAGCGGCGTCTGTAAGCCGAGTTCTGTCTTGGACGGCCATCTATCTAGGCCCGCGGTTGCCAGCGGGCTCAAGCGATTACCCGGGAGCGCGACGGGCCGCCGCATATGCTCCCCTATCAATCTTGCGCCAGGTGGGGTTTACAGAGCGGACAAGTCGCCAAGCCGCTGGTGAGCTCTTACCTCGCCTTTCCACCCTTACGTTTCCCAAAGGAAACGCGGTATATCTCTGTTGCACTTTCCTTGGAGTCGCCTCCACCGGCAGTTAACCGGCACCCTGCCCTATGGAGCTCGGACTTTCCTCAGACGGACAAGCCGCCTGCGGCCGCCCGGCGCCCTCACGGTTTCGCTGTTTCAAGGGGCGGGAGAAGTCCCGCTATTTGGGATCGTAGAGAATGCGGCCGCAGTTGTCGCATTCCACCGTTTTCTCTCCCAGTTTGAGTTCGCGCAGCGTGGCCGACGGCAGGGACATGAAGCACCCGCTGCACTGTCCCTCCACCAGGCGCGCCATCGGCGGCGTGCAATGCTGCTTGATGGCGCGATAGCGCTTCAAAAGCGCCGGATCGAGCTTCGCGGCCTCCTTTTCGATGTTTTCGCGCATCTGCGCCAGCTTCTGCGTATCGCGCTTGAATTCCTGATCGTAGACCTGCTTGAGTTGATCGTATTCCTGCTTGGTCTTGGCTGCGCGCACGCGGATCTCCTTCTGCTGGCGGTCGCGCGCTTCGGCGTCCTTGCGCATTTTGACCAGTTCCTGCTCGTAGCGGGCCAGCGTCTCCGTCAGGCGCTGCGCGGCCTCGGCGCGGCGCTCGCTCTCCTCCACATCCGCAGGCGGATTGGCGTCGAGTTGCTCGACCATGTTCTCCAAAACGGCCTGCAAGCGCTTCGCCTCGTCGCCGACGGCCGCGAGTCTGTCCTGCATGACGGCCACGTCTGCCTCGAGCTTTTTCATGTTGCTCTGCTGTTCGAGTATGAAATTGCGCTGCTTGAGCAGCTTCTGGCGGTTGGGCGAAAGGCGCATCTGCCCCTCGAACTTGTCCGCCTCCATATCGACCTGCATGAAATTCCAAAGATCATCCAACTGCACGAGCATCCCTCCATATTACAAGAACGGCCTGTGCGCGCTCTCAAAAGTCTCCACCTTATATTCTACAGCATTTATCGCTTTTTGTAAACCTTCGCGCAGAACGCGCACCGCGGGGTGCTCCGTCGCCGCGTGGCCGGCTTCGAGAACCGCCATCCCCGCCGCGGCGCAATTGAGCGCCGCATGGTAGGAAATCTCGCCGGTGACATAGACGTCCGCCCCCGCGGCCTGGGCGATGGAGGCATACCCTCCGCCCGCGCCGCCCAACACCGCCACGCGGCGGACGGCCCGGCCCGGTTTTCCATAGGCGCGCACCGCGCCGCCCAGCGCCGTTTCCACATGGCGGCGGAAGTCGGCAAGCGTCGTCGGTTCAAAATCGCCGATGCGCATGCCGCTTTCCAGCGCCGCGCTCTGACGCACGCCAAGCCGGTCGCACAGCGCCCGGTTGACGCCGCCATCGGCGTTGTCAAAATTCGTGTGCATGGCGATCAGCGCCACGCGCGCGCGCACCAGGTCCGCCAGCAGCCTGCCCTCCGGATCGTCCTCGCGCAGGTTCTTGCGCCCGCCAAAGAGGATGGGATGGTGCGTAACGATCAATTCCGCGCCCAGTTCCTTCGCCTCTTCAAGCACTTCCGCGCACAGATCCAGCGCCACCAAAGCGCGCGTGACCTGCCAGGAAGGATCGCCGGCCAGCAGGCCCGCGTTGTCCCATTCCTCCTGCGTTTCCAGAGGGGCGATGCCCTCCAGGATTTCAAGAATGTCCCGAACCGTCGCCATGGACAGTCGCCTCCCAAATGGAAATTTCCCGTTCCAGGGCCGCGGCGTCGCCCTGTCCGCGCCGCGCGCCTGCGAGCGCCTTGCCCGCCACGCGCAGGCGGAATGCCGCATAGTCAAAAAGAAGCGGCGGGCGCTTGCGCAGAAGCACGGGGCCGACTTCCATTTCCTCCGGCGACAGGCGCATTTGCCCCGCCTGCGCCGCAATGATCACATACAGCCTGCGCCCTTCGCGGGCGATGACTTCTTCCACGATGCAAAAGCCCGCCGCCTGCAAGCGCATACGCAATTCCGGCGCGGCCACGTTGGGCTGCAAAACAAGGCGGGAGGCGGAGAGGACGGCCCTCCCGCGCTCGACAATGCCAGCGATGGTCTGCCCACCCATGCCGGCGACGACCGCCACGTCTGGTCGCTCCTTCAGCGCCTGCGCGCCGTCGCCGACGCAGAACGTCGCCCGCTCCGACAGCCCCAGGCCATAGATGAGCCTGCGCGCCTTGACCAGCGACGCCTCCGAAATATCGGCCAGTTGCGCCCGCTCGCACAGGCCGTGCAAAAGCATGTGGGCGCTCAGGCGGCCATGATCGGCGCCGATGTCGGCAAAACTTGCGCAGCTTCCGGCCAAATCGCGTATGGCCGAAAGCCGCGCGCCCAGCGATATGGCGTTTTCGGGCAACATCAGTCGATGGAATCCTTCAATTTGCGCGAGCGGCTGGGGTGGCGCAATTTGCGCAGCGCCTTGGCCTCGATCTGGCGGATGCGCTCGCGGGTGACCTTGAACTCGCGGCCGACCTCCTCCAGCGTGCGCGCGCGGCCGTCCTCGAGGCCGAAGCGCAACTTGAGCACCATTTCCTCGCGCGGGGTGAGCGTGGACAGCACGTTCATCAGTTGCTCTTTGAGCAGCGTAAAGGCGGCGGCGTCCGCCGGCGCGGGCGCGTCGTCGTCGGGAATGAAGTCGCCCAGATGGCTGTCCTCCTCCTCGCCGATCGGCGTCTCCAGCGAAACCGGCTCCTGCGCGATCTTGATGATCTCGCGCACCTTGTCCTCGGGGATGCCCATCTCCTCGGCGATCTCTTCGGGCAGGGGCTCGCGGCCATACTCCTGCAAAAGCTGGCGCGAAACGCGAATGAGCTTGTTGATGGTCTCCACCATATGCACGGGGATGCGAATGGTGCGGGCCTGATCGGCGATGGCGCGGGTAATGGCCTGTCGGATCCACCAGGTAGCATAGGTAGAGAACTTGTAGCCCTTGCGGTAATCAAACTTTTCAACCGCCTTGATCAGCCCCAGGTTGCCCTCCTGGATCAGATCCAAAAAGAGCATGCCGCGCCCCACATAGCGCTTGGCGATGGAAACCACCAGGCGGAGGTTGGCTTCGCTGAGGCGCTTTTTCGCCTCTTCGTCGCCTTCTTCCATGCGCTTGGCCAGTTCGATTTCCTCATCGGCGGTCAAAAGCGGCACTTTGCCGATTTCCTTCAGATACATGCGCACCGGGTCGTCAATGGATATTCCCTCCGGTACGGACAGATCAATCTCCTCTTCCGTTGTATCCGGCACGGGCACGGCCTCGGGAATAGCCTCGTCCTTGACCACGTCGATATTCAGCCCCGAGAGCGTGTCGAGGATGCGGTCGAACTGCTCGGAATCCATTTCCACATCGCCGAGCATCTCAACGATTTCCTTATATGTGAGTACGCCTTTGCTCTTGCCGGTCTCGATCAGCTCGCGCACGCGGGCTTCCATGACTTCTGCGTTCGGCTTTTTCATGCTGGCCTCTCCTTTCGACCGGTCATGTCCAGAGAAGGTTCAATACAGCTTCTCTATCTTTTCGTAGATTCTGCGCCGCTCTTCCGCGTCGGCGGTAGCCGCCTGCGCCTGCAGGCGTTCGACCTCTCCGGCGCGGCGCGCGCCGCGGATGGCGTTCAATGCGTCTTCGGCCATTTTCAGCGCCTCGTCGCGGCTTTCCGGCAGAGGCTGATAGTTGAGCGCCGGCAAAACGCGCGCCCGCGCCTCGTCGTCCAGCCTTTCCAGAAAAGCATTGACGCTTTTGCCTTCAATTAACCACGCCGCGCAATCGCGCAACGGGCCGGCGTCAAAATCGCCGGGATCGACGGTCTGCGCAGGAATGCGTCCTTCGCTCAACAGCGTCAGCAGCGCGCGCTCGGCCGCGCTTGCGTTCTCCCCGGTGCTTCCGCGCGGGCGGAGCGCGCGGGGGCGTTCCTCGCGCGCGGGCGCGCTTACGCCGATCTGCTGAAGCAGTATCTCGCGGTCATAACCCGTTTCCGCAACCAGGCGGCGCAAATGGTTCTCCATCTCCACCGGGTTTTGCACGCCGCGCAATATCTGACAACAGCGCAGCGCGTACTGCGTCGTGCCCTCCTGCGTGGCAAGATCCAATCCATCGCGCGCGCGCAGCATGCGGTACTCCGCGGCGTCATACTTCTTCAACGCCTCAAAGCCCGCGGCCCCCCGCGCGCGGATAAACTCGTCCGGATCCATCCCCTCGGGATAGTCGATCACGCGGGCTTTCAATCCCGTTGGCGCCAGGATGTCCAGCGCGCGCAGCGCGGCCTTCTGCCCGGCGGCGTCGCCATCGTAGCTGATCCAGACCTCGGGCGCGTAGCGCTTCATCAGCCTGGCCTGTTCCTCGGTCAGCGCCGTTCCCAACGTGGCCACCACGCCCTGCACGCCGTGTTTGCGCAGGGAAACGGCGTCCATATAGCCTTCCACCAGCACCAGACGGCCGACGCCGCGCTCCTTTTTGACGAAATTGAGCGCGTAAAGCCCCTGGCGCTTGTTGAACACCGGCGTATCCGCCGTGTTCAAATACTTGGGCTGCGCTTCGCCCAGCGCCCGGCCGCCGAACCCCAGCACCTTGCCCTGCGCGTTGATGATGGGAAAGATCACACGGCCGCGGAACATGTCGTAAGCGCCGCCCTCGCGCCGCACGACGAGCCCGGCGCGTTCCAAAATCGCCTGATCGAAACCCTCGCCGGCGAGATGGCGCAACGTACCGTCCCAACCGCGCGGCGCAAACCCTAGGCCGAAGCGGCGAATGTCCGCATCGCTAAGGCCGCGCTTGTAGAGGTAGGAAAGCCCCTGCGCGCCCTCGTCCGTCCACAGCGTGGCGTGGAAAAACCGCGCCGCGGCGACATTGGCGTTGTAAATGCGCTCACGCTCGTCCGGGCGCAGCGCTGCGCCCTTTTCCTTTGCCTCGGCCGGCAGCGGCAGATGCGCGCGTTCGGCCAGCAGTTTTACCGCCTCCTGGAAGTCCAGCCGCTCCATTTCCATCACGAACTGTATCACCGTGCCGCCCTTATGACAGCCGAAGCAATAGAACAGCTGCGTTTGCGTGTCCACGGAAAACGAAGGCGTTTTTTCGTTGTGAAACGGGCAGAGGCCCCAACAGCGGTGACCTTTGGGCTTGAGGCGGACATATTCGGAAACGATCTCCTCAATGCTGAGGCGCGCGCGCAATTCTTCCAGCCACGCGTCAGAAAATCTTGCCGACATGTTCACCTCTCCGGGAAAAACCATCCGTCGCCCGGACAACCACGCGACGTCTGCTTGTTTGTATTATGATTCGCCGTCCGCCGCGTCGATTCCTGCATCATTTTTCGACATTTTGCGGCAAATTATCGCGTCCGGGCCCACGCAGGATCCGGGCAAAACGCCCTCCCACTACTGAAGGTATATACCACATGCACGCAAAAAAACCTTCAATCTCTCGCAAATTAACAAAAATAAAACAGAACGCAGTCTGTTTATCTCCGCGCACCCTCCGACATCCAGGGCCATAGGATGCCGGGGAGCGGCCCTCCGCCCCACGGGAGGAAACGACATGATCGTATGCAAATTTGGCGGCACCTCGCTCTGCGACGCTTCGCGCGTGCGGCAGGCCATGGCGATCCTGCGCCGCGACGGCGCGCGCCGTTTTGTGGTGGTATCCGCGCCAGGGCGGCGCTTTGACGGCGATGAAAAAATTACCGATCTGCTCCTGCGCGCCGGGAATGGCGACGACGAAGCGCTGGCAGCGGCGCTGGCGCGCTTTCGCGAAATGGCGGCGGCGCTGGGCGTGGACATGGAGGGCGAGTTGCGCCGCGTCCGGGAGGAAATCCCCGGCCGCGGCGCGGAATTTGCCGCAAGCCGGGGCGAATATCTGTGCGGCCATCTCCTCGCCCGCTGTCTGCGCTGGACGTTTGTAGACGCGGCGGAGGCCGTTTGCCTGCGCCAGAACGGCACGGCGGATCTGGAGGAGACTTACCGACGTCTTTCGCGGCTGCTTCGACCGCTGAAAAACGCCGTCGTTCCAGGGTTCTACGGCACGACGCGGCGCGGCGAAGTGCGCACCTTTCCACGCGGCGGCTCGGACATTACCGGCGCGCTGGTCGCGGGCGCGATGGGCGCGCGCCTGTACGAAAACTGGACGGATGTGGACGGGTTGATGTCCGCCGATCCGCGCGTGGTGCAAAATACCATATGCGTGCCGGAGGTCAGCTATCGGCAAATGCGCCTTTTGAGCGCCATGGGAGCGCAGGTGCTCCACCCCGACAGTCTGCTGCCGGTCATGCGCGCCGATATTCCCACGGCGCTGAAAAACAGTTTTCACCCCGAGCGGCCTGGCACGCGCATCTCCGGCGGAGCGCGGGCAAAAGTACCTTGCCTTGCCGGCCGGGCGCTGGAAAGCGGCGCGGGACTGCTGGCGATCCTCTCGCCGGAGGCGATGGATCTGCCCAATTGCGCCGTCTCCGCGCTGCGCGCCGCAGGCATTCGGCCGCGCTGGCTCGGCGCATGGAGCGACCGTTTGCTCATGCGCGTGCGCGCCAACTGTCTGCCGGACGCGCTGCGCGCCTTGCATCACGCGCTTATCGAGGGCGGCGCAAAACCACGCCCGCAGGCTTAACCGGCGATTCGACGGCGCGCCTGAGCCACGGCCGCGCGCGTGTTTCCCAGGAGTCGCCAAAGGCATACATTTCATCGCCTGGAGCGATGCGTTCTCCTTACCGGACGAGTTTTGATGCTTCCGTCCCGCCGGTGCGTTTTCCGCCTTCCCGTTCCAGGCGGCCCTGACGGAAAGGCGCGCAATGCTTCGGGCGCGCCCGCTCCTCCGTTCGAATCCTTGCAGCGCGGCCCAAATTCAAGGCGCGGCATGGCGCGACCCGCCCCCCATCGCTCCCCTGACCGCAAAGCGCGGGAAATCCCGGCAGGATGCGTCCACGGCGCGCCGTCTCTGAAAACGGAGCCGCGCCGGCGCACGAATGCGGGAGGCGGCGTCTCCAGCCGTCCCGGGGAAGCGCGGGGCGCGGCGCTTTGCGCGCATGCCGCGCCGTTCGCCATGCGCGGTTCGCATGCCGGCGAAGTCCTCGAAGCAGCATGCGCGGCGTTTCTGAAAACAGAGCCGCGCCGGCGCGCGAATGCGGGAGGCGACGTCTCCAGCCGTCCCGGGGAAGCGCGGGGCGCGGCGCTTTGCGCGCATGCCGCGCCGTTCGCCATGTGCGGTTCGCATGCCGGCGAAGTCCTCGAAGCAGCACGCGCGCCGTCTCTGAAAACGGAGCCGCGCCGGCGCGCGAATGCGGGAGGCGGCGTCTCCAGCCGCTCCGGGAAAGCGCGGGGCGCGGCGCTTTGCGCGCATGCCGCGCCGTTCGCCATGTGCGGTTCGCATGCTGGCGAAGTCCTTAGCGCGGCACGCGCGGCGTTTCTGAAAACGGAGCCGCGCCGGCGCGCGAATGCGGGAGGCGGCGTCTCCAGCCGCTCCGGGAAAGCGCGGGGCGCTTCCCCCGGGACAAATTCCTTCCTCGGCAGACGGCAGCGCACGGGGTTTGCGCCAAACGCCGCCGACCAGCGCGCCGGCCCGCGCAAACAAAAGCGCGGAGGGGCTTGCAGCCTCCTCCGCGCCGGCGCGCCGCGTCTTAGCGCAGCGCCTCCATTTCGGCAATGCGGGCCTCGAGCTTGACAAGCAGGCCCTTGTTGGTCTCCAGCTTCTGCTTTTCCTGTTCGATGAGGTGGGCGGGAGCTTTGGAGACGAATCCCTGATTGTTCAACTTGCCCTGCGCGCGGGCGATCTCGCCTTCGACGTTCTTTCTGTCCTTTTGCAGGCGGGCGATCTCCTTTTCCACATCCACCAGTTCGCCCAGCGGCATGAACAATTCGCACGGCCCGGTGACGGCGCTGGCCGACTTTTCCGGGTTGGGCGCGTCGGCGGGGAGAATCTCCACAGCGCTGGCGAAGGCCAGGCGGCGGAAATAGCCCTCCGCGGCGGCGAGCGCGTCCTTCCATCCCGCGTGCGGCTTGAGCAGCAGCGTGGCGCGGCGGCCGGGGGCGACGTTCATCTCGGCGCGCAGGTTGCGCACGGTGCGGATGACCTCCATCACGCCCTCCATGCGGGCGGTCTCCTCCGGGAAATCGAACTCGGGGCGCGCCTCGGGCCAGCGGGCAGTGATGAGCATGCCCTCCACGCCCGGCAGGTAGCTGTAAACCTCCTCGGTGACGAAGGGGATGTAGGGGTGCAAAAGCTTGAGCGTGCCCAGCAGCACCTCGTAGAGCACTTCCTGCGTGGCCTTTTTGCGCTTTGCGTCGCCGCTGTTGAGGCCCTGCTTGGCAAGCTCGATGTACCAATCGCAGAAATTGCTCCACACAAAGTCGTAGAGCTTGGTGGCGGCCAGGCCCAGATCGAACTTTTCAAGGTCGTCGGTGATCTCGCGCGCGGTCTCCTGGAACTTGGTGAGTATCCACTTGTCGCACAGTTCCAATTTGTCTGCGTTGGGCACGCCCTCGGGCGTGAAGCCCTCGAGGTTCATCAAGACGAAGCGCGAGGCGTTCCAGATCTTGTTGACGAAATTGCGGAAGGACTCGATCTTCTCCTCCGACATGCGCACGTCCGCGCCCGGGGAGACGCCCATCTCCAGCGAGAAGCGCAGCGCGTCCGCGCCATACTTGTCGATGACGGCGATGGGGTCGATGCCGTTGCCGAGAGACTTACTCATCTTTCTGCCCTGCGCGTCGCGCACGAGGCCGTGCATCAGCGCCACATGGAAGGGGCACTTGCCCATTTGCTCGATGCCGGAAAACACCATGCGCGCGAGCCAGAAAAAGATGATGTCGTAGCCGCAGGAGAGCACGCTGTTGGGGTAGAAGTACTGAAGATCCTCCGTCTCCTCCGGCCAGCCGAGGGTCGAGAACGGCCACAGCGCCGAGGAGAACCAGGTGTCGAGCACATCCTCGTCCTGATGGACGCGGCCGCCGCACTTGGGGCAGGCGGTGATGTCCTCGCGGGAGACAGTAATCTCGCCGCACTGCTCGCAGTAGAAGGCGGGGATGCGGTGGCCCCACCAGAGCTGGCGGGAGATGCACCAATCGCGGATGTTCTCCATCCAGTTAAGATACGTCTTTTCAAAGCGCTCGGGAACAAAGACCAGTTCCCTGTTCTTCGCCACCTCGATGGCGGGCTCGGCCAAGGGCTTCATCTTCACAAACCACTGGGTGGAGACGAGGGGCTCGACGTTATCGTGGCAGCGGTAGCAGGTGCCCACATTGTGCTTGAGCGGCTCGACCTTGACCAGCAGGCCCAGCGTTTTCAGTTCCTCCACCACGGCCTCGCGGCAGGCTTCGCGCGTCATGCCCGCGAACTTGCCGGCGTTTTCGTTCATGGTGCCATCGTCGTTGAGGACGCGGATGATGGGCAAATCGTGGCGCTGGGCGACCTCGAAGTCGTTGGGGTCGTGCGCCGGGGTCATCTTCACCGCGCCGGTGCCGAACTCGAGGTCGGCGTAATCGTCGGCGACGATGGGAATTTCGCGGTTCATAATCGGCAGGGTGACGGTCTTGCCCACCATGTCCCTGTAGCGCTCGTCGGCGGGGTTGACGCATACGCCGGTATCGCCCAGCATCGTCTCCGGGCGGGTGGTGGCGACGACGATGTCGCCGTGCGCGCCGGGATAGCGGATGTGCCAGAGGTGGGAATCCTGCTCCACATACTCCACTTCCGCGTCGGAAAGGGCGGTCTTGCAGGTGGGGCACCAGTTGATGATGCGCGCGCCGCGGTAGATGAGGCCCTTTTCGTAGAGGCGCACGAATGTCTCGCGCACGGCGCGGCTGAGGCCCTCGTCCATGGTGAAGCGCTCGCGCGACCAGTCGCAGGAAACGCCCAGTTTGCGCAGCTGGCGGACGATGCGGCCGCCGTATTCCTTCTTCCACGCCCAGGCGCGCTCGAGGAACTTTTCGCGGCCGATCATCTCCTTGGAGACGCCCTCGGCCTTGAGGGCCTCGACCACCTTGATCTCGGTGGCGATGGAGGCGTGGTCCGTGCCCGGCACCCAGAGGGTCGGGTCGCCCTTCATGCGGTGGTAGCGGATGAGCACATCCTGCGGCATCTCGTCCAGCGCGTGGCCCACATGAAGCTGGCCGGTGATGTTCGGCGGCGGCATGACGATGGTGAAGGGCTGCTTCTCCGGGTCGATGACCGGCTTGAAGGCCCCGGATGACTCCCACTTTTCGTAGATGCGCGTTTCCACATCCTGCGGCGAAAATACCTTGTCCATCTTAAATTCCTGCATGGTCTTCCCTCCGTGCGATATAAAAAGCCTGTCCCGGCCAAAGGGCGGGGACAGACCGCGGTACCACCTTTATTTGCCCCTCGCGGGGCCTCTTTGCGCTGTACGGGGCGCGCCCCGGCGGACTACTTCCCTTCGCCCGCCCGCCTCGGGAGCGACCTTCGCGCCTCGGCCATCCAGGCGGCCTTGCAGCCTGTGGACCGCCCTCTCTTGGGAGCCTGCGCGCTACTCCTCTCCGTCACCGGCAAATATGATTATAGCAAGTTTGGGCGGCGGAGTCAAGCAAAATTCGCGGCGGGCATGGTAAAACCTTGGCGCATGGCAGGGAAAAGCCGTCCGGGGCGGCCGGACGGCTCTGGTCACTGGCGGAAGAGCGCGCCGCAGAAGATGCAGACCGTTCGATTTGCGTTCTGCTCTTTCCCGCAGGCGGGACAGATCAAAGTGGGGGCGCTGCGGTCAACAGAAAATACCCTATTCCCATGCTTGACAAAGGACTTGATCTTTGTCAGCGCATTATTGGAAGCGTTCCCATAAGTTTTCTCTGATACCGCCGTGGCGTGTATGACCTTCAAAAGCTCTTGCGTATCCTCGTCACTCGCTTCAAGCTTCTGTGAAAGATAATCGTATATCTCCGTGGCGCTCTTCAGTTCCTGCATGTCGGACATCATCTCTTTGCTGATGACTTCCTTGGAAGCGATCGCTGCCTCCATCTTGGGCTGTTGAGGCGCTAGAGGCTTGGGCTTGCTGGTGGAGGATCCGGCCGGAGCTGCCGCGGGCTGCGCCTTGGCGGGAGCTTTCTCCGGCGCGGCTGCCGGTCTGCTCTCTTCCCTGTTTTCCTGCTTGAGCGTTTCCAGTTCCTTCTCGATGCGCAGCAGGGCGGCGTTGTTTGCGCAGGTCTTGTCCACGATTTCTCCGAAGCCGTACAGGAACAAATAGGTGATAGCCATAGAGAAAGCGCCCACGAGCATGACCGGCCAGCCGATGGCGCCGAGGCCCTGCGAGATGAGCGCGATGCCGGCGATGACGCAGGCGATGATGCCGATGACGCAGATGATGGAAACGACGGATTTGATGGTCTGCCCGATGTTGCTTTCGTTCATTGCCCTGCCCCTCTTTTGTATGGATTTTACAGGGACATTATACGTTCTGAACCATCAAATGTCAATACAACTTTCCTCCCCTTTCAGAATGCGAGGATGAGGCCGTCGCGCTCGGCGCAATCGCTGCACAGGCCGCGCGTGGGGAGGATGGAAATGCGGGCGTTTTCCCAGATGGCGCGGATGCGGCCGGCCAGTTTCCGACCAAAGGCTCGTTGAGACCGTGGCTGATGACCACTTCGCCGCCGCGGAAGCCCGTCTCCGGCATGGCCTTGCAGAGCGGCGAGAGGGCGCGCTTTTCGCCGCGCACTTTCCCACGCAGGCGTATCTCCCCTGCCTCGCCGACCTTGCCGGGGCGCGCGGGCCTTCCCGGGGGCTACGCCCTCCCGCGAAGGCAAAGCCTGTGTCTTTACGCCTTTTGTCCAACGTCCGCCATAGTCGTAGAAAAATCCTCTGGTGCCGGCGGGGAAAGCGCCGTCCTCCGGGCAAGGCCGTCAGCCCGACGCCGGACGGCCCCCTGTGCAAAAACATCCCGCAAAGAAAGGGGCGGCGGCCCGCAGCGAATGTTCGCGGCGGCATGCACGCCGCGGCCGGCGCTTCCCGAATTCAGGGGGCGCCTCCATTGGAGCGGCCACGGCCGGTTCAGAAGCTGAAATCGTTGCGAGGGTCGCCGCTTTTGCGGCGAACATCGTCGAGAAACTCGATCTCCATGCGTTCAAAGCCGATCTCTTCCACAAAGTGATCGGCCGTAAAGGCGGTCATGCGAAAGGAGGAAAACTCGCGCTCGTTTTTCGGCAGCCAGATCGGCCTGGGCACGTCCAGCGCGCGACAGGCCTCCTCCAGCGCCGCGCGCGCGCCGTTGAAGGCGCACTCCACCGTCGTCTGGCGGTCGATCCTGTGTTTTTTCATCAGGCGCACCCAAAGTCTGGTCATGGCTTCCTCCTAGCGGCCCAATTTGCCCTTCGCGCCCTTGGACCCGCGCAGGATGTGCGAAAGGATGGACGAATCATAGGAAAACACCGAGGCCCTGCGATCCGCATAGGCGTTGAAGGCGCATTCCACCATGCGGTCCAGCAGGCGGGAGAAGGCCACACCCTTCGGCTCCCAGAGGTAGAAGGCCAGCGAACCGGGGATGGTGTTGGCCTCGTTGATAAAAACGTTTTCGTTCTCATCAAGGATGAAGTCGATGCGCACCACGCCCTTCAGGTCCATGGCGCGGAAGGCGCGCACGGCCAGGTCGCGCACGGTCTCGGCCGTCTTTTCGCCGATGGGCGCGGGAATGACGCGCACCTGCGAAGCCATGCCCTCCGCGCCCTTGGCGCCGCTTTCGTATTTGCCCTTGAAGGTGAGAAATTCTTCGCGCGTAACGGGCATTTCCAGTTCCGAGGTCTCAACCTGGTCGCCATAGCCGAGCACGGAACAGTTGACCTCGCGCAGCGGGGAAACCGCCTTCTCCACCAGCACGCGGTGGTCGTAGGCCACGGCCGTTTCAATGGCGTCCTCCAGCTGGTCGCGGTCATGGGCGACATTGATGCCGATGGAGGAGCCGAGGTTGGCGGGCTTGACGATCATTGGGTAAGCGATCTGCGCTTCCGCGTCGTCCATCACGCCCTCGCGCTCGCGGCTCCAGCGGCCGCGGTCGAACCACATGCCCTCCACCACCGGGAAACCGCAGCCCTTGAACAGCAATTTCATGGTGATCTTGTCCATGCCCACGGCCGAACCCATCACGCCCGCCGAAGTATAGGGCACGTTGAACATCTCCAGCAGGCCCTGCAGCGTCCCATCCTCGCCGTTGAGGCCGTGCATCACCGGCATAACCACGTCCAGCACCGCCGCGCGCTCGGCCGCAACGCCGCCAAAAAGCTTTTTCTTCTCCGGAAGATGATAGAGGATCAGCTTTCCGTCCTCGCCGGCGGGCAGCACACGCGTTACGCGGGCGGGATCGAATTTCTCGTAAAAGCGGATGTCGGCCAGCGCCTCGCCCGTATACCAGGTTCCCTCGCGGCCGATGTAGATATAGGTTACGTTGTAACTTTTCTTGTCAAGCGCCTGCGCCGCCTGCAGGGCGGAGATGATGGAAACATCGTGTTCGCAGGTGCGGCTGCCATAGATCACGCCGATATTGAGCATATCCGTTCCTCCCTATTCGGTGTAATTGTCGGGAAGGTCGTTTTCAAACAACACTGTATCCCCCGCTCGGCCGATAACGCGCAGAAGCGCGCTGGCCTCGTCCAGTTCAGAAACCACATGAATGTCGTCCCGGGAAAATCCGGAGTCGATCAGCCCCTGGCGAATGGGCCGGGTGTGCTTGGGGCCGACGAGAATGGCCACGTCCACGCAATTGACCATCTGCGTGCCGAAGGCATAGTTAAGCTCGTCCTCTTTTTCGCCCTGCTCGACCATGCCGGGCGTGACGATGATGCGCCGCCCGGAAAAGCCCGAAAGCACGTTGAGCGCCTCCTGGGAACCGGCGGGGTTGGAGTTGAAGGCGTCGTCGATGACGGTCATGGCCCCGGGAATGAGTTGCAGGCGATGCTCGATCGGCTCGATCACGCGCACGCCGCGGGCAATTTCTTCCATGGTCAGGCCCAGCTTGTGGGCCACGGCCGCGCACAGGGCGATGTTCTGAATGTTGTGTTTTCCCAGAAGGCGCGTGCGGCAGCGCATGGTTTCGCCGTCGGCGCACTTGAGGGTAAAGCGGCTGCCCTGCGGGCCGACTTCGATATCGGCGGCCAGCATGTACGGCTGCCGATCGGGATTGAAACCAACGCGGTATTTCTCGCGCTCGCAACGGGCGAACAGGCGATCCACATAACTGCCGTCTGAGGAAAAGAAGGCGATGCCGTCCTCCGGCAGGGCTTCGATCAGTTCATATTTGGTGCCGGCAATGTTTTCAATGGAGCCGAACGTCTCCAAATGTTGCGGCCCGACGCTGGTGAGCAGGCCGTATTTCGGGCGCACCAGTTCGCACAGTTCCTTGATGTCGCCCACATGGCGCGCGCCCATTTCGGCAATGAAGATCTGATGCTCGGGCTTGAGTTGTTCGTTGATGACGCGCGAAAGGCCCATGGGCGTGTTGAAACTGGCCGGCGTCGCCAAAACGCGGTATTTCTGCGAAAGAATATCGCGCAGGACAAATTTGGTCGAGGTCTTGCCGTAACTTCCGGTAATGCCGATCTTAATCAGGTCGGGCCTTGCCTCGAGCCTTTTGCGCGCGCGCTCGAAAAACTGGCGATTGATGTGGTTTTCCACGGGCTGCATGGCCGCGGCGGCGCCCATGACGATATAGGCGTTGGCCGCGTAAAGCAGATACGGCGGCAGGGACATCGCCGAAAGGAGCGCCGTTCCCGCCAGGCAGAGAAGCGCGATGGCAATATACAGCCTGCGCACGCGGCGCGTAAACACCAGCGGTTTTTTGGCCGGGGCGCGCAGATCCAGCACGGCGAGCGCCGCCGTGGCCACCACGAACAGCGCCAGCATCACCCAGTCCGCCGCCGTTTCCCGACGGGCGCGCTCGGTGATGAACAGCGCGAAAAACACCGGCAGATACCAGCTGAGAATCGCTCCGCCCAGCCCGACCAGAACGCAGTTTTTCAAAAGCCGGTCGCGGTTGCGGCTCATCCAGCGGCGATAGCCGGGAATCTGATAGCTTTCCAGTTGCAACATGTGCACAAAATGCCGGCAGGCGATCGCGCAACACGCGGCCACCAGCACGATGCGAATCAGCGTAAACGGCATACACTACCCCTAACTCTATTATCCGATCAGGAATTTCCAGGCGATGGCCTTGAACTTTGCATACTGTTCCAGATATGCAAAGTGTCCGCCGCCCTCCAGGCGTACCAGCGCCGCGTCGGGAATCTCCTTTTCCATGACTTCGCCCATCCACAGCGGGGTATCCGCGTCCTGCGTGCCCCAGATCAGCAGCGTCGAGGCGCGTATGCGGCCCAGCACCGGCCGCAGATCCTGCGTGACGACGCGGTTGAACGTCGGGCGCATGGTTTTGGAAAGCGCCCTGTAGTCTGCGGAGCCGAATTTCTGCACCAGCGCCTCGCGCCAAACCTCCACACGCCCCGCCAGCAGGCGGCGGGTCAGGGCGTTGTCGGCCAGCGCGCGCATGGCCCTGTACAGGCGCGAACGCAGGCTCTTTTTCTTCGAAGCCTTCGGCCGCAGCCCCGCGCAGCCAGTGAGCACCATGCGCCGCGCGGCTTCGGGGTGCTCCGCCGCCAGCAGAAGCGCCACACGGCCGCCGAAGGAGTGGGCGATGATGTCGCAACCGACAATATCCATCCGGCGCATAAACGCCCAGATCAGTTCCATATATTCCGTCACCGACCAGGCCGCGGGCGGCTCCGGGCTGTTGCCATGGCCAGGAAAATCAACGGCGTAGACGGTGCGCGCGGCGGAAAAATCGCGCGTAAGCGGCAGGAAGCTGTCCACCCTGCCTCCCCAGCCGTGCAAAAGCAGCAGCGGCGCGCCGCTTCCCGTTTTTTCATAATACAGCTTTACGCCCGCATCGTCGAAATACATCCGTGCCTCCCCCGCTATTGTAGCGCAGTTTTTGGAAAATGTCCAGACTGCGCGCGTAAACAAACGCCTTTCCCTGCCGCAAACGCGCGGTTACTCCCTGTGCAGATACGGATCGTTTTCCGGGCGCGCTTCGGGCAACTTTTCCAGGGCCATGATCAGCGCGTCCTCGTTGTTGTCGGCATAATAGCGCTTGCGAAAGCCCACTTCCACAAAGCCGAGCTTGCGGTAAAGCGACTGCGCCACGAGGTTGGACCTGCGGCACTCCAGCGTCATCCAGGTCATGCCGCTGTCCGCCGCAAGCTGCAAAAGCGCCTCGGTAATGGCGCGGCCATAGCCCTTTCCGCGGCGATCCGGACGCACGGCGATGTTGGTGACATGCGCCTCATCCAAAACAAACCACATACCCGCATACGCCACGCACACCCCGTCCTCGCGCAAAACCAGATAGCGCGCGCACTGATTTTCCGTCACTTCGCGCAAAAACGACTCGCGCGACCAGGGAATGGCGAAGCAGGCCTCCTCGATGGCGTGCACGGCCTCGACGTCCTCCACGCGCATCAGCGATATCTCCGTCATGCGCCGGCCTCCTTTTGCAGGCGCGCAGCGCGCTCGCGCTCGGCCTGCGGCGCGCGCAGGTAATAGGGCTTCAACTGCGCCGGCGCCATCCAGGCTTCCGGGTGCCGCGCCGCCAGCGCGCAAACGGCGTCGGCGCGCAGATCGCACAGATTGGGCGGCGGCACAAAGGCCCGCGCCCCCAGCGCGGCGCGCACGGCGTCCGCATATGCGGGAACGCCGTCGCCGACAAACGCCAGCCGCCCGTCCCGCGGCAGGGATTCCAGAAACGCCGTCAGGGGCAGCGCCGCGTCCTGCGCGACGCGCACGGGCATTCCGGCGGACACGTCGAAGGCGGCGCAATACGCCTGACCGCGGCGGGCGTCGAGCACCGGGCAGACCAGGCCGTCAAAACCGGCGAGGTTCAGCGAAAGCGCCTCCAGCGCATTGACGGCGCAACAGGGTTTCCCCGCCGCATGCGCGAAACCCTTGACCATGCACACGCCGATGCGCACGCCGGTGAAGGAACCGGGGCCGACAACGGCGGCAAAGACGTCCATATCCGCGCAGCGCAGGCCCGTGGCGCGCAGCGCCGCGTCCACGGCGGGCAAAATGGTCTGCGAATGCGTCATGCCTACGCGCAGCGCCGCCGTATAGGCGATCGCGCCGTCGCGCATCACCGCGCAGCCCGCCACCGGGCCGGAAGTGTCCACCGCCAGTATGTTCAATCGTCCATCCTCCATCGTCCAGGCCGTCGTGCGCTTGCGCGGGGCAGCGTCATGGGCGGCGCTTTACCGGCGCGCAAGCCGCGCCCGAACCGTCCCGGAGCGCGCCGCCGTTTCCGCGCGCCTTACGCCTCGATCCAGCGCCGAAGCGCCGTTTCCGAAAGCGGCACGCCTTCTGTCTCAATTTCCACGTCGCGCGCGCCCTCCTGCGCCGCGCGGCGAAGGGCGACGCGCACGCAGGGGCGCGCCTCAAGATCGACCGTTTCCGGCCACTCCACCAGACACACGCCGCGGCCGCCAAACCACTCGTCCAGCCCGGCGGCCTCAAACTCGTCCTGGCCGGACAGGCGGTAAAGGTCGAAATGATATACCGGCACGCGGCCCTCGTAGGGAAACATGATCGTAAACGACGGGCTGGGCATGGGTCCTTCTACGCCCAGCGCCCGCGCCGCGCCCCGGGCCAGCACGGATTTGCCCGTGCCCAGGTCCCCCGAAAGCAGCATTGCGTCGCCCGGCCGCAGGAAGGCGCCCAGCGCCCGCCCGAGTTCAAACGTATCCTCCTCCGAGCGCGTTTTCAAGCGCCACGCCATATCGCCTATGTCCTTTCGTATGCGATCTCGCCGTTGACGATCACCAACGACGCATGCGTGCGCGTCTCCAGCGGATGCCCGTCAAAGAGCACGACGTCCGCATCCTTGCCCGGGGCGAGAGAACCCACGCGCGCTTCCAGTCCCAGGACTTCTGCGGCGTTGATGGTGATGGCGCGCAGCGCCTCCATTTCCGGCAGGCCTTCGCGCACGCAAAGCCCCGCCTGCACGGCAAGGTATTGTTCGGGAATGACGCCATGATCGGTCATCAGCGCAAATTTTACGCCCGCGCGGTGCAAAATGGCCGGGGCGCGCATCGTCAGGTTTTTTAGTTCCGGCTTGCCGCGCTCGGTAAGCAGGGGGCCGAGAATCACGCCCACGCCCGCACGCCGCAGTTCGTCGGCGATCATATACCCTTCCGTGCAGTGTTCCACCGAGGCGCGCAGATCAAACTCCTTCGCCAGGCGAATGGCGGTGAGGATGTCGTCGGCGCGGTGGGCGTGCATTTTCAGGGGCAGTTCGCGCCGCAGCACCATCGCCAGCGCCTCGTTTTTGAGACTGAAGGCGGGGCGCTTTTCCGCATCGGCATTGGCGCGCTTGCGCATGTATTCGCGCGCCTCGTAAAACGCCTCGCGCAAAACGGCGGCCGTCGCCATGCGCGTGGCGGGACGCTTGCCGCCCGCGCCATAAACCGCCTTCGGGTTTTCGCCAAAGGCCGCTTTCATGGCCAGCGGCTCGCGCAAAATCCTCTCCTGCAGCGATGCGCCGCAGGTCTTTATGGCCAGAAACTGGCCGCCGAGCACATTGGCGCTGCCTGGGCCGGTAGCCACGCTGGTAACGCCGGCGCGGCAGGCCTCGGCAAAGCATGGGTCCACGGGATTGACCGCGTCCAGGGCGCGCAGCTGCGGGGTAACCGGATCGGTCGCCTCGTTGCCGTCGCCATCCTCGCTGTGTTCGCCGTCGCCCCACATGCCGATGTGGCTGTGGGCATCGACAAATCCCGGCGTAACATAGGCGCCGCGCGCGTCGATCTCCTTTGCCCCGGCGGCGGACAGGGCCGTGCCCACGGCGGCGATCTTGCCGCCGTCGAGAAGCACGTCCCCGCCCTCGATATAGCCCGGGCCGTCCATCGTGAAAAGTCGTGCGTTGCGAATCAGAAACACGGTTTTCCTCCTTAGCGAATGACCACCGCGCCCTCGGGACGGATGGACAGCGGCACCGTTGCGCCTTTTCCAAACACGGCGTCCATCTGCGCGCGGTATGCTTCAAGCGTGTCAAGCGGCACAAAGGCCAGAATCGTGCCCGCAAACCCGCCGCCATGGATGCGCCATGCCCCGCGGCCGGCGAGCATGCGGCGGCTCATTTCCAGCGCCAGCGGCATTTCCTGATTGTCGCTGCCCGGCACATAGAGGTTCTGCAAAAGCTTCCAACTGCTCTCGCCGGAGGCGACCAAATCGTCCAGGAAGCCGCCAATGTCGTCCCTTTCCAGGGCAGCGACGGCGTCCTGCACGCGCGCGGTCTCGTCCACAAAGTGGAAGGCGCGCAAAATGGCGCGGTCGGGCACGCGGTTTTTCATCTCCGGCAGGGCCGCGGTGAGCCGATCCGCGTCCGTCAGGGCCAGGGCGCGCACGCCCAGCGCCTCGCAAACGGCGCGCATCTCGGTGGTAATGCCGGCGTATTCGCCGGTGAGATCGCCATGATCGCCGCCGACGGTCACCACGCACGCGGCATAGCCCTTTTTCTGAAAGTCGTACTGAATGGCGCGCACATCCGGGTCGTCGGGCAGAAAATCAATGGTCACAAGGCCGCCGACGGAACTGGCCATCTGATCCATGAGGCCGGAAGGCTTGCCGAAGTATACGTTTTCGGCGTATTGGGAAATCTGCGCGCGCAATTTGGCGTTGACCACCCAGCCGTTGAACAGCGCGTCGAACACGGCAACGAGCATGACCTCGAACGCGGCGGAACTGGAAAGGCCGGAGCCCTTGAACACCGTGCTGGTCACACAGGCGTCGAAGCCGCCGATTTTGTAGCCCAGCGCCTTGAGGCGCGCGGCCACGCCGCGGATGAGCGCGTAGGTCGTTTCCTTTTCTTCCTCATGGACGGACAGATCCGCCAGATCGACCACGAACGGCCGGTCGTAGCCCGCGGACCAGAGCGTCACCACGCTGCCTGCGGCGGGCGCGACCGCCGCCACGGTATCCAGGTTCACCGCCGCCGCCAGCACGCGGCCGAGGTTATGGTCGGTGTGGTTCCCGATGACCTCCGTGCGCCCGGGGGCGGAAACGAAGGCCTCCATCTCGCGCGAAAAGTGCGCGCGGAAGGCGTCGGCCAGGGCTTCATAGCGCGCGGCGGGCACTTCGCCGCCATAGAGCGCGCGCAGACGGTTGTCGTTTGCGTTGAGCAGGGCGCGAACATCCATCCAGATCGACCTCTCTTCCTTGGAATATGCGTTTGATTTATTTTAATCCAAATTTCGCCAAACCGCAAGCCCTCTATGTTAATTTGGCCGGGAAAACCGGCGCGCGAGCGCGGTTGCGCCCGTCTCAGGGCCTTGAAGCGGCAAAATCCGCCGCCGGGCAAAGGACGCGCCTTCTTTACGGGCTTTTGCCGCGCCGCATTTTTTCGCGGGAATTCGCCTTATGGAATTGACAACGCGCCCGTTCTATTGGATAATAGAAATGGAATATAACGGCGAGGTGATACGATGGATACGCATGTGACCGAATGGATTTACCGCCTTGTGGATTTTGCCATCGCCCGGAAGCTGATCGAGGCGCAGGACAGGCGCTTTTACGTCAACCGGCTGCTGGAGGTCATGGCCATGGACGCGCCCGAGGAGATCGACTACGCATGCGCCGAGGCCCCGGAAACGGCCACGCAGATGCTCGACGCCCTTGCCGACGCCGCCGTGGCCCGCGGCCTGATCGCCGACAGCGGTGAAAACCGCGATCTGTTCTCCGCCAGGGTCATGGGGCTGCTCACCCCCGAACCATCGCGCGTGCGCGAACGCTTTTTCGCCCTCTACCGCGATTGCGGCCCGGCGGCCGCCACGGAGTGGTTCTACGACCTTTGCCGCCGCTGCGATTACATCAAAGTGGACCGCATCGCCAAGAATATCCGCTTCTTCGAGGATACGTCCGCCGGCCGGCTGGAGATCACCATCAACCTTTCCAAACCTGAAAAAGACCCGCGCGACATCGCCGCCCAGCGCAACGCCAAAAAAACCGGCTACCCCAAATGCATGCTCTGCGCCGAAAACCCCGGCTACGCGGGCCGCGCCGGCTTCCCTGCGCGCCAGAACCATCGCATGATCCCCCTGACGCTGAACGGCCGCCTCTGGCACATGCAGTACTCGCCCTATCTCTACTACGGCGAGCACTGTATCGTGCTCAACGACGAACATGTGCCCATGCGCATTTCGCACGACGGTTTTGTGCGCATGTTCGATTTTGTCGATCAGTTCCCCCACTACTTCATTGGCTCCAACGCCGATCTGCCCATCGTGGGCGGCTCCATCCTCTCGCACGATCACTTCCAGGGCGGCAATCATCGCTTCCCCATGGACGACGCCGGGGTCTGGATCGCCCTGCAGGACCCGCGCCCCGGCGTGAGCGCCTGCGTGGCGGACTGGCCAATGAGCTGCGTGCGGTTGGAAAGCGCCTCGCGCGCGGACCTGATCGCCCTTGCCGACGAAATGCTCGCCGCCTGGCGCAAGTGGTCCGACTCCGCCTGCGACATTTTTGCCGCGACCGATCAGCCGCACAACACCATCACGCCCATCCTGCGCATGGAAAACGGCAAGTACCGGCTCAGTCTGGTGCTGCGCAACAACCGCGTCAGCGACGAACATCCGCTGGGCATTTTCCATCCGCACGCCGACCTGCACCACATCAAGAAGGAGAATATTGGCCTGATCGAAGTCATGGGCCTGTTTATCCTGCCCGGGCGGCTCAAAAGCGAACTTGCCGAGGTGGAACGCGCGCTCACAGAGGACGTCCCCGTTGCCGAAGCCCACGCCGCATGGACCAGAGAACTGCGTTCGCAGCCCGGCGCCAAGGACGATCCCGCCGCCACGGTGCGCCGCGCGCTGGGCAAAAAATGCGCGCGCGTGCTGGCCGACGCCGGCGTTTACAAACATGACGAGAATGGACGAGCAGGCTTTGTGCGCTTCCTCAAAAGCATCGGCTATCAGGAGGCGTAAGGCGATTCGCCGGCCTTTCCGGGGCGACCCGGTCGTTGCGCGTCGGCCCTGTCCCGAAAGCGGGACAGGGCCGGCGTTTGCTTTTGCGTGCGGTCGGCGGGCGCGAATCGTCGGCTGTTTTTGGGCGGATCGCCTGTTTCGACGGTCGCAGCAGTCCGGCATATCGCGCCGGTCGCCGTTTGGGGAACACAGAACTCCCTGGCAGCGGGAGATGCGACAATGCGTTGGCTGACGTCATGGAAAAACGCAGGCGCCGGGGAACGTCGTAGAATCCGGCCGATATCCGAATGCCCGGGTCCGCGGGGCCCGTCCACAACGCGGCGCGAAGTTTGACGCCGATAGGATCCTAGAAATTCAAGCAGCGCAAGCAGGCGCGCGGCAAAGAGGTCGCCAGCCGCAGAGCCTGGCCGGCGAAGGCGGGCGCCGCCTCCTCTGTCAACGCTTATACGCGCACAGGCTGCTTTCGATGTAGCGGCCGCGAACGAACTGGCTGAAACAGACCGAGCGAAATCTCTTCGCGATCCTGCGGACCGATTCAAGGCCGGTCGCCCGATGTCCCGGTTTGCTGCTGCGCGGCGTTTCGGAAAGGAAGCGCAGATCGGCATCGTCCGCATATGTGTTGGATACGATGATCTCGTCATATCCCTGCGCGCCGCGCAGCATCAGATCGACGCGGGGCGAGGCGGAAGCCGCCGCGGCCTCCAGCGCGTTGTCGATCAGATTGCCCAGGGCCTCGCAAAGCGCCGCGGCCGGCATGGTTCCGAAGGAAAAGCCCTCCGACGCAGACAGATAAAACGGGACGCCTTGTTCCGCCGCATCGTCCATCTTGCGAAGCAGCAACGCGGCGAGGGCGGGAATGCTTAAGCGGTTGATCGCGGTGGCATTTTCATTGTTGATGCGCGCGCAACGGCGCGCAACGTCCGCATAATACGCCTCGATCTGCGCCATATCCCGTGTGAGGATGACGCCTTCAAGGCCGTAGAGCAGGTTCGCCATATTGTGCCGGTATTCGCGCGTGCTTTCGATGATGCGCCGATAGGCGACATTCTTTTCGTTCAGGGAAAGGTTGGCGCGGTGCAGCGCGAACTGGCGGATGTCCTGCCATACATAGGCCCCAAGAAGAATCGACAGCCCAAAATATACGGCGTATAAGTATACTTTCCTGCGAAACGTGCTGTCCTGCAACGCCGTGTCCATGTGTTCCAGAAGCACGCGGTCAAAATCCAGGCCGAACAACGCCAATACGATAAAAAGCAGGAATACCGCCGCGCTGAAGCGCAAAACGCGCAATACGTTCACCCTGCGCGTCCGCAGATAGCGGAAGAGCCGGCGTCCCCAGCAAAGAAGGGCGAGGATCACGAGCAGATAGAACGCCGTCAGAAGGAACAAAACGGGATATGTACGGGGATCGAGCGCGTACAGCGAAGCGCCGGCAACGTCAAGCGAAACGCTGGCCTCGGGACAGAGGGATATATAGATGCTGGTGATGACGATCTCATTGAGGATCATCATCACCGTACAAAAGACAAACGGCCCCCAGAACGAAGCGCCGCGGCGCGGATGCCAGAGGATGCGGCAGATGGCGAACAGATCCACCGCCGTGAGCAGATAGGAAAAAAGCGTGGTAAACAGCAGATGCCGCGAAATGCAATGCGAGATCGCGTTGATTGCGCAGGCCAGCGCCACGCGCCCGGGGCGCTGCCGAACGCCGAGAAGGAAGCGGCCAAAGCCTGCATAGAAAAGCGCGATCAGAACGTCGGTAAATATCTCGCGCGCGAAATTGGCAAGCAACAACGCCGATGCGGACATACGCGGCCTCCCCCTTAAAGCATGTTCCTGCGCATGCGCCGGGAAACGTGCAGAGGCGTTCCATGCACAAGCACCGTGTCCTCCGCGTCGTTCCACTCCTGTATATAGGCGCTGTTTACGAGGCAGCGGCGATGGATACGGACGTACCGCTGCCCGGAAAGCGCTTTTTCCAGGTTCGACAGCGTGGCGCGCCAGGTATAATCCCCCTGCGCCGTATGCGCCGTCACGTTGCGGCCCTCCACTTCAATATAATAAATCTGCTCCGAGGGCACGAAGATCGTGCGCGATCCGATGGAAATGCGAAGGGCGGCGCCGCGGCGTGCGTGCAGTATCTCCTGGTAGAGGCATCGCACGCAGGCGCGCAGATCTTCGCGCAGGATGGGCTTTACAAGCAGATCATAGGCGTGCAGCTTCAGGCATTCCAGGGCGTAATTGGGATACGCCGTCACAAAAATGAAATAGTCGTCCGGACGTTCCCGGCTCAACCTGCGGCAAACGTCCAGCCCATTCTGCTCCTGATCCAGGCGAATATCCAGCAAAAAAACCGTAGGTTGCGCGTTGGGAGGCACATAGGAGAGCACATCCTCAAAATTGGACGCTTTCAAGGCGATGTTCACAGGGATGTCCTCTTCCCCGCAAACGCCCAGCAGCATTTGTTCCATAATGCGGTTGTGGCTTGCCACGTCGTCGAGAAGGACAAAATTCAAGGCGTCGCTCATATATAGCTCCTTCTGCACATGCCGAATTTATCGTATACATTTTAACAGACTTCGCGGTTTTCTTCAATTGGCAATAATTTTCCATGGATGGAATAAGCGGTCGAAATCATGCCGTAAGCGGTTTGCCATCACATCTTGCATCGCTATAATTAAAAATAACAACTCTGATTATCTCAAAAAAGCCTGTAAATACGGGCAAATCACGGGATAGGGCCACTGAATTTACTACCAAATTACTACTTTTGGGATGAGCCTCGACACGCTTACTACTTCTCGTGAACTGTCCCGCCACCCAGACGGCACATCAGATTAAAATTGAATACGACACCGCAGAAGCGGCGTTCTCTTATCCCCTTGTGGGAGAAAAGGACGCCGCTTTTTTTACGCCCAAATTCAGAAAGGAGGCGACGCCATGTATTTCACATCCGGCGGCGACCGCGCCTTTGAAAGCCTTATGCAAGGCAAGCCCGGCTTCGACCACTACGACAGCGGCGACGCCGGAGCGCCGGAGGATTGCGGCGACTGCCGTTTCTACCGTCCCGACTGGAAATATCAGTTTTGCGTGTATGCAGAGTGTCCCTACCAGCCGGGCAAGCTCACCGCCCTTGACGCAGTTCTATTCCAAGTGAAAGGAGTTGACGACGAGATGGCAGTTTTTCGTGTGGAGAAAAACCGGGGCTACACGGTGATGTCCAACCACCACCTGCGGAATAAAGACCTGTCCCTGAAAGCCAAAGGGTTGCTTTCGCAAATGCTGTCCCTGCCCGAAAACTGGGATTATACCTTGAAAGGCTTGTCCCTTATCAACCGGGAAAGCATCGACGCCATACGGACGGCGGTGTGGGAACTGGAAAAGGCCGGGTATATCACCCGCCAGCAGAACCGGGACGGCAAGGGCAAGATGGCCGACATGGTTTATACCATCTACGAGCAGCCGCAGCCCCGGCCAGAGACTACGGAGAAAGAACAGCCGGGATTGGGAAACCCGGTGTTGGAAAATCCAACATCGGATAATCCAACGTCGGAAAACCCGGTATCGGGAAATCCAATGCAATTAAATAAAGATATACCAAGTAAAGAAAAATCAAATACTGATCTATCAAGTACCCAATCCATTCCTATCCTTTCCCCAAACCCCTCTCCTGCGGAGGGCAAGGCGGCACAGCCGCCGGAACGGAAGCGAAAGGATGCGAATGAGGCATACCGGGTGTATGAGGAAATCATCAAGGACAATATCAGCTATGACATTCTGAAAGCCGATCTGCCCTATGACGGCGACCGTCTGGACGAGATTGTAGACCTGATCCTTGAAACCGTCTGCACCCGGCGCAAGACCATCCGTGTTGCCGGTGACGACTATCCGGCGGAGCTGGTGAAATCCAAGTTTATGAAGCTGGACAGCGAACACATCCGCTTCGTGCTGGATTGCCTGAATAAGAACACC
>DVIA01000044.1 GCA_018711655.1 Candidatus Pullichristensenella avicola
TCCCGCCGGCAATTTCGTCGCCGGCGAGGTCTACACCCTCGAAGTTTCCGCCCTTGACGCCGACGGAAACGGCGTCTCCTCCTCTGCGCAGTTCATGGTCGCCGCGCCGGAGCCGACCGCCACGCCCACGCCGCAGACGCCGACCAGCATCGACCAGTATTCCTCGCCGGAGGACGTTTACGCCCTGCAAATGGCGCTCTATCAGCGCGGCCTGTTCGGCCAGATCGGCACGCCGCAACAGGGCGTGTACGATCAGATCACGCGCCAGGCCGTGCTGCTGTTTCAGCAGCAGTACAACGCCGAAAACCCCGACGCGCCGCTGACGGAGATCGACCCCGCCGACGTCAACGCCGTGGTGGACGAAGCGACGCTCGCGCTTTTGATGAACGTCGCGGTAGGATAAAAAGAACGAACGCGGGGGAGGTTGAACCATGATCGCGGAAATTCTCGCCGTAGGCACGGAGCTTTTGATGGGGCAGATCGCCAATACCGACGCGCAGTATATCTCGCGCCGGCTCTCGGAACTGGGCGTAACGCTGTACCGCCATACGACGGTGGGCGACAACCCCGCGCGCGTCAAGCAGGCGCTCCACGAAGCGCTTTCGCGCGCGGACATGGTCATCACCACCGGCGGCCTCGGGCCTACGGAGGACGACCTGACCAAGGAAATGGTGGGCGAATACTTCGGCCTGCCCATGGAACTGGACGAAAAAAGCCTGGAGGCCGTGCGCACGCGCATGTGCCGCATCGGCCGCGAAATGACGGAAAACAACTACAAACAGGCGTATTTCCCGCGCGGGGCCACGATCATGCCCAACGCCTGCGGCACCGCGCCGGGCTGCATCGTCGAACGCGACGGCAAAGCCGTGGCCGTGCTGCCCGGCCCGCCCCGCGAAATGCAGGATATGTTTGAGCGCCAGCTTGCCCCCTACCTGCGCCGGCGCTCGGGCGAGCACATCGAATCGCGCTTTCTGCGCATCTTCGGCGTGGGCGAGTCCAAGACCGAAACGGTGCTTCTCGACCTCTTCCACGGCGAAAACCCCACCCTGGCCCTCTATTGCGGCGCGGGCGAGGTAACGGCGCGCATCAGCGCGCGCGTGGCCCTGGGCGCGGACGCCGCGGCGCTCATCGACCCCATGGAGGCGGAAATCCGCCGCCGGCTGGGCGACGCCGTTTACGCCGCCTACGGCCCCGGCGAGGAGGTCAGCCTGGCCTCGACGGTTTTGAAAATGCTCGTAGAGCGCGGCCAGAGCGTGACCACGGCCGAAAGCTGCACCGGCGGCATGCTCATCTCCCGTCTCATCGACTGCCCCGGCGCCAGCGCCGCCGTGCACGAGGGGCATGTGACCTATTCCAACGAGGCGAAGATGCGCGTGCTGGGCGTGCGCGCCGAGACGCTGGAAACATGCGGCGCGGTAAGCGCCGAATGCGCCCGGGAAATGGCCGAGGGCGCGCGGCGGGTGAGCGGCTCTACCTGGGCCATCGCCACCACGGGCGTGGCCGGCCCCGACGGCGGCACGGCGGAAAAACCGGTGGGCCTGGTCTATGTGGGCATCGCCGGCCCCGACGGCGCGAAGGCCGAACGCCTCATGCTGCGCGGCGACCGCGACTGGATTCGCACCCTGACCTGCCAAAACGCCTTCAATTTGCTGCGCCTGCGCGTCGGCGGCCGCTAGCCTTCGGCCGGCAGGCCTGGATTCTGTAAAATTCGCGTCCCCAGGGCAATAACCCCGTAACGCTGCAGCGGTAAAACGGCGACCCGGGAGCGCAAAATCCCCCTGTTCCGGGACAGGGCGCCGCCCCCCAAACCACAACAGAGAGGAAAGGGTCGTCAACCACGAACAAATCGAATATGTCTGCCTTGAAGGCAGTGGGCATTATCATGATCGTCTTTGCGCTGGTCTACGCGCTGCTCGGAACGCTGGCGCTTGCCGGGGTCATCGGCGGCGCGCTGCCCGGACATGAGACGCAGGAAACGATGGTCGTCGTCCTCGGGTACGCAGTGGCTCTGCTGGCGCTTGCCTGCGGCGTCGTCTGCATCAGGGGCGCCGCCGCGCCGGCCAAGGCGTTCGGCGCGATCTTTGCTATCCTGGGCCTTGCGGCGCTTTTGTATCAGCAGATTGCGCACGATGCTTTCAGCGTTTTCGACTGCCTTGCGGTGTGCTTTGGCGTTTCTGTTTACAGCATCGCGTCCCAGATCGAAAAGGAACCTGAACGCTTGCACAACCACAGGCGGAGAGCGCCCGGAAAAAGGCCTCCGCCTGCAGTTTCCCCTCGCCGGACGCGCGTTGGCGCTGCTGAGTATATTTCTGCGGCGCGCGGATATACTACTCCCATCACGCCGGAAACCGGCGGAAAAGGAGTGGGAAGAACTATGCTGGATCGTACTTCGCTCGTCATCACCATCATCGGCGCCATCAACTGGCTGCTGGTAGGGCTGTTTCAGTTCGACCTGGTCGCCTACATCTGCGGCGGACAGGCCGCGGTGGCCAGCCGCGTGATCTATACGATCGTGGGCATCGCCGGCCTGTGGTGCGTTTCGCTGCTGTTCCGCGAACGCCAGGGCGCGCATGAGGGCGAATAACGCGGGGGCTTCCCCCCGTATACATACGCGCGGCGAAAAAACTTTTTTCCCGCGCGGCAGACGCGTTTACAAAGGGCGCAAAACATGTTAAAATACGGTAGGGAGGTGTCCATCATGAACGCAAAGCGATGTTTGCGCACGCTGGTCTGCCTGACGGTGGTTCTGGGCCTGTTGCTGGGCACGCTCAGCGCGCAGGCGGCGTCTACGGTAACCGTGTTGCAGGTGAAGAACGACTATGTGCGCCTGCATTCGGACGTCGGCGGCCAGGGCCAGGTGCTGGGCACGCTGCGCACGGGAACGAAGCTGTTTTACCTCGGCCGCGCAGACAGCATGGCCTATGTGTGCACTGAATACGGCGTTCGCGGCTACGCTTACGCCGGCTATCTGGAAGCCTACAGCACGGTGCGCATGGCCAACGTCTACTATGTCAAAAGCTCTTCCCTGACGGTATACTCCTCCGCCAGCACCAGTTCCAGCCGCGTGACGACGCTGCCCAACGGCTACATCCTTCTGCTGACCGACGCTTACGGCTACTGGGGCAGCATCCTCTCCCTCAGCGGCGGCGTGGGGTATGTACAACTGAGCGGCCTGCAGCGCGTGGCCATGTAAACGCGCGACAAAGCGCCCCGTGCAAACGGAGCGCTTCAGGATGTTGACAAAGTCAACAGACTGGCAGAGCGTTGAGAAAGCCTGCAAGCCAAGGAGGCAAACTTGCAGTCAAGGGAGCTTACATGGACGTAAGTGACCGCAGACTGCAAGTGCAGCTGACGCAGGAAGCAAAATTGCCACTGATTTTCATTTTATCAAGGCAATTTTTGCGGTTGTGGGCTTTGTCAGCGCTATGAAGCGCCCCGTGCAAACGGGGCGCTTTTGTTTTCCGGCAAACCGGCGGCGGGCCTTTTTTCGCGCCCGGCCCGGAACGCGGTTCGCGCTTTTCCCCGGAAAACCTTTGCGCGCAGGCGACCGGCGTTTTTACAAAAACAGCAGAAGGCTTACCGCCATTATCGCCATGCCGGAAATCAGGCCGTAAATGGAAAGGTGATGTTCGCCGTATTCGCGGGCGGCGGGAAGCAGTTCGTCAAAGGAGATAAAGACCATGATGCCCGCTACGGCGGCAAAAATGACGCCAAACACCGTGTCGTTCATCACCGGCAAAAGCAGAAGGTATCCTGCCAGCGCGCCCACCGGCTCGGCCAGACCGGAAAGAAACGAATAGCAGAAGGCCTTGCGCCGCGAGCCGGTGGCCTGATAGATGGGCACGGAAACAGCGATGCCCTCGGGAATGTTGTGGATGGCGATGGCCGCCACAATGGGCACCGCTACGTTCGGCTCCTGCAGCGCGGAAACAAACGTCGCCAGGCCTTCGGGAAAATTGTGCACGGCGATGGCCAGCGCCGTAAGCACGCCCATGCGCATCAGTTTCTGCGGCCGGGGCGCGCTCTCCCGTTCGCTTTCGACCAGCCGCGCCTCGTGGGGGTTTTCCTCCGCAGGGATCAGCTTGTCGATAACGGCGATGAGCAGCATGCCGCCGAAAAAGGCGGCCACCGTCGCCCAGGCTCCGCCGCGCGCGCCCAGTTGGACCGACAGCGATTCGCGCGCCGTGGCGAGGATCTCCACCATGGAAACATAGACCATCACCCCCGCGGAAAAGCCCAGGCTCACCGAAAGAAAGCGCCTGCTGGTGCGCTTTGCCAGAAAGGCGATGAGGCTGCCAACGCCGGTGCTCAAACCGGCGATAAGCGTAAGGCCGAAGGCCGTCAATACATCGTGCATGCGTGCTCCTTTCCCTGCCGTCCGTGCGGCAAATTGGCCTCCGCCGCCCGCGCGGCCCGTTTCGCGCCGAAACGCGCGGCTTCTCAATCCATAAATACACGCTCCCCGAGAGGTTGAAACCGCGAGGGCGAAAAAGCGCCGGCGCATGACCGGCGTCAGCCGCAACCCACAACGCGCCAGCGCCGCGCGCAGGGGCGGGACGGGCCGCTTCGCCGCGCGCAGAGGCGGGGAGTAGTATAGCGGACAAAATCGCTGCCCGTCATAGACCGCTTCGCCGCGCACAGGGGCGGGACGATCTGACCGCGCCCAAGTAGATCCGTGTTCTGGCGCTTCGCCGCGCAGGCCGTCGGCAAGCAGAAGCACCGCGCGGATGCCCGCCCCTCCCGCAGGGGCGGACGCGAATGGTCAGCCTTGACGCGCGCACAGGGGCGGGACGCGCCGCATCGCCGCGCTCGATCTCGCCAACGGGTCGGCACGGGAAAGGGCGCATGCGCCCGCGCGCGAAGTCGCCGGGAAACTCACTCCCAGAACAGTTCATCCAGCGTCTTGCCCAGTTCGCGGCAGATCTTCAGACAGAGGTTGATGGTGGGGTTGTAGTCGCCCTTTTCGATGGCGTTGATGGTCTGCCGGGAAACGCCCACGCGCTCGGCCAATTCCTGCTGGGAAAGGTCGAGCGCGGCGCGGGCGGCCTTGAGGCGCAGGTTTTTCATTCCTCCGCCTCCTCCCGCGCGTCCCTGCGGCGCTTTAACGCCATGGCGACGAGGGCGGCGAGATAGATGAGCGCTACCAGTATGCTCAGGCAATCGTCGGTCAGCATGCCGTCCACGGCCAGACCACCCCGCGAAAACGCCCGCGCGACGACCGCCGCGCCAAACACCACCCATGCGACGCAGAGCCACAGAAACGTCCGTCCGCTCTCCCGCAGGCCGAAAAAGGCGCCCGTATAGATGCAGCGCGCGATATACGCGCCAGCGGCGGGGCAAATGGCTATGAGCGCCCCTACGCCCGGCGTCGCCCGCTCCCGGCCAAGCCGCACCCGCAAGCCGCAGCTGGCAAACAGCGTCATCAGCAGGATGAGAAAAGCCATATTTCCCGCTTTGGCGCGGGCGATCGCCTGCCGCTCGTCAAACCTGTCCGCTTCCTTCATGCTTCCGCCTCCTCCCGCGCGTCCCTGCGGCGCTTGAGCGCTATCGTGATCAGCAGCGCCGCGAACATCGCGGCGATCAGCAGGTTGGCGGCGGGGAAGGTGAGTAGGCCGTCCTCCACCAGGTCGCCGTCGAGGATGACCATAATGCCCAGCGCGGCGTTGACGATGAGCATTGCGACAAAGATGCGCGCCCACGTCTTTGGCTTTTCCCGGAGCGTGAAGTAGGCGTCCGTCCACACGCAGCGCAGTACATAGACCGTGCCCGCGATCAGCAGCAGCACCACCGTCTCCAGAAACGGCCCCGCCCACGCAAACTGCCAGACCTCGCGCGCAAAGGCGTTGACCAGCATCAGCGCCGAGAGCACTTCCAGCGCCAGCTTCGCCGCGTTGGCGCGGGCCTGCGCCTGCCGCTCGTCGTAGCGCGGCGCGCTCTCCTTTCGCATTTTCAAGACCCCGTAGATGGCCACCGCCAGGATACCGGCCAGCGCGCCGCCTGCAAACCATGCGTTCATGTTTTCCCCTCCTTGTCTGCTCCAATTATATGCTTTATCCGTCGTTTTGTCAAGTATATCTGACACAAAATCAAAAAATATATTGCGGCGCAGGGGTGTGCCGCGAAAGCAGCGGCAGGGGCGCCGCTTGCGGACGACGGCGAAAGCGCCGGGCGCGCGGTTGCGGGCAAACCAACGGGGAGAAAAACGGACGCCGCAGCGCGACGCCCGTTTTCTTTCCAGAGGCGCTTACAGAAGCCGTATGCCGCCCGCGGCCATTGCCTCCTCCACGCCCGCGGGCCAGACGGAGACCTGCACCTCGCCCACATGGGCCTTGCGTAAAAGCAGCATGCACAGCCGGCTCTGGCCGATGCCGCCGCCGATGGTGAGGGGCAGCTTTTCCTCCATCACCGCGCGGTGGAAGGGCAGATCCAGCCGCGCGCGCGCGTCGGCGGCGTTGAGCTGGCGGAACATGCTGGAGGCGTCCACGCGGATGCCCATGGAGGAAACCTCCAGACAGCAGTCCAGCTCCGGGTGGTAGTAGAGCAGGTCGCCGTTGAGCGACCAATCGTCGTAGTCCGGGGCGCGCACGCCGTGGGGGCGGCCGTCGCCCAGCGGCCAGCCGATGTGCTTGACAAACACGGCGCGGTGCTTTTTCACAAACGCCTGCTCGCGCTCCTCGGGCGTGAGGCCGGGATAGGTCGCGCACAGTTCCTCGCTGGTCACAAAGGTCAAATTCGCCGGCAGGCGCGGGTGCAGGGCGGGGAAGCGGCTGTGCAGCACGGTTTCGGCCTCGAGCACGGCGGCGTGGATGCGCGCGGCGGTGCGCTCCAGATAGGCCTCGTTGCGCTCCTGACGGGTGATGACCTTTTCCCAGTCCCACTGATCGACGTAGATGGAGTGGAGGTTGTCCGTCTCCTCATCGCGGCGGATGGCGTTCATGTCGGTATAGAGGCCGCTGCCGGGGGCGTAGCCGTACTTGCCGAGGGCGAAGCGCTTCCACTTGGCCAGGGACTGCACCACCTGGATCTCCACGCCGGGATCGTCGTGGCAGTCGAAAGCCACCTTGCGCTCCACGCCGCAGAGGTCGTCGTTGAGGCCGGTGTCCCGCCGCACAAACAGCGGCGCGGACACGCGCGTGAGGTTCAGCGCGGCGGAAAGCTGCTGCTGAAAGCAGTCTTTCAGAATTTTGATGGCCTGCTGCGTTTCCAGCAGCGTCAGTTCGCTTTGGTAGCCCTTCGGGCAGATGTGTTTCATCGGCGTTCGTCCTTCTTCGTACAGTTTCCGCATGCGCCGCGGGAATATGGACAATTATCGCACGCGCTTTGCCCCTTTGTCAAGAAAAATGCGCGCAAACGGCGCACGAGTATCCACGCCGCGGCGAAGATGACGGCAAAGGCGGCGATATAGGCAAGAACGACCATGCTACGCCCCCAGGAGGCTGCCCAGTTGGAACACCAGCAGCGCCATCAGGTAGGCCACGCCCAGCTGCATCAGCACCGAAAGCAGCGTGTATTTCCACGAACCCGTCTCGCGGCGGATGGCGGCCACGGCGGAGACGCAGGGCGTATAGAGAAGGATGAACACAAGATAGGCGTAGGCCGAAAGCGGCGTGAACTTCGCCGTCAGCAGCGCGCCCAGTTGCGCCGTGGAACCGGCGGCGTAGAGCACCTGCATGGTGGAAACCACCGCTTCCTTGGCCACCAGCCCGGAGAGCAGCGAGACGCTCTTTTGCCATTCGCCAAAGCCCAGGGGCGCGAAGATGGGGGCAATGAACGCGCCCAAACGCCCGAACATGGACTGCGCCGGATCCGCGACCATCTGGAAAGAGGGCGAGAAGGACTGCAAAAACCAGACCACCACGCTCATGGCGAAGATGATGGTGCCGGCGCGCACAACGAAATCTTTGGCGCGATCCCACAGGCGGCGGGCGACGTTTTTCACCGACGGCACGCGGTAGGCGGGCAGTTCCATGACAAAGGGCGTCTCGCCCTCGCGGAAGGCGGTCTTGCGAAGGATCAGCCCGGCGATGACCATCATCACGATGCCCAGCAGATAGAGGCTCAATACCACCAGCGCGCTGCTTCCGGGGAAGATGGCGGCGGTGATGAGGCCGTAGACCGGCAGTTTCGCGCCGCAGCTCATAAAGGGCGTGAGCAAAATGGTCATGCGCCGGTCGCGTTCGTTTTCCACGCCACGGGCGGCGATGACCGCCGTGGTGGTGCAGCCAAAGCCCATCAGCATGGGAATAAACGAGCGGCCCGAAAGCCCGAAGCGGCGCAAAAGCCGGTCGGTGATGAAGGCGGCGCGGCTCATGTAGCCGCTGTCCTCCAGGATGGACATGAAGAGGAAAATGATCAAAATTTGCGGCAGAAACACCAGCACGCCGCCCACGCCGGCGAGCACGCCGTCCACCAGCAGGGCGCGAATCCACGCCGGGGCGGAAACAAGCGCCGCCGAAACGCCCTCGGAAAGCAGGCCGACGCCCTGCTCCACCAGATCGGACAGCGCCGTGCCCGGCCAGCCGAAGGTGAGGGCGAACATCAGCGCCAATACGGCAAAGAAAATGGGAAAGGCAAAAATGCGGTGGGTGAGCACGCGGTCGAGCTTGTCGGAAACCGTCGTTTCATGCTCGCGCTGGCGGGGAAAGCCGGAGTCATCCAGGGCCTTTTCAATGGCGGCATAGCGCGCGTCCACCATCAGGGTCAGCGAATCTATGCCGGGGTGCTTTTCGCGGCCGCGCTCTACATAGGCGTCGATGGCGGCGCGGATGCGGCTTCTCTGCGCCTGGGAAAGCTGCGCCGAGGCCCTGATCTCCTCGTCGCCCTCCAGAAGCTTCACAGCCACCCAGGTGGTCGGCGGGGCGAAGTCCTCGTCGCCCTCGTCCTCGTAGCCGCCGATGTGGCGGTGCTGCGCCTGCGCGGAGTGGTCGTCGTCGCGCTCCACGGCGTCGCGGTGCTCGCGGTGCTCGTCCAGGTCGAAGGCGCTGTGGCTGTCCGAGCCGCCCAGCGCGGAGACGATCTCCTCCAGCGCCCTGCGGGTGCTCTGGTCGTAGCGGCGCGCCATGTAGGCGACGACGGGGCGCTTGGCCTGCTGGTAAATGGCCTCGAAAAGCGCCTCGAAGCCCTGGCGCTTCTTGGCGGAAATGGGCACCACCGGCGCGCCGAGCAGGCGCGAAAGGGCCGCGCAGTCGGGCCGGACGCCGCGCCGCTCCAGTTCGTCCATCAGGTTCAGGGCGATGACCACGGGGCGCTCCAGTTCCATCAGTTGAAGCGTCAGATAGAGGTTGCGCTCGATGTTGGTGGCGTCCACGATGTTGAGGACCACGTCCGGCGCGTGCTGGGCAATGAAGTGGCGGGTGATGTTTTCCTCGATGGAATAGGGGGAGAGCGAATAGACGCCGGGCAGATCCACCAGCGTGGCCTCCTCGCCCTTCAGGTCAAAACGCGCCTCCTTGCGCTCCACCGTAACGCCGGGCCAGTTGCCTACATATTGATTCGAACCGGTCAGGGCGTTGAACAGCGTGGTTTTGCCGCTGTTCGGATTGCCCGCCAGGGCGATGGTAACGCTCATGCCTCCACCCTCCTTACGAAGATATTGCGCGCGTCCTCGGCGCGCAGCGTCAGGGTGTATCGCCGCAGGTAAATTTCAATGGGATCGCCCAGCGGCGCGCGCTTGAGCACGCAGATCTGCGTTCCCGGCGTGATGCCCATTTCGATCAGCCGGCGCTTGGTCGGCCCGGCAAGCGTCAGGCGCTCCACCACGCCTTTCTCGCCATCCTTCAATTTTTCCAAGGTCAGTTCCATAGCCCTTCCCTCCCAAAGTTAGCGCAGGGAAACTTTTCGATTTTATTCTAGCACCACGGAGACGCGCACACAAGCGGCGTGCCCTGTAAAATATTCGTAACAACGTCCGGGAGGGGGCCAGACGCGCTATAATGATAGTATGGAAGTTTGTACGCTGACGCTCAACCCCTGCCTCGACCGCACGCTGTGGGTCGAGGATTTCGGTTTGCCGCCAAAGCGCGAAGCATGGCAGACCGGCGGCAAGGGCGTGAACGTCAGCCGCGTGCTTGCCGCGCTGGGCGTGCAATCGCTGGCGGTTTGCCCCCTGGGCGGGGAGACGGGGGCGCGGTTCAGGGAACTTGCAAAAGCGGAGGGCATCGACGTATTGCCCGTGGACGTCCCCGCGCCCACGCGCGTGATCGACACCTGGGCGCGCGAAGGGGACTTCGCCCAGCAGGTAGACTACCGCGCCGGGGAACCGCTGAGGGAAAGCGACCTGGACCGTCTGGAGGAGGCGCTTTTCAAAGCCCTGCCCGGCGCGCGGGTGCTGGCCGTGTGCGGTTCCGCGCCGGGCGCGGCGGCAAAGCGCGTGGCGGGCATCCTGCGGCGGGCAAAGCAAATGGGCGTCGCCACGGTGCTGGACAGCAATGGCGCGGCGCTTTTGCAGGGCGTTGCAGGCTGTCCGGATCTGTTGAAGCCCAACGAGCGCGAACTGGAGGCGCTGACCGGCTCGGCCGACCCTTCTTCTGCGTGGACGCTCATCGAGCGCGGCGTGGGGCGGACGCTGGTGTCTCTGGGCGCGCGGGGCTGCTGCCTGGTGGGCGCGGACGCGGGCGGTCCGGCGGAACTTTTGCCGCTCACCCTCGGCGCGCGCGCGGAGAAATACGCTCCCGCGCCGAAGGTCAAAACCGTCAACCCCGTCGGCTCGGGCGACAGCTTTCTGGCCGGATTTCTCTATGCCTCCCTGCGCGGCTGGCCGGAGGAGGAGGCGCTGACGCTCGCCAACGCCGCGGGCGCAGCCAACGCTGCCATGTTCCCCGCCGCGCGCGTGGGCTGGAAGGAGATCGAGCCGCTGTTGCGCAGGTAAAAAGCGCCCTCCAGCGGATGCGGCGAGGCGGCCAAGCCTCCTTCGGCGGCCGCAATCCGTCCGCGAAACTTGGCGGCGCGGGCACTTTCCTTGGCCTGCGGCGGGCGAAAGCAACGCCTTGCAGGCGGCAGAACCTTCGCCGCCCACAGCCGCGGCCCGGCGAGGCGGCCGCAATCCGTCCGCGAAGTTCGGCGGCGCGAGCATTTCCCTTGGCCTGCGGCTGGCAAAAGCAACGCCTTGCAGAAGGCAGAACCTTCGCCGCCCACAGCCGCGGCCCGGCGAGGCGGCCGCAATCCGTCCGCGAAGTTCG
>DVIA01000045.1 GCA_018711655.1 Candidatus Pullichristensenella avicola
GGCGGCCGTAGCGGGCTCCATCCTCGCGCGGCGTTTCCTGTTCGTCCGCCTCGGGGCGGTCGTAGCGGCCCTCGTCCCTGCGCGGCGCTTCCTGCTCGCCCGTCCCGGGGCGGCCGTAGCGGCCCTCGTCCCTGCGCGGCGCTTCCTGTTTTCCGCGCGCCTCCGTCTCGACGCCGGATGCGGGCGCGGCATTCTCCCCGGCCGTCTCCCCCGCCTTTGCATGGCGCGCGCGGCGGGAGCGCGGCGAAACGGCCCCGTCGTCCGGCGCAACCTCGGCTTCAGGCCGGCCGTAGAGCCGCCGTTCTTCGTCCCGTTCGGGCGCGGCCTCGTCCGGCGTGTTCAGGGGGCTTCCGCAAAAGCCGCAGAACAGCCGATCGTCCGCATTCTTTTTCCCGCATTTTGCACAGTACACCTCTGGCCCTCCCCCGTATCTCAGTTCAGTCCGCGCATGTATTCATAGTCCGGATCGCCGTAAAATTCGCGCTCGGGGCCGGCCTCGCCCCCAAGTTCCTCTACGGCATTGCGGATTTCCAGATATTCAAAATACGTCAGGTCGCTGAAGGAAAGCGCGGCGCGCAGCATCTCCACAGCGCGCGTGTCGCCATAACGGCCCAGCAATTTGGCGGCAAAGGCGCGCCTTTGCGGGCAGTTCCTGAACATGTCCGTCAAATGGGCGTAGACGCGCCATCGCCCGGGAAGGCGCACAAAATCTCCAGAATCAGCATTCGCGCAAATTCGCTCGCCGCCTCGTAGCCCGCAAGCAGGCGCTCGCGCGCGGGCGCGTCGGCGCATTCGGCGAGGGCCTCGGCGGCGCGTTCGACCATTTCGCCGCTGCCCTGCGCGCTCAGGACGGCCTCCGCGGCCACATCCACGGCGCGTTCGGCGCCCAGCCCCAGGAGCAGTTCGAACGCCTGGGCGCGGACAGTAGGCAGCGCTTCTCCATCGCGCGAGAGCGCCTCCAACTGCGGCGCGCAGGCCTCGCCCACCGCGTCGAAGCGTTCCAGCAGCAGATCGGGAACCTCGATATTCTCCCGCGCATAAGCGACCAACAGCCCGGTCATCTCCTGCGGCGTTTGCAGCCGCCCGATCCAGGCGCGCGGCGAAAGGCCGTCCAATCGCGCGTCCGGCGCGTCGGCCCATTCCTCGTAGAGCGTTTCCGCCAGCGCCTCGGCGGCGTCTTCGTCGATATCGCCGGCGACGCGCAGCTTTTCGGCGACGCTTTCGCGAAACATTGCGCAAAGATCAATCGGTTGTATCATTGCCATCCTCCTCAAGCGCATCCGCGATGCGCGTCGCGTAAAACACCGTGGTGCGGAAAGCGCAGCCAAACTGGCGGCAGAGCCGGCGGAACGAGGGCTTTTCCCCGCGCATGGACAAATAGCAGTAGGCCAGCGCCGCCGCGTAGGCGGGAATGCGCCGCCGCAGGCAGGGTTCCAGCCGTCGCCTGGCGCGGGCGCGCAGGGCGATCAGGGCCACGGCGGAGGCGGGACTGAGGCCGTAGTCGTCCTCGAGCACCTCCACGGCGTAGCGGCACGCCTGCCGCAGCCCGATGGGCAGGTTGGGCAGCAGCGCGTCCGCGTCCGGCAGCAGGCCGTCCTGCGCGTCGATGCTCGGCGGCAGGGCGCGCGAAAGGTCCACGCCGCGCAGGCGCAGAAGCATCAGGGCGTTGAACTTCATATCGTAGGAGATCTCCGGCCGGGTAAGCACCTCGCGCAGCGTCGCCTCGGCTTCGGCGTCCTCCAGCGCGGCCAGCGCCGTCACGGCGGCGCGGCGGAACTGCGGGTTGTTTACCGTCAGACACCACTTGAGCAGCGCGCGGAACTTTCCGTCCTCACGCCAGGGGGTCTCCAGATCGCCGCAATGCTGGGAAAGGGTTTCCGAAACGTACTTCAGGCGCGCGAAGGCTTCGTTTTGCGGCACCTGATAGACGTATTCGGGCATCTGGCCGCGCAGGGTCCCATCGGCGGCGGCGCGGATATAATAGGCGGCGACGGCGTCGTCCGGGTCGATGCGCGCGATGCGTTCCCAGAATTTCTCCGCGTCCTCCACCCTGCCGCCGGCCCGCAGGAGCGCCACGGCGCGCACATGCAGAAGTTCGCGGTCGTAGGGCGTCTGCTGCATGGCCAGGCGGGCGCATTCGCCAGCCTCGCGGTCCATGCCAAGTTCGCCCAATGTGTGGATGAGCATGCGCGCCTCCACGTCCACAGGGCGCTCCTGCACGGCGCGTTCGGCCATTTGCCGGCTCTTGCGCGGCATGCCGCGCATGTGGTAAAACTGCGCGGCGATGCACAGCGCGCGCACAGAGGTTTCTTTTTCGGTGGCGGCGCGCATCTCCTGGCGCGCCGCGCGGTGGCGGCCGCAAAATTCCAGCGCCGTGGCGTAGAGGGCGCGAATCTCGTCGCGCTCCGGCTCGATCGCCAGGCTTTTTTCAAAGAGGCGGACGGCGCGATCGAACTTTTCCTCCTTCATGCGCTCGCAGGCCAGGTCGGCCAGGCAGGCCGCGCGGCGGGCGCGGCGACCGGCGGGGCGCAGAAAGGACTCGTAGAAATTCATCTCGTCGTGGATGCGGCGCACGTCCCGCTCCTGCGCGCCCAGCGGATCCGCGCCGCAATAGCGCCACAGCGTCCGCCGTGCGCCGGGGATATCGCTGGCGGAGAGCAGGTTCAGCGCCAGCCCGTAATAGCACTCGCTTGGCCCGCCGCCCCCGAGCATATCCAACAGCAGGCGGTTGGACTGCGAAAGACAGCCCATTTCGCTGAGCAATTCGGCCAGATCGAGCTTGTATTCGTCGTTTTCGGGCGAACGTTCCACCGCGCGGCGCAGAAGTTCCAGGGCGTCCACGTCGTTGTTGCGGCGGCGATTTTTCATCGCCCGGTGATGCACATATGCCGCGCTCCGGTCAAAGGGCACGACCTTGGGGTCAAAACTCATTCGCTCCTCCGATTCGTCGCTCTTGCAAGCATCTGGCGCAGGTCTGCCTCGCTGAGGCGATAGCGCTTGTTGCAAAAATGGCAGTCCACCTGCGCGCCGTGCTGCTCGCGGATCATATCCTCCAATTCCTCCCGCCCCAGCGAGATCAGCGCTCGTTCCACGCGTTCCCGGGAGCAATCGCAGCGATAGGCGGGCACGCTTTGGGAAAGGATTTCCGGCTCCAGATGCAACAGAAGCTGCGGCACGGCGCCCTTGAGATGGTACTCGCGCATGGTTGCGGAAATGTCCATGAACATGCCGGCGCTCTGCTCGACGGACTGGATGGCGGCCTCGCTGGCGCCCGGCAGCATCTGCACGATGAGCCCGCCCGCGGCCTCCACCTTTTCCCCCACCAGAACGCCCAGGGACACGAGGGAAGGCACCTGTTCCGAAGCGGTGAAATACATGGCGAAATCCTCGGCGATCTCGCCGGAGACGAGGTTGACCATGCCGATATACGGCTCGCGCAGGCCAAGGTCCTTGACCACGGTGAGGCGGCCTTCCCTGCCGACCGCCGCGCCCACGGGAAGCTTTCCGTTGGCGGCGCGGGGAAGCTCCACGTCGGGATTGCCCACATAGCCCTTGACCGTGCCGTCGCTCTTGCCCACGGTCAAGATCGTTCCAAGGGGGCCGCCGCCCTTGATGGTCACGGTGAGGCTTTCTCCTTCGCCCTTGAGCATGCCGCCCATCATCGCGGTGGCCATCAGCGTGCGGCCCAGCGCCGCCGTGGCCGTGCGCGAAAGGCCGTGAATCTGCCGGGCGCGCTCTACCATCTGCGTGCCCTCGATGAGAATCGCCCGGGCCTGACCGCCCAGCAGCGAAATATTGTACATGCCGTCCATTTGCAGAAGGTCCATTTATGCTCTCCTTGCCAGAAAGTGTATGCGTTTTTCCTCTTTGCCGGGCGCTTCGAAGGTGCGGTCGCCGAATGCCTCGACGCCCTCAAAGCCTTCCGCGGCCAGCCAGGCCGCAATTTCCTCCGCTGTGTGGGCGCGCTGCACCTGCGTTTCACAAAAGCGCCGGTAACGGCCGTCCGCCTCGCGCACAAAGAAGGTGATGTCCATGCGCAGAAGGCGCCTTTGCGCGTCGAAATGGTTTTCCCACAGATAGGCGGCCTCGTCGCGCTCTTCGCCGAAAAAGGCGTCGCCCATGAGCGTCTCCAGCTTGTAGCGGGAGGAAATGTCGAACGCCAGCGCCCCGCCGGGGCGGATCGCCGCATGCGCGGCGCGGAAAAAGGCGCGCACGCGCGCTTGGGTGAGCAGGCAGTTGACGCCGTCGCACGCGCAAATGACCGCGTCCACGCGCCGGGGCACTTCCAGGCGGCACATGTCCTGGCGAACGAGCGTTGCGCGCACGCCTTCGCGGCGCAGGCGCTCCGCCGCCGCGCGCAGCATTTCCTCCGAAGCGTCCACGCCGATGACGCGCGCGCCGTCGCGGGCCAGTTCCACCGTCATCAGGCCTGTGCCGCAGCCCGCGTCCACGATGCTGCGCGCCGTCACTCCGGCGCGGGCGAGCAGGGCGCGGTAATAGTCTGCCCAGCGCGGGTGGTCAAAATCATCCGCGAACAGGTCGTATACTTCGGCCAGCGCGTCGTAACTGCGCATATGCAAACCACCCCATTTCAGTATTTTACCACATACGTCTGTCCATTGCAACACTCCCGGCGCATAACCGAAAGCTAACCGTATTCCCCGTTCAAATTTTGCGCGCGTGCTCTATACTCGATGCGAAACGATCGACGGAGGATACTGGCTATGCGATACACATGCGCCATTTTTGACCTGGACGGCACGCTTCTGAACACGCTGGACGACCTGAAAAACGCGGTCAACGCCGCGCTGGCCAGGCATGGCTGCGCGCCGCGCACCTTGGAAGAAGTCCGCCTGTTCGTGGGCAACGGCGTAAAAAAGCTGATCGAGCGCGCCGTGCCCGCCGGCACGCCGGAGGCGGAGACCGCCGCCATCCTCGCGGATTTTCGCGCCTGGTACAGCGAACACGTCAACGTCGAAACGCACCCCTACGCCGGCATCGCGGCGCTTTTGGGCAAGCTGCGGGCAGCGGGGGTGAAGGTGGGCGTCAATTCCAACAAGTTTGACGCCGCCGTGCAGCTTCTGATGAACGACCACTTTCCCGGGCTGTTCGATATGGCCGTGGGCGAAAGCGAAAAGGTGCCCAAAAAGCCCTCGCCCATCGGCGTTCAGACGCTTTTGAAGGCTTTGGGCGCGGACGCGGAAAGCGCCGTTTACATCGGCGACAGCGGTGTGGACGAACAGACGGCCCGAAACGCCGGCCTGCCGTTTATCTGGGTATCGTGGGGATTCCGCAAGGCTTCGGAGCTTCCCCAACTGCCGGAACGCTATGCCGACGACGCCGCGCAGTTGGAGGCCATGCTGCTGGGCTGAGCGCAAAACGGCGCGTCTCGGGAGGGCCGTTCGGTCCGCGCATGCGGAAAACAGGTTCCCCGCCGCCGCCTGCCCGGGCTCTTCCTCCAACTTCCATCTGCAATCATGGAGGCAGCCCCCGCTTTTTCGCCGCGCACGCCGCCAAACGCCCGTCCCGCAACCCTTTGAACAAACGCCGACGCCCACTCGCACGCTGCGGGTGGGCGTCGCCGCATTCAGCGCCTCCCATGCCGCCTCCGGACCGTCCCTCCCGGCGCGGCGCAAAGTTCGAAGCGCTCCAAACGCGCGGCAACCAAAAGATTGGGCCGCGCACGCATCCAACGATCGGGAAACGGCGGGCCGGCATGCAGTCCCCGCAAGCCTCGGGCCGGGCGCAAAGCCTGCGTTTCGGGCGTCGCCGCAGTGGAAACGCGCGGCAACCAAAAGATTGGGCCGCGCACGCATCCAACGATCGGGAAACGACGGGCCGGCGCGCAGCCACCGCAAGCCTCGGCCGGGCGCAAAGCCTGCGTTTCGGGCGTCGCCGCGGCAGAAACGCGCTGCAACCCCTTCCGGCGGCCGATTGGCCGTCAATTCGGCGCTCCCGCCGCAAAAGCGCTCAGGCGCGCGCCGTCAAAAGGCGCAAGCAGGCGATAAGGAAGGAGGAATTGCAGGCGCGGACAGGTCTCCTCCAGCGCGTCCATCCCGTTTGCCAGGCGCGCATCTCCGGCGTGTTGTTCGCGCCGGAGATAAACGGCGTTTGTCGCCAGCGCCGCGCCAATCATCTCGCTGCCGGCGCAACCGGGCCCCTTTTCCGCGCCTCGCCGTCGGCGTTCGTCGTTTGCCTATTCCGCCGCAGGCGTCTCTTGCCGGGCGGCGATGTCGTCGAGCATTCCCGTATCTCCGGCGCGCAGACGCAGCCTTCGGCGCGGACGACCTCCTGCTCGACCACGGTCTGGCTTTGCAGGCTGACGACGAAGGCGACTTCGCCGAAATCGTAGACAAGTACGCATTCCTCAAAGCCCTCGGGGCGGGCATACCAGCCCTCCACATGCAGCGCGCTTGAGGCCGCCAAATTGTTTGCGCCCCGCTGGGCGCTGGCCTGCGCGCAGAGCGTCCGCACGATCAGCGGCTCAAAATACGCCCTGGCGGCGTCGGAAAAAGGCGCTTGATCTGACTCGTTTATATAGGAAAGCGCCGCGTCCAATTCCGGGCGGGGATAGACGCGCGTGTAAAGCGGCTGGCCGTCCATGACCTCCGCCCAGGCCGCGATCTGCGAGGTTATCTCCTCGGAGGCGCCGAGGGCGGCGACGAACGTCTCATCGGCTATCAGGCCGCGCATCCTTTCCAGCAGTTCCCCGCCCGCGTCTTCCAAAAACGCGCCGTCCGGGCGTTCGCTTGTCATTTCGGCCAGCGCCGGCGTCGCCAGAAGCAGCAGCGCCAGAAGCATCGCCATCAGTCTTTGCGTCGCCTTTCGCATTTTCCACATCCCCCTCTTTTTTGTTGAGCGTGAAGTAAAACTCCGAGCCTTCGCCGACCTTGGTGTTGACGCCGATCTCGCCGCCCATCAGTTCCACCACCAGCTTGGCCACCGCCAACCCCAGCCCCGTGCCGGAGGTGCGCATGCGGCTCTTGTCGGCCTTGTAGAAGCGCTCCCAGATAAAGGGCAGGTCCTTGGGTTCGATGCCCACGCCGGTATCGACGACGCCCACGCGCACGCGCTCCGGTTCCTCACGGGCGTAGATGGTCACGCGGCCGCCCGAGGGCGTGAAGCTGAGGGCGTTGTCCACGAAGATGATCAGCACCTGCAAAATGCGGTCCTCATTGCCCATGCAGCGCAACCGCGCGCCGCCGGTGTCGGCGACCAGTTCCACCTTCGCCTCGTCGGCCATGGGTTTCATGCGCCGCACCGCCGCGTCGATGATGCCGGGCAGTTCCAATTCCTCCATCTCCAGCGCCACGCGCCCGTCCTGCAGGCGCGACATATCCAGCATTTCCCGCACCAGTTTTTCCAGCCGCAGCGTTTCCTGATAGATCACGCGATAGCAGTCGGCCTTTTCCTCTTCGGTGTCGATATAGCCGTCCATGAGCGGTTCCACCATGCCGCGGATGCCGGTCAGGGGCGTGCGCAGTTCGTGGGAAATGTTGGCCACATAATCGCGCCGCAGTTGTTCAAGGCGTTCGGCCTCGCTCACGTCCTGAATGAGGCAAACCGCGCCGATGTTCAACCCGTATTCGCCAAACAGCGGCGAAGCGGTGGCGGCAATTTTGCGCTGCGACGGGTTGTCCCAGCTGGCCCGACAGCGCTTTCCGGTGCGCATGCACTCCTCCAGAAGGGCGTGCAGGGCCGCGAGCGCCTCAGTGCCTTCCAGCGGCGCCAGTTGTTCGTCGCTCAATTCCATCAGTTCCAGGAAGGCGTGGTTTTTGTGCGTGACCTCGAAATCGGCGTTGACGGCGATGATCCCCTCGCCGATGGAGCCGATGATCAGTTCCAGTTTATCGCGTTCTTCGCGCAGGCGCTCGATGACGTTGGACAGCCGCGCCGAAAGCGTATTGAGCGTATTGCCCAATTCGCCCAGTTCATCGCGCGTGCCCAGCGATATGCGCGCGCCGTATTCCCCCTCGGAAATGCGCCGCGCCACCTGCGTAAGGCGGCGGATGGGGTTGGTCAAGACCTGCGTCATTTTCATGGCCATCACCACGGCCAGCAGCACCGTGACCGCGGCGGTCATGATCAGCAGCATCTGCAAAAAGCCGGTCAGTTTGCGCAGCTGGGCCACCGGCTGGGCGAGAATCACGCCGCCGACCACCTTGCCCTGCGTGTTGCGCACCGGCGCGCCGGCAAAGAGGATCACGCCGGAGGCAAATTCAAACCTGCGAATATCGGCCACCGTTTCGCCCTCGAACATGCGGGCGACGAACTGGCGGTCGATGGAACTGATGATCTCCAGGCTGGCAAAGGCCGCGCCCTCCGGCGCGGAAGCGGAAGCGGCGCCGATATGCGTGGCCAGATAGCTGCGGTTGACGTAAAGCACCATGGAATTGGTCAGGTTCTGATACTGTTCCAGCGTTCCCTCGTCGGGGATGATCAGGTCCATGCCGTCGTGCACGTCGCGGGAGGCAATGTATTCCGCCTGACCAACCAGTTCCTCCATGGCCTGATCCTGCACATAGCGAAAGGAGAGCGCATAGGCCACCACGCAGGCAAAAACGATGGCAAACAGCGCCAGCAGCGCATGGCTGACCAGCGTCTTTGCCCCGATCGTCCAGGAGCGGTAGCGAAGTCTCTCCCTCATACGCTATTCTCCGATCTCAAAGCGGTAGCCCACGCCCCACACGGTCTTGATGTCCCAGCCGTTGCCTTCTTTGCACAATTTGGCGCGGATACGCTTGATGTGGCTGTCCACGGCGCGGGTATCGCCGAGGAAATCGTAGCCCCAGATGCTCTGCAGCAGGTGTTCGCGGGAAAAGACCATGCCGGGGTTGTTGGCAAGCGTCCAGAGGATCTCAATTTCCTTGGGCGTACACGGCATGAGTTTGCCATCCAGCTTTACGGTAAAGGCGCTCATGTCGATGTCGAGATTTTCCACCACCAGATGCGAGGCCTTGCCCGAGTCCTTGAGTTCGTGCATGCGCCGCAGCACGGCCTTGACGCGCGCCAGCACCTCGCGGGGGCTGAAGGGCTTGGTGATGTAATCGTCCGCGCCCAGTTCCAGGCCGAGCAATTTGTCAAACTCTTCGCCCTTGGCGGTGAGCATGATGATGGGAATGTTGCTCTCCTTGCGGATCTCGCGGCAGACCATCAAACCGTCCATCTTGGGCATCATAATATCCAGAAGCACGATATCCGGCCGCGCCTTGCGCACATGGTCGATGGCTTCCTGGCCGTCGTAGGCGGAAATCATCTGATAGCCTTCGCGGCGAAAATATGTGTTGAGCGACTGGTGGACGTTGATGTCGTCGTCGGCCACCAAAATTCTGTATCCAGCGCGATATTCTTCCATGTTCTGCGCCCTCCTTCGGGTCGTATAGCATCAGCATAACATTTGTGTTTGGCAAATTCGTGTCAAAATGCCGCATAGATATTTGCCATGCGTATTATAACACAGAAAAATACCGCGCGCAATTTACCAGACATATTTTGCGCCGCCGGACGCAAAATACGCCCGACGGACATTCGCGGGAGCGTGCAAGCGCATGGAAAAAAGCCTTCGTTCTTTCAGTGGCCTGCCGGTGCTGATGGCGGGCCGGCGCATCGGCCGCGTCGCCCAGGCTTCGCTGTGCGAAGATCTGCGGCGTCTGGAGGGCGTATGGATAGACGCCGGCCTTTGCCCCTCGCGTTTCATCAGCGCGGAATCCATTGAGGTGCTGGGCGAAGTATCCGTAACGGTGGATGCGCCCGGACAGCGGCGCAAACTGCGCGAAAAGGCGCTGTTCCGCCGCGTGGTTTCCACCGACGGCGTCCGGCTGGGGGCCGTGGTGGACGCTGTGGTGGATACGGTGACGTTTCAGGTCTGCGGCCTGATCGTCTCCACCGGTATCTGGGACGACCTTGCGCGCGGCCGGCGGATGATCCGTCGCTTTGCGCCCTCGCCCGACGGCGGGGTGATCGCGGATTTGCAGCCAGGGGAGGAGGATCACAATGAAGAGCGGCACGATTAAAGGCATGGTCGCCGGGGCGTTGCTTGGCGGCGCGGCGGCGACGCTGTTTGGCGTCATGAACTGGCGCACGCAGCGCAAGTGGTGCGCCCAGGCCCAGCGCATGAGCGACAAAGTCGCCCGCAAGGCCGGCGAAATGTTTGGACGGTAATGGAAAAGCGCACGCGACCGACGATGTGGAAAGTCGCGCTTGCCCTCGCGGCAGGCGCGGCGCTTGTCGCGCTTGGGTGGCGTCTTGTCGCCCCGGCGCTTCTTCTGGCCGCGGAGGCGGCGGGGCTGGCGTTTTTGCTGCTGCCGCTGTGCCGCGCCTTCGAACGCCTTATGGCCCCGGGCGCGGCGGCGGCGCTGAGCCTGCTTTCCACGCTGCTTCTGCTTGCGGCGCTGGCGTGGCTGATCCTGCCGTCGCTTTTTGCGCAGCTTGCCGACCTGATGCGGGCGCTGCCTGCGGCCATGGAAGGCGCGCGCGGCCTGCTGGAGCGCCTCAACGCGTGGACGCAGGCGGCGGGGCTGGGCGCGGTCGCGCTGCCGACCCTGAACCTGGAAAACGCGAGCGGCGGCATGCTCGCCTTTGCGGCGGGTACGGTGAATTTCGCCGGCGGCGTGGCCAACGCCGTTTCGCAAATTACCATGGCCGCGGTGCTTGCCGCCTTTTTTCTGGCCGACCGGCGGCGCCTGACGCTGCGTCTGGAGCTTCTCGCACCTTTGCGTTTTCGCGCCCTGGCGGTGCGCATGGGCATGGCGGCGCAGCGCGAGGTGCGCCTTTATCTGCGGGCGCAGGCGACCGTTTCCCTGGCGGTGGGCGCGCTCAGCGGCCTGGGGCTGTGGCTGGCGGGCGTGCGTTCGCCGCTGGCGCTCGGGCTGTTGATCGGCGTTTTCAACCTCATTCCCTACTTTGGCCCGGTGCTGGGCGCGGCGCCGGCGCTGGCGGCGGCGCTGACCTCCGGATGGCAGACGGCGCTGTTTGCCGCCGTTGTCCTCATCATCGTGCAGCAATTGGACGGTTCGGTGATCTCCCCGCGCGTCATGGGCGGCATCACCGGCCTCAGCCCGGCGGCGGTGCTTCTGGGCGTGTTCGCGGGCGGCTGCGCATGGGGCGTGGGCGGCATGCTGCTGGCCCTGCCCTGCATGATGGTCGCGCGCACCTGCGCGCGCGTGCTCGTGCAGCGCGACCGGAGGCAAAGGCGGCCCTGACGCCTCCTGCGTGCTTGAAGCGCGCGGCGGTCTGTGGTATAATACAATCGGATGCTTGCGCGAGGGGGTTTTTGAATGCACTACGGAGACGACGCCTTTGCCGCCATGCTTTTGACCGTGGCCCTTTCCGCGGATCGGGCCGAGTACGCGCGCCCCCTGTCCACGGCGGAATTTGTCCGCGTGCTCAGCCGCGCCAGAAGCAGCGCGGCCGGCCGGCTGGGCGGGCTGCTGCACGCCGATATTGGCGGGCTGATGATGCTTTTGAACGTCTCCGAAGAGGAAGCCTACCGCCTCTACACGCTTTTGCACCGCGGCGTTCAGCTTACCTATACGCTCGAGGGGTTCCAGGAGAAGGGCGTGCGCGTCATCACCTGCTTTGACGACGACTATCCGCCCCAGTTTCGCGCCCGCATGGGCGCTTTTGCGCCGCCAACGCTGTTTTTTGCCGGCAATCGCGCCCTGCTGGAGCATCCGGCCGTGGCCGTGATGGGCATCAGCGGCGTGCGCACTACGCCCGAGGCGCGCGGCTGCATCGAAAGCATTGCGCAGGGAGCGCGCGACCTGGATTACGGGGTCGTCACCGGCGGCGAACTGGGCGTATCGCGCGTTGCGGCGGGCCTGGTGGCCGAGCGCGGCGGCGCGCTGATCGACGTGCCTGCCGGCGGGCTGCTGGCCCATATCGGCGAAGAGCCCGTGCGCGAATTGCTCTGCGACGGCCGCGCCGCCGTGCTTTCGCTGGAGCACCCGGAGGCGCTGTTTACCGTGGCGCACGCCATCGCCCGCAACAAACTGATCTTTTCGATTGCGCAGGCGGCGTTCGTGTTCAATACCGACGGCAAACGCGGCGAGACCGACGCCCTCAAGCGCCCGCTGTGCGACTGGGTATACGCCTATACCGGCTGCGCGGCCAACCGCGCCCTGCTCGCGCGCGGCGCGCAGCCCTTCAGCCGCTTGGATCTGGACGAATTCCATCGCCTCAGCGCCCGCTGGAAAACCTCGTTTTCCGAACAGATCAATATGTTCGACATGCTCTGATCCGCCCATGGGCCGGCGCGGCAGGGCAAGCGCAAGGGACGCGGGCCTTTCGGTTCGCGTCCCTTGTGTTCGCGCCGCGGCAAAAGGCCCGGAGGGCCTTAAAAAACGCGCCGCGGCGTTCGCATTTGCGAAGGCGGCGCGACGCGCTTTCCCTTTTACGTTTCCTCTCCGGCCTCTTCCTTCCGGCGCTTTTCCAGCACATAGGTGAGAAAGTCGATGTCCTCGGGATAGGTCATTTTCAGGTTGTTGATAAAATCAAAGTACAAAAAGCGGCTCCTGTCCAGCGGCAAATGGTTGAGAAGGCAGGTGGCGGGGAACTCTTCGCGGAAATAGCGGTAAAACACGTCGAAGCGGAAGCATTCCGGCGTCTGGATGGAAAAATACTGGCTGCGATCCACGTCCTGCTCGCCGTAATGACCGAGGGCGTCGCTCAGGCGGCGGCACTGGATGGCCGCGTCGCAATCGTCCAATTTTTCCATCAGCGTGTCGATCAGCGCCGCGGTGGTCAGCGGCCGGGCCGAGTCGATCACCGCCAGCTTTTCGCAGGGGAAATGCGCGCGTATGTACTCCAGCCCCAAATGAATGGTGCCGTTGCGTTCCTCGCCCGAGGGCGTCAGTTCAAACGCATAGCGTTCCCGCAGCGGCTGAAGGTACGCATAGGGCGGAGCGGCGCAAACGACGACTTTGTCCACGCTCCTGGCCTCGCAGCAGGCGCGAATGACGTATTCCACGCACATGTGCCCCGCCACGGGCAGGTACTGCTTGGGCAGACCGCCGCCAAAGCGATTGCCCACGCCGCCGCAAAGGATCAGGGCGACGTTCATGCTTCATCCCTCCAATAGGCGCGGAAGCTGTGCGCCGCCCGTTCGCCTTCCTTGGGAATGCGCATGTAGTTTCCGTACAGTTGCGTCAAATAGGCGTCGTAGCCGACCGGGCAGGGAAATTTCCCCGTTTCAAAGTCCAGATCGACATAGGAGGCAAAGACCTCTTTGGGAAACATGTCCTTCCACTGGTTGGGCCAGCCAAGGTTGCCGAGAATATAGGGCGTCGTCTCCCGCCGCCCGGCGGCGATGCGATCCACCTTTGCCATCACCTTTTCGTACCGCGTGCAGGCGGCGACAGGGCGAAGCAGCAGCATCACCAGGTTGCGCAGGCGCTTTTTCAGGCTGTCGCGCTCGGGGCGAACCATGCCCGCGCCCACCTTGCCCACCTGGATCCAGAACTTGATGCGCGCAAGCAGCAGGCGGTTTTTCCAGGCGGAGGCATACATCCTGTCCAGGGGAAAGATGTCCAACGCCAGCCCGGCGCGCTGCGCGTCCTGGGTGATGTTGCGCTCGTAGACGACGGTTTTGTCGTCTACGACCTTGGCAAAGCCGTAGGGGTAGGCGGCGTCGCCGGGATAGCGCACGGTGAGAAAATCGCACACCGGTTCCCTTGCCGCCAGCGCGCGCAGACGGTCGTAGTCGTCGCGGGGCATCATCAGGTCGATATCGTCGTCCCAGGGAATGAACCCCTTGTGGCGCACCGCGCCCAGCAGCGTGCCCCCGCACAGGCAGTAAGTCAACCCATGGCGGCGGCAGTAGGCGTCGAACACCTTGAGCAGTTCAAACTCCCGCGCCTGCACTTCGGCGAGGGTCATCTCTTTTGCGGCGTTTGTATCCATGCGCGCTCAGTCCTCATCGGCCTCGGCGATCTCGAGGTACTTTTCAAACACGTCGTCCAGTTCCTCGTCGTCGTCGATGGTGACGTACATGTCGTTGCCCTCGCCGTCGGTGTCGATGCGCAAAATCACCAGTTCATCCTCGCCGATGTCGTCGTCCATCTCCACCGGGGCGAGGCAGACGTAGGTATTGCCCTTATGCTCGAGCGTCATCAGATGCTCAAAAGACACTTCCTTGCCATCCTCGTCGATCAGTTCCACGATGTCGCTCTGCTCCATATTGAATTCCTTGCCGTCGCTCATGGCATAAACCTTCTTTCTGGAAACTTCTTCGGTTTCCCGTTTCTCGCGCCAGCCGCCCGCGTCCAAAAACGCCTGCAAAATCAGCGTTGCAGCCAACATATCCACAACTTCCTTGCGCTTTTCGCGGCGCATTTTCCCTTCGATGAGCGCGCGCGTGGCCGAGCGCGTGGTAAAGCGTTCGTCTTGAAAGCGCACGTTGAGGCCAAACAGCGTCAGGCGGCGGGCAAAATCCCGCACGCGTTGCGCCTGGTACCCCTCCTCGCCATTGAGCTGGCGCGGCAGGCCGACGAGCACGCGGTCGGTCAGGTACTGGCCGCACAGTTCGCGCACGCGCATGGCGTCGTTTTCCGGCCCCCTGGTAAAGATGGTTTCCACGCCCTGCGCGGTGATGGAAAGCGGATCGGACACAGCCACGCCGATGCGCTTTTCCCCCACGTCCAGGCACAATACGCGCATTTTCATACCACCTTTATACATACCTGCGGGCACACGCTTGCGCAATAGCCGCACAAAACGCACTTTTCCACGTCTACATGCGCGCGCCCGTCGATCACGCGAATGGCGTGCTGGCCGCAGCGCGCCTCGCAACGGCCGCAGCCCTCGCACCAGTCGTGCACCATCAAATGGCGTTCGCGGCGGGAAAGCGGCTCCAAAAGGCTGAAATCTCCTTCAAAGGCGCGCACATTGGCGTCGATCTCGGCAAAGGACTGCATGCCCACCGCCACCGCGTCAATCCACGGCTTGGACAGTATATACGCAAGCGCCTCCCGCGAGGAACCGATAAGATGTCCCCCGCCCAGCGCTTTCATGGCAAAAACGCCCGCGCCCTGGTTGTGCGCGCTGGCGACCGCGCCTTCCATATCGTAGCGCGTTCCGCCCTGGATGCCGACGCCCGCGGCGTTGATGAGGGGATGGATGACCTCGATCTGCGCAAAGCGCCAGGCGGCCTTCACCGCCGCAACATGGTGCGTGCTCATGCCCACCGCGCCGACGCGCCCCATCTGTTTCTGCTTGAAAAGATAGTCCAGCGCCTCCTGATGGCCGCGCAGCGTGTAGAGAGATTCCTGCTCGTGCAGCATAAACAGGTCCACATATTCCCGATCCAGCCCGCGAAATGCGCGCTCAAGCGCCTCCGCGGCGGTTTTTGCATCGTAACAGTAGGCCTTCGTGCTGACGACATAATCCGGCGCTTCCACCAGGGCGCGCCGGATATGGGGATAGGTGCCGTACAGATCGGCCGTGTCCAGAAAGCGGACGCCGCGCGTATAGGCGTAGACCAGCAATTCCGCCCCCTGCTCCACGGACATGTTCATCTGCAGCGGCGACATGGTAAGGGTGCCGAAACACAGCCTCGAAACCGTAAGGCCGGAAGCGCCCAGGCGAACCGATTGCATGCCGAATCAGCGCTCGTGCTCGGTGATGTAGAAGCGCACGAACTCTTCCAGAATCTCGTCGCGCTCCAGACGCCGGATCAGCGAACGGGCGTTGTTATAGCTGGTGATATAGGTGGGATCGCCGGAAATGATATAGCCCACCATCTGCATGATCGGGTCGTGCCCCTTGGCCTTGAGCGCCTGGTAGACAACATGAATGATGTCCGCCGCGGACTCCGGGGCCTCGGAAGCAAGCGAAAAGTGTCTCGTCTCCCCCATTTTGTTGTTCATAGCGCACCGCCTTTCCCAGCAGGCAATTCCCCGTCTGCGACCGATGGCCGCATACACAACGATTATAACACAACTTTGCTCAAATAGCAAATCTTTTCGTGGCACAAAAAGCGCGCCGCGCATTGCGGGGCAAGCGGCGCGCAAAAACGTATGCGAATGGAACAAACGCGCTCAGAAAAGCGCCTTCAGATGCCCGCAAACAGCATCGCCGACCTCGGCCGTAGCGGCGCTTCCGCCCAGATCTGCGGTGAGCGCTTTGCCCTCGACAAGCGTATTTTCAATCGCCTGAAGAACCTTGGCGGCGTATTGTTCATAGCCAAAGTGCTCCAGCATCTGGCTGGCCGACCAGATGGCCGCCATGGGGTTGGCCAGCCCCCTGCCGGCGATGTCGGGCGCCGAGCCGTGGATGGGCTCGAACATGGAGGGGAATTTGCCCTCTGGGTTGAGGTTCGCCCCCGCCGCCAGGCCCATGCCGCCGGCGATGGCCGCGCCCAGGTCGGTGAGAATATCGCCAAAGAGGTTGGAGGTGACCACCACCTCGAACCGGCCCGGATCGCGCACAAAATGGCAGGCGGCCGCGTCCACGAGGTATTCGTGCGTGGCGACCTGCGGGTAGCGCGCGGCCGTTTCGTGGAAAATCTTGTCCCAGAACACCATGGAATAGTTCAGCGCGTTGCCCTTGCTGACGCTGGTAACGCTCCAGCCCTTTTTCTGCGCCAGTTCAAACGCATAGCGCATGATGCGCTCGCAGCCCTTGCGGGTGAATACGCCGGTCTGGTGAACGTATTCCTGGGGCGTATCGCGGTGGAACCACGCGCCCTCGCCGGCATACTCCCCCTCGCTGTTTTCGCGGATGACGACCATATCGACATCCTCGCGCTTCACATTTTTCAGGGGACAGGGCGCGCCGCGCAACAGGCGAACGGGGCGAACGTTTACATACTGATCGAACCCCCGGCGGATGCGCAGCAGCAGATCGCGAAGGGAGATGTGGTCCGGCACGCCCGGATAGCCGACTGCGCCGAGAAAAATCGCGTCGAAGGCGGCGAGCGTGTCCATGCCGTCCTCCGGCATCATGCGGCCATTTTGCAGGTAGTATTCGCATCCCCAGGGAAAATACATGTACTCAAAGCGGAAACCGCCGTCGGCGGCGGCAACGCAGTCCAGCGCCTTGACGCCCTCGGCAATGACCTCCGGGCCGATGCCGTCTCCGGCAATGACCGCAATTTTGTGCGTTTTCATGCGCTCCTCCTTCTGCCTCCACCAGCGGAAACGATGCAGACACTATAGCACATTTCTCCATCGTTGTCGATGCAACCGCCCAAAAACCGGCGTTTTCGCGCAAATGCGCAGCGCTTTTTGTGCAAAATGCAGAAACTCGCCGCTGCGCAAAATAGCGCTTGACGCACAATACTATGTGTTATATAATATTGTGCGCAGGAGGTGATCGTTGTGGACCCACAGCTCAAGCGCGGCATGCTGGAAGCCTGCGTGCTGACGGTGCTTTCGCACGGGGATTCCTACGGCTATCAGATGGTCAAGGATATGGCCGCGTGCGTGGAGGTCAGCGAATCCACGCTCTATCCCATTCTGCGGCGCCTGGAGGCGCTCGGCGATCTGCGCGTGTACAGCCGCGAACACAACGGGCGTTTGCGCAAGTACTATGGCATCACCGAAGCGGGGCGCGCGCATCTGGACACATTGCGCGGGGAATGGCGGCAGGTGCTGAAGGTATACGCCTTTATTATGGAAGAAACGGAGGGCGAACCAGGTGAATAAGGCGGAATTTTTGCAGGCGCTGGCGGCGCGCTTAAACGGTTTGACCGCCCAGGAACGCGAACGGGCGTTGAATTTTTGTGCCGAAGGCATCGACGACCGCGTGGAGGACGGCATGGAGGAAAACGACGCGGTGGCGGCGCTGGGCGATGTGGAAACCGTCGCCCGCGAATTGCTGGCCGACCGGCCGCTCGGAGCGGTGGTGCGCGAGCGCGTGCGGCGCGAGGGAAGCGCGGGGCGCATCGCGCTGCTGATCTGCGCCTCTCCCCTGTTGCTGACGCTCTTCGCCGTGGGGCTGAGCGTGTACGCGGCGCTGTGGGCGGCGATGGTCTCTGTCTACGCGGCGGTCGCCTCGCTGCTCATCGCAGGCGCGGCCGGCGCGCTGGGCGGTGTGGCGCTGATGTTTGTGCAGGGCGCGGCTCCGGGGCTGTGCGTGTGCGGCGCGGGGCTGGTGAGTTTCGCGCTGGGGCTTCTGCTCATCGCGCCAACGAAGGCGGCGGGCAAGGGGCTGTGGAAACTTACAAAAGCGTTCGGACGCGGGTGCAAACGTTTGATCGTAGGAAAAAGGAGGAACGGATAATGAAGAAGACTGTGAAGGTCGCAGTGGCCGTTTTGATCGTGGGCGTAGTGGTGATGCTGGCGGGCTTTGCGATGGCGGGGTTTGACCTGAACGCCCTGGCGTCAGGCGGCACGCTGGTATCGCGGCAATACGAGGCCGAGGGCGATGTGACGGAGCTGGTGGTGGCCGACCGAAATGCGGACATCATCATCACTCCCTCTGAAGACGGCAAAGTGCGGCTGACCTGTTGGGAAAACGAGGAGGCAACCTACGACATCCGTGAGCAGGACGGCATGCTGTACATCGAAAAGGTCGAACAGCAGCAAAACGGTCTTGGCGCCTGGTTCGGCTTCCACCAGAGCGGAAAACTGGAGGTGGAGTTGCCTGCCGGCGTGGCGCTGGACATTTCCAACGACAACGGCGCAGTGCAGGTGGATGGCGGCGACGCCGGCATCTCCTTCCCCACCGTGACCATCGCGACGGACAACGCTCCCATCGAACTGCGCGGCGCACAGGTCGGAGCCATCAGCCTGCGGAACGACAACGACAGCGTGACCGTGGAAAATGTGACCGCGGAGACGTTGAACGCAGAGACGGATAACGCCCCCATCACGCTCAACGGCGTGCAGGCAGGAACCATCACCCTGCGCACCGGGAACGACAACGTGCGCATGGAGAGCGTAGAGGCGGATGCGCTGGAAGCCGTCACGGACAACGGCGATGTGACCTTTGGCGGCCTCACTGTGCGCGAGAGCCTCTCCCTGCAGACCGACAAAGGCGACATCCGCGGCGAATTGCCGGGCCAGATGCGCGATTATCACATCGAGAGCGAGACGGACTATGACAACAGCCTGCCTACCCTGCTGGACGGCGAGGGCATCTTCCTGCGCGCGGTGACCAACAACGGCGACATCGACGTGACGTTTGCGGAGTAGGAAGGTGGCAAGCGTGAAGAAACGGCCGGGATGGCGGGAACGTTTGCGCCATCTGGCGCAGAAGATCGCCCTGCGGCGCGCCGCCTGTTGGGGCGCTTGTGAAGCGGCGGGCGGTCAGGCGCGGCGGGGAGATTTGAACAATTTGTAAACTTTCACCGGGGCACTTGACAGTCGCCCCGGTGTTCTTTATAATAGTCAAAGAAGGTCAAATATGGCCCTGGAGGGGAGGCAAGAACTCTATGAACATGGAAAAATTCACCAAGAAATCGCTGGAGGCCATCCGCGCGGCGCAGGAGGTGGCCATCGAGCATCAGAATATGCAGATCGACCAGCAGCATTTGCTCTACGCGCTGACCGCGCAGCAGGAGGGGCTGATCCCGCAACTGTTCACGGCGCTGAACATCGAGCCGCAGCGCGTGCTTTCCGCCTGCGAGCGCGAGATCGAGCGCATTCCCAAGGTGTCCGGCCCCGGCCGCGACCCGGAGAGGGTGTACATCTCCCAGAGCGTGGACGCGGCGCTGAATGAGGCGGAAAAGCAGGCCGAACACATGAAGGACGAGTATGTGTCGGTCGAACACATCGTTCTTGCGCTGATGGAGAAGCCCAACGGCGTTTTGAAGCGCCTCTTTGGCGAGATCGGCCTTTCGCGCGACGCATTCCTCAAACAGCTGCAGGCCGTGCGCGGCAACGCCCGCGTCACCAGCGACCAGCCGGAGGATACCTACGACGCGCTGAAGAAGTTCGGCACGGACCTTACCGACCTGGCGCGCAAACAGAAGCTCGACCCGGTGATCGGCCGCGACGCCGAGATCCGCAACGTCATCCGCATCCTTTCGCGCAAATCGAAGAACAACCCGGTGCTCATCGGCGAGCCGGGCGTGGGCAAGACCGCCATCGCCGAGGGGCTGGCGCAGCGCATCGTGCGCGGCGACGTGCCCACTTCTTTGAAGGACAGGACGCTTTTCTCACTGGACATGGGCAGCCTCATCGCCGGCGCCAAGTACCGCGGCGAATTTGAG
>DVIA01000046.1 GCA_018711655.1 Candidatus Pullichristensenella avicola
GCCGAAAGTTGCGCCAGATTCCCCGCGCGCGTGGGGGAGCCGTACATGCTTCAACCTATCGGTAAATCCCATTTTACCCAGGTTCCCCGCGCGCGTGGAGCAGCCGTTCTTCCGTCATGCCGTCGGCCATCATCTCCCGCCAGGTTCCCCGCGCGCGTGGAGCAGCCTGCAGGCATTCGTAGACAGGGAAGGGCTGAACCGCAAATCCCCCGCGCGCGTGAGGAAGTCGAGATGATGGCGGAGCGTAGCGTAAAGAAAAACTCGCAAATTCCCAGCGCGTATGGGGGAGTCGAGGCGGTCGGGGCGCAACGCGGTGCCGGCTATACAACGCCTCTGCATGGGGCAGTCGCAGGCATTTGTCTGTCCGAACTATTGTCCTGCGCAAATTCCCCGCGCGCGTGGGGCAGTCGCGGTATCAGATCGACACGACGGATCAGCTACGCGCAACTCCCCCGTGTGCGTGGGGCAGTCGCGCGACGACCAGCGGCACCAGCGCGCAGATCAGGCAACTCCCCCGTGTGCGTGGGGCAGACCGCCGGTGATCGGCGCTGTGCCTGTGTTCAGCACGCAACTCCCCCGCGTGCGCGGAGCAGACGCGATGCACATTGCACTGACTATATCGGCAAAAAGCAACTCCCCAGCGTGCGTGGGGCAGACGAAGGCATGAAGCGGATGCTTTCGGTATTTATAAGCAACTCCCCAGCGTGCGTGGGGCAGACCGCATTGCAAACGCATAGCGAGCGCATATCCAAGGCTCAAATCCCCCGCGCGCGTGGGGCAGTCGTCAGCCGCGCCCTGCCGGATGTGCGCGACGGCTCAAATCCCCTGCGCGCGTGGGGCAGTCCAGCTCCGACAATACTAAGCGAGTCAATGATGGCTCAAATCCCCTGCGCGCGTGGGGCAGTCCATACGCTCTACGGCTCTCGCTTTCCAGCTTGTCCTCAAATCCCCTGCGCGCGTGGGGCAGTCGACGTTTTCGGCCGTAACAACGCCGCCAAAGCGCTCAAATCCCCTGCGCGCGTGGGGCAGTCCTACCGCGCAGGCGCGGACGCCGTCACGCCGCTTTCGCGTGGCGGGGTTATGCGCCGAATTCGCCCTTGAGCGCGTCAAACATGGCCGCGAACGGCGCTTCCTCGCCCGTCCAGAGGGTGAAATTGCGCGCGCCCTGGCACACCAGCATGCCCAGCCCTGTAATGGCCTTGGCGCCGCGGGCGCGGGCTTCGCGCAAAAACGGCGGCCATTCGGGGTTAAAGACGACGTCGGAAACCACCATGCCGGGATGCACGCCATCGTAGTCGATGTCCGGCTTCTGATCGACGTCGGGCGCGAGGCCCACGCAGGTGGCGTTGACGAGAATATCGCAGTCGGGGATGCGCACCGTGCCCTCCCAGGGCAGATATGCCGCCGCGCAGGGGGTGTTGTCCGCGATGATGCGGGCAAGCTCCTCGCCGCGCTCGCGGTTGCGGTTGACGATCGTGATGTGTCTGGCGCCGGCCAGCGCGCATTCCACGCCAATGGCCTTGCCGGCCCCGCCCGCGCCCAGAAGCACGATCCTTTTGCCCTCGATGGGCGCGCCCTGCATCTTCATCGCTTCCACGAAGCCCTTACCGTCGGTATTTTCGCCCATGTACCGGCCGTTTTCCTCGTAAACGGTGTTCACCGCGCCGATGATGCGCGCGGCTTCGGAAATGCCGTCCAGAAAGGGGATGACGCGCACTTTATGAGGCATGGTGAGGTTGAAGCCCTTCATATGCATGGCGCGCGCGCCGGCGATGGCGGCGCCCAGCGCCTCCGGCAGCACTTTCGCAGTGATGTAGCGGTAGTTGAGCCCCTTGGCGCGGAACCCGGCTTCTTCCATTACGCCCGTGGGGTTGCCGTCCACAGGGTCGCCGAATACGCCGACCAGTTCGGCGCGGTAGTTTTTTTCCATATTATCCTCTCCTTATATCGCTGATAAGACGTTCCACGTCCTCTTCGCGCGTGGCCCAGCTGGTGCAGATGCGCACCGCCGAGCGCTTTTCATCTACGCGGCACTGGTAGGAAAAGGCATAACTTTGCGCAAGGCGCGAAAGCTGTTCGTCGGCGAAAATGGGGAACTGCTGGTTGGTGGGGCTGTCGATGAGGAAGGCGTAGCCCGCCTCCGTCAGCGCCGCTTTGATGGCCATGGCCAATTGCACCGCATGGCGGGAGAGATCAAAGTAAAGCCCGTCGCGCAGAAGCTCGGCAAACTGCAGCCCCAGCAGCCGGCCCTTGGCCAGCATGCCGCCGCGCTGCTTGATCTCGTAGCGGAAATCCCGCTTGAGCGCCGCGTTGCGGATGACCACCGCCTCGCCAAAGAGCGCGCCCTGTTTGGTTCCGCCGATGTAGAACACGTCCGTTGTGCTGGCAAGGAAGGGCAGCGAAAGGTCGTTTCCCGGCGCGGCCAGGCCATAGCCCAGCCGAGCGCCGTCCAGGAAAAGCAGAAGGCCGTATTCGTCGCAGACTGCGCGCAGCGCCAGAAGCTCTTCGCGGGAATAAACGGTGCCCAGTTCCGAAGGGCTGGAGACGTATACCGCGGCCGGCTTGACCATGTGTTCAAACGAGGCGTCGTCATAGTGCGCCTTGCATAGCCGCGCCACATCCGCGGCGCGCAGTTTGCCGTTTTCATGGGGAAGGCACAGCACCTTGTGGCCGCAGGCTTCGATGGAACCGGTTTCATGCACGGCGATGTGCCCGGTGTCCGCCGAGATCACGCCCTCCCAAGGCCGCAGCGCCGCGGCGAGCACCGTCAGGTTCGCCTGCGTGCCGCCCATGAGGAAATGCACGTCGATATCGTCGCTTTTGCAAAGGCCGCGAATGATCTGCGCCGCCTCGCGGCAGTACTCGTCCTCGCCATACCCGGGCGTCTGTACAAAATTGGTCTCCTGCAGGCGCGCAAGGATGCGCGGATGCGCGCCTTCGCCGTAATCACAGTTAAAGCGTATCAAGCCGATCTCCGCCTTTCGGGAAATGGTTATATCGCTATCATTCTACCACAGACAGCGACAGAATTCAACACAGGCGGGAAAGCCAAAACGTCAACCAGAAAAGAGATTTTGGTTGACAAACTCTGCGGCATATGGTAATCTCTGGCATGGAGGCGAGCAAGGAGATGCGAAGAACGTCGAATGTGCGCAAAATGGCCCGTGTGGCGCTGATGGCGGGCCTGATCGTGATCTGTTCGTGGATCACCATTCCCGCCGCGGTGCCCTTTACCCTGCAGACGTTCGCGGTATTTACGGCCTGCGCGCTCCTGGGCGGCAAAACAGGGTTGAGCGCGGTGGGGTTGTATATATTGCTGGGCGCGGTAGGGCTGCCGGTATTTTCGGGGTTCGGCGCCGGCCTGGGAACGCTTTTGGGGCCGACGGGCGGATACATTCTCGGGTTTGTTTTTACAGCGTTGGCAATGTGGGGCGTTGAGGCAAGGTTCGGCGCCGGGCTGCCGGCGCGCATTGCGGGCATGGCGCTGGGGCTGCTTCTGTGTTACGCCTTCGGCACGGCGTGGTTCATGGCAGTCTATGCGCGCGTAGGCGGTACGATCGGCCTGGGCGCAGCGCTTTCCATGTGCGTGCTGCCCTTTCTTGCGCCGGATTGCATCAAAATCGCCCTCGCGGCGCTGATCGCCGCGCGCCTGGGCCCACGCCTGGGCAGACCGTAACGCGCGAGAAGGCGGGAAAAGCGCCCGTGCGATCGAAAATAGCGCCTGGGCGCGGTGAGCAGGCATGAGAGCAGATGGCGCGCAACGCCGCAGGCAACGGACAAAACCGGCGCGGCTATAGGCCCCGGAAGGGCTGTCGCACCCTGACTGCCAGGGCACGCTTGACCAAGCGCGTGCGGCAGGGCTGTTCCATCCGAATTGCCTGCATTCGGTCATGGTGTATGTGCCCGGCCTTACCGACCGCACCGGCTCCAAGGAGCGCGCCGGGATAAGTGCGGAGGCTGATGCCGCTGGATATAACAAGCGCCAGACGCAGAGGTACATGGAGCGCACAGTGCGCAAGTGGAAGCGCAGGCAGGCGGCTGCTATTACGCCTGAGGATGAACGCATGGCGCGCGCCTATGTGGTCAAGTGGCAGGGAAAGTTGCGGGAGCTTACGGGAGGAACGACCCTGCCGAGGAAATACGACCGAGAGGGCGGACGGGTAAAGCTGAGTGATGCGGCGAAGAAGCTAAAGGCATTTACTTTTTCGCCGAATGGTAGTATAATAAATCCCAACAATCCAAGTACTATAACTATTGCTGGCAAAACGTTTAGTATGAACTTTCGCACGCAAAAGCAGCAACAGCATATACTAGGCACGAAGGATTTTAATGAAAGGACAGAGAGAGAGAAAAGGCTAAAAATGGACTGCTTCCATCGGCATTTTATCAGGATGTAGATATTGAGGAGTTAGTCCGAAGATACATGGGAAAGGGAAATATAAAGATTTCCAAGACAAATGTTGTATCGGAGTATTTTAGTGCCGACAGAGAAATAGGGATAGTTCCCCAAGAAGATTCTGGAGCTTATATACCAACTACTCGCGTTTGTATTCGATATAGCAAAATAGGTGGCATGCATTTCCAGTAAAGGAGGTAAGGTGATGAAATATAATCCAGATACGCAAAAACTCGTCGATATTGCGAAAGTTGGCAAGAGCAACTGGGTACGAGTTTATTGCAAGGATGGTGATGTATTTGAGGCGTGGCCTGATTGCTTCACCTATGTTCCGGCAGATGAAGATAATGATGATGCCGATGATCTGGATGCTCTGCTGTTTGCACTCAGGGACGGCAGCTATCGTGAAGTTGCCGGAGTAGACATCGACCGCTTTGAAGTTCTTGAGCCGAGGGAATAAACTGTTTCCACGCGAATGAAACCGCCCATGCGAAAGCAAGAAGGCGGTTTTTTTCATGCCATTCCAAGGGGGGTAAAACATGATACAGCTTGATGAGGCGTCCGCTCGGGCGCTGTCACGGTTTGGAGAGGAAGTGTTGGATATCGGCACCCGGGCGCAGTGTTCCAGATTCCGGAGGCAGAATGCGTACCTCTCCGGCGCTCAGCGCCTCGATTTGGCCGTCGGCGCGCCGCACGATCAATTCGCCCCTCTCGCCGATATCCACTGCCAGTGCGCGCCGTTCCACGCCATTGCGCGTGAAAGCCACCGTGCGGCCCAGCGCCAGAGAGCGGGCGCGATATTCGTCTAAAAAGCGACGCGCGTCCAGGCCGGCGGCAAAATCCAGCAGACGTGCGGCAATTTCCGCAGCCAGGCGATTGCGGGAGATCGCGCGCGGATAAAGCGAACAGGCGCGTTCGGCAAGTTCCTCCGGAAAAACGCGCGTGCGCACGTTGACGCCGATACCGACGCAGACGCTGTCAAGCGCGTCCGCTTCAAAACTGCCGTTGGCTTCGGTGAGAATGCCGCAGAGCTTTTTGCCGTCCAGAAAGACGTCGTTGACCCACTTGATGCGGCAGCGCACCCCGGCAAGGGCGTCCACGGCCTGCGCTACGGCCACGGCCGCCGCCGCAGTGACCAGCGCGGCCTCAGAAAGCGCGACGCAAGGGCGCAGCGCCAGCGTCATGTAAAGGCCCTCTCCGGCGGGAGAATAAAAGGCGCGTCCGCGCCGCCCGCGCCCGGCGGTCTGCTCTTCGCTCAGAAGGAGCAGGGGACAGGGTTCGCCCGCCGCCAGCAGCCGCTGCGCCTCCCGGTTGGTGGAATCCAGCGTGCGATAGACGCGCACAGGCAGCGCTGCATGGGCGCCGCCCAGCGCTGCGCGCACGCCCGCTTCAGAAAGGCGATCGTCCTCCGCGCGCAGGCGATACCCGCGCTTGGGCGCAGAGAGAATAACGAACCCCTCCGCGCGCAGGGCGCTTATGGCCTTCCATATCGCGCTGCGGGAAACGCCGAAGCGCTCCGCCAGCGCCTGTCCGGAAATGTCCGCGCCGCGTCGCGCCTCCAGTTCGCAAAGCAATTCGTCGCGAAGCGCCAAGCTGTTTTCACCTCCGCCTATTCGTTGCCCGGATGCGTTTCAGGGAAAGACATTCGCGCCGTTTCGCGCGAAAATAAAGAAACGCCGCCCTCCGAAGAGATTTTTCCCTCCTGCGCAGATGGAAAACCGGCGGCAGGCAGACCCCCGCCAATTTTCGCCCCCGTTCGCCGCCGCGCGGGGCGGACGCTTGCTGGAGGGCGTTCGCGGTTCCCAAAGCCGCCATACGGGCGCTGCGAGCAAGGCCGGACCGCGGCAAGCTGTGTCGCGCGGCGTTCGCCGCAAAAGGCGGGAGAGATTCGCTTGCAAAACATGACCGGCCCGACGCGACGACGCGCCTGCGCACAGAAGCGGGCGCCTGTCCTTCCCGTCGGCCTCATGCGCAATCTGCGGCATACCTGCATGGGGAAGCGGGCGCACGCCCCCCTAGCCGGCCTCATGCGCGATCGCGGCGCGGCTGCAAGCGGAAGCGGGTACGCAGCCCCAGCCGGCCTCATGCGCAATCTGCGGCATGTCGGTATGGGGAAGCGGGCGCACGCACCCCCGTCGGCCCCATGCACGATCGGCGGCGCGGCCGCGCACAGAAGTGGGTACGCACCTTCAGCCGGCCCTATGCACGATTGGCGGCGCGGTTGCGCGCGGAAGTGAATGTCCGCCCTTCCCGTCGGCCTCAAGCGCGATCGGCGGCGCGGTTACCCTTCCCGTCGGCCTCAAGCGCAATCGGCGGCATGTCGGCATAGGGAAGTGGGCGCACGCACCCCCGTCGGCCCTATGCGCGATCGGCGGCGCGGCTGCAAGCGGAAGCGGGTACGCAGACCCAGCCGG
>DVIA01000003.1 GCA_018711655.1 Candidatus Pullichristensenella avicola
GCCCACGGTAATGCGGCCGGCCGTAATATCCCACAGGCGGGCGGCCAGACGCGCACAGGTGCTTTTGCCGGAGCCGGATGGCCCCACCAGAGCTGTGACTTCTCCCTCTTTTGCGGTGAAGCTCACGTCCCGGAGCACCTGTTTCTTATCGTAGGCGAATCCCACATGGTCAAAGATAATGTCATGACCCTGGGGATGGAAGGTCTCCGCCCCTTTGGCGATAGGGGTTTCGTAGATCTCATTGATACGGTCGGCGGATACCTGGGAGACAAACATTTCCGCGATGAGGGCCAAGCTCTGGTCGAAGGGAGCATACACCCGGGTGATAACCAGCAGGAACAGGAACAACAGCATGAAGTCGATCTGCCCGGACAAGATCAGGCTGGCACCCGTCAGGATAGTAGTTGCTACGCCCAAGCGCATGATCACGCTGGCGGCGTTGACAAATAATCCGGTGGTGAGTTCGCCCCGGATGGTGACTTTTTCGTGCTGGTCGATCTTTTCATAAAGGCCGGTCAGATACCGCTCCTCCTGATTCGTGGCCCGGATCTCCCGGACATTTTCAAGAGCTTCCTGGATACCATCGGACACCCGTATGGCAGCCGCTTTCGTTACCTCGGAACTGCGTGCGGCGATTTTTCGGCTTCCGAACAGCAGGGCGAAAGCCACCGGCACGCCCCACAGGCAGGCGAGCATCAGCCGCCAGTCGTAGATCAGCAGACACACGGCGATGATGGCGGTGGAGATGTAGGCTCCGTATAGGTATCCCAGCACATGGCTCCAAACATGTTCCATCCGGTTCACATCGCCCATCAGCGTTTCCGTAAGGTCTGCCAGGTCGCGCTTGCCGAAGTAACCCAGGGGAAGTTTACGCAGCCGCTCCGCCAGATGAAGGCGTGTGGCCTGGACCTCATCATACACCAGGCCATAGGTAGCGTGGTACTGCTGCAGATGTGTCAAAAAGGACAAAAGGATAAATGCGATGGTCAAAACGATTGGCAGTACAGCCCCGGGCAGGGGTGCGCCGTCCGTCAGAGTATCCATAAAGCTCCCCATCAGCAGATACAGGATTCCCATACCGCCCATGACTACCAGATTGGTAATGACAGTCCAGACTGCGCCTCTTTTGGTGTTTTTCAGGCCCTGGTCCGTCAGGGCGTATTTACGCTGAAATTCTTTGCTGAACATTTCTTCCACCCCTTTCTCACGAGCCGCTGGCGATCTTCCACTTTATCGCCTGGGTATAGTCCGCCCACATCCTGGTATACAGCCCGCCAGCGGCGGTCAGTTCCTCATGGGTGCCCCGTTCCAGGACTTCTCCTTTGTCCAGTACAAGGATCTGATCCGCGCCTACCACTGTGGACAGCCGGTGCGCGATCATGATGACGGTGCGGTCCTTCGTCAGTTTTGCAAAGGCTTTCTGGATCAACGCCTCATTCTCCGGGTCGGCAAAGGCGGTGGCCTCATGTTTATATACACAAATCCCTGAAAGCCGCATAAACACAGAATATCCCTATAACCACACTGAAAACGCCTTTTGACGGCTTCCCAGCCGATCACGGGGCGTTTTCTGGTGTCCGGCGTATCGTTTCCACGGTACGCCATTTTTTATGCCCAAAACCAGAAAGGAGGCGACGCCATGTATTTTACATCCGGCAGCAACCGCGCCTTTGAAAGCCTCATGCAAGGCAAGCCCGGTTTCGACCACTACGACAGCGGCGACGCCGGAGCGCCGGAGGATTGCGGCGACTGCCGTTTCTACCGTCCCGACTGGAAGTATCAGTTTTGCGTGTATGCAGAGTGTCCCTACCAGCCGGGCAAGCTCACCGCCTATGACGCGGTTCTATTCCAAGTGAAAGGAGTTGACGACGAGATGGCAGTTTTTCGCGTGGAGAAAAACCGGGGCTAACTTTACCTCCCTGAACCTCATCAACGGCATCATGTTCTACTGCGAACACTATGAGGACGTCCACGCCGCGACGATCAACGGGGACAGCTTATGGAGCGCCCCCGGAAACCGCATCGTGGCCGACGATACCTATGCCTTTTATTCGGGAGCGGATGGCGGCGTATTTCGCGTCACGCTGGCCACATGGGAAGAAGAACAGGTCAGCGGCAGAACCGCATACTCCTTATGCATGGATGGGGACGACGTATACTGGCTGCAGAGCGATGGCTTGTATAAAATGCACAAGGAAAGTACGGACGGCGCGGAAATGATCGTGGATGATCCGTGCATAGGCGGCTTCATTGTCGATGACGGCGTGGTCGTTTACTGGACGGATGACAGCGGAAGATACAGGGCGACGGATCTGCATATGTACGCCGTTGATCCTGAAACGGGCGTCGCCAGCACAAGAAGGTTGGCGGGAAAGGAGAGATTTGGCGGTACGTTCTGGTATAACGGGCAGGACCTGCCCTATATGGCGTTCGAGGACGGGTGGATCTATTATTACTACCCCCAGGATACCACGCTGATTTGCCGCATGGACCTCTCCGGAAGCGTTGTCGATCAGTTTGTCTGCTACTCCCGGGGAAGCTGCGAGCCTTTGTACATTTTTGACGGCAAGCTGTACGTCGATATATATGAGGAGGCAGACCTGAGCGCCATTGAAGAAAACTGACCCGGAGAATCTTGTTGCATGTACGCGCATAACGGCCGAAAGCAATCGGCCTGACGGCGTTATGCGCCGATAAACTGAGACTGTCCCAAATTCGCACAAACCCCCTGAGCGATGCAAAACCGGAACATCTCTCAGGGGGCCTGTGTCCGGAAAAACGCACTCCGGAGGGAATGCCTTCTGAAAGAACATCCGCGAACCGCTCAGGGCGGCGAACGTCTGCGGTAGGAGGACGTCCGAACTCTGTCCGAAGAGACGCTCCGCAGGCCCCTGGAGAACGGCTGCGTGAGCATCACGGTGTAGTCGTTGTCGAAGATGCGCTCCCTCAGGCCCCTGGAGAACGGCTGCGTGAGCATCGCGGTGCAATCGTTGTCGAAGATGCGCTCCCCCAGGCCCCTGGAGAACGGCTGCGTGAGCATCGCGGTGCAATCGTTGTCGAAGATGCGCTCCGCCAGGCCCCTGGAGAACGGCTGCGCGAGCATCGCGGTGCAATCGTTGTCGAAGATGCGCTCCGCCAGGCCCCTGGAGAACGGCCGCGTGAGCATCACGGTGTAGTCGTTGTCGAAGATGCGCTCCGCCAGGCCCCTGGAGAACGGCTTGACACCGCCATCCGCATTGTCCCCCACTTTTCGCCCGGCGAAAAGGCGTATGCAACTTTATGAGCGCGCGCACAAAGGCCCGGACTCGCATCGAAGCGATCCCGGGCCGGCAGTTTGTTCGTATCTCTATGCCTTGCGGAGGGAAAATGCGCCCCCGGTCAGAAGTTGTATGCAGCCGTGCGCGCAGGCCTCCACGCACCTGCCGCAGCCGGTGCAGTTCCATTCGATGACGCTGCGCCTTCCCTCGCCCGTACCGGCGATGGCGTCAAACAGGCAGGCCTCCTGGCATTCGCCGCAACCCGCGCAGTCCGGATAGTGGATCACCGCGTGGCGGCGCATATCGTTATAGGCCATGATCGCGCCAGTGGGGCAACTGTCTACGCACTGCATGCAGCTGGTGCACTTGTCAAAATCAATATCCGGCAGGTTGTCCACCAAACGCAGCGCGCCGAACTTGCAGGCGCGTTGACATTTTCCACAGCCGATGCAGCCCGCCTTGCACGCCTGGCGCACCACCTTGCCGCTCAAATGGGCCGAACAGGCGCTGTGCACCGGATGGCTGGCCGTCATCAACTGCAAAACGCCGCGCGGGCAGGCGCTCAGGCATACGCCGCAGCCGACGCATTTTTCCGCCTCCACCGCCGCCAACCGGCCTTCCAGCATGTGAATGGCGCCAAAGGGGCAGGCGGCCTCGCAGTCGCCAAAGCCCAGGCAGCTATACTCGCAAGCCTTGTCTCCGCCCGCTACCAGGGCCGCGCTTTTGCAGTCTTTGGGGCCGTCGTAGGCAAAGCGCAGGCCGCAGCGGTCGAGGCTGCCGCGGCAGCGCACGGTGGCGATGCGCCGTTCGCGTTTCGCGGCCGTCACGCCCATAATGGCGGCGATCTGCTCCGCCACGGCGTCGCCGCCCACGGGGCACTTGTTGACGGGCGCGTTTGCGGAAACGACCTCCTGCGCATAGGCGTCGCAGCCGGCGTAGCCGCAGCCGCCGCAGTTCGCGCCGGGCAGGCATTCGCGCACCTGCGCCTTGCGCGGGTCCTCCTCAACGTGGAAAATGCGGCTGACAATCGCCAACAGCGCCCCGAAGATCAGCCCCATGCCGCCAACGGTCAGCGCGGCGGTGAGAATCGGTTTCCAGTCCATGTATTCCCCTCCCAGGAACTTTTGGCGGCGCGCCGCTCAAATGAGGCCGGCGAAGCCGGAAAAAGCCACAGCCATCAGCCCCGCGGCGATCAGCGCGCCCGGGAAGCCGTGCATCCAGGCCGGCAGGTCGCTCATTTCCATTTTTTCGCGAATACCCGAAAAGAGCACGATGGCCAGCGTAAAGCCGATGGCGGCGCCAAAGCCGTTGACCACGCTTTCAACCAGGTTGTACCCGCTGTCCACGTTGAGGATCGTCGCGCCCAAAACGGCGCAGTTTGTGGTGATCAGCGGAAGATACACGCCCAGGGCCTGGTACAGCGCGTAGCTGAGCTTGCGCAGCACCAGTTCCACCACCTGCACAAGCACCGCAATGACGAGGATGAAGGCGATCGTCTGCAAATACGCGAGGTTCAGCGCCACAAGCAACTGGCGCACAAAATAGGTCACCAGCGAGGCCACCGTGATGACGAAGGTCACCGCCATGCCCATGCCGAAAGCCGTTTCTGTCTTTTTGGAAACGCCCAGAAACGGGCAGATGCCCATGAAGCGGTTCATGACGAAATTGTTGACCAGCACCGCGCCCACGAAAATGAGGATCAGGTTCATTTCGCCGCCTCCTTTCGCTTCTGCGAACGCGCCGAAAGCGCCGTCACCGTCGCCAGCGTCAGCCCCAGCAGAATAAACCCGCCCGCAGGCTGCACGGCGATGGCCATCGGCTCAAACCACTCCGGCATGAAGCGCGCGCCAAAAATCGTGCCCGAGCCAAGCAGTTCGCGGATGCAGGACAGAAGCGTGATCGCCAGCGTAAAGCCCAGCCCCATGCCCAGGCCGTCCATGGCGCTCAAAAGCGGCGGGTTTTTGAAGGCGAAGGCCTCGGCGCGGGCGAAGATGATGCAGTTGACGACAATCAGGGAGATAAACACCCCCAGCGTGTCATATAGCGAAGGCAGAAACGCCTGCATGACCATCTCCACCACGGTAACGAAAGTGGCAATGATGACAATGAAGGCGGGAATGCGGATCTTTTCCGGAATGAGGTTGCGCAAAAGCGAAATCACGAGATTCGAAAAGACCAGCACGAACGTCGTCGCCAGCCCCATGCCGATGCCGTTGGAGGCCTGATAGGTAATCGACAGCGTCGGGCACATGCCCAGCACCAGCCGGAAGGTGGGGTTCTCGTTAAAAATGCCGTTGAGAAGCGTCTTTTTCAGGGCCTTGAAGTCCATCATTCCACCTCCCCGACGCCCAGCACATCGCGCGCATGGGCCAACGCCTGCGACACTGCGCCTTTCACCGCGCTGGAAGAGACCGTCGCCCCGCTCATGGCGTCCACGTCCTGCGCCTCCTGCGCGCGCGCAATTCCCGTAAAGCGCGCCAGAAACGGCGCTTCCTCCGCCGTGCCCAGGCCCTTGGTTTCCGTGTGGCCGGAAACGCTCACAGCGCTGACCGCGCCGTCGCGAATGCCCACGGACAGCGCGACGTCCCCTGCATAGCCGCGGCTGGAAAGCTCGTAGACATAGCCGACGGTTTGCCCGCCTTCGTCCAGCGCCGCGTACACGCTCACAATGGCGTCGTAACCGCTCGTGTCCGTTTGCAGCGGTTCAAAAGCGTATTCGCCGATGACGGCCACGCGCGCGGCGTCGGCCTTCAGTTGGGCGTTGCGGGCGATCGGCGCCGCGGTAAAGGCGTTCACCGCGGCCAGCAAAAGCCCTGCCGCCAGCGCAAACAGCATCAGCCGCACGCCCAGTTTCACCGTTTCACGCACGCTTTTTCACCTCCCCGAATACCCGCGGCTTCAAATAGCGATCCAGCAGCGGGACGGTCAGGTTCATAATGAGGATCGCGTAACTCACGCCCTCGGGCATGGACGAAAAGCGGCGGATGACAAAGGCGATCAGGCCGCAACCCACGCCCATAACCAGCTTGCCCGCGGGCGTGACCGGCGAGGTAGCATAGTCCGTCGCCATGAAAAACGCCCCCAGAAAAGCGCCGCCGGAAAGGATGGCCCGCAGCCCCGCGGCGGGCGCTCCCTCCGCAAGCCAGGTGCAGACAAAGAGCGTGCCCAGCATCAGAACCGGAATGCGCCAGGAAATGACCCTGCGCACGATCAGATAAACGCCGCCGACCAGGATCGCCGCGCGCCCCACCTCGCCGATGCAGCCCGGGCACTGGCCTACGAACAACTGCCAAAGGCTGTAACTCTCCGGCGCGGCCAGCGGCGTCGCGGTGGAAACGGCGTCCAGGCCGCGCACAGCCGTTTCATAGGCGCCGCCGGACATGAAGTTTACCCACGACACCATCAGGATCGCCCGCGCCGTCAACGCCGGGTTGACAAAATTCGCGCCCAGCCCGCCAAAGATCATTTTTACCAGCACAATGGCCAGAAGCGTTCCCACCGCCGGCATCCATACAGGAACCGTGACCGGCAAATTGTAGGCCAGCAACAACCCCGTCACCACGGCGCTCAAATCGCCGACGGTGCAGGGCTTTTTCGCCATGCGCGCATACAGCCACTCCCAGAACACCGCCGAAGCGACCGAGACCGCGATAACCAGCAACGCGCGCCATCCGAAAAAATACGCGCCGAACGCGCCGGCCGGGACCAGCGCGATAATCACCTCGAGCATCACGCCCTGCACGCTGCGCCCCGCGCGAATATGCGGCGAGGACGCCACGCGCTTCAGGCCCGAATACTCCATGCCTCATTCCCCCTCAGCGATATTTCTCAGCCGCGCCGCAGCGCGCTTTTGGCCGCGCGGATCTGCTGCACCAGCGGCAGGCGCGACGGGCATTGATAGGCGCAGGCGCCGCACTCAATGCAATCCATCAGGTGCTGCTCGTCCCGCGCGCGCTCGTAAAAACCCTTGCGGGAAAGGGCGTAGAGCGTCAGCGGCATCAGCCCGACGGGACAGACGTTCACGCAGCCGCCGCAGCGCACGCAGTTGGAAAGCGGGCGCTCGCTCTCGTGGTCGGCAAAAAGCAGAATGCCGGAAACACCCTTGGTGACGGGCGTGTGCGGATTGTAGGCGCACAGGCCCATCATCGGCCCGCCCAGAACGATCTTGTTCGCCTGCGCGTCCGCGCCGCCGCATTGCTCGATCACGCTGTCAATGTCCACGCCGATGCGCACGCGCAGGTTTTTCGCCTGGCGCACCGCCCCGGTCACAGTCAGCACGCGGTCGATCACGGGCCTTCCCTCGCGCACGGCGCGGGAAATGGCGGCCGCCGTAGAAACGTTGAGCACCACGCAACCCACGTCCATCGGCAGGCCGCCTGATGGCACGCTTCGGCCGGTGACGGCGCGAATGAGCATCTTTTCCCCGCCCTGGGGGTACTTCGTGCGCAGCGCGAACACATGCGCCCCGCCGCCGGCGCGGCGCAGGGCTTCGATGGCGTCGGTTTTGTTGTCCTCCACGCCGATGCAGAGGGTTTTCGCGCCGACGATCCTCGCGGCGAGACGCAGGCCGTCGAGCACGGCATCGGTCTCCTCGAGCATGACGCGATGGTCCGCGCTCAGATACGGCTCGCATTCCGCGCCGTTGAGGATGACCGTATCAATGCTCTTCTCCGCAGGCGGCGAGAGTTTAACGTGCGTTGGAAAGGCCGCGCCGCCCATGCCGACCACGCCCGCTTCGCGAATCGCCGCAAGGAGTTGGGCCGGGTCGTCCGCGTCGCGCACGGGCATCAGGGAAGTATCCCACTCGTCCAGGGCGTTGTTTTCGATGATGACGGCCTCCACGCGGCGGCCGCCGGCGACGATGCGCGTTTGTATGGACTTGACAATGCCCGAAACCGGCGAATGCACCGCCGCGCTGACAAAGCCGTCTGGCGCGGCGATCTTCTGGCCCATCAGTACCGGCGTGCCCGGCCGGACCAACGGTTTTGCGGGGGCCCCGACGTGCTGCGAAAGCGGCACGGCTACGACGCTGGGCGCGGCGGCGCTTTCGATGGGCAGCCCGCGCGTTTCCAGTTTCCCGCCGGCCGCCTCGCGCGGATGCACGCCGCGGCGAAAGGTCAAAGTCTTGTCCACACGCATCCCCCATTTCCGGCGCGTGCGCGCCATATAGAATCCCATATACCCTCATTCGACCGTTTTTGCCGATTTCGCCTGTCGCGCGCGCTTTGAAAGCGCTTTGCGGGGCTGAATCGCCAAATCGTATATCGTTTATGATATGCCATTATATCACAGTTTGCGCGATTTGAACATATAAATTTGCATAAAAAATTACAGTCCGCTACATTTGTCAACCGGAAAAGAAGATTCTGTCCGCAAAAAAGCGCCTGCGCCGGGGTTGATTCGCACTGTATAGCGCGCCTGAGCGGCGGCAATACTTTGGCCGTGGAGGTGGTTCCGTGGCCATCAACAAAGTCGAGATCTGCGGCGTGGATACCTCGACGCTCCCGGTGCTCAAAAACGAACGCATGCGTGAACTGTTCCCAAAGATCCACGCGGGAGATAAAGAAGCGCGCCGCGAATTCATCCAGGGCAATCTGCGGCTGGTCCTGAGCGTCATCCAGCGCTTTCACAACCGCGGCGAAAGCGTGGACGACCTGTTTCAGGTGGGCTGCATCGGCCTGATGAAAGCCATCGACAATTTCGACACCAGCCAGAACGTGCGCTTTTCCACCTATGCCGTGCCCATGATCATCGGCGAAATCCGCCGCTACTTGCGCGACAACAACCAGATTCGCGTTTCGCGTTCCCTGCGGGATATGGCCTACAAGGCGCTCAAGGCGCGCGAACAGCTTTCCTACCGGCTCGGCCGCGAGCCCTCCGCGACGGAGGTCGCGCAGGAAATGGGCGTGCGCGAAGAGGACGTGGCGCTGGCGCTGGAGGCCATTCAGGACCCTGTTTCCCTGTTCGAACCGATCTATCAGGACGGCGGCGACGCCATTTATGTGATGGACCAGGTGCGCGACGAACGCGTCAGCGAGGACGACTGGGTGCGCGATCTTTCCATCCGTCAGGCGTTGGAAAAGCTTGGCGAGCGCGAGCGCGGCATCATTCGCCGGCGCTTCTTTCAGGGCCGCACGCAGATGGAGGTCGCCGGCGAGATCGGCATCTCCCAGGCCCAGGTTTCGCGTCTGGAAAAGGCGGCCTTGCAGCAGATGCGGCGCTATATCTGAGATGCGCAGAGCGCCTTCATCACCTTTGAAGGCGGCGCTTCAACCCGCGCGGGAAGGCGCGGCTGCGGCCGGCCTCCGCAGGCGAAGCGCCCGCTCGGCGCGCGGTGACCCCTTTCTGATAGGGAATCCGGATGAAGAACCCGGGCCCGCCCGCTCGGCGCGCGGAGATTTTTCATCGATTCTTTGCAGATTGCGGGGCCGCACCAAAATCCAGGGCTTTGAGCGCCCCAAAAAACGACGGCCGCGTCGATTTTCCGACCGACGCGACCGTCGAAAATACGTCCAGACGCTTTACGCGCCCTTTCCGCCGCGATAGAGAAGCAACTTCCGGGCGGCGAAATTCCATATCAGCACAATAAACGTGGCGATGATCCGGGAAACCATGAAATACAGCCCCACCCATTCGGTGAACACATGCATCAGGCCCATTGTGATCAGCAGCCCTGCGGCGCCGATCAGCGCATAGCCCAAAAACTCACCGCCAGCGCCAGTGCGCGCCGTTTCCATCTGAAAAACGAGCAACTTGGAAAGCAGATAATTGACCGCCAGGCCTGCGAAGAAGCCGAACACCACGCCCACCTGATAGTGCGCGCCCATATGCTCTACCAGCCAGACGACGCCCCAATCCACCAGCGCGGCAAAACCGCCCACGAACGCATAGCGGAAAAACTGCACCATGGCGTTGGCGGTCGGCCTGCGAAACAGGCCGTCAAAATCCCTGCGGCGGATCAACGTCCAAAGTTCCCGCATGCCCTCACCTACTTCGATTCGTGGTAGCTCTGTTCGGTATTGACGTTCCAGATATTTTCCTTGTCCCGAACGCCGCCGAGGATGTTGCGCACGGTTTCAAAGGCCGTGACCATGGAATGATCCATGTTGTTGTAGCGGTGCTGGCCGTTGCGTCCGACGCAATAGAGGTTTTCAAAGCCGTTCAAATAGCCGCGCAGCTTGTCCATTTCGGCATAGGTGTCGAAATAGGCCGGATAGGCCTTTTTCACGCGCTCCTGATGCGCGTCGAGCACGGCCTCTGAACTGGAAAGCACGCCCATGGAAACCAGTTCCCGCGTGGCCAGATCGATCCATTCCGCTTCGGACATGTTCCAATAGCGATCGCCCTCGGCGCAGAAGTATTCCAGGCCGATCCACACCGTATGCTCCGGGTCCTTGACCATGTAGGGCGACCAGTTGTTGAAGATCTGGATGCGCCCCAGGCGCACATGGGCGTCCTGCACATAAATCCAGCAATCCGGCACGATGTTGCCAAGCGTTTTCATCTGCGTTTCGTTTTTCAGTTCCAGGCGGTGCACCAGCAGGCCCACGGTGACGAAATCCCGGTACGGAAGGCCCTCGGCGATGCGGCGCATGTCCTCCGGCGCGCCGGGAATGCCCAGCACCAGGTCTTTGACGGGCATGGAACTGATGACGATATCCGCCTCCAGCGCGCGCGCTTCGCCGTCCTGCTCGTATTCAACGCCGACAACGCGGCCGTTTTCCACCCGCAGCCCGGTCGCGCGGCAGCCCTTGCAGATATGCGCGCCCTTTTCCTGCGCGCGCGCGGCCACCGTCTCCCACAACTGGCCCGGGCCGTACTTGGGATAGCTGAACTCCTCGATCAGCGAGGTCTCCACCTTGCTTTTGTCGCCGCTGCCGGGGCGCAACTTGCGCAGCATGTCCAGAAGAATGGCGCGAATGGACAGGCCCTTGACGCGCTGCGCGCCCCAGGCCGCGGAAATCTCGCGCGGGTGGCGGCCCCAGAGCTTTTCCGTATAGCTCTCGAAAAACATGGAATAGAGTTTCTTGCCGAAGCGATTGATGTAGAAATTTTCCAGGGAATCCTCGGGCCGTTTGCGCGCGGTGGCCGCAAGATAGCTCATGCCGGCCTCCATGGTGGTGGCAAGGCCCATGTTGCGGATGGTATTCGCGTTCATGCGCACGGGATAATCGAAAAACTTTTTATGGTAGTATATGCGGGAAACGCGCCTGCGCGTGAGCATGACCTCGTCGCACGCCTCCGGGTCCGGCCCGCCCTCCTTCAGCGGCACGTCCCGGTGCAGGATGCGGTCGTCCATCGACGGGGCGCCCTGCATGGGCATAAACTTCTCCCACCAGGCGACTACGCGGTCGTCCTTGGAAAAAAAGCGATGGCCGCCGATGTCCATGCGGTTGCCATGATGGCGCACCGTGCGGGAAATGCCGCCCATTTCCTGGCTCTCTTCCAGAACCGTCACGTCGAATTCTTTGCTGGCATCGACAAGTTCATACGCCGCCGTCAGGCCGGCCGGTCCCGCGCCGATGATTACAACCTTCTTCATGCGCTTTCCCCCGCTTCATTCCTGTTCTTCCTGCGCCACATTGCCTTTTTATCATATCACTTGCGACAGGCTTTGTCAATTCAACCCATCTTTTTGCGCGCATGGCGGCGAAACTTGCTGCGCGCCCGCGGCGCTCCGGCGGCAGTTCCATGGCTGGATATTCGGTCCGGGCAATTCTGCGCGGACAACGACCCCGTCGTGGATCCAACTGGAAATGGCCGCCAGGCTGAAGAGCTTCGCAAGAGATGGGATTGGACGTTACAATTTTCCAGAATCTGTTCCTTGCCGTTGATTGTGGCTATGAGATAAACAACGCGATGGTAAGCGTCATCCAAGGCGTTTGGGACGGCGCGAAGGGCCAAATGCCCGAGAAATGGAGCCGAAGCAAAATAATTATCTGACGCTCCTTATATTAACAATAAATACATATAATATTCGTCTGAAATTTTCGGGGGGGGGTAAAATGGTGGCAAGAAATACAGATGGAGGGATTGGCTATGCGGATCATACTGGATACGGACCAGAAGACCATTACAATGCCTTTCGCGGTCGCATAATATGTCAAGTTGAAGGGCGCGCCGCCGATCGCGGCGCATACGTTCAGGGAAGTTGTTGAAGGGACACAGGGATCAAATACGCCATACTCTGCAAAGCGGATTTTTGAGACTTCGAGATAAACAGGAGGGGCTATAATGAACGAAAAAATTTTTGGCAGCGTGGAAAGTACGCTTCAAACTTTGGCAAAGGTCTTTTTCTGGCTTGGGGAAATTGGCGCTGTCATCTGGTCGATTGTATTTGGCTTTCAATTTGACCGCTATGGCGATGGAGACTTCAACTTCTTTCTATTTTTATTGATGCTTGTGGTGTCGTGGGTTTCGGTTTTCATTTTCAGTCTCCTGCTGCACGCGGCAGGCGAAGCGCTGGAAAACCTAAAGCACCTAAAGCATATTCGTGAAAACTCCAATATCTTTACGACGGTCTTTCTTAAAGAGCATTTGGAGTTGAAAGACAACCAGTGGGTCTGCCCGAATTGTTATAAAATCGTAGAGGAGCGCTACAGCAACCCTTATAGTTGTCCGCACTGCTATACATTATTCCCGGTCAACGCTCGCTTCAAATCCAATGATCAGCCCTGATTTTCCATTCGATGGTGAACAGAGAGGATGTTTTCCCGCAGTTCCTGTTCCCATAGAAGGCTTTCCCGCTTCCTTCTTGGAGGCGGGCTTCTTTCATTCCTCTGCCAAAATTGTATTCTTACTGGAATCATAAAGACAATCTTGGCAGATTTCTTTATTTGAAAAGGCACCTTTGATTTTGTACGCAACGGGATTTGGCGGAAAAGGCGCCTCAAAGGCACTTTTTCAGGCCGAGGGACGCAAAAAAGGGGAAGTTCCTTTCGGAACATCCCCCTCGATAAAAGCCTTGCGGCGCAAGGGTTTTATCACTTGCCGAAGTAGCGCTTGAGCAGGCCTTCGAACGCCTTGCCGTGGCGGGCCTCGTCGCGGGCCATCTCGTGCACGGTGTCGTGAATGGCGTCGAGGTTGAGTTCCTTGGCCTTCTTGGCCAGATCGGTCTTGCCGGCGGTCGCGCCGTTCTCGGCGTCCACGCGCATCTGGAGATTTTTCTCGGTGGAATCGGTCAGCACCTCGCCCAGCAGCTCGGCGAACTTGGCGGCGTGCTCAGCCTCTTCGTAGGCGGCCTTCTCCCAGTACAGGCCGATTTCGGGATAGCCTTCGCGGTGCGCGACGCGCGCCATGGCCAGGTACATGCCCACCTCGGAGCACTCGCCCTGGAAATTCTCGCGCAGGCCAGCCTTGATCTCTTCGGGGACGTCCTTGGCGACGCCGACGACGTGCTCGGCAGCCCAGACCTTCTCGCCAGCCTGCTCCTTGAACTTCGAAGCGGGAGCCTTGCAGATGGGGCAGAACTCGGGGGCCGTGTCGCCTTCGTGGACATAACCGCAAACGGTGCAAACAAACTTCTTCATGGAAAGTGCCTCCTTATTTTCCGTCGTGATTGTTTTGGACCTTACGTTTTTTATATACCCGCCGCCGCCCGCGCCGAAACGAGCGGCGGCAAAAATTTTTCCGGAATCTGCATGCGCTGCTGGGTGTACTGGCGGAAGAGGCGCGCAGCCTCGGGCCAGGCCGGGCTTTCCACCAGCTTGGGCGCGTTTTCAAAGCGCGTGCGCGGCAGTTTGTAGAGGATGCGGCGCGCGGCCAGCGAGATATACGGGGCGTGGCTGGGGCAATCTGGACACACCGCACCGCCCAGGCGCGCATCGAAACGCGCCTGCCCGGCGATGGTTCGGCCGCAGAGCACGCAACTGTCCACGCGCGGCGGATACCCGGAAAGGGCCATGAAATGCGCTTCGAAGGCCAGCGTCAACATCGCCGCGGGCAATTCCGGGGCGTAATTCAGGTGGGCCAGCGCCTTGAGCGAGAGCAGGAAGATCTCCCGCGCCGGCACATCGCGCGGCACGCCCGCGTCCAGAAGCCGCAGCCAGTACGCGCCATGGACGAGGCGATCGTAATCCGTGCGCAGCGCATAAAAGCCCTCGCGCACCTGGCACTGTTCGACGGCGTAGCGTTCGCCGCGGCGATACAGTTGAAACTCGCCGCTGATAAACGGCTCGGCCGCGTTCGTAAGCGGCGACTTGGGCCGCCGGCAGCCGCGGGCAACGGCGTCGAGACGGCCGTGCTCCGGGGTGAGCAGCGTCACCATGCGGTCGTAATCCGCGTAGTCGGCGCGACGCAACACCAGCGCGTCGGTGATGAGCATGGGCATGTCATTCGTCCTCGTAGCCGAGCGCGCGCAGGTCGCCGGCGCGGTTGCGCCAGTCCTCGCGCACCTTTACCCACAATTTGAGCGACACATGCGTGCCGAGCAGGGCTTCAATGTCCCTGCGGGCCTCGGAGCCGATCTTGCCCAGCATCGCGCCCTGGCGGCCGATGATGATGGACTTGTGCGAAGCGCGCTCGCAGTATATGTTGGCGTGTATTTCCGTAAGTCCCGGGCGCACCTCCTTCATGGAGAGCATCTCCACGCCCACGCCGTGGGGCACTTCGTCGCGCAGATTCCACAGCGCCTTTTCGCGAACGATCTCAGCGCAGAGCACGCGCTCGGGCTGATCGGTCATCATCTCGTCGGGGAAGTACTTCGGGCCTTCCGGCATTGCCTTTGCCAGCATGGAAAGCAATTCATCCATCCGGTCCCCGCGCCGGGCGGAGACGCAAACGATCTCATCAAAGCCAAGCTCGTTGAGTTTTTGCAGTTGCGGCATCAGCTTTTCCGGATCGCACAGGTCGATTTTGTTGACGGCAAGGAACTTCGGGCAGGACATTTTCGCCACGTCCTCGAGAACGGCCCGGTCGCCGGCGCCGATGAACTGCCCGTCCACCACGGCGAGCACCGCGTCTACGCCCTCGCGGGCGTCGTTGGCGGCCTTGACCATGTATTCGCCCAGCTTCGTGCGCGGCTTGTGCAATCCCGGCGTATCGACAAAAACGATCTGCCAGTCCGCGCGCGTGGCCACGCCCAGCAGGCGCGAGCGCGTGGTCTGCGGGTGGTTGGAGACGATGGCCACCTTTTCCCCCACAAAGCGGTTCATGATGCTGGACTTGCCCACATTGGGGCGGCCGAGAATGGCTACAAAGCCCGAATGGAAGGGGCGCTTATTTTCCATGGCCATCCTCCTGCACGCCAAGGTGTTCCGGGCCGAAGGAGTGCGGCAAGAGTTCCGCGAGAGGCACGACCTCGAAATCCTGCCCGTACTGGCCGCAGATGACGCGCATGCCGTCTGAAAACTCGTTGAGCACCTGGCGGCAGATGCCGCAGGGCCAGGCCTGCGCGCCCGAACCGACCACGGCGATGGCGGTGAAACTGCGCGCGCCTTCCATCATGGCGCGGCTGACGGCGGAGCGCTCGGCGCAGATGGTCGCGCCGTAGCTGGCGTTTTCAATGTTGCAGCCCTGAAAGACGCGCCCGTCGCTGGAGAGCAGGCAGGCGCCCACTTTGAAGCCGGAATAGGGCGCGTAAGAATTGTGCATGGCCTCGCAGGCCAGATCGTAAAGCTGTTGATCGGTCATGGGCGGTTCCTCCGTTCTTGCAAGCGACGCCATGGCCATGGCGCGCTCTTCCATTTGGCGCATCGCGGCGCGGTCTTTGGGGGTCTCGTGGTCGTAGCCCATCAGGTGAAAGGCGGAATGCGCGGTCAGATAGCCCAGTTCGCGCGCCAGGGAATGCCCGTATTCGCGGGCCTGCTCGCGGGCGCGGGAGAGGGAGATCACGCAATCGCCGAGGTTGCGCCATCCCAGCGAAGGGTCGTACAGCCGCCGCACGCGCGCCGGGTCCATGCCCGCGGTGCGCCCGGGGCGGAAGGCCGCGCCGGGAAAGGAAAGCACGTCCGTTTCGCGGTCGATGCCGCGCATGGTGCGGTTGAGGCCGCGCACCTCCTCTGCGGAGGCGATGCGCACCGTCATGCCGGCGTTTTCAACGCCCTCCAGTTGAAAGCAGGCTTCGCACACGCGCCCGAGCAGGGCTTCCAGCCCGGCGACGCGCTCCTCCACAGCCCATTGCAGCTCAAAGGGCATTCTCTTCGTCCCCCGTTTCCGCCTCTGGCGCCACCGAGCCTTCTTCGGGCGCGGGTTCGTTTTCCGTCTCTACCCGCGGCGGAATGGCGATGTCCGGATACTCGATGCGCTCGTGGAATACGCCGCTGAGAACCGACTGGAAGGCGTGGCAGATGCGATCCAGATCGGCGAACGTCAATTCGCTTTCGTCGAGTTGCCCGTCGGTCATCTTGGCGCGCACGAGTTTGCGAATGAGCGCGTCCACCTTTTCCGGGTCCGGGTTGGGCAGGGCGCGGGCGGCGGCCTCAATGGTGTCGGCGAGCATGACCACCGCCGCCTCGCGCGAGCGCGGGCGCGGGCCTTCGTAGCGGAAGGCGTTGACATCCACGCCGTCGCCATAGAGTTTGACGGCCTTGTCGTAGAAAAACACCATGGGCGAATCGCCGTGATGCTGGCGAATGATATCCAGAATCGGCTCGGGCAGACGCGCCTTGAGGCCCATCTGATAGCCGTCGCGCGTGTGCGCGGTGAGGATCGCCGCACTCACGCGGGGATCGGTGCGGTCATGCGGGTTATCGCCGTTCATTTGGTTTTCCTTGAAATAGACGGGGCGCTTGAGCTTGCCTACGTCGTGATAATAGGCGCCCACCCTGGCCAGAAGGCCGTTTGCGCCGATGGCGCTTGCCGCAGTTTCGGCAAGGTTGGCGACGATGATGGAATGGTGGTAGCTGCCCGGCGCCTCCAGCAACATCCGCCTGAGAAGCGGCTGGTTGGGGTTGGAAAGTTCCAGAAGCTTTGCAGAGGTGGTAAGGTTGAAAATCCACTCCAGGATCGGCTGCACGCCGATGCAGAGAATGGCCGCGCACAATCCGCTGCCCGCCGCGCAGAGGGCGTTGAGCGCCGTATCGCTCGAAACAGGGCCGTTGACCATGCCCACGGCCAGCACGCACAGAAAATTGGTTACGCCCACCAGAACGCCTGCCAGCAGGGCGGCGGTGCGCTGCTGGCGATGGCGCAGCACCGTAACGGCGACCGGCCCGGAAACCACCGCCGTGAGAAGCACGGCGAAGGTAACGGCGCCAAACAGGCCGTTTTCGCTCGTTCCCGCGATCAACGCCACCGGGAAGGAGAGCGCCACCGTGGAAAACAGCGCCAGGCGCGGGCGGATCAGCAGCGTGATCAGCAACAGGCCAAGCCCCGTGGCCGTGGGCACAAAGTATGGGTTGAAGATGCGGAAAAACAGCGCCAGGCCTACGACCAGAACATAGATGATGCCCATCAGAAGCAGCGTGCGCGGCCGACGCCAGATATCATGCTCGTAGCGGTACATATACAGCCCCGTCGCCACCATCAACGCCAGCACCATCAGCGCCACGCCCAGGATCATGCCGGTGGGATCGTTGTCCACTTTTCCCAGGGCGTCGAGCATGGCATACTGCGCCGGGGTGACGATCGCGCCCTGGCGGACAATGACCTCTCCGGTGACGCAAACGACGTCCTCAACCTCCTCGCGAGCGCGCTCGCGGTTGAGTTCGGTGGTCTCCTCGTCGATGAGCATATTGGGGCGAATGCGCGCGCGCACGGCATTGATCGCCACCGCGATCAGGTTCGCGTCGTAGTCCTCGGTCTGCAAATCGGCTTCCAGACGAGTGAGCATCGCCTCTTCCTGGCCCTCGGGCAAGGAGGAAACGAGCGTATCGTGCGTGTATTCCAGGGCGCGGTCAAACAACGCTTCCAGCGTATCGCGCGAAGCCGAAAGCAGCGCCTGCCGTTGCGCGTCGGTCAGCGAAATGGGCGGCGTTCCCTCCCCCTCCGCGTCGTAAAAGCGCAAAAGCTGTTCCAGCAAATCGTCCAGTTCCGAGGTCACCTGGGCGGTAACGCTTTCATCCACGCTTTTGTAGCTTACGTCGATCCGCGCGGCTGCGGCGTCGCGCAGCTGCTGGGTTGTAACGGTATCGACGACGTCCTCATTGGCGTAGATGGTGGTATCTGCCGGCAACCCTACGCGGATGTCGTAGCGCCTGGGCGTAACCGCCGCCGAAACCAAGCCGAACAGCAGCAGGTATATGGCCAGCGCAGTCAACGCCGCGCGAATCATGCCGTTGAATTCGCCGTTGGAATCCTTGCGAGGTCTTTTCATAGCGTCCCCCTCCTGCACCGGCGCGCGCCGGCCTTGCCTCAGGCGCGGCGGTTTTTGCCGGCCGCGTGCCTTTCGTAGGCGCGCACGATGGCCTGTACCAGTTCGTGGCGCACCACGTCGCGATGCGTGAGCGTAACGATGCCGATATCCTTGACGCCCTTGAGCACTTCCAGCGCCTCCACCAGACCCGAGCGCTTGCCCGCGGGCAGGTCGATCTGCGTAACGTCGCCGGTAATGACCATTTTTGAACCCATGCCCATGCGGGTGAGGAACATCTTCATCTGTTCAGAGGTCGTATTCTGCGCTTCGTCGAGAATGATGAACGCGTCGTTGAGCGTGCGGCCGCGCATGTACGCCAGCGGCGCGACCTCTACGGCCCCGCGCTCCACCAGGCGTTGGTAGGCCTCCATGCCGAGCATTTCGTGCAGCGCGTCGTAAAGCGGGCGCAGATAGGGGTCCACCTTCTGCGCAAGGTCTCCCGGCAGAAAGCCCAGCTTTTCGCCGGCCTCTACCGCCGGACGGGTAAGAATGATGCGCTCCACGTCCTTGTTTTTGAGCGCCACCACCGCCATGGCGATGGCAAGATACGTCTTGCCCGTGCCCGCCGGGCCGACGGCAAAGGCGCAGGTGTTGCGCTTGATGGCCTCCACATACTGTTTTTGCCCCAGCGTTTTGCACTTTACCTGACGGCCGCGGTGCGTAATGGCGATGACGTCGCGCATGATCTCGCCAATGCGCTCGGCGTTGCCTTCGGCCGCCAGTTCGACGGCGTAGCGGATGCGCGTGCGGTCTACCGTCTCGCCGCGCTGGATGATCTCCAAAAGCTTTTCCAGCGTCAGACGCGCCAGTTCCACCTTCTCCGGCTCGCCCGAGAGCATCACCTCGCTCCCATGGGCGTAAATGTCCACGCCCAGTTCCTCCCGGAACAGGGCCATATTCTCCTCGCGAATGCCGAAAAGCGCAATGAATTGCTCGGGCGCTTCCACATGCATTACGGCGCTTGCAACGCCGGTCGTCGTTTCCATAAGCGTGCTTCTATCCTCCCTGTGCGAGCGCCTCGCGCGTCGTGGCGATATTGCGATGGATTTCCACGATGGCGTTCGCGCGCAACCTTCCACCCTCTATCATACTATAATCTATCCATTTGTCAACAACTTGAAGCGTTCCATCGTCGATTTGGGCAATTTCCTCCCCCGCCGTTGCGAACGCGCGTTCGGAAAGCTCGGTTTTCAGCGCCGTCTCGTCCACGCGGACGCGTTTCTGCGCGTATTCCGCATAGGTGACGCGCTCGATCATCAGGGGCAGGAACAGGCCGCCCACGGGGAGAAATTCCTCACGGGCCTCGCACTGGGAAAACGGTTCGGCCGGCGAAAGCGGCCAGGACCAGCGCAGAAACCGCAGCGCGCTGCCCGTGCGTGTGCGTCCGGTATAGACGCGCTCCACGCGCGTGCATTCCGCCTCGGCGGAGGCCTCCACCCAGGCGCGGGCGACGACCTCGCCCCGGGCGGCGACGCCGCGCGTTTCCTCGGCGCTTGCGCGTTCCTCGCCGCGAATGAGCACCTCCCCCCTGCGCACGATATCTCCCGGCTGGACCGCAGCCACGCCGCTTTGCACGTTGACGGAAACGACGACGCCGTCGCAGGCGGCCACCAGATCGCGCGCGCTGTTCAGATCGTAGACCTCGGGAGCCTGCAACGACGGCGCCACTTCCACCAGCAGGCGCACGCCCTGTATGCGCGCGCCCACAAAGGAAAACTCCTCCGACGCGGCTGAAAGCGACAGTTCGATGCCCTCGACGTCCACATCCGCAGCGGCCATGCCGGGGTGGACGTCCATTTGCGTCAACATCGCGCGGACCTGCGCGGCGTCAAAGGCGGCGGCGCGATCGCCGAGGATGGCGACGTCCACAATCCAGATGCGCTGCGTATAAAGAAACAGCAGCGCCGCGCCCAACAGCAGCCCCGGCAGCAACGTCCAGCGGCGTCTGCAAAAGCGCGCCAGGGCGTCTGCGCCGGTGACGCACACCGTTTCCAGGCGCAGCGAGTGCCGCGCGCACAGTTTGCCAACCACGCGCGCGCCGCGCGCGCCGGTTTCCAGTATCATGGCGCGCGCTCCATCGCGCTCGACGCGGGAAAACGACGCGCCCTCCGCCAGCGCGCGTTCCAACAGCCGCTCCAGCCGCAGCCCTTCAACCCGCAGGCGAATCATGCTCAAGCTCCACGCCGTCCAGTACGCCCGCGACGATCAACGCGCCCGCGCGCACCTCGCGCAGCGAAAGATCGCGCCCCCGCAGGCAAACCGCGCCCCCGCGGCAGCGCAGGCGAACCGCTTCCGGGCCATACGCGTCTATGCCCAAATGGTTTTCCACCAGCGCCCGCCGGTCGCCCACGGTCGTCACGCGCACCGCGCGGCCGGGATTCGGCGCCCAGGTCAGTTGCTCCGGATGTTTTCTGCGTTTCATGGCCAACACCTCGCCAAAGCAATCCGCAAGGCCCGACGGCGCGCAACGCAGCCCCCGCGGGCGGAAGGCGACATCTCCCGCGGGAAAAGCAAAAATTGCCTCCGTGCTTTGCTGTGAAGGCAATTTCTGCGTTTGCGTATTTTTCTGTGCGCCGCGCGACGGCAGGGCGCGCCTCAGTCGGAACGTTTGCGTCGCCGCGGCGGCATATCCTGCGCCGCGGCCCTGCTCTAGGCTATGCGCCGCGCGGCCGGGATATGGCCGTTTCAGCGCACCTGACCGTCTCCGTACAGCACATATTTGTAGGAGACCATGGCTTCCAGGCCCATGGGGCCGCGAGCGTGCAGCTTTTGCGTGGAAATGCCGATCTCCGCGCCGAGGCCAAAGACGCCGCCGTCGGTAAAGCGCGTGGAGGCGTTGACATACACCGCCGCCGAATCCACTTCGCGCGCAAAGCGGCGCGCCGCGTTCAAATCGCGGGTGACGATGCATTCGCTGTGGTGGCTGGAATAGCGGCGAATGTGCTCGACGGCCTCGTCCATGCCGGAAACGACTTTCACCGCGAGGATATAGTCGAGAAATTCCACCGCGTAATCGTTCTCACTGGCGGGCACGGCCTGCGGCAGGATTTTGCAGGTGCGCGCACAGCCGCGCAGTTCGACGTCCTTTTCCGCCAGCCGAGCGGCGATGACGGGCAACGCCATTTCGGCAATGGCCTCGTCCACCAGAAGCGTTTCCAGGGCGTTGCACACCGAAGGGCGCGAAGTTTTGGCGTTGAAAACGATCTCCGCCGCCATGGCGATATCGGCGCTCTTCTCCACATAAGCGTGGCAGTTGCCCACGCCGGTCTCGATCACGGGAACGGTGGCGTTTTCCACCACCGAGCGGATCAGCCCTGCGCCGCCGCGGGGAATCAGGCAGTCGATATAGCCGTTCAGGCGCATCATGGCCGTAGCGGTCTCGCGCGCGGTATCCTCGATGAGGCAGACGCAGTTCTCGTCCATATCCGCCGCCCTGAGCGCCGCGCGCATGACCCGGGCGATGGCCGTATTGGAGCGGATGGCCTCCTTGCCGCCGCGCAGAACGCAGGCGTTGCCGCTCTTTAGGCACAGCGCCGCCGCGTCGGAGGTGACGTTGGGCCGGGCTTCAAAGATGATGCCGATCACGCCCAGGGGCACGGTGATCTTTTCCATTTCCAGTCCGCAACCGAGTGTGGAACCGGAAAGCACGCGGCCCACCGGATCTGGCAACTCGGCCACCTCGCGCACGCCGTCGGCCATGCCGCGAACGCGCGTTTCGGAAAGGGAAAGGCGATCGAGCATGGAGGCGGACATGCCCCGTGCGCGCGCCGCCTCGACGTCCTCGCAGTTGGCGGCGAGGATCTCCGCCGCGCGCGCTTCCAGCGCGTCGGCAATGGCCAGCAGCGCGGCGTTCTTTCGCGCCGTGGGGGCGTTGGCCAACGCAAACGCGGCGCGTTTCGCCGCCGCGCCAATGGCAGTCAGTTCCGTCATGTTCAGCCCTCCCTGCGCGCGCAGAACACGGTGCCGATCTCTTCGCCGTCGAGCAGGCGGTAGATGTCCTCGGGGTCGGAGCCGTCGATGATGGCGGTGAGGATGCCCTCGCGCGTAGCGATATCGGCAGCTTCAATCTTGGTGATCATGCCGCCCGTGCCGCGGCTGGAACCGGTGCCGCCGGCGATCTCGCGGATATGGGGCGTGATCTCCTCCACGACGTGAATCAGCTTTGCCTCCGGGTTCAGGCGCGGATTTTCCTCGTGCAGTCCGTCGATGTCAGTGAGAATGACCAGGGCGTCGGCGCGCACCTCGCGCGCCACCAGCGCCGAAAGCGTGTCGTTGTCGCCAAAGACGATCTCCTCCACCGCCACGGTGTCGTTTTCATTGATGATGGGCAGCGCGCCCATATCCAGAAGGCGCTCGAAAGCGTTCTGGATGTTCATGCGCCGCAGCCGGTCGTCCACGCAGTCGCGCGTGAGCAGCACCTGCGCGGTGACGTGTCCATACTCGCTGAACAATTTGTCGTATATGTACATCAGTTCGCACTGGCCCACGGCGGCGCAGGCCTGGCGGCCGCCGATATCGTGGGGGCGGCGCTCCAGCTTGAGCTTGCCAACGCCCACGCCGATGGCGCCCGAGGAGACCAGAACGATCTCCCGCCCGGCGTTTTTCAAATCGGAGAGCACGCGCGCCAGATCGCGCATGCGCCGCAGGTTCAATTTGCCCGTTTCGTGCGTCAGCGTCGAGGTGCCTACTTTAAAGACGATGCGTTTCGCACCCTGCAGTCGGTTCATCGTTCCCTCCGCGTCACAGTTTCAGGTCCGCCAGTTCAAACCCGGCGCGCACGATGCTTTCCGGCAGTTGCGAGAACATCGAGCTGATGGATTCATAATTGTAGAAGCGCATGATCGTCTCTGCGAACATGGGCGCGACGGAAATGGTCTTGAACTTGGGGTGGCCGATGATGTTGGGGTTATCCACCGTGTCGGTAGAGAACACCGCCTCGATGGGGCTGGCCTCGATTTTGGACACGCCGCGCGCGGAGATGATGTTGTGCGAAAGCAACGCGAAAACGCGCTTGCAGCCGTGCTTTTTGAGCGAATCGGCCAGGTTGACCAGCGTGCCGCCGGAAATGGTGAAATCGTCCACCACCAGGCAATCCTTGCCCGCCACGTTGCCGATGACTTCCAGAACCTGCGCGTTTTCGGAGTGATCCACGCGCTCCTTGTCGCCGATGGCGATGGGCAGGCCCAGGGCGTTGGCGTACTTGCGCGCCTGCTTGGCAAAGCCGGCGTCCGGAGAGACGACCACGGCGTTGTCCAAATCCATGCTGCGCACGATTTCGATCAGCATCGGCATGGCGTAGAGATGATCCATGGGCTTTTTGAAAAAGCCCTGCACCTGCTGGGCGTGCAAATCCATGGTGACGAAGCGGTCGGCCCCGGCCAGTTCCATACACTCGGCGCACACGCGCGCGCGGATGGAGACGCGCGGCTCGTCCTTCTTATCGCCCTTGGCATAGGCGAAATAGGGCATCACCAGCGTCACCGTAAGGGCGTTGGCGCGCTTGAAGGCATCCATCCAGAAGAGAATTTCGACAAATTCGTTGTTGGAGTGCATGCCGATGGGCTGCACGAGATACACATCGCGGTCGCGCACCGATTCGTTGATGCGCACGAACGTATTGCCCTCCGAAAACGTAATGACCTCGGCGTTGCCCACCTTGCGGCCCATATAGCGGCACATGCGCTCGGCGAATACCTGGCCGCCGCTGCCCGCAAAAATGGATATATTTGCGCTGTCAAACACCCTTCAACACTCCTTTTCTTGTGTGCGCGCCCACGGCCTGCGCGCCGGGCCGCAGGGCGCCTGTTCCTTGCCTCAGGCCGTCGTCCTTGCGCAGACGGCCTCCACCTCAACGAGGGCGCCGGCCGGAAGGCGGGAAACCTCCACGCAGCTACGGGCCGGATAGTCCGGGCCGAAAAACTCCGCATAGACGGCGTTTACGGCCTGAAAGTCGTCCAGGTTGACCAGAAAAACCGTCGTTTTCAGCACGTCGCCCATGCAAAGGCCCATCTCGCCCAGCACGGTGCGGATGTTTTCAAGCGCCTGACGCGCCTGGGCCTCTACGCCGCCGCAGACGAGCTTGCCCGTCGCCGGGTCCATGGGAATCATGCCCGACAGATAGGCGAGGTCGCCATGCCACACGGCGCTGGAATAGGGGCCGATGGCCTTGGGGCCTTTCTGGGTGAGGAAACAGGCTTTCATCGTCGTTCTCCTTTCGTTACCAGGCGATGGGGGGCGTCGGCGTCGCGGCCTGCGTCGTGCGCTGCTGCGTTCCGACGTAGTAAATGTTGTTGCCGGGGCTGTAGTAGTCCGAGGAGATCTGCACGGTCAGGGAGTCGATCTTTTCGCCGGTCTCCCAGTCGTAGCTTTCGCGCCAGAGTTCGCTGCGCATGCCCTTTTTGCCCTCGGTGACGAGCACCTTCTCGTCGGTGTAGGTGGCGTAGCGGCCCTCGGTATCAATGCGCACGCTCACGCCGGTCGGCTGGATGTTGCCCTCGACGACCACGGAATGGAACACATAGCGATACGGCGGGCGCTGGCCGTAAATCTGCACGGTGGCATAGTCGTCGTCCACGCTGGTGTAGATATAAATCGGCGCGTCCGTATCGTTGCGGAAAACCAGATCCTTGCTGCCGGAATCGGTCACGGCGGCGTCCATGCTGGGGCTGACGTAGTTGACCGTCATGGAATGGTTGTAGCGCTCCAGCACGGTAACGCCGGCCTGCATCAGGGCGCCGTAGAGCGTCGTAGAAGCCTGGCAGGTACCGCCGCCGATGCCGGAAGTGCTTTCGCCCTCGGAATACTCGATGCCTTCCTTATAACCGTTGGCGATCGTGCGTTCGCGGGCCACCTCGTTGAAACTGACCGTCTGCCCCGGGTCCACCCGCATGCCGTTGAAGCGCGAAAGCGCCACATAGATGTTGGTCTTGCGGTTGCGGGAACTGCCGTCCACGCTGGTGGAGCAGGTGCTGATCGGCGCGTTCTCGCCCAGGCTTTCCTTGGCCTCGGCCGTGGTAAGCTCCGGCTCGATCGTATCCACCGGCAGGGCGATGCGTTCCTCGTTTGAGGAATAGATCAGCAGGTTCTCGAGCAGTTCGAGAAGGTCGTCCTCCCGCAGGCGCGAACCCGAAACCGATTCGCTCACAAGGCGCGGGCCCTCGAGTTCCGCAGCCACCACCGCGTCCACGGGCTCTACGTTGACCGCCGCGCGAATGGAATCGACAAAGGCGGCGAGTTTTTCCTCGTCGTAGGTGATATTGCTGGTAAGGCGATATGGATCGCCCTGCAGAGATTTCACCTGCGCCTTGCGGGCGAATATATCGCCCACATGGCCGAAATTCCACGCCCGCTGGATGGCTTCCTCCGCGTTCAGGTCGGCGTCAATAATGGAGGGCGCAAACGTCCAGGCGTAATCGCCATAGTAGAGAATGTAGCTCTTCTCGCGCCACTGGCTTTCAATGGTTTCAAACAGTTCAAAACCTTCTTCGCGGGTATAGCCGCGAAGGCTCACGCCGTTGACGTAGATATTGTAGAACCGCGGCGTGCCTATGCCGAGGGTGATCACCGTATCCAGCGCAAACCACAGCAGACCCACCACGACCGCGAGCGCAATCCAGCTGACCAGGCGCTTTTGGGCGCTTTTGCGCTTTGCCGGCGGATTCCCCCGGCCCTGCGGCCGGAGGGCGACGCCAGAGCGCGCGCCGGGGCGGCGCGTCGCCGCTGCGCCAGAGCGCGCGCGCGTTTGACCTGGCCGCGGCGCCTGTCTGGGGCGCGTTGCCTGCCCGGGCCGCGGCGTCTGCCTGGGGCGCGTCGCCGCCGGATTTGCTCGCGGACGCTGCGCGGGCGAATTGCGTCGATTCTGCATCTATCGAAACTCCCTTTTCAGAGCAGCGGAAACCATATTTCCCGTCCTTGCGTTGAAGCTTACTACATTATAGCACATTCTTCCCTGCGGCGAAAGGGGAGATACCCGTAAAAATCGGGAAAAAACCGCATGAACAAGCGGGGAGCGACGCCGCGCAGCGCCGCTCCCCCACCGTTCACAAAGCAATTTTGTCGTAAAATGACGTTCCGTCCAGGCGCGCGCGAGCGCCGAGCGCCTCCAGTACCGTAGCCGAGACGTCCGCGAACGTATCGCGCACGCCCAGGGGCACGCCCTCCTGCAGCCCCAGGCCCCAGGCCAATACCGGCACGCGCTCGCGGGTATGGTCGGTGGTGGGGAACGCCGGATCGCAGCCGTGGTCGGCGGTGATCAGGAGCATGCCGTCCTCGCCCAGCAGGCGCAGTATTTCCGGCAGCCGCCTGTCAAACGCCTCCAGGCAGCGGGCAAAGCCCGCCACGTCGTTGCGGTGGCCATAGAGCATGTCCGTGTCCACCAGGTTGGCAAAGAGCAGCCCGCGCCAGTGATCCTTTTTCATGTATTCGACAATGGCGTCCACGCAGGCCTCGTTGCCGGCGGCGTGGTTGGAGTGGGTCAGGCCGCGATGGTTGAATATGTCCTCGATCTTGCCCACGCCCAGAACGTCGAAACCCTCGGCCTTGAGGGCGTCCAGCATGGTCGTGCCGGTGGGATCGACGGAAAAATCGCGGCGGTTGTCGGTGCGCACAAAGTGCCCGACTTCGCCCACAAAGGGCCGGGCGATAACCCGCCCCACGGCGTGCTCGCCCTTGAGCAGACGGCGGGCGATGCGGCAGATGTGCCACAACTCCGCCGGCGGAACGATGGCCTCGTGCGCGGCGATCTGGAACACGCTGTCGGCAGAAGTGTAAACGATCAGCTTGCCCGTGCGCAGATGTTCCGCGCCCAGTTCTTCGATGATCTGCGTGCCCGAGGCGGGCTTGTTTCCGATGGTTCCCAGCCCCACCGCGTCCTCAAAGGCGCGGATGACCTCCTCCGGGAAGCCGTTGGGATAGGTCGGAAAGGGCTTGTCCAGCGTCAGCCCGGCAAGTTCCCAGTGGCCGGTGGTGGTATCCTTGCCGGCGGCGCGCTCGGTCATGACGCCGTAGCAGCCGATGGGCTCGTCCTCGTCCGGGGCGGATATCCCGGCGGCGGAGAGCAGCCCCAGTTCCGCGAGGTTGGGAATATCGGGCTTTTCCCGCTCGTAAACGTGGCCCAGCGTGTTCGCGCCTTCGTCGCCGTATCTGGCCGCGTCCGCCTGCGCGCCGCAGCCGACGCCATCGAGCACCACCAGCACGACGCGTTTCATTTTTTTCATTCTCGAACCTCCTCCATGCGCAGCATGTCCGCGAGCTGCGAGATCATTTCCCCACAGGTGGGCTTACCGCGCTGCGCGTCTATCGTACCGCGAAAAATTCTGTATTGCTCCTCGATCTGCCCGTATTTCCATGCGAGTTCGATCGCGTAGCGCATGCTTCGTTCCACCTTGCGCGCGCTCACGCCGAAGCGCCTGCCCACCATGGGATACAGCGCCGTGGTCAGCGCGCGCGCAAGGCGCATATCCAGCCAGGCGTAGGAAATCGCCGCTTCCAGGTAGGCGCGCCCCTCATGACCGGAAACGCCCAGGCGATCCAGCAGCGCGTCGCGCCGCCGGACGAAGCGCTCGGGCAGCGCGCGGACGGAAACGTCTGTGCGCGCAAGCGCCTCGGCCAGGTCCTCGCGCCGGACGGGGCGGTCGATCACGGCCGCGCCCTCGGCGCGCAGCGCCGCCTCGCCGGGCAGCGCCAGCCCCGGCACGCGCGCAAGCACGATCGCCGGGCGCACCGGCAGGGGCTTGCGCGATACCGCGCGGGCCAGCCACACGCCGTCGGACGGGCGCAGCGTAGCGCTCAGCGCCAGCGCGTCCGGCAAAAGCGTCTCCGTCAGGCGCAGGGCGGAAAGGCCGTCCTCCGCCGCCTCTACGCGCGCAAATCCCAGCGCGGCGAGCATGGCGCAAAGGCGCTCGCGCTCGGCCTTGACCGGCTCGGCCACCACGGCCGTTCTGGCGCGCGCAGGCATCGAGGGCACCTCCCGTCCGCGTTATATCCAAAAACGTTCGACGCCGCTTGGAAAATTCCTGCCCGCGCGGGCGCTTCTTCGGAAGTTAACCGGACTGCCTCAAGCCGCGGCGTCGAGCATCCATTCGATGTAGACGCCGTAGCCCTGCGCTGGGTCGTTGATAAACACATGCGTGACCGCGCCCACGAGCATGCCGTCCTGGATGATGGGCGAGCCGCTCATGCCCTGTACGATGCCGCCGGTGGCGTCCAGCAGCGCCTCGTCGGTGATGCGGATCACCATGGAGCGCGTGGAGGGTTCGTCCTGGCGGGTCAATTTGACAATCTCGCAGTCGTAGGCGCGAATCTGGCCGTCTACCAGCGTCGTGAGAATCTGCGCGGGGCCGACGTGCACGTCCGCGCGCGTGCCCACGGGCAGGCCGTCCGGATAGAGCGCGTTTTCAACCGGCTCGTTCATAACGCCGAAAATGCCGAATTGCGTGTTGCGCTCCACTTCGCCCATCTGCGTTTCCGCATCGAAAAACTGTCCCAGCAGTTCGCCCGGTTCGCCGCTTTTGCCCTTGCTTATATCCACCACGGAGCTTTCATAAATGCCGCCGTAGCCGACGGGCAATACTATGCCCGTATCCACGTCGGTAATGGCGTGGCCGAGCGCGCCGAAGCCGCCGTCGTCAGGATCGTAAAAGCTGAGCGTGCCGATGCCGGCGGTGCTGTCGCGCACCCAAACGCCGAGGCGGTACGCGCCCGCGGCCGCGTCCAGCGCCGGTTCTACCTCCATATGCAGCGTCTCCTCGCCGCGAACGACTTCGATGCGCGCCTTGTCGCCCCCGCCAATGAGCGCGCGCATCTGTTCGGCGCCGGTGACGTCGGTATCGTTCACGCGCACGATGCGGTCGCCGGCGCGAATGCCGGCCAGCCGCGCCGGGCTGGGCGTCGCGCCTATATCGGAGGAACCGACCACGACGACGCCCTCCGTCAAAAGCGCCACGCCCACCGACTGCCCGCCGGGCACAAGCGTTTTTTCCCGCTCGACCGTCACCGAAACGGTTTTGACGGGGATCAGGCCCAGCAGGCGGTAGGTGAGCGTGGCCTCGCCCTCCTCTTCGCCGGCGGTGAGCGTCACGGTGTTGCCCAAACTGGTGGCGCTCTGGTCAAAGCTGGAAATAACGGCCTCGTCCGCGCCGTCGATCTCCGCGCGGCCGGGCAAGGTAAATTCCAGTTGCGTCTGCGTTCCGGACTTGAGGCGCAGCGCGTCCGGCAGGCTTTCAAACGCGCGCAGCGGCGGCGACATGCCCGCGGCCAGCAGCGCCGCCGCCAGCGTCAGCGCCGCCGCAAAGCGCCCCGATCGACCCTTTTTCATGGAAATCCCTCCCTGCGGCGCCTGTGGACGCCGTCCTCCTTAGCGATGCCCGCATCGCGGCCGCTCTATGCTGGAACAGGGTGGTTTTGCTATCGACAAACCGTCGCAAAGCTGGTATAATAGCACCTATAATCTGCGGCGCGCGGCGCGTTCGAGCGGCGAAAGCGTCGCCTGAGCGGCCCAAAAGCGCGTTTTGTACAAAATGCCTTGCCGGAAAAAGGCCGCGCGCCTATAATGAGCGCGTAAAGGAGGTGCGCATATGCGCCGTATACTGTCATTTTTGCTGACGTTCTGCCTTCTGGCCGCGCCGCTTCCCGCGCTGGCGACGCAGGATACCGCCGCCGCGGCGCAGGATGTGCTTTTCGCGCTTGCAGACGGCGAATACGCCGCCGTTTTTGCGCAGTGCGATCCCGCCATGCGCGAGGCGCTGGGCGATGCGGACGGCCTCGCAGATGTATGGAGGCAATTGACCGACATGATGGGCGCGCTTGAGGACGCGCAGGCCGCCGACGCCGGCGAGCAGAGCGGCTACCGCCTTGTTTCGGCGCAGTGCGCGTTTGCGCGCGCCGACGCCGTGCTGTCGCTCGCGTTCGACGCGCAGGGCCGGCTGTGTTCCCTCGGCCTTGTCGATATGCGCGCCCGCGAAACGGCCGCAGAGGCGGACGCGGGCGGCTATGTAGAAGAAGAGATCGCCCTGCGCGCGGGCGAAGCGGATGAAACCGGCGGCCTTCTTACGCTTCCCGAAGGCGACGGCCCCTTCCCCGCCGTGATCCTGGTGCACGGCTCCGGCCCCTCCGACAGGGACGAAACCGCCTATGTCCACGCGCCCTTCCGCGACATTGCCCACGGCCTGGCGCGCCTGGGCGTAGCCAGCGTCCGCTACGACAAGTACACCTACGCGCACCCGCAGTTGTGCCTGGACGCGGATTTTACGGTAGACGATGAATACACGCGCGACGCCGTGGACGCGGCCGAGCTTCTGGCCGGGGACGCGCGCATCGGCGGCATCTATCTCCTCGGCCACAGCCAGGGCGCGATGCTTGCCCCGCGCATCATGCGCGCCGTGCGCGAAAAGATTGGTAAACGCCTGTGCGGCGGCGTGCTGCTGGCCGGTTCTCCTCTGCATATGTGGCAGATTCAGTACCGGCAGAACCTGGACGTGCTTGCCGCGCTGGGTGACGCCGCCACGCAGGAGGATCGCGCGATGATCGAGGCCGAAGCCGCCAAAGCGGAGACGCTTACCGGCCTTTCCGCGGCGCAGCTGCAGGCCGAAACGCTTTTTGGCATCAGCGCTTTTTATCAGGCGGGCGAAATGTCCGTGGACGCCGCGCGGCTTGCCGCGCAGCTGGACCTGCCGTTGTTCATCGCCCAGGGCGCGAAGGATTGGCAGGTGCGCCCCGAGGACGGCATTGACGCCTGGCGCGCGGCGCTTCCGGAGGATATGGACGTTACTTACCGCCTCTATGCGGACATGAACCACATGCTCATAGACATGGAGGGCGAGCCGACCGGCTCGGCCGCCGACTATATGGACGCCGACGCGCGCACATCGGAGGAACTGATCGAGGATATCGCCGCATGGATTCTCTCTTGAACGTCGATCTGACCCCGGCGGCGGGAAAGCGCGTGCTCGTCGCCCTCTCGGGCGGCGCAGATTCGGTGGCGCTGCTGCTTCTGCTGCGCGACGGCGGTACGGACGTGTGCGCCGCGCACTTTGAGCACGGCATTCGCGGGGAAAGCTCTACCGCAGACATGGACTTTTGCCGCGATCTGTGCGCGCGTCTGCGCGTGCCCTTTTTCTGCGAGCGCGCAAGCGTTCCGGCCGCGCGGCGGCAGGGCGAGGGCCTGGAAGCGGCGGCGCGGCGTTTGCGCTACGCCTTTTTGCGCCGCGCGCGGACAGAGGCCGGCGCGGCGTGGATCGCCACCGCCCACCACGCCGACGACCAGGCGGAAACCGTTTTGATGCACCTTCTGCGCGGCGCGGGTCTGGAAGGCGCGGCGGGCATGCGCGTGCTGGAGGGCGATCTGTGGCGGCCGCTTCTGCATGTGCGCAAACCGGAACTGATCGCCTTTTTGCGCGCGCGCGGGCAAAGGTGGCGCGAGGACGGCACCAACGCCGTTCCCGACACGCCGCGCAACGCCCTGAGGCTGGATGCGCTGCCGCGCCTGGAGGCGATCTATCCCGGCGCGACGCTGGCGCTGTGCCGTTTTGCCGAAACGCAGGCTGTGGAAAGCGATTTTCTGCACGCGGCGATGGAACGCTGGGCGCAATGCCGCGTCGATCTGCCGGACGGGGCCTTCTGGCCGCTTTCCCCCGCGCCGGCCGAGGCGGTTTTGCGCCGTTTCTGGCGCGCGCGCCTGGGCGAAGGTGCGAACTGGGAGCGCATCCGCGCCCTGACGGCGCTGTGCGCCCGCCCGCGCGGCCGCGCGGCATTGGCCGACGGTTCCTCCGTCGAAAAAACGCGGCGCGGGCTGTACATCGTTTCAGCGCGCCGCGCGCTTCCCGCGCCGCAGCCGCTGCGGCTTTGCCAGGCGACGCTCCTTCCCGGCCTGGGCGCGCTGACCGCCGCCCCCTGCGCGCCCGAGCCCATTGGGCGCGACCCCTTTTCCCAGGCGCTCGCGCGCGCGGCGCTGGAGGGCGCGCAGGTGCGCTTTCGCCGCGCCGGGGACTGGATTCGCCCCCTGGGCATGCCGGGCCGCAAACTGCTTTCGGACTATTTGACCGATCGCGGCGTCGATCGCCCGTTGCGCGATTTTGTGCCGCTGGTGGCCCGGGAAAGCGAAGTCCTCTGGGCGGTCGGCGTGGGCATTTCCGAAAACTGCGCCCTGACGGCGGGCGACGAGGCCGTAAACCTCGTCTTTCAGCCGCAGGCGGCGTTTTACCACTACTTTTTTGGAGGTATCAAGGGATGAAGAACGATCTGGCGAAGGTGCTCATCACGCAGGAAGAAATCCAACGGCGCGTTTCGGAACTGGGCGCGCAGATCGCCCGGGACTATGTGGAAAAGGAGCCGATCCTGGTCTGTATCCTCAAGGGGGCTTCGATCTTCTACGCCGACCTGTGCCGCGCCATCTCCATTCCCATGAATATGGACTTCATGGCCGTTTCCAGCTACGGGAACCGCACGAAGTCCTCCGGCGAGGTGGAAATCCGCAAGGACCTTTCCGGCCCCATCGACGGCCGGCACGTCATCATCGTCGAAGATATCGTCGATTCCGGCTTCACGCTCAGCTATCTTTCGCGCGTGCTCTCCAACCGCGGCGCGGCCTCGGTGCGCATCTGCACGCTTCTGGACAAGCCTGAGCGCCGCGCGCCGGGCATCACCATCAAGGCGGACTACTTCGGTTTCACCATCGGCAACGAATTCGTCGTCGGCTACGGGCTGGACTACGCGGAACGCTACCGCAACTTGCCATTCATCGGCGTTCTAAAGCCTGAAATTTACGAAAATACCTGAAATATGCTTTGCAATGGCGGCCGACTGTTGATATAATAGTAGGTGTGCGCGCCGCCGGCGCGCGATGGCTGCGAAAGCGAGGAAGCAGAATTTGAAGAAAAATACCAAAAAGGCCTTCTACCAGGGGCCGCTGCCATATCTGATTTTGCTGCTGGTCATCCTCTGGATGGTACAGCTTCTGGGCGCTCCCTCCGGCGAAACGCCGCTGGAGATGAATTATTCCACGCTGCTGCGCTGGGTGGAAGCGGACCTGAAAAACGACGAGGGCATGGAAGTGGCCGCCGCCGAGCGGAACATGACCATCTCCAACATCATCATCACACAGACTACGCTCATCGGCCGCACGCAGGACAGCCGCATCCCCGAAAGCGAGTTCGGCGCGCGTTACGATTTCACCTGCACCATTCCCAGCGAGGAACAGTTCTATACCGACGTCAACCGCATTTACGAGCAGGTGCTCGGCCGCGAAGTCAACCCCACCGATTACCGCTTTGAGGTCGAAGCCCGCCTGCCCGCGGGCACGCCCTGGTGGATGGAGCTTTTGCCCACGTTCATCCTCATCGGGCTGGTGGCGCTGCTGTATTTCTTCATCATGCGCTCGCAGACCGGCAGCGGCAAGGGCATGGCCAGCTTTGGCAAAAGCCGCGCCCGCCTGACCGATCCCAAGGCCAACAACATCACCTTTAAGGATGTCGCCGGCGCGGACGAGGAAAAAGAGGAACTGCGCGAAATCGTGGAATTTCTCAAAAACCCCTCGAAGTTTACCGAAATCGGCGCTCGCATCCCCAAGGGCGTATTGCTGGTCGGCCCGCCCGGCACGGGCAAAACGCTGCTTGCCAAGGCCGTTTCCGGCGAGGCGGGCGTGCCGTTTTTCACCATTTCCGGTTCCGATTTTGTGGAAATGTTCGTGGGCGTGGGCGCCTCGCGCGTGCGCGATCTGTTCAGCCAGGCCAAGCGCGCCGCGCCGTCGATCATCTTCATTGACGAAATCGACGCCGTCGGCCGCCAGCGCGGCGCCGGCATGGGCGGCGGCCACGATGAGCGCGAGCAGACCCTCAACCAGCTGCTGGTGGAAATGGACGGCTTTACCCACAACCAGGGCGTCATCGTTATGGCGGCCACCAACCGCGCCGATATCCTCGACCCCGCGCTGCTGCGCCCGGGCCGCTTCGATCGCCGCATCGTCGTCAACTACCCCGACGTCAAGGGCCGCGAGGAAATTCTGAAGGTACACTCGCGCGGCAAGCCCCTGGCAAAGGACGTGGACCTCAAGGTGCTGGCCCGCCGCACGCCGTACTTCACCGGCGCGGACCTGGAAAACGTCATGAACGAGGCGGCCATCCTCACCGCCCGCGCCGGCGGCAGGGAGATCACCATGACGACGATCGAGGAAGCCGTCACCCGCGTGATGTCCGGCCCTGAAAAGCGTTCGCGCAAGGTCACGGAAAAGGACCGCCGCCTCACCGCCTATCACGAAGGCGGCCACGCCGTGGTCAGCTACTATATTCCCGAGTGCGACAACGTCCATGAAGTGACCATCATCCCCCGCGGCCAGGCCGGCGGCTACACCATGTACCTGCCCGGCGAGGAAACCAGCTACCGCACGGCCAACTACCTTTCCGCGCGCATCGCCAGCGCCATGGGCGGCCGCGTGGCCGAGCAACTGGTGCTGGGCGAAATATCCACCGGCGCTTCCAGCGATATCAAGCAGGCCACCGAGATCGCCCGCAGCATGGTCACCGAATACGGCATGAGCGCCGCCGTCGGCCCCATCTTCCTGGGCGACGAACAGGAAGTGTTCCTCGGCAAGAGCTTTTCGCAGCAGCGCATGGGCTTCTCCGAAGAGGTCAATTCCGCCATCGACCGCGAGGTGCATCGCCTCATCGAGGATGGCTACAAGCGCGCCGAGGGCATCCTTACCGAGCATATGGATAAGCTGCACGCCCTGGCTGAGATTCTGCTGGAGCGCGAAAAACTCGACGCCGAAGAGTTCAAGGCCTTCATGGAAACCGGCGCGGTGCCGGAAAAGCCTGCGTCCCCGGCGCCCAGGGCGCCGCAGGTTCCCAAGGCCCCCGAAGCGCCGCAGGATGCGCCGGCGCCCGAAGCGCCCGTGTCCCCCAACGGCGCGATCAACCCCGAGGTCTGATCCCACGCGCAAAAGCGCGCCGGGCCCGCGAAGCGATTCGCGGGCCTTTTTCGCGGTTTTACAATAATTAACATGAGTTTGTCCGGAAATGAACACATTGCCCATGCTTTTAACTTGTCAAACTGTGTAAAGTGGAGTAAAATAAGTAAGGATAGGGCTTGACCCTAAGGCAAATTCAACAGGAGGGTTTTCACAATGATTAAGATCGGTATCAATGGCTTTGGCCGCATTGGCCGTCTGGTTTTCCGCGCCAGCCTGGATCACAAGAACGTCGAAGTCGTGGGCATCAACGACCTGATCACCCCCGACTACATGGCCTACATGCTCAAGTATGACACCATGCACGGCCGCTTCGATGGCACTGTTGACTACACCGATCATTCCCTGATCGTCAATGGCCACGAGATCCGCGTCACCGCCGAGAAGAACCCGGCCGATCTGAAGTGGAGCGATGTCGGCGCTGAGTACGTCGTGGAGTCCACCGGCCTGTTCCTCACCCAGGAGAAGGCCCAGGGCCATCTCGATGCCGGCGCGAAGCACGTCGTCATGTCCGCCCCCTCCAAGGACGGCACCCCGATGTTCGTCATGGGCGTGAACAACGACAAGTACACCTCCGATATGAAGTTCGTCTCCAACGCCAGCTGCACCACCAACTGCCTGGCGCCCATCGCCAAGGTGCTGCACGACAACTTCGGCATCACCGACGGCCTGATGACCACCGTGCATTCCACCACCGCCACCCAGAAGACCGTTGACGGCCCGTCCATGAAGGACTGGCGCGGCGGCCGCGCTGCCTCCGGCAACATCATCCCCTCCTCCACCGGCGCCGCCAAGGCGGTCGGCAAGGTTATCCCCGAGCTGAACGGCAAGCTGACCGGTATGTCCATGCGTGTGCCCACCCTGGACGTCTCCGTCGTCGATCTGACCGTCAACCTGGCCAAGCCCGCGAAGTATGAAGAGATCTGCGCCGCGATGAAGAAGGCCGCCGAAGGCGAACTGAAGGGCATCCTGGATTACACCGAGGACGCCGTCGTTTCCTCCGACTTCCTGGGCGATCCGCACACCTCCATCTTCGACGCCAAGGCCGGCATCGCGCTGACCGATACCTTCGTGAAGGTCGTTTCCTGGTACGACAATGAGTGGGGTTACTCCAACAAGGTCGTCGATCTGATCGAGTACATGTACTCTGTCGATCACAAGTAAGCAGCCCAGGCTGTCGTTTCCCGCCTGAGCGGGGCGAGCGCCCCTTCGACCATTTGGGTCGGAGGGGCGTTTTCTATGCCCGCGCCGCCGCGCAAAAGCCGGCGCGCGCCGCGTTCCGGTTAGGCGCGCAATGGCAACCGTGCCCGTTTGCCGCCGGGGATGAAAATTGCCGCGCGATGCGACGGCGGCATTGTCATGCGCGGCGCAAAGTGTTATACTCGATATGGAGGCGGTTTTCATGGAACTGCGCGTTTTGCAATACTTTCTGGCCGTGGCGCGCGAACAGAGCATTTCCGCGGCCGCGGCGTCTCTGCACCTTTCCCAGCCCACGCTTTCAACGCAGATGAAGGCGCTGGAGGAGGAATTGGGCAAACCGTTGCTCATCCGCGGCGTCAAGGGTTCCAGAAAGATCGCGCTGACAGAAGAAGGCATGATCCTGCGCAAACGCGCCGAGGAAATCCTCACCCTTGTGCGGCGCACAGAAAGCGAAATCACGCGCGCGGACGAGGCCGTTGTCGGCGACGTATACATCGGTTCCGGCGAAACGGATATCGTGCGTTTTTTCGCGCGGGCCGCAAAGTCCATCCGGATGCGCTGCCCGGACATTCGCTTTCATATTTCCAGCGGCAACGCTGAATACGTTCTGGAATCGCTGGACCGCGGCCTGATCGACTTTGGGCTGGTATTCGGCGGCTTTGACGCGCGCAAGTACGACGCCCTGCCGCTTCCTGTGCGCGACGTCTGGGGCGTGCTGATGCGTCGCGATGCGCCGCTGGCGGAAAAGGAGGCCGTATGCGCAGAGGACCTCTGGGACAAGCCCCTCGTCATCTCGCATCAGCGCAGCGACGATCCGCTCCTTCGCCGCTGGCTGCGGCGCGAGGTCAACCGCCTGAATATCGTGGCCACCTACAATCTGGTTTTCAACGCCTCGCTGCTGGTGGAAGAGGGCCTGGGATACGCGCTTTGCCTGGACGGGCTGATCAACACGCGCGGCGGCAGCCTCTGCTTCCGCCCCTGCCTCCCCCGCCTGGAGGCCCCGGCATGGGTCGTCTGGAAACGGTATCCGGCGTTTTCCAAGGCGGCGAGCGCTTTTCTGGAACGTCTGCGGGAAATCCTCGATCCTTCCGCGGCGGCGCCTGCCGCGCCGAAGGGCGACATGTAAGGCCGGGCGTTCTCCCCGCTTCGCGCTTCCGATACAGGCGCTTTTGCAGATCATGCGGCGTCCCGCGCGTTGCCGGCGTCTCACCCTATCTTTGCGCGCAGCGACTGCGTGAGCGGAAGTATTTGCGATTTTTGCGCTATTTTTGCATTATTCCGCTCAAAATTTCGATTGAACCGCTCATTTTTTCGGAAAAGGAGTTGACTTCCGCCGCATTTTCCGCTACAATAACACTATACCAATCTGTTTGAAACGGACGCGGGAGCATCCAGACACAGGCGTGCGACGGCCTTTGCCGGGCGAAGCGCGCGTTCGCCGCGAAAACGACATGCAGCGGGGGTGCAGAACATGAAACCGAAAATCCGGACGCCTTTTTTTGAGACCAGCGTGAAAAACTACATCTACGGCGACGCGGTTCTGGAAATGGCGGTCGCCGCGGATCGCGCGGCAGTGAAATACGATGTGGACGTGCTTTTCATCTCGCCCTATACCGAGATCCGCCGCATCCGCGAAAACTGCCCGCATCTGATCATCCTCGCGCCGTATATGGATACCATCCGGCCCGGCCGCGGCATGGCGGACGTGCTGCCCGAAGCGCTCAAGGCGGCCGGCGCGCAAGGCGTGGTCGTCAACCACTGCGAGCGCCCGATGACGCTCACCGCCATCAAAAAGACCATCGACCGCGCCAACGAGCTGGACATGCTCTCCTTCGCCTGCGCCGACACCATCGCCGAGGCGGAGGCCATCGCCCAGTTGCACCCGGATATCCTCAACCCGGAGCCCACCGAACTGATCGGTACCGGCACGGCCAGCGACATGTCCTACGTCAAGGAAGCCATCCGCGCGGTCAAGGCCATCGACCCGAACATTCTCGTCGAACAGGCGGCGGGCATCACCACCGCGCAGCAGATTTACGATTTCATCATGGCCGGTTCCGAAGCCGCCGGCTCGGCCAGCGGCATCATCAAATCTCCGAACCCGCTGGAATTGCTGGACGAAATGGTCAAATATGTACGCAAGGCGAAAGACGACCTGGCAAACATGCGTTAGGAGGCAGCCATGGTTTACAGAGAAGCGGTGTCCCTGCAGTCCAACGACAAGATCGTCACCTTCCACAACGTAACCGAGGCGGTTCGCCAAATCGTTGCGCGCTCCGGCATCCGCAACGGCATCGTCAACGTATACTCCCACCACACCACCTGCTGCGTCATCACGCAGGAGGCCGCCTTTGACATGTCCATGACCGGCCTGGAAACGCTGCAACAGGATTTTGTGGACGCCTTTGAGCCGTTCATGCCCTCCCAGCGGCGCGAAGGCATGTACCTGCATCCCGGCCCCAAGGCCCTCGCCTTTGCCGCCGAGCACGACGAGGACGCGCGCGGCTGCCACAATACGGACGCGCACCTGCGCTCCGCGCTGGTGGGACGCAGCGAAACCATCGCCCTGATCGACGGCGCCATGGACCTGGGAGAGTTCGGCTATATCTACTTTATCGACTTTGACACCACGCGCGCGCGCAAACGCACCGCACAGGTGACGGTCATCGGCGAATAAAGCAAAACGGCGTGGTCTGCCCGCGCCGTTTTCCATTTGCGCAAATGCCGCGCGCAACGCGCCTCGCGTTCGATACAGGAACAGGCCGCTTTGCGCGCAGGCCGGTCATTCGCCGGCGACGTTCACGCGCACGTCCGCGTCCTGCAGGGCCAGGCGCAGGCTGCCGCGCGGTTCCTCGTTGGTGACGACGGCGTCCACCTCGCAAAGCTGCGCGTAGCTTACCAGCGAGCTTTTGTCGAACTTGCTGCTGTCAAGCAGCACAAAGGTGTGGTCGGAATGCTCGATCACCTGCGCGTTGAGGCTGGAAATGTTGACCTGGTTGGAGGAAAACCCCGAGTTTTGGGAAACGCCGTCGCAACCAAAGAAGCTCTTGGTGAAATGAAAGGGCGCGAGGTAGCGCTCGGTGAGCGCGCCGGAAAAATCGCGCCGGGCGCTGTCGTATTCGCCGCCGACAAGGATCACGCGGCACTTGGGCGAGGTGGAAATGGCCTGCACGTTCGCCAGCGAGTTGGTGACGATGTTGAGCGAGGAAAATTCCCACTCGGCTACGCGCTGCGAAAGCGCTAGCGTCATCTGGAACATGGTGGTTCCGCAATCGAGGTAAATCGTATCGCCATCTTCGACAAACATGGCCGCCATGCGGCCGATGCGCTGCTTTTCCTGGGTGAATACATGCTCGTTGCGCTCAAACGAGTAGTTCCCCGTCTGCGAAACCGGGCGAATGCCGCCGTAGTTGCGCACGGCGAGGCCGCTGCGCTCCATATCCGCGAAAAGGCGGCGCACCGTGGCTTCGGAAACGTTGAGCATTTCCATCGCTTCGGCAATGGTGATGTGCCCCGTCGTCTGCAACATGTTGGACAAATAGTTTTCCCGAATGTTTTTCTTCGCCACGCGCATCCCGCCCGTCTGATTTCTTTTATGAGTATAACAGAAAGCAGACGCAAGTGTCAAGCCGAAAGCGGCGCTGCACGCGAACTCACGGGAATTTTGTCCGGTATATTCATTTTTTTGAGCGTTTCGCTCAAACAGTCTTGACAAAATAAAGACCATGTGCTAGAGTAAAGAAGAAAATGTTATCAAATGGGCCAAAGGAGGAAAAGCGCAATGGAACGATACCTGATCGGCGTGGATATCGGCACCACAGGAACCAAGAGCATGCTCGTTTCCGAAAGCGGGCGCGTCGTCGCTCACGCCTATGCGGGTTACGAAATGCGCACGCCCTCCAACGGCCGCTGTGAACAGGACGCGGAGGACTGGTGGCGCGCGGTGGTCAAAACCGTGCGGGCCGTCGCCTCGGAACCGCGTTACGCCAAAAACGTGGTGGCGCTATCGCTCTCCCTGCAAGGCGGAACGCTCGTTCCCGTCGATGCAAAGGGCGAAGCGCTGCAGCCGGCGATCGTATGGAGCGACAAGCGCTGCAAAGATCAGCGCGCGGCCTTTGCCGCCCGTTTCGGCGAGGACTACCTGTATCAGCGCTCCGGCTGGAAGCTCAGCGCCGGTCTCAACGCCATGCAGATCGCGTGGATCCGGGACAACCGGCCCGATATCTTCGAAAAAACGGCGATGTTCCTTTCTGTGCCGGACTACATTTCCCTGCGCATGACGGGGCGCGCGGTGGTGGACATCTCCGATGTGGGCATCAACCAGCTCGCCGACATCCGCAGCGGCGCTTACGATGAGGGCATTCTCGATTTCTGCGGCATTTCCGAACGCGCGCTGGCGGAGATACAGCCCTCGGCCACGCCCATCGGCAGGCTTCTGCCGCTGGCGGCGGCGGAACTGGGCCTGCCGCGCAACGTTTTGCTGGTAGCGGGCGCGCACGATCAATACGCTTCGCTTCTGGGCGCGGGCATCACGCGCGCGGGCGACATGCTCATCGGCACGGGCACGGCCTGGGTGGTCACCGCCCTGTGCGACGCGCCGGATTTTGCTTCCGGTTTCTCCCAGTCCGTACCCGCGGTTGGCGGCTGGGGATCCATGGTGTCGCTTTCGGCGGGCGGCGTGTGCCTGGACTGGTTCCGCAACAACATCGCCTCCTCGGAGGAGGAGGGCGGGCTTCCCTATTCCATCATCAACGAAATGGCCGCGCAGCGCCGCATCGGCGCCAGCGGGCTGATGTTCTACCCATACTTCAACGGCAGCTACTTCCCCGTTCTGGCGCCCGAGGGCAAGGCGACGCTCGTCGGCCTGGATTTTTCCCACGACCGCTACGACATCGCCCGCGCCATTATGGAGGGCATCGCCATGCAGACGGCCTGGGTGTTGGAATACTTCCGCGCAAAATACCCCATCCGCAAATTGAAGCTCTCCGGCGGCGCGTCCAAAAGCGCCCTGTGGACGCAGATGGTGACCGACATCGCCAATTACCCGGTTACGACGCCGAACATGAGCGACCTCGCCTGCGTGGGCGCGGCGGTGATGGCGGGCGTGGGCAGCGGCGTGTTCGCCTCCTGCGAGGAGGGCATCGCCCGCGTGGTCGTCGAAGAGAACGAGTATTTGCCCGATCCGGCGCGCGCCGAGCGCTACGCGGAGCACTTCCGCGAGTACAAGCGGCGCGCTGCGCTCCTGCCGCAGTTCTACCGCTGAAAGCGCCGCGCGGATCGGTAAAATGCATCGACAAGGAGGCGATTTTCCAACAATCCCCCTGAAACTTTGTCGAGAAAACATCAAAGGAGGAGAATGGCACAATGAAGAAGAACATCCTGTCCCTGCTGCTGGCGCTTATCCTGTTGCTCTCTATGGGCGTAGGGTTTGCGGAGGAAGAACATGAGCCCGTCGTCCTGGAAATCTGGATCGTGCAGACCGACTGGCAGGACGCCTGGGACATGGAAATGAAGCCCAGGTTTGAAGAGGAGTATCCCTGGATCACCGTCGAGGCCGTTGGCGTCGGCGAGGCGAACACGGATTTCATCCTCTCGCGCATCGCTGCCGAGGACGTTCCCGACGTCTGGCAGGTGGACAATACCGAAACGTACTACAACGCCATCGACGAAGGCCTGCTGGTGGACCTGACCGACTATGAAGTCGCCCAGGACATCCCCGAGTCCTATCGCGATTCCTTCACCCACAACGGCAAGCTCTTCGGCCTGACGCAGGGCTCGGCGTTCTCGGTGCTGTTTGCGAACATGGCCATCCTCGAGGAGGCCGGCTGGACCGAAGTGCCCACCAACTGGGACGAGTTCATCCAGTGCTGCGCTGACATCCAGGAAAAGACCGGCATCGCGCCGCTGACCCTGGCCGGCGACAAGACCACCAACTGCTGGATGCTCCTTGAGCTCATTATCGGCAACGTCTGCGGAGACGAGCTGGGCATGGGCGTTTACGAGGAGCAGTTCATCAACGGCACGTTCGACTTCCTGGCCTATCCTGAAATCGCCGAGCGTCTGGCCGAAGTCGCGCCCTACATGCTCACCGGCACCGGCTCCATGACCGAGGACGACGTCACCGCCGCCATGACCGACGGCCTGGCCGCGATGTGCATTGCCGGCAACTGGACGGGCGCCAACATCTGCAGCGGCATCGAAACCGCCGCTGGCGACGCCTCCTATGTCGAAGCCGTGCTGCCGCCCTTCAACGATGAAGGCGCCGAAACCTGGATCTCCGTTTCGCCCGAAACCGCGTTCGGCCTTTCCAACGCCGAGGCTACCCCGGCGGAGGTCGAGGCCCGCGAAATCTTCTTCAACTGGGTGTTCCAGCCCGAAAACTTCGCCATCATCCAGAACGCCCGCGGCACCGTGCCGGTTCTGGAAACCATGACGGAGGACCAGATCGTTCTGCCCGATGCGATCAGCGAGATCGTTGCGGACATGAACGCCGCGCCGTTCGTGCGCATGGGCTTCAACCTGTGGACCAATGAATTCATGGACGCCGCCTGCACCACCCTCAAGGACGTCTACGGCGGCAACAAGGACGCCGCGACCGCCATTGATGAGATCGACGCGTTGCTCAAGCAGTACAATCGCGCCGCCTAAGGCGACACGGAAACACCGCGCGGCGGGGGTCTCCCCCGCCGCCATCCAGATTCGAGGTGAGGCGTATGTCTGAGAAGCTGTCGGTTCGCCGCGGCAAAGGGAAAAATCAGCACACGGCGTTTGAACGTTCGCGCGTTCGCATGGGCATGCTGTTTCTGCTGCCCTCGGCGCTGCTTTGCATTGTGTTTATCATTGTTCCGCTGATCAACGTGGTGATTTATTCCTTCCACGAGTGGAACGGCGTAAGCGACGACATGCTCTTTGTCGGACTTTCAAACTACAGCCAGTTGCCTTCCACGGAGGGCTTCTGGGAAATGGCGCTGGCCACGATCGTCTTTGCCTTTGGCACAACGGTGCTGGTCATCGCGCTTTCCTTCATTCTTGCCCTGGCGCTGGACAGCAAAAACCGCGGCCGCATCAGCCGCAGCGTCTACCGCACGCTGTGGTTCTTCCCCTGCATTCTCAGCGGCTCGGTGGTCGGCATCATCTGGCGCATCATGTATAACTACAACAACGGCGTAATCAATTCCATACTCCGGGGCGTCGGCCTTTCCCCCGTCAACTGGCTGGAGACATACGGGCTGACCAACTTCGCAGTCATTCTGGCGGCGGTGTGGTCCATGATGGGCCTTTGCATCGTCATTTTCCTTGCGGGATTGCAGAGCATCCCCACGGAACTGAACGAGGCGGCGGCGATCGACGGCGCGAGCGCCGGGCAGATCCGCCGGCATATCGTCATTCCCATGATGGCTCCGTCCATCACCATCAACGTCCTGACCACCAGCATTGCGGCGTTTAAAATGTACGAGCTGCCCTGGCTGGTTTCGGGCGGGCTTCCGGGCTATTCCACGCGCCTGCTCACGCAGCGCATCTATTTCTTCGCATTCAATGCCAGCAACTTCGGCCTGGGTTCTGCGCTGGCTGTCATTCTTATTCTGATCATTACTGTGATATCGCTCATCCAGTTGGTCGTACTTCGCAAGAGGGAGGACATTTACTGATGACACGCAGAAAGATCAAAAAAATCTTCGGTTCTGTGGGCCTGTTCGCCGCGACGGCCGTTTTCTGGCTGCCGATCTATTACTTCGTCATCGGCGCATTCAAGGCGCGCACAAACATCGTCAAATTCCCCCTGGTCATCAACGCCGATATGTTCACCCTGGAAAACTTCACCTACGCCATTCGCAGAATGAAGCTGTTCCAGGCGCTGGGCAACACCGGGTTTATCACGGTGGTATCGCTGTTGATCGTCGTCATCTGCGGCTCGCTGGCGGGGTTCGCCATTGCGCGCATCCAGCACAAGTCCTTCCGCATCTTCTATTCGGCCGTGGTGGCGCTGATGGTCGTTCCCTTCATCGGCGCGTTGATCCCCATCGTGGTGCTGATCCGCGATATCGGGCTGTACGGCTCGCTGTGGGGCAATGTGCTGATCCAGGCGGCGTGGAACCTGCCGTTTTCCATCTTCCTGTATACGGGCTTTATGCGCTCGCTGCCCAAGGAGTTGGAGGAGGCGGCCTACATCGACGGCTGCGGCACATTGCGCGTGTACGGCAATATTTTCCTGCCGCTGCTCAAGCCCGTTACCGCCACCTGCTGCATCCGCGCCGGCATCGGCATCTGGAACGACTATCTGGTCAGTTCTTCGCTGCTCAACAGCGTCCGTCAACCCACGCTGATGGTGGCCATTTACTCCTTCTTCGGCCAGTATGTGTCTGAATACGGCTATGCGTTCGCAGGCATCATCATGGCCTCGCTGCCGATCATCATTATGTTCGTGTTCCTGCAGAAATACTTTATCAAGGGCCTTGTGGCCGGAGCCGTCAAGGGATAGATAGGAGGGAAAAACCGTGAGCCTGTTTGAAGTAACCGCATACGACAGAGAGGTCTATGAAAACGAACTGCGAGACTTCCTGCCGGAAAAAATGATCGACATCCACACGCACGTCTGGCTGGCCAAACTCCGCCCGCCGAAAGCGCCGAAGCCCGGCGAAGTCAAGCGCACGGTCACCTGGCCGTCGCTGGTGGCCAAGGACAACAGCATCGAGGACCTGTTGGAAACTTATAAACTGATGTTTCCAGGCAAAGAGGTCACGCCGCTGATCTTCTCCAACGCCGGGCGCGAGCACCTGGACGTATGCAACGAATATGTCCGTGAATGCGCCGCGCGCACGGGCGTTCCCGCGCTGTACTATTCGCGGCCGGAGCAGAGCGCCGAAGAGGTGGAGCGCCACATCCGCGAAGGCGGTTTCCTGGGCGTGAAATCCTATCTGGATCTCTCCCCCGCCTATCTGCCGGTGGGCGAAATCCGCATCTTCGACTTCTTCCCGCATCATCAGTTGGCGATGCTGGACAAAATTGGCGGCATCGTCATGCTGCACATTCCGCGCAACGGCCGGCTCAAAGACCCGGTCAATCTGGCGCAAATCCTCGAAATCAAACAGAAATATCCCAAATTGCGCCTGATCATCGCCCATATCGGCCGCGCCTACACGGAATTTGACGTCGGCAACGCCTTTGAAGTGCTTGCGCCCTGCACGGATTTGATGTTCGATTTCTGCGCCAATACCTGCGAATACGCCATGACGCGCATGCTGGAGGCCGTCGGCCCCCGCCGGGCAATGTTCGGCAGCGACCTGCCCATTCTGCGCATGCGCATGCGCCGCATCGAGGAAAACAACACCTACATCAACCTCATCCCGCCGGGATTGTACGGCGACCCCAGGCAGGATTCGCATCTGCGCGAAGTTTCCGAGGAAGAGGGCAAGCGCATGACCTTCTTTATGTACGAGGAGATCCTCGCCTTCAAGCGCGCCGCCAAAACGGTGGGCCTGACCGCCGCCGACATCGAACGTTGCTTCTATTCCAACGCGCGCGAGCTTCTCGACGTCGCGCGCCGCGACATTTACGGAGCATAGGAGGAAAGCATCGTGAGCATCAAAATCGGCTATCTGCCCCTGTATATCAAGCTGTACGACGACAACAACCCCCACTATCGCGACCCCATGGTCAAGCACATGCACACCCTGATCTCCATGCTGGAAAGCGAAGGCCTGGAGGTCGTCGCCGCGGACGTTTGCCGCCTCAAGAGCGAATTTGAAGCGGCCGCAAAGCTGTTCAACGATGCGGATGTGGACGCAGTGGTGACGCAGCACCTGGCCTACTCGCCCTCGCTGGAGGCGATCGACGCGCTGTTGTCCATCAAAGCGCCGCTGATCGTGCTGGATACCACGCCGGATTACGAACTGCTTTCCATCGCCGGCTACAAAAGCGGCATTTCCAACAACCACGGCATCCACGGCGTGCAGGACATGTGCAATCTGCTCAGGCAGCGCGGCCGTTCCTATGAAATCTGCGTCGGCCACGCCCTGCACAGCGAAGTCATCGCCGAGGTCGCGGGCATGTGCCGGGCGGCGAAGGTGAAAAAGCTCTACCAGAACGCGCGCGTCGGTTCGGTCGGCGGCTCGTTCGCGGGCATGGGCGATTTCTTCATCACCCCCGAAAATTACAAGGCCCGCATCGGCGCGGATGTGTTTTTCATGGACGAAGCACAGGTCAAGCGCTACGTCGGCGCCGCTACGGAAGCGGAAATCGACGCCGAGATCGCCTACGACCGCGACCACTTCACCTTCGAAATCGAGGATATGGACGCCTATCGCGCCGCGCTGCGCTCGGGCCTTGCCGTGCGCAAATGGGCGGCGGACAACGCGCTGACGGCCTGCACGGTCAACTTCCTCTCGCTGGATCAGTGCGGTATGCCGAAAATGCCCTTTGAGGAGTGCACAAAGATGCTGATGCGCGGCATGGGCTATGCCGGCGAGGGCGACGTGCTCACCGCCGGCCTGGTCGGCGCGCTGCGCGCGGTCTATCCCAACACGACGTTCACTGAGATGTTCTGCCCGGATTGGAAGGAGAACGTCATCCTTCTCAACCACATGGGCGAGTGCAACCTGAACCTGGCCAAGTGGCGGCCGGTGCTGCGCAATGTGCCGTTCAACTACAATTCCTGCGGCGATACGGCGGCTCTGTATGGCTGCATGCGCGCCGGAAAGGCGGTGTTTGTCAACCTTGCGCCCATGGGCGAAGGCTTTACCTTCATCGTCACCCCGGTGGAGATGCTCGACGCAGGCCTGGAGTTCGGCGCCTACCGCAACGCCATCCAGGGCTGGCTCAAGCCCCGCAAACCGCTCAAGCAGTTCCTGAAGGAATTCTCGCTCGCCGGCGGCACGCACCATTCCGCGCTCGTCTACGACGCCGATCCGGAAGAACTCGCGGCTTTCGGCCGCATGATGGGCTTTGAAACCATCGTGATCTAATCGCATTTCCAACGCGCAGGGGGGTCGCCGCGGCGATCCCCCTGCTTGTGTTCGTCCAGAGCATTTTCAACCGCACCCTGATCATCAACGCGTCTTAAAACGATGCGCCGGAAGCGGCGGCGCGCGCAGTTTTCCCGTCGCGCCGCGAAAGCGCGATCGCCTTGCGCATGCGCGCGACTTCGAATGGCGACGGGCGCGTCCTTCGAGTCCCAACCCGAAGCTGCAAAGCGCAGGCTTTCCCCGGTTCGCTGTTGCAGCGGCTTTGGGGGCCGCGCTCTGTTCCAACGCCAAGCCCTCAATTTCCCTCTGGCGCAATTTCGAACGCACAGCGCGCCGCCGCGCCGGTTTGTTTCGCGCTTTTCCAATGCGCAAAACAGCGCTTGTCTCCGCCTCTGACGGGGTGATGTTTTCCTTCAGCGCTGGCAGGCACGCTTCTTTCGCGCCGGCGCGGAAAGCGTCTGCCTGCAAGCGCGGCGCGCGGCGGCGACGCGCCTGCGTTCCGTGGGTTCGGCGCCGCCGGGGCGGATGGCGCGGGCGGCAAAACACCGCGCTTCCCGCGCCCATCGCAGCGGGCCTGCACCCGAAAAAGCGCCGCCGCGGGACGATGAGCGGCGCTCCCCCGCTGTTTGAAAACGGCTTTCCGGGCTGCCGTTCCCGAGAACCGGCTCGGCGCGCCAGTACATCGCGCCTTTCTTGACAGCGTCACCGGCCGCGGGTATAATGATAAAAGGGAGGTGTGCGCCGTGCATCAGGCGACGGAAAGGGTCTACGAAACGCTTCTGCGCAAGGAAATCAAGTGCAGAATTCGCGAAACGGATAAGGCGTCCATGGTGGAGGTCAGTTTCAATGGCAAAACCTTCCCCACGGCGACGTTCTTTTGTATTTCCAACTCCGAAGGCAACGACGTCGCCATTCGCGCCGTGAACATCGTCAAGTTTCAGCAGGACAGGCTTGGCCGACTGCTCGACGCCTGCAACGACGTCAACCGCCGTTTTCGATTTGTGAAGTTTGTGGTGGACGCGAAAAATTGCGCCGTCAATATCGAAATGGACATACCCGCCTGTTGCGAAAACGTTGGCGAAGCAGCCGGCGAACTGCTTGTGCGCGCGGCGAGCATTCTCGACAATGTCTATGCGCAGCTGATGCAGGCGGCGTGGGCGTGATATGGACCGTCAACTCGTCATTTTGAACCCCCGTGCCGGCAGATGTCAGGCCGCGCGCCGCATTGCGGAGCTTTTGCCGTTGCTGGAGGGGGACGGCGTCGTCGCGGAACTGCTGGAAACCACAGCCGCGGGCGACGCGCAACGGGCCGTCGCCTTGCGCGCCGGCGAGTTTGCGCGCGTGGTGTGCATCGGCGGCGACGGCACGCTCAACGAAGTCATTTCCGGCATGCTCGACGCCGGCGCGGATGTCCCCATCGGCTACATCGCCGCCGGCTCCACCAACGATTTTGCCGTCAGCCACGGCATTTCCCGCGACATCCTTCGGGCCGCGCGCGACGTTGCTTCGGGCGTGCCTACGCCCATCGACGTCGGCTCTTTCAACGGGCGCTATTTTGCCTATACGGCTTCGTTCGGAGCCTTTACGCGCGCCTCTTATGCCGCCCCGCAGTCGGCAAAAAATGCTGTAGGGCATCTTGCGTATATCTTTGAAGGCATCAAAGATCTGGCAGCCATCCGCCCGTACGCCGTGACCGTCGAGGCGGAAAGGGAGACGTATGCCGGCGAATTCATCTTCGGCATGGCGGGCAATTCCACCTCCATGGGCGGCGTGCTGAAACTCGACCCCAGGCAGGTGGACCTGCACGACGGCAAATTCGAGGTCATCCTCGTGCGCAAGCCGGAACACATCGGCCAGCTCATCGCCGCCGCCGTGGCCCTGCAAAGCCGCCAGTATGAAAACGAACTGCTCTGTTTCTTCAAAGCAGCCCATTTGCGCATTTCCGCCCCCGGGGACATGAATTGGACGCTCGACGGCGAATTCCAGCCCGGCGCGGAACGTATCGAGATTCAGAACCTGCACAACGCCGTGCGGCTCATCCTGCCGCGCGGATAGTTTCAGCGCCCGCCGCGCCGCCAGGGATGTCGCAGAAATTCCCGCAGGGCGTCCCTGGCGCTTTCGTCGATCTCCATGTGCGTTGCGATAATGCGCCGTACCGCCGGCGTGGTGTAAATGTCCAGGGGCGCCTTTTGCGCAGGCATCGCCGCGCGTACATCTTTTTTCAGCGTAAATCTGTATACAGGCTCAAACGCGAGGCGGTATTCGCGCTTGACGCGCTCGACGTCTGCCCATTCCAGCGGGTACGGTTTCCCGCGAAGGACGACGATCACCCGGTCATAGCGCAAGATCAGGTCGTTGCGCAGCGATACCACGGCAAAGACAGCGTACAGCGTCAGAAGCAGCACGGCAAAAAACCACGCGCCCATCCACCAGCACAGCGCCTCCAGCAGCGCCAGAAAAATCAGGTATATGGGCAGGTTATACATGCTCATGGAACGCATGGAGCCCCCTCCTTAGCGGGGAAGACGCGGGCCCGGCCCGCCCTTGTCCCGCTCCTCCTCCCAGGTGATAAAGTAGTTGCCCGTGCGAACGACATGGACGGTCATGACTGCGCCAAGCGTGAAGCCGATCAGCGTCGCAAGTATTGCCGCGCCGCGGGGCGGGAGAAAGAACGCGAGGATGAAAAACAGGATCGCCGCGGCGATGATGCCCACGCCGCAACAAACGAGTTGCACCCACATACGCAGCGAGTCGCTTTTCCAGTGAATGTCCATTCCGCAGCGCTTGCAGGTATAGACGCCCTCTGAAAAATAGCCGCAGAACGCCGCGCGCAGGGCTTCTTTCGGGCGATGCGCGCATCCCATGGCACGCCCTCCTTTTCAATGCGCGCGGCCCCGCTCCATTCGAGCGGGGCCGCTTTGCGCGACAGCCGTCAGCGGCTGCCCTTGTCGTAGGGGATGCCCTCGGCCTTCGGCGCGCGGGACTTCCTGGACGTCAGCACCAGTACGATCATCGTCACCACATAGGGGAGCATCAGGTAGATGTACTCGCTGGACTTGATGCCCTCGAAATCCGGCAGGAAGGGGATGGCGCTCGAGTACGAGCCGAGAATTTTGAAAAAGGCGAAGAACAGCGAGGCCCCGAGGATGTTGAGGGGCTTCCAGTTGCCAAAGATCATCACCGCCAGGGCGAGGAAGCCGTAGCCGGCTACCTGGCTCTGGAAGCCGGAGCCGGAGGCCACCGTAAAGGCCAATCCGCCGATGCCGCCCAGCATGCCGGAGATGAACACGCCGATGTAGCGCATTTTGTAGACATTGATGCCCACGCTGTCCGCCGCCTGGGGGTGTTCGCCGCAGGCGCGCAGGCGCAGGCCCAGCCGCGTCTTGTAGAGGATGATCACCGAGGCGACGAGCAGCACGATGGCGATGGGCGTGGTCAGGTAAAGGCTTTTAAAAATCAGGCGGTTGAAGAACACCTCCTGCGAAGCCTCGCTGGTGATGCGCACCCACTTGGGGATGGCGATGGTCGTCTGCCCCTGCCCCTGGATGGCCCAGGTGAGCACAATGGCGAAGGCGGGCGCGAGCATGTTCAGCGCCGTGCCGCCGATGGTCTGGTTGGCCTTGAGGTGCACGGAGGCAAAGGCCAGCAGCATGGAAAACACCGCGCCCGAGAGCGCCGCCACGAGGATGGCGCAGAATACCGCCAGTTGCGGATGCGCCGCGCCCCAGCCGATCTGATCCATGGCGCGCAGAAACAGGCAACTCAACAGCGCGCCAATGATCATAATGCCCTCCAGGGCAATGTTGATGATGCCGCTGCGCTCGGAGAACATGCCGCCCAGCGCCACCAGCAGAAGCGGCACCGCGAAGAGGATGGTGGAACTTAGAATGTCCGCGAAGATAAGCATCAGTCTTCCTCCTTCCCGGCGGCGCGCTCATGCTTGCGGCTGAGCAGGCGGGCGATGCCGCCCTGCACCAGCAGCGCGAAGGCGCTCAGGTAGATGATGGCCGCGATGATGATGTCGATGATCTCCTTGGCAAACTCCGGCTGCAGCGATTCGCCGCCCACCTGTATGTAGGAGATGAACAGCGAGGAGAAGATGGTGCCGATGGGATGCGACGAAGCCAGCAGCGCCACGGGGATGCCGTTGAAGCCCATGTTCACCAGCGTCTTGATGATGGTGAACTGCGCCGTGCCGCTCAGGTAGTAGATGGCGCCGCCCACGCCTGCGAACGCTCCGGCGATGGCCATGGAAAGCACGATGTTGCGCTTGTCGTTGATGCCGGCGTAGAGGCTGGCGTTGCGGTTGTAGCCGCAGGCCTTCAGTTCGTAGCCAAACGTGGTCTTGGAAAGAATCACCCAAGCGAGGATGGCGAAGATCACGGCGATGAAAATGCCGATGTTCATGTAGTTGCCAAACACCGCGTCCAGCCCCAGCTTGGGCAGCGCCGCCGCAGGGTTGGCGTCGGCCAGCCGCGCCGTGCGGTCGCGGGCGACCTGGCCCCAGGCGTTGGCCAGCATCATCGGCATGTTGTTGATGCACATGTTCACCGCGAACAGGCCGATCCAGTTGAACATGATGGCGGAAATGACCTCGTTGACGTTGAAGTAGGCCTTGAAGATGCCGGGGATCGCGCCCCAGATGGCGCCGCCGATCATGCCGGCGAGGATGGCCACATACCAGGGAAGCTGGAACTGTATGCCCACCGTGAGGGCGAAGAACGCGCCCACGGTGTACTGGCCGGACGCGCCGATGTTGAACAGGCCCGTTTTAAAGGCAAAGCCCACGGAAAGGCCCGTCATCAGAAGCGGAGCGGCGGTGTAAAGCACCTTGCCCAGTTTGGACATATCGCGCGCGCCGCTTAAAAGCATGTCCTCCAGGCCGCCGATGGCGTGTACGGGGTTGAAGATCAGCAGCAGGATAAAGCCCAGCAGCAGGCCCGCCAGTATGGAAACAAGCGAACCCATCAGGCTCAGCGTGCCGCGCTTTTGCAGAAATTTTCTCATTTGGCAGCCCTCCCGTCCTGACGTTTTGCGCCCGCCATGTAGAGGCCAAGCTCCTGCACGGTGGTCGTCGCCGGGTCAAATTCGCCGACGACGCGCCCTTCGTACATCACGAGAATGCGGTCGGAGAGGTTCATCACCTCGTCCAGTTCCAGGGACACCAGCAGCACCGCCTTGCCCTCGTCGCGCTCGCGCACGATCTGCTTGTGGATGTACTCGATGGCGCCCACGTCCAATCCGCGCGTGGGCTGCACCGCCACCAGCAGGTTGGACTGCTTGTCCAGTTCGCGGGCGACGATGGCCTTTTGCTGGTTGCCGCCGGACATGCTGCGGGCGATGGTCTGCGGCCCCTCGGCGGAGCGCACGTCGTACTGCTTAATGAGCCGTTCGGCGTAGGCGCACACCTTGTCGCGGCGGATGAAGCCGTGGCTCTGGAACTCCATCTCCCAGTAGCGCTGGAGCACCATGTTCTCCTCCAGCGTGTAATCCAGCACCAGCCCGTGCTTGTGGCGGTCCTCGGGGATGTGGCTCATGCCGCCAACCGAGCGTTCGCGAATGGAGGCGTGGGAGATGTCCTTGCCGCTCAAGGTGATTTTGCCGCCGCTCATCTTTTCAAGGCCGGTGAGCGCGGAGACGAACTCCGTCTGCCCGTTGCCCTCGATGCCCGCCAGGCAGACGATCTCGCCGGCGCGTACTTCAAAGGAAACGTCGGAAACGGCGTTGTTTTTGTGGATGCGCGAAGGAACGGTGACGCCCTCCACGCGCAGGACGGTCTCGCCGGGCCTGGCGGGGGCCTTTTCCACCTTGAATTCCACGTCGCGCCCCACCATCATGCGGGAGAGTTCCTCCTTGGTGGTGGAGGCGATGTCCACCGTGCCCACGCAGCGGCCCTTGCGCAGCACCGTGCAGCGGTCGGCCACGGCCATGATCTCGTTGAGTTTGTGGGTAATAAAGAGGATGGACTTGCCTTCGGCGGCGAACGAGCGCATGATGTCCATCAGTTCGTCGATCTCCTGCGGGGTGAGCACCGCCGTCGGCTCGTCGAGGATGAGGATCTCGTTGTCGCGGTAGAGCATTTTGAGGATCTCCACGCGCTGCTGCATGCCTACGGATATATCTTCGATCAGCGCGTCGGGATCGACGCGCATGCCGTATTTTTCGCTCAGTGCAAGAACCTTTTTGCGCGCGGCGTCCTTTTTGAGAAAGCCCATGTGGGTGTCTTCCGCGCCGAGGATGATGTTGTCCAGTACCGTAAAGACTTCGACCAGCTTAAAGTGCTGATGCACCATGCCGATGCCCAGCGCCGTGGCGTCGTTGGGGTCGTGGATTCTGACCTCCTGCCCGTTTTTGCGGATAACGCCGCTCTCGGGCTGATAGAGGCCGAAAAGGACGCTCATCAGCGTCGATTTGCCCGCGCCGTTTTCGCCCAGCAGGGCGTGGATCTCGCCCCTTTTGAGCTTGAGGGTCACGTTATCGTTGGCCTTGATCCCGGGAAATTCCTTGGTGATGCCCAGCATCTCGATCACATAATCGCTCATCCAATTTCCCCTTTATACCGATATACTGTGAGGGGGCTGTCTCCAAAGAGGCAGCCCCCATAGACGAAACGGGATTATTCCTGAACGTCCACGGTGACGGCGGTGGTCGCCGGCAGTTCGTCGATGCTGTTGCTGATGGTGATCTCGCCGGACTTCACCTGCTCGTAGATGGCGTTGTACTCATCCACGGTGAAGGTGCTGAAGCGCCAGGAGGTCTCCGCGGTGGGCAGGCCCACGCAGTTGTCGGCGGCGCCCAGGTTCTGGGTCACGCCGGCCATGTCCTCGGGCCACTCGCCGCCGTTCTCATACAGGCGGGTGAGGGCGAGAATGACGGAGTTGGGCAGGTCCTTCATCGCGGAGGTGATGATGGTTTCGGAAACGTGCGCCTGGTCGGAGTCCACGCCCACGACCTTGCCGTTGCCTTCCTCAGCCGCGGCCACAACGGAGTTGTAGATGCCGCCGCCGCAGGAGAAGATGACCTCCGTGCCTTCGGTGTACCAGCTGGCGGCCTTGTTCTTGATGTCGTCGCTGGGGTTGAAGGAGTAGCTGTACCAGTACTTCATCTCCACCTCGACGCCCATTTCCTGCGCGGCGTACTCAGCGCCCTGGATGAAGCCATAGCCGAAGCGGATGACCGCCGGCACGTCCATGCCGCCGATGTAGCCCAGCTTGGTGTAGCCGTCCTTGACCACGGCGTAGCCCGCGAGGAAGCCGGCCTGCTCCTCCTGGTAGAGGATGGACACGGTGTTGGCGGTGTTGCCGCCTTCGGGCTCGGTATCCAGCACGATGAAGTCCACATCCGGATAGGCGGCCTGCGCCTCGCCGGCCGACGCGGCGAACAGGTAGCCGGGCAGGATGACGACCTTGGCGCCGTTGCTCACGGCGTTGTGGATCTGCTCAAGGCGGGCCTCGTCAGAGTCCTCGCTGGGACGGTAGTAGGCATAGGTCAGGCCGTTTTCTTCGGCGAAGGCCACCATGCCTTCATAGGAACTCTGGTTGAAGGACTGGTCGTCGATGTTGCCAACGTCGGTGACCAGGGCCAGCTCGTAGCCGTCCCCTTCCGCCAGCGCGGCGACGCCCATCAGCATCATCGCCAGAACAAGAAGAGCAGCAAGCAGTTTCTTCATACGGGATTTTCCTCCTTTTTTCATTGTGAACGGCGCAAAGCCGCACACACCTATATTATAACAGAAAAATTACCCTTTGTATAGCCTAAAAGGTGGAGTTGCGACAAATAATCCGCTAAACTATGACGGAAAACGGAAGAAAGGACACAGCGCACATGAAACTCTGGAAGGAATTCAAGGAGTTCGCCTTCAAGGGCAACGTCATCGACCTCGCCGTTGGTGTTATCATCGGCAGTGCTTTCACCGCCATTGTCAATTCGGTGGTCAACGACCTGTTCACGCCGATCCTCTCGCTCATCACCGGCCGCGTCGATTTCTCCACGCTGGCCATCACGCTTGGCACGGGCGACAACGCCGCCAAGATCGCCTACGGTTCTTTCCTGCAGGCGGTGTTCAACTTCCTGATGGTCGCCATCTGCATCTTCGCCTTTGTCAAGGCCATCAACAAGCTCTACCGCAAGGGCGAGGCCGAGAAGGAAGCCAAGCCTGCCCCGCGCCTGTGCCCCTACTGCTTCGGCGAGATCAACGACAACGCCACCCGTTGCCCGCACTGCACCAGCGAACTGCCGAAGGAATAAAAAAGCGTCCCGACCGCGAACGTGGCCGGGACGTTTTCTTGCATGCGATTTGCGTCAGGCCGCGGATGAAAAAGCCCTTTTCCCGCCGCGCCGTCCCTGCAAATTTCCAGGCGCGCAAACCGCGCGGAAGCGGCGCCTGTTTCGCAAGGCGGAGGGCTGCGGCGCGAAAGTCCGCCCTGCCCCGCCGCATGCGCCGCCAAAAACGATGAAAGCGCGAAAGGGCTCCTGCCTTTCGCGCTTTTTCGCGGGTTTGGGCAGTCCGGGCGTTCTGGCCGCATGCGGCCGGGGCGCCGTTTTTTACGCCTTTTCCCTCTTCTCCCGCGCGTGTACGCTCGCCGCGCCCCGGGAAACGGCCTCGCGCTCCTTGCACAATTCCTCGTACAGCGCGCGCGAATCCCATTGGGCGTTCGTGGGCGTGAGAACAGCCTTCAGCCCGCCGGGGCGCACGCCCGCGCGGCGCAGGCCCTGCAAAAATGCCTGCACGAGCGGGGCGGGAAAGTTGGCCATGACGAGCATTTCCTCGTCAAAGGCCTCGCCCTCCCAGTCCCCTTCAGGGCCGGTTTCGACAAGTTCGGCAAGCGGCCGGGCGTATTCGCGCCGTTCCACCTCGCGCACGCGCGCGCGAAAGCGCATCGCTACCAGGCGGGTCCTCGCGGCGCGCTCGCCGCGAAGGTTGTAGATCAGCAGTACGGGCGGTTTCATGGCCTGCTCCCTCCTCAGCGCAGGAAACCTTCGATGATCTTGGCCTCGGCCTCCTGCTCGGTCAGGCCCAGCGTCTGCAATTTGAGAATCTGCTCGCCGGCGATCTTGCCGATGGCCGCCTCATGGATGAGGGCGGCGTCGCCGTCGTTGGCGGAAAGCTCCGGGGCCGCGTCCACCGCGCCGTGGTCGGCGATGATGGCGTCGCACTCCGAATGCCCCGTGCAGGGCGCGTTGCCAATGAGCACCGAGCGGTAGGACTGGCGGGAGTTTCCGCGTGCCACAGAGCGGGAAATGAGGTCCGTGCCCGAGCCCGCGCCGTTCATGCGCACCTCAAACTCGGTGTGCGCCCGCTGTTCGCCCTCGGTGAGGATGCGCTCGTGGATATGCAGCTTCGCGCCCGCAGCCAGGGTGGCGCTTGTTTTGCGCACGGAGCGGTCCACGCCGCCGATCTGCGAGGTGTCCATGGTCATCACCGCGTCCTCTTCAAGAAACATCTCCGTCACCGGGTCGATGCTGCGCACGCCTGCGCCCTTGCCGGCGCCCACATGCTTTTCAAGGTAGGTGACGCGTGCGCCCTTTGCAAGGAAGAAGCGGTGCACGCCGTTGTGGCGCGCCATCTCCCCGCTGTCTGTATGCACGCCGCAGCCGGCGACGATGGTCACCTCCGCGCCCTCGCCGACGAAAAAGTCGTTGTAGACCAGATCGTCCACGCCGCCATGGGTGACGCAGGCGGGGATGGACACCGTCTCGCCCTTCGTGCCCGGGCGGATGCGAATATCCAGCCCCGGTTTGTCGCTCTTGCTCTCGATCCGGATATTTGGGGTGGACTGCCGCCCGGCGCACTGGCCGTTTTCGCGAATGTTGAAGGCTCCGGTGAACTTGCCGTTCCAGTCCGAAACCGCCCTGAGCAGGCCGTCGAGAATGCCGTTCATTTTGCAAACGCCTCCTTCTGGCGACAGCAGGCGGCTACGTCCGCGCCGCGCATCAGATCGGGAAGGATTTCCGCCGCGCTGCCCTGGCGGGCGAGTTGACCGCCGGAGATCACTGCGATTTCGTCGGCGATCTGCAAAATGCGCTCCTGGTGGGAAATGATGACCATGGAGCCGTGCAGCGCGCTGCGCAGGCTTTGGAACACGGCGATGAGGTTGTTGAAACTCCACAGGTCGATGCCGGCCTCCGGCTCGTCAAAAATCGTCAGGCGCGAGTGGCGCAGAAGCACCGTGGCGATCTCGATGCGCTTGATTTCGCCGCCGGAAAGGGTGGCGTTGACTTCGCGGTCGATGTATTCGCGCGCGCACAACCCCACCCGGCTGAGCACGTCGCAGAGTTTGGCTTCCGAAAGCTTCCCGCCCGCGGCAAGTTCCAGAAGTTGCCGGACGACCAACCCCTTGAATCGCACCGGCTGTTGAAAGGCGTAGCTGACGCCGCGCCGCGCGCGCTCGGTAACGTTCAGGCCGGTGATGTCCTCGCCGTCGAGAAGGATACGCCCGCTCGCGGGCGTTTCCAGGCCGGCGATGACCTTGGCCAAGGTGGTCTTGCCGCCGCCGTTGGGGCCGGTGACGACCATTAGCGTATCATCGGGCACGGTCAGGCTCACGCCGTTTAAAATCTGCTCCCCATCCGGGGCGCTCCAGGTGATATTTTGCAGATCAAGCATCTTTTGAATCACGTCCTTTCTGCATGCCGCGCCGCGCGCAGCCGCATCGGCGGGGATAGGCGCGTCGAAATTCGCGGGGCTTGCGCGGAGGTCCGCTTCGGGCGGCGCCTGTTTTGGGCGATCGGCCGCAGGCGGCGTCTGCGCGAAGCGTCGTCCTCCGCTTGGCGCGCTGCGCCCCGCATTCGCGCGAAAGCGCCCGGCGCGATGTTTTCCATTTGCCATGGCCTCCGCTCCGCCATCGAACGCAACCGCGTACGCGCGCATTGCTCGCTTCCAGCCGTTGTCTGATCGCGCCGTGTTCGAGCGCAAGCCGCGGCTGCCAAAGCCCCGCCACATATCGCCGCCTTCACAGGCGCGCAAGGCTTCCCCTCCGCGCGCGTCAGGCCGCAGCGACGCCAACAGGGCGCGCCGTCGCCGGCGAGGAAAGCGTACGACTTCCCGATCTCGCCGTCAAACATGCCGCGAAGGCGCGCAACAGCCGCCGGCCGGGCATATTCTCCCGGTAAGGTTCGGTCTGCGCCGGAAGCGCTCGCCTCCGGGCAAAGCGCCGGGCGTGGCGGCGATGGTTTCACGAAACGCGCAGGCTCCTTTGCCGCCTTCGGCGTGGAACAAGGCGCGCGCGAATGGATCGCTTCATGTCTATTATACGTCGAAACCGCCGCCTGTCAAACGGTATTTTGACACCCCGCCGCCAACTGTGAAGGAACGCGCGCTGCCGCAGCAGCGTCCCCTTCAATATATAACCCAATCGACGGCTTCGCCAACAGGCCTGGCGTTGTATGACGGTAGATTTTTGGTTGCGTTTGGGCGCTCTTGATATCGTTGCGCCGCGGAGGCGAGGCGCCGCGTTCGCCCGCACCTCGCAAGCCCCTGCCGCTTCGGAGAGAGCAATCGCAATTTTTGCGTAAAGGGTATTGCTTTTTCCAACGTTGCGTGCTATAATATCTTTTGTTCGGCGCTCGGTCGGCGTCCGGCAGAAAAGAAAACCGCATAGCGCATGGAGGAGTCGCCTAGCTTGGTCGAGGGCGCGCGACTGGAAATCGCGTAACGGTCAAAAGCCGTTCGAGGGTTCGAATCCCTCCTCCTCCGCCACCATCCCCACCAGGGTTTGACGCAACGCTGGCGGGGATTTTTTCACACGTTCTGCCTACCTTGCATCAGAGACGGCCTGTGAAATGGTATCGTTTTGATGGCTCCGCCCCCACATAGGCCTCAAGCGGGCGACGCCTCCAGCCGCCACGCCGTCTCCTCTGCACAGAGAAGCGCCGCACAGCCTGATGGGCTTGCGAAAGCGCAACCTTCAAACGACAACCCCTGACCGCTTCGCATCAAAAGCCGGTGGGGCTCGACAAAAAAGGCGCCGCTGCAAGCGCGGGCATAGAACTTCAGAATAAGGAAAACCCTGCGGCGCGCGCATTGCTCACCGCAGGTGTGGGCTGTATTGACAAAAAAGATACCCGTAGCTGTAATAAAAACCGAATCGAAGCCCAGCAAAGCGGGTTTGATTCGGTGAGGAGCCGTGACAGAATGAGCGAGAGGTGACTTTTGCAAAAAGTCGCCGCGAACGATATGCCGTCCGCGGCGAGGTGGTGGAGCGGATATCTTCAAAGATGAACACTCGGCAGAGGTATATGTATCCCCGCTGAACGCTGTTTCAATATCGTCCAGCGGGATGTTCTCAATACTCAGCGGCTTCCTGCTGGCATTGATGATCAAGGTGAAATAATCATCATACAGATAAATCGAATGAACAAAGATGTTGATAATGGCTCTGCGCTTGTTTACATCGTCCGCAGGCATATCACATACATAATCCAAAAAGGCGTGGATTTGCGGCTCGGTCAAGCAAATCTTTTTGTTTTGCTCAATGGCAAGCTGTTCTTCGAGTTCTGCTTTTTCGGCTTTTCTTTTGTTGATTCGTTCCGTCAGCATTTCAACCGATTGTCCCAGTTCAATTCCTTTCCAAAGATTTTCGATTGCGATGTCTACTTCTTTGATCGCCTTTTTTAATTCTTTCACCGAAATGTTGTCAGGGCTTTTATTGCATTCCTCTGCAACCATCTTCGCTATAAAAGCAATGTTTTCATCTGTAAGCAGTTTCAGGCATTCGGCAATCACACGGTTTTCAATATACTGCTTGCTGACAATTTTCTTTCGGCATTTCTTTTTTCTTGCATTTTTACAGTTGTAATAGTGATATTGACGCCCTGATTTTCCCGTACCACCGTAGCCAACCATCATTTCCTTGCAGTAACCGCAAAACAGTTTTGTTGTCAAAAGATATTCTCCCTCTCCGTGTGTGCGGGCGGGTGCGGATTTATTCTTGTTCATAAGCGCCTGCACCCGATAAAATAAATCATCATCCAAAATTCGTGGCATTCCGCCCGGTGTTTCCTGACCTTTGTAAAGATAAACACCGATATACCGCTTATTACATAACAAGCGGCTAAGACTGTTAGTGCTGAACTCTTTACCGAGCGATGTTTTTACCTTTCTCCGCTGCAAATCTCGAACAATTTCAGCTTTCGTTTCACCAGCTGCATAGCGCTCATATATTTCCCGGACGATTTCCGCTTCGTCGTTATCAACATAGAAACGGCGCTCGGAATCCACCTTAAAGCCAAGCCCGGGATTGCTGCCGTTTGAAAGGCATTTTTCCGCATTAATTGCCATACCACGATGAATTTTCTGGGAAAGCTCTGCAGAATAATACTCCGCCATACTTTCCAAAACGCCCTCCACCAAAATACCGGACGGATCGTCTGCAATATTCTCTTTTGCCGAGATAACCCGCACTCCGTTTTTCTTCAGCTTTGATTTGTTGATGGCGCTGTCGTAACGATTTCGGGCAAAACGGTCAAGCTGATAGACAAGTACGCCTTCAAAGGTGTGCTTGTCGCTGTCGGAAATCATGCGCTGAAATTCCAGCCGATTATCTGTCGTACCGCTCTGTGCTCGGTCAATATATTCGCCGACTATGGTATAATCGTTGCTTTTTGCATATTCATAACAGACTTTTAACTGTCCCTCGATAGATTGTTCTGTTTGGCTGTGACTCGAAAACCGAGCATATATGACTACATTCATTTTCTATTTACCTCCATTTACTTTTTCTAAATTATACTTTCCTGTATTGTGAAAGTCATATGTATGGAAAGCAGCCGATATGGTTATCGATTGCTTTCTTTGAAATTTAGGCGGCATATTCAGGATGCATTTTTAGCCACTTTTCATAGTACGCCTTGCCTTCCTCACTCTGATAAAACTTGCGAATTTCAGGGACAAGGAATTTTGCGAATGAGGTCAAAATTTCTTCTGATAACTCGACCTCATTCCGATTGACTTTCACGGTATCTGACATTGGCGTACCTCCTATCTGGAATCTCTGTCACGCAGCCGTTTTCGGTGGTACGCTTCGCAGAGCTTTACAATGGTTTCTTCTATTTGTACTGTGGTATAGTCTTTCGGGAAATACTTGCGGATACGGTCGGCAGGAATTTTGAGACGCTCTTTCTGATTGGCTTTTTCTTCGCCCATAATAGCGGACAGCCTTTCTTCAGTAAACAAACCCTGAACACTCATTTCTTTTAATCGTTGTGCTTGGGATAAGTTCGGAGTGCAATCGTTGTATTCCATTTCGGACAGCAGTATTGTCTGTTCTTCGGGGAGCAAATAGGAAAGCTCGACGGCGGGAGTAAAAGCAATTCTTTTCTCATCAACCATATCCAAAATAGGCGGGATAAGGTTAGTAAGGCGGATATAGCGCTGAATTTGGCGGGCGCTGTCCTCTGCGGATTGTGCCATCAATTCATCACTTCGCAACTTCGTGCCAACTTGGCACGAAGTTAAATCAGTTCTTTTTCCTTGTGCCGATAGAGCATCGAGCTTCATTTTATAAGCAAAGGCTTTTTCACTTGGCAGGATATTTTCTCGCTGTAAATTGCTGTCTACAAGAAAAATGACCGCTTCATTGCGGTCAAGTTCTTTTATAATCGTCGGAACACTCTTTATACCGAGATATTCACAAGCAAATTTTCTCCGATGCCCGCTGACAATTTCGTATTTTCCCTTATCGGTCGGTCGGGCAATAATCGGAGCAATCACACCTGTTTCAGCTATGCTTTCGATAAGCCGTTCCATTTCCGAATCCATAGTTACCTTAAACGGATTATCAGGGGCAGATATAAGGTCTGTAATCTGTATATTTTTCATTTCATTCATAATGCTTTACCTCGTTCTTTCTTTAGTTTTGATTTTAATCTGTGCTTCCATATCACGCTCGGTTTCGAGCAATTCCAAGATATGCGTATAATGCTCGGTGATTGCTTTTGCGGTTTTTAGTTCCTCCCGCAAAGGCTTTAGTTTTGCGGAGATTTTCCGTGCCGCTGCTTTGTCCTGTTCTTTTTCTTCTTCGGATTTCGGGCGGCGGATACGGTTATATATCCGCTGCCGATCTGCCTCCAAAACGGATATATCTGCGGATTTTTTCTCGATAAATGAAACAAGCTCCTGTACGGAATCAATCTGATTCTCGCAAAGGAGCCAGTACTCTTTCATCGTTTGGTCTAATCGTCGCTCTTCTCGGCGAAGCGATGGCGACAGCGGTTTGGGTGATGAACGGTCGATGTTGTTACCGGTCATCAGTTTCCAAAGTTCAATAATCAACGCAAAGGCAAGCTGTACTCCGTCCATACGCTGCGCTTCCTTCAATTCATATTGAAGTTCCATCAAAGGCGTAAACCGCTTCGGGATACGGACAGCATACAGTGTAATATCTTTTTGATTTGAAATAAGGCGTTCCCGTATCTTTTCCTGAGTGTATGGTTCGCCTAATGAATCGATACGCACAGGGCGTTTCCAGCCGGGAGCAATAATGGACGGATGACGGTAATCGCTGTTTCGGGCGTAAGAGTAGCCCAGATTTTTCAGGTATAAATCAAAGGCTTTCCAGTTGGTTGTATTTGAAATTGCTTGATCAATATCCCGTTTTAAAATATCTCGGTGAGTTAAACCGCCGCTTTTGTGAATCCAATAGTCTTTCTTTCGATTGCCTGTGAATTTACTCGGCGGCAATACGCTTTTACCTTGTTCCAAACAAACTGCATCGGAGATCTCCCGCAGTTTGTAGTGGTCTGAGATATGGTTTTCAAACTTCCGACCAGTGCGAAAAGATACCGAATTTACCACAATATGATTGTGAAGATTATCTGTGTTTAGGTGGGTTGTCACTACTACTTCATAACCTTTTCCCCACATCCGTTTTGCCGTTTCCAATCCAATTTGATGCGCTTCTTCGGGAGTAACCTCGCCGCTGACAAAACTCTGATAACCGTGATAGGCAACATTCCCGCCGAGCTTTCCGTACCGCCGTTTAGTTGCCATCATACATTGGTAGGCTCTCTGCTTCGGGCAGTTGATACCGCTGACATACAACCGCTGGTCGGTTTTGTCATCGTTTTCGACATAGCGGAGAGCGTTATACAAATCCTCGTCAAGATATTTCTTATCGGTGGTCTTATCAGGATTACGGGCATAGTCAATTACTTCTTTTAACCTGTTTTTGACAGGCCAGAATCCGGTGGTAGCCACGTCACATCACACTCCGTTTATCGCTTTCGTCATAAATGCCGAAAGACTCATCACTTCGTGGATGCTCCTTTTCCCCACAAAGCAGGCTTTGCGGGGACCCCGACGATTTACCCTCAATCCCGTTCTTAATTTGTTTTACGGTTTCTTTTTCGGGCAGTAAAAGCTCCGAATGAATTTCATCAATCAGCGCAAGAAGTTTGTTTTCTGTTTCAGGTGTGATTTCTGAGGAATTACACAGCTCGCACAATTTGTTGTAGAAATCAAAAAAGGCATCAGGCTGCACCGTTTGCGGTGCGTAGCCCAATGTCCTTTGCACAACATATTCGCTGACGGATAAATTACATTTCTCGGCAATCCGCTTTATTTTTTCTTTATCTTTTGGCTTTATCCGAATATCAATTCGGGCAAATTTCTCTTTTGGATTTCTGTTCATAAAATTCCTTCTTTCTGTATTCGGGGTATTAGGGGTATCCCCTAAAGAATAAATCGGCTAAACAGCCGATTTTGAGTTGGAACTTGCCGTACAAGTTCCCTGCTTGTTACAGTATGCGACACGCATTACTGTCTGTCGTTTCTCTCAACCTTTCTCAAATAGGAAATGCCGTTCTTCGCTCTCTCAAAGGTGAGGGTTAGCATTGCTCCTTCTTCAATTTCAGGGATACCGAGATAACCGGTGTTCTGCCAAGCGGCAGCCATAATTTTACTGCCGTCCTCAAAAGTGAAGTACGCAAGAACATTTCGCTTTTTGCCCCAACGCTTGCAGTCAAGCCGTGCTTTAAATACGCCTTCACGCTCATTTGTCAAATATTCGTCAACATAAATACCTTTTTCTTCGAGTTGTCTTAATGATGAATAAGCTCTCATAATAAAAATCCTCCTTAATTCTGTTTAATGTCAAAGTAATGCCATAGGGCATTTGGGGAAATAAAAAGCGGCATCATTTTAATGCCGTCAGTCTCCGAGAAAATCATCGAGGGAATCCAATAACAGATTTTCTTCTTCGGAGAGTGTTTCGGTCGGTTGTGGTGATTTCGTCTGTATCACAGAAAGGTTCCGCAAGCATTCATAAATGGTTCTCTTAATAGTCTCTGTAATTTCTGCATGCGGTTTGTAAAACTGATTGATGGCAGCAATAACCGCCTTGTTTTTTGAATCCGTTATATTTTTCAAATACTCCCAAGCGCTGCGGTCAGCCTTGTTATCCAAGTTAAACCGCAGGCTCATTCGCTTGATACTCATAACGCACCGCCGCTTTTAATCAGCTTCATTTCAAGCATTCGTTCATAGCCTTTGGCAGTAGCACAAATATCATCGTTTACGGTAATACGACTTTTGTCATATTCAGAAAAGTTACGGATAAGACATCCGCCGCCTCCGACCACATAAAGTTTCATTAGTTTTGAATCATAGCCGTGCTCACGAAGTCTGCGAAAAATACCTTCTACATATTCTCTCGCGGTTTGGATAATGGTTTCAGATATTCACCGTCAATATCTGCTGTACCGAAACGAAGGATACGGGTAATCATTTCTTCGGGTGGCTCTGCGTGATGAATTCTCATAAGATTCTCACGGATTTGGAGCATACATTGGTGTGTTCCAAATTTTTCTGTAAAACAACGGCGGGAATCCGGCTTTTTGTCGTTGACGAACATAATATTCATCGTGCCGTTGCCGATATCGCAGAGCATATTTACACCTGAAAAATCGGATAAGTTATTGACAATGGCGGCAAATCCCTGTGGGTAAACATCTGCACCGACAATGCGGATATGATAATCCTTGCCTTTGAAATTGAAATCAACCGTTTCATTTTTTATAAGGTATTGCTTAAATTCTTCACGCTGTTCGCTTACCCAAGTCAGCGGAAGCCCGGCGGCAATCAATACATCAGCAGAATAGATTTTAGCAATGTTCAACTCTCGTGCAATTGCTGCAAGCGTCAGAACATAATAATCCTCGTCCAGCATTTTATCTGCTGAAAATTCCTTATGCTCTGCGCCGATAAGATAATACTTTTTATTCCAAACAAGCAGGTTATCTTTGAAAATTGGTTCTTTATCATAGACGGTCACACCTGCCTGAAAACAGCAATTTGCCGTTTTCATATTTTCGTAGCCGTGGTCGATACCAATCATATAGGTTTCTTTATACTTTTTCATTGTGATTGTCCTCCTGAATTTTAATGATTTTTTGTTTACTTTCCGAAAGAGCAGGACAGACACCGTCGGTTATCGTCAAACAGCTTTGGCGTCGACACTGCATACATAGGGTGTTCTTAATTTTGATTTGTTCTGATTTTATCGGATCGTACTGCTTCATAAAACCCTCCTTTTCTGTTTTTGGGCGAAAAAATAACACCTGCCGATTTTTATATCAACAGGTGTTATCAGATAATTTTCTTATTGCTGAATCCCAAATCTTCGCCGGTAAATTTTTCGTAAGTCAAGCCAATATTTCGGATTCTTTTGTGAATAGCACTATGCGTTTTGTAGCCGAGCTTTTCTGCAATTTTCTCAAGCGTTATGCCCTCCATACGCATGGTGAGGATTTGTCTGTCCGTTTCGCTGAGCAATGCTAAAAACTCGCTTACTGCCATCGGCTCTAAAACGGTACGGTTCATATCGCTGCGTTCATCGGGTATATCCCAGTCCATACCATCGTTGTTTTCGGCATACCGTTCTTTGATTTCCTCTAAAGATTCAACCGTGATATTCTTTACACGGGTGTGATACCACTTGCGGTAATGGTCGATTTTCTGCCGGCTGTTCCGATAATCAAAATCTTCAAAACAGCGGAACTCCTTTGCGGTATCAATGACAGCTTTCATACTATGGTGCGCCATTGTCTGAGGAACAAGCCAGCTGAACAGATCGGAGATTTCTTCTTCCGACACATAGCCGAAGTTTTCATCCACACCTCCGGCCTTTAACAACTCTTTTGCTTTCGGAAGAATCTTTTCCTCCTGCATTTCCTGAATCCAGTACGGCGCTGCGTGGGCAAAAATCCATGACGGCTCATAACCGGAATAGATTTCACGCTTTGCCCCCAGCCCCATAAACGGCCAAACCATATACGCATAAGCGTCGATGATGGCAAGCAGGAACAAATCGCTTTCCACCATAGCGATTGCGTCCCAGCTTCGCAATAGCTTTCTCGGATTGCGTGGAATGCTGTTCAGTTCCGAACCGCACCTGTCCAAAATGGATTTCGGAATAAAGTAGAATGCGGGGATGAAGTCCGCATTGCGAAACGGCGTGATTTCGCCGCTTCGTCTTTTCAATAATATCGGCATATTTTGCGCCTCCTTTCCAGAGAATAACCTCTCTACTTATTAAACGACACGAAAATATTGTATTGTTCCTGAATTATAAAAAATATTATAATCTCTTTTGTCTAAAAACTCAATGAGATTTAGGCAAAAGCCATGTTTAGAGGAGTTTTGATTGACATTTGCTTTTAAATATGATAGTATGTAGTATGTAAACTTACATACTAAATTAGAAACGGTGGTGATTACTTGATTGTTGATGATTCTATGAAATTCTGCAATTTGCTTGCGCAAATGATAAAAGAGGCAAAATTATCAAATATCAAGTTTTACACCGCACTTGGCATAAAAAAACCATACTTTTATGATATTTTAAGTGGCAAAGTGAATCCGCCTCCCCCGGACAGACAAATCGCAATGCTCCAATTGTTAAATCCCAAGCCTGAGCAAATCCCATTGTTTTTTGATTTGGCTGCACAAGAGCGAAATGAAGTGCCCGCTGATATTGCACAAGCTTTAAAAAATAAAGATTTGTGTAGAGAATTGCGAAATGGTATAGACT
>DVIA01000047.1 GCA_018711655.1 Candidatus Pullichristensenella avicola
GGCCCTTGAGCGGGTGCGGGCAGCGCCCGCCGTAGCCCCGCCGGCAGGGGAGAAGCCCGGAGGAGGCGTGGGTGGGGCGTTGCGAGATGAGCGCGGTAGCGGAGGGGATTCTCAAGGGCCGATGGCCCTTGAGCGGGTGCGGGCAGGGCCCGCCGTAGCCCCGCCGACGGGGGGAGAAGCCCGGAGGGGAAGGCGCGCAGCCAACTCGAGCGGTCCCGCGCGTCCGGGCAACGGTTACTTGCATGCAAAAAGATGCGCCCACGCCAAGCCTTTCTGCGCACGAACCCGGACGCGCGCCTTTCGAAGCGCTCTTGCCGTAGGCAAGCAGCGTCGCTTTGCTACTTGATGCGGTAGAAGGTTCGCGCGTCGTCCCCGAAACAATTGTCCTGCTGTTATCATGGAAAAACATCCTGTTATATCATACAAAAACCCTTACAAGCTGTCTTTCGGATATGGACGCCCGCCAGACGGATACCATCTCCTGATATGGACGCCCCCGAATCTCCGGGGCAAGGCGTTGCGTTTTGAGGGGATCAACTTGCGCATGGACAATGTTTCCCAAGAATCGCGCACTTGCCGTCGCGCCAAGCGAAACGCACCGAGGTCGGCCGCCTGCCATGGGACGGCGCATCGGTTTCATCCGCCGCAAACGGCGCGTATGCGCGCTTTCAATCGCCGCACGGTTCCCAAAGACGGCGCGGGACGGCGTCCGCGCGCGGGTCTGCCGCCGAAGATCTCTGGCATTTCCGTCGAAACACGCCGCAGCGCCGTTTGCACAGGGGGATGACGGAACAACCACACGCAAGACGGCAACCGTAAGCATCGTTGCGCCGCCCGCGGGGCGGAGCCTCCCGATCAATACACCGGGCATCAACGCTAAAGCATAGCGCCGCCTGCGCGTGGGGCGAAGGCAGTGGGCGCGTGGCCTTGGGACGGATCGTGACCATAGCGCCGCCTGCGCGTGGGGCTGAGAACGCCGCAAAGCTCGCGCACCGTCAGATGGAACATTGCCCCGCCCGCGGGGTTGAAACGCGCATTCGCGGGGAAGCTGACAAATGCGCATATCGCCCGCGCATGGGCGGATTTTGCGGCGCGCGGAGAGACCTGCGGGGAGCTTGCGGGTAAAGCGCAGATCGCGCATGGGCGGGTTTGCGAATGAGGATTGCGGCCAGAATCGCAGATCACCGGCGCGCAGCCCACACATGGGCGGGTTTGCGCGCCGGCGGCGCAATGCGCCGCCAGTTGAAAACGCGCCGCCGCGCCTGGGGAGGTTGCGGCGATTCCTCTCCTGCGCCAGCCGGTCGGTACTACCGCGCCGCCGCGCCTGGGAGGGTCGCGGGGACGCGGGACAGCGCGGGCAATATATGGCGCAACGCGCCGCCGCGCCTGGGGAGATTGCGGCGCCCGAAATTGGCGCCCCGCAGCCGCCGTCATATTGTTTTTACTTGACAGAACAACGCTTCGGTGGTATCATTAAGTAGTTTGGACGCTGGAAAAGGAGTGCGCGCCATGCTGGAGTATGAAAGACTCAAAAATGCCGATAAAGTGGTCGGCACGCGCCGGCTTTTGCGCGCCCTCGCCGCCGGAGAGATCGCCGAAGTTTTTCTGGCCATGGACGCGGACCTTTTCATCGCCCGCCAGGTGCGCGCGGCCTGCGAACAGGCGGGCGCGCGGCTGACCGAGGTTTCCACCATGAAACAGCTTGGCCAGGCCTGCGGCGTGGAGGTCAAAACCGCCTCCGCCGGCATCCGCAAGTAACAACGCTATTGCCTTCCAGGGTTGCGGAAGTGTATATAGAGGCAGGGAAGGCCGTATGGCCGACCCATGGGAACCAAACCACTCAGGAGGTGCTTCTATACCATGCCGACGATCAATCAGTTGATCCGCAAGGGTAGGGAGAAAGTGACCAGCAAGTCGAATTCGCCGATTCTGCAGAATTGCCCGCAGAAGCGCGGCGTCTGCCTGTCTGTAAAGACGCAGACCCCCAAGAAGCCGAATTCGGCGCTGCGCAAGATCGCCCGCGTTCGTCTGACGAATATGATCGAGGGTACCTGCTATATTCCCGGTATCGGGCATAACCTGCAGGAGCACTCGGTCGTGCTCATTCGCGGCGGCAAGGTGCGCGATCTGCCTGGCGTGCGCTATCACATCATCCGCGGCGCTCTGGACGCCGCCGGCGTTGCCAAGCGCATGCAGGGTCGCTCCCTCTACGGCGCCAAGCGGCCCAAGAAGTAAGGGGGACCGGGTTCGCAAAAGCTGCGCTGGCGGGCGTGGATTCGCCGCCTGCGACGCGCTTTTCGCCGCCTGCCCCATAGGGTTTTGAAAGTTGCCGGCAGCTTTCGCCACACGGTTTTCTGTGCGCACGCCATTTGGAACGTGGGAGCGCGCGCAGAACCGCGCCGCGAAGGCCGCGCCCCGGGGACGCGCCAACATCCCCTCGGCCGCGTCGGCACGCCCAGCGTTTCTTTGTCGCTTACGTCTACCAATTGATTTAGGAGGGACTACAATGCCCAGACGTGGATTCATCCCGAAGCGCGAAGTGCTTCCGGATCCTGTATACGGAACGGTCGTCGTGACCAAGCTCATCAACCAGATCATGTACGACGGCAAGCGCGGCAAGGCGCAGGCCGTGTGCTACGAGGCCTTTGATATGGTCGCCCAGAAGAGCGGCCAGGAGGCGATGGAAGTGTTCAACCAGGCGCTTGCCAACATCATGCCCTCCCTGGAAGTCAAGGCCCGCCGTGTGGGCGGTACCACCTATCAGGTGCCGATCGAGATTCGCCCGGAGCGCCGGCAGACGCTGGCCCTGCGCTGGCTGGTGATGTTCGCCCGCAAGCGCGGCGAGCGCAACATGTCCGATAAGCTGGCCGGCGAAATCCTTGACGCCGCCAACAACACCGGCAACGCCGTGAAGCGCCGCGAGGACATGCACAAGATGGCCGAGGCGAACAAGGCCTTCGCGCATTACCGCTGGTAATTTTCCGGATACAATCCCGCTTTTCAGCGCGCGGCTTCGTTGTCGCGCGCTGAAGCCGGCTTTACGGGGTGTGTTAAGATACGCATACGCCCGTCAACGCCGTGTTAAACTTCGACCATCCTTGAAAGAAAGAGAGAAATTTTCGTGGCTAGAACGCATACCCTGGATCACGTTCGCAACATAGGCATCATGGCGCACATCGACGCCGGCAAGACCACCACCACCGAGCGCATCCTGTTCTACACCGGCAGGACGCACCGCCTCGGCGAGGTACACGAAGGCATGGCGACGATGGACTGGATGGAGCAGGAACAGGAGCGCGGCATCACCATTACTTCCGCCGCCACCACCTGCGAATGGCGCGGACATCAGATCAACATCATTGACACGCCAGGCCACGTCGATTTCACCGTGGAGGTGGAACGCGCGCTGCGCGTGCTGGACGGCGCGGTGGCGGTGTTCTGCGCCAAGGGCGGCGTGGAGCCGCAGTCTGAAACGGTCTGGCGGCAGGCGACGAAGTACCGCGTGCCGCGGCTTGCCTATATCAACAAAATGGACATCGTCGGCGCGGACTTTTACCGCGTGGTCTCCATGATGAAGGAGCGCCTGCAGGCCAACGCCGTGCCCATCCAGTTGCCCATCGGCGCCGAGGCCGACTTCCGCGGCCAGATCGACCTTCTGAAGATGAAGGCCGAAATCTACACGGACGATTTGGGCAATACCATCGACGAAACCGAGATCCCCGCCGACCTCAAGGACGCCGCGGAGGAGGCTCGCGCCGCGCTGGTCGAGGCCGTGGCCGAAACCGACGATGAACTCATGGAAAAGTACCTGAACGGCGAGGAACTTTCCCACGAGGAGATGATGGCCGGCATCCGCAAGGCTACCATCGCCGGCACCATGACGCCCGTTCTGTGCGGCACCAGCTATCGCAACAAGGGCGTGCAGCCGCTTCTGGACGCCATTGTCGATTTCCTGCCCTCGCCCTTGGACATCCCGCCCGTGGAGGGCACGAAGAAGGACTCCGACCAGGTCGTCACCCGCAAGGCCGACGATAAGGAACCCTTCAGCGCCCTGGCGTTCAAGATCATGGCCGACCCCTTCGTGGGCAAGCTGGTGTTCTTCCGCGTCTATTCCGGCTCCCTGAAGGCGGGCAGCTATGTCTACAATTCCACCAAGGGCAAGCGCGAGCGCATCGGCCGCATTTTGCGCATGCACGCCAACCACCGCGAGGAAATGGAAGAGATCTACGCCGGCGACATCGCCGCCGCAGTGGGCCTGAAGGAAACCACCACCGGCGATACGCTCTGCGCGGAGGGCAATCCCATCATCCTTGAAAGCATGGAGTTCCCCGAGCCGGTCATCCGCGTGGCCATCGAGCCCAAGACCAAGGCGGGCCAGGACAAGATGTCTCTGGCGCTCATCCGCCTGGCCGAGGAGGACCCCACCTTCAAGACCTACACCGACGAATCCACCGGCCAGACCATCATTGCCGGCATGGGCGAATTGCACCTGGAGATCATCGTCGATCGCCTCCTGCGCGAGTTCCGCGTCGAGGCCACCGTCGGCAAGCCCCAGGTCGCCTACAAGGAGTGCATCCGCCGCCCGGCCAAGGCCGAGGCGCGCTATGTGCGTCAGACCGGCGGCCACGGCCAGTATGCCCACTGCGTCATCGAGCTTGCCCCGCGCGAGCCTGGCTCCGGCTATGAGTTCATCAACAAGATCGTCGGCGGCGTCATTCCCAAGGAGTTCATCGCCCCCATCGATCAGGGCATTCGCGAGGCGGCCCAGAGCGGCCTGCTCTCCGGCCACGAGGTGGTGGACTTCTCCGCCACGCTGCTGGACGGTTCTTACCACGAGGTGGACTCCAGCGAAATGGCGTTCAAGATCGCCGGCTCCATGGCCTTCAAGGAGGCTCTGGCCAAGGCAGATTGCGCGCTGCTCGAGCCGATGATGAAGATCGAAGTGGTCGTGCCCGACGAGTACATGGGCGACGTGCTGGGCGATATCACCGCCCGCCGCGGCCGCGTCACCGGCATGGACATGCATGCGGGCCTGCATTCCATCGACGGCCTGGTGCCGCTTTCGGAAATGTTCGGCTACGCCACGGACCTGCGTTCCAAAACGCAGGGGCGCGGCACCTATACCATGCAGTTTGCCCACTACGAAGAGGTTCCCACCAACATCGCCGACAAAATTCTCGGCAGGAAGCATTAAGGAGGAGAAACAACCATGGCGAAGGCAAAATTTGAGCGCACGAAGCCGCATGTAAACATCGGAACGATCGGGCACGTTGACCACGGCAAGACGACGCTGACGGCGGCGATCACGATGGCGCTGTCGCAGC
>DVIA01000048.1 GCA_018711655.1 Candidatus Pullichristensenella avicola
CCCTACGCCGCCGCCGCAGGCAGACGACGCGCCGGAGGATTCGGACGAGGACGAGCCGCCTTCGCCGTGGCTGTGGATCGCGTTGGGCATCCTGCTGCTGCTTGCGCTGATCGCCCTGGCGGCGCTGTGGCTGCGCGCCCGTTTGCGCTGCACCGACCCCGCCGTGCTCGCCGCGCGGGCAGGGACGACCGAGGAGGGCGGACTGATCCTCTGCCGCGCGCTTCTGACATTGCTCGCCCGCGCCGGCCAAGCGCCGCTGGGCGGCGAGGACATCGAGGCCTTCGCCCGCCGCGTGTGCGTGGGCGCGCTCTCCAATCCGGATTTTGAGGAGTTTTGTCACCGCCTGGCCCTTTCGCGTTACGCGCGATTGCCGCTGCAGGCCGCCGATCTGGAAACGGGCCTGCGCGCCTATCGCCGCTTCCGCGCCGCCATGCGTCCGGGCGAGCGCCTGCGCTTTGATTTGCGGCGCGCCCTGCACGGCCTGGGCGATACGTCGGCCATTCCGTAAACGCATCGGGAAATTCCCCGCCGCTATTGAAAAACGGGGGATTTCCCGATATAATAAACAATGGCATATTTCGGCCGCGCTGGTAAAATCCGCGGGGCCGTTCCGGAGGCGAACCATGTTCGATTTCATTAAAAAAGTTCTTTCCGGCTCCAACGAGGCGGAGATCAAGCGTCTGCGCAAGACCGTGGAGCAGATTGGCGCCCTCGAGGGCCAGATGCAGAAGCTCTCCGACGAGGAAATGCGTCAATACACCGACAAACTGCGTAAGCGCGCCAGAGGCGGCGAGGATCTGGACAAGCTGCTGCCGGAGGCCTACGCCCTGGTGCGCGAAGCGGCGGTGCGCTCCCTGGGCCAGCGGCCGTTCGATACGCAGATGATCGGCGCCATCGTGCTGCACCAGGGCCGCATCGCCGAGATGCGCACCGGCGAGGGCAAAACGCTGACCGCCGCCCTGCCGGCGTTTTTGAACGCCCTGCCGGGCGCGGGCGTGCATATCGTCACGGTCAACGAATACCTGGCCCGCTTCCACTCGGAGTGGATGGGCAAGGTCTACCGCTTCCTGGGCCTGACGGTGGGCCTGATCGAGCACGACATGGACGCGCCCACGCGTCAGGCGGCCTATGCCTGCGACGTCACCTATGGCACCAACAACGAGTTCGGCTTTGACTATCTGCGCGACAACATGGTCACCTACAAAGAGCGCATGGTGCAGCGGCCGCTCAATTTCGCCATTGTGGACGAGGTGGACTCCATCCTCATCGACGAGGCGCGCACGCCGCTGATCATTTCCGGCCGCGGCGACAAGCCCACCGAGATGTACGGCCGCGCCAACCAGTTTGTCCAGCGCCTGCGCGAGGGCGAGGAGAACGACTATGTGCGCGAGGAAAAGGAAAAAACCATCGTGCTCACCGAAGAGGGCGTGCGCAAGGCGGAGGCCTTCTTCGGCGTGGAGAACCTCACCGACCCGGACAACCAGGAATTGTATCACTATATCCTCGCCGCGTTGCGCGCCAACGTCCTGATGAAGCGCGACGTGGATTATGTGGTCAAGGACGGGCAGGTCATCATCGTAGACGAATTTACCGGCCGCCTCATGATCGGCCGCCGCTATTCGGACGGGCTGCATCAGGCCATCGAGGCCAAGGAGGGCGTCAAGGTCGAGCGCGAGAACCGCACCCTGGCCACCATCACCTTCCAGAATTACTTCCGCATGTACAAAAAGCTCTCCGGCATGACCGGTACGGCCAAGACCGAAGAAGAGGAGTTCAAGGGCATCTACAATCTGGACGTGGTCACCATTCCCACGAACAGGCCGATGATCCGCAAGGACCTGAACGACGCCGTGTTCGTCACCCAGAAGGCCAAGTTCGCCGCCGTGATTGAGGAGATCGTCAAGCGCCATCAGACCGGCCAGCCGGTACTGGTGGGCACGGTGTCTGTGGAAAAGAGCGAATATGTCTCCAAGCTTCTGGAAAAGCGCGGCGTGCCCCATGTGGTGCTCAACGCCAAATTCCACGAAAAAGAGGCGGAAATCGTCGCCCAGGCTGGCAAGAAGGGCGCCGTGACCATCGCCACAAACATGGCCGGCCGCGGCACGGACATCCTTCTGGGCGGCAACGCCGAGTTCATGGCCCGCAAGCAGATGCGGCAGGCCGGCTACGCGGAGGAGGTCATCGAGGAGGCCATCGGCTTTAATGAAAACGTGCCCGAGGAGGTGCTCGAGGCGCGCAAGGTGTTCCGCGACCTTCTGAAGAAGTTCTCCGTGGAAACCGAAAAGGGGCATGAGGAAGTCGTCAGCCTCGGCGGATTGCACATCATCGGCACCGAGCGGCACGAATCCCGCCGCATCGACAACCAGCTGCGCGGCCGCGCCGGCCGTCAGGGCGACCCCGGCAGTTCGCAGTTTTTCATCTCCTTTGAGGACGACCTGATGCGCCTGTTCGGCTCGGACCGCTTCCGCCCGATGCTGGAAAGGCTTTCCAAGGGCGGCGAGGAGGCCATTGAGTTTGGCCTGGTCTCCAAGCAGATCGAAAACGCCCAGAAGCGCGTGGAGAGCCGCAACTACGACATCCGCCGCCATGTGCTTGAGTACGACGACGTGATGAACCAGCAGCGCAACATCATCTACGGCCAGCGCCGGGAGGTGCTCGAGGGCGGCGACATGCGCGCGCGCATCCAGGACATGCGCAAAACGCTCATCGCCGAGGCCGTCGGCCGCCACGCCACCGACGATTCCGCGCCCGAACATTGGGATATCGCCGGGCTTTCCGAGTACCTCGAACGCCTGTGCATCGACAGAGGCGGCGTGGAAAAGGTCTTTGCGGAACTGCCCAAAAAGGATAAAGAGGACTTTATCAAGGCCCTGGACGCGCGCGCGCAGAAGATCTACGAATTGCGCGAAAAAATGTGGGAGGACAACAAGCTCGACATGCGCGAGTTCGAGCGCGTGGCCCTGCTTGGCGCGGTGGACCGCCGCTGGATGGATCACATCGACGCCATGACCGAATTGCGCGACGGCATCGGGCTGCGCGCGCTGGCCCAGCGCAATCCCGTGGTGGAATACAAGCTGGAAGGCTTCGAGATGTTTGAAGAGATGGTGCGCATGATCCAGGAGGACACCATGAAGCGCCTCTACTTCACCGTCATCACGCCGCGCCAGCCCATGGAACGCAAACAGGTGGCCACGCCCGTAACGGCCAGCCACGGCGAGGCGGCGGCCAAACGGCCCGCGCGCGCCGACAAGAAAGTGGGCCGCAACGATCCCTGCCCCTGCGGCAGCGGCAAAAAATACAAGAACTGCTGCGGGGCGAACGCGTAAAGCGCCCACGGGCGCGGCGGCTTTCGCGCCGCGGCAATCGGCAAAACCGGCCGCGCGCCGGGCTTGACCCAAAACCAAAACAGAAGGGGTGATTTTGTGATTGAAATGGAAGGCTTCAAGCAGGACCTGAACGCCATTCGGAAATTGATCGCAGAGGCAGGTGACTCACTTTGACGTCGCCAAGCTGCGCGAAGATTTGGTAGAGTACCAGGAGGACATGGCCTCCCCCGGCTTCTGGGACGACCTGGAGCGCGCTCAGCGCGTTTCCGCCCACGCCCACCAGACGGAGATGAAGATACAGCACTACGAATCCCTCGTTTCCCGCGCCGACGACATCGAAGTGATGATGGAACTGGCCGAGGAAGAGGACGACGATTCCATGGCCGAGGAGATTCGCGGGGAACTGGAAAGCGTGCGCGATGAACTCGACGCGCTGAAATTGACCACGCTGCTCAACGGCGAATACGACGGCTGCAACGCCCTGCTCTCGCTGCACGCGGGCGCAGGCGGCACCGAGGCGCAGGACTGGACGCAGATGCTCTACCGCATGTACGTCCGCTATGCCGAGCGCATGGGCTTCAAGGTGCGCGAAATCGACCTGCTCGACGGCGACGAGGCCGGCGTCAAGTCCGTCACCTTCGAGGTGGACGGCGACTACGCCTACGGCTACCTCAAGGCCGAGCGCGGCGTGCACCGGCTGGTGCGCATTTCGCCCTTCGACGCCAACGCCCGGCGGCATACGTCGTTTGCCTCTCTGGACGTGGCCCCCATCATCGAGGACGACGGCGAGATCGAGATCCGCCCCGAGGATCTGCGCATCGACACCTATCGCGCCTCCGGCGCCGGCGGCCAGCACGTCAACCGCACCGATTCCGCCGTGCGCATCACGCACCTGCCCACGGGCGTGGTCGTGCAGTGCCAGAACGAGCGCTCGCAGGTACAGAACAAGGAAACCTGCTTCCGCATGCTGCGCGCCAAACTGGCCGAACTCAAGGAAAAGCAGCGGCAGGAGCAGATGGGAGACATCAAGGGCGAGCAGAAAAAGATCGAATGGGGCAGCCAGATCCGCTCCTACGTCTTTCAGCCCTATACAATGGTCAAGGACCTGCGCACGGGCTACGAAATGGGCGACGTCTCCGCCGTAATGGACGGCAAGCTCGAGGGCTTTGTCACCGCCTATCTGCAAATGATGGCCGAATGACCGGAAAAAGCGCCGGGCAACAGGCGTTTTTCTCCGCACGAAGCGCCGGCGCTGCCCGCCGGTGCGAAAACAGATCTGCAAAATACGCGATTTGCGGCGCTGTTCGCTTCCCGAGCCTGCAGGCTTTGCAACGCGCCGCCGCTTCGCCGACGTTGCCGATATTCCGGGCGGATGGGGAACTCCCGTCCGCCATGCCGCGTTGGGAGAATGGAATGCGAAAATGGGGAATGGCGCTTTGCGCGCTGGGGTGGTTCTGCCTGTTTGCCGCGCTGCTGCTGACGGTGGTGGTAACCTGCGGCACGAACGACGGCGTCTACCGCGAATTGCAGGAGGAAAACGGCCTGCCGGAGGCGGCGGATGTGACGCAGGAGGAGATGGAACGCCTCGACGGCATGCTGGCGGACTATCTGGCCGGCGACGAGGCGGCGCTGGACGGCGCGCCCTTCAATGAAAAGGAACGGACGCACATGCGCGACGTTCTGGGGTTGTTCGATCTGGCGCGCGCGGTGCGAAACGCGCTGCTTGCCTGCGCGGTCGCGCTGCTGGCGGCCGGGCTATGGCTTGCGCGCGGGGCGCGCCTTCTGCCGATGTGCTTTGTCGGCCTGGCGGCGCTGCTTTTGCCGCTTGGGGCCTTCGCCGTTTGGGCGGCCGCGGACTTTTCCGGCGCCTTCACCTTTTTCCACGAGGCGTTGTTTGCCAACGACCTCTGGCGTTTGAACCCTGAGACCGACCTGCTTCTGCGGCTTTTGCCGGAGCAGTTTTTTGCCGACTTCGCCGGGGTGATCGCCGTGCGGGCGCTGGCCTACATGCTTGCCGTGCCGCTGGCCATCTTCGGCGTGCGCTTCGGGAGGCGATTTGTATGAACGAGCGCGTGGAAGCGCTGCGAAGGGCGGGCCGCGCGACCATACTGGCCTTTGAATCCAGCTGCGACGAAACCGCCGTGGCCATTGTGCGCAACGGGCGGGAGGTGCTCGCCAACCAGATTCTGTCGCAGATCGACCGCCACGCCGTGTTCGGCGGCGTGGTGCCGGAGATCGCCTCGCGCATGCATGTAGAGGCGCTCGATCCGCTTTTGGACGCGGCGCTTGCCGAAGCGGGCGCGACGTTGGAAGCCATCGACGCCGTGGCCGTCACCTGCGGGCCGGGGCTGGTGGGCGCGCTGCTCACCGCCGTGAGCTACGCCAAGGCGCTGGCCTATGCGCGCGGAATGCCGCTGGTGGCCGTCAACCACATCGAGGGCCATGTCAGCGCCAATTATATCGCCCATGCAGACCTTGAGCCGCCCTTCGCCTGCCTGGTGGCCTCGGGCGGACACAGCCACATCGTGTTGGTGGAGCGTTACGGCGAATACCGCCTCCTGGGGCAGACGCTGGACGACGCCGCCGGCGAGGCCTTCGATAAGGTCGCGCGTGTGCTGGACATCCCCTATCCCGGGGGGCCGCTGCTTGACAGGCTGGCCGAAGCGGGAGACGATGCGCGTTACCATTTTCCCCACGCGCACACGCCGGGAAAGTACGATTTTTCCTTCAGCGGCCTCAAAACCGCCGCCATCAACCAGGCGCACAACCTGCGCCAGCAGGGTGAAAAAATCGACGCCGCCGATTTTGCCGCCAGCTTCCGCCGCGCTGTGGTGGACGCGCTGGCGGGCAAAAGCGTCGCCGCAGCCGTAGAGGCCGGAGCGACCTCTCTGGCCGCGGCGGGCGGCGTGGCCGCCAACCGCCTTTTGCGCCGGGAACTTACGCGTCGGGGCGAGGCGGCCGGCCTCAAGGTCTATCTGCCGCCCGCGGCGCTGTGCACCGACAACGCTGCCATGATCGGCTCCGCCGCCTTCTATCGCCTCATGCGCGGCGAGACGGCCGCGCTGGATCTGAACGCCCTGCCCTCGCTGCGCATGTTTACCTGAAGCGCGCTGCGGCGGGAAACGCCCTCGCCAACCGCGCGGGGCGTTTTCTTTGCCGAAAGCCGCGATTGCCGCGGGCAAAACTGCGGTCTGTTCTGCGGGCGGCGAGGCGCGATGAATAAACCGCATATCCGAAAATGCAATACATTTGTAAAATATACTGCTTGCATTGTAACAATTTTCCGTGTACGGGCGAGCGCCTGAAACGCCGCAGACAGGGGAAAATCTGCGAATTAGACAAAAATACGGCGGTAAAAGTCGCAAAAATGTCTCAAAACAGACCGAATTTTCCAATTTCTCGGCAAATAAAGACTGTGGTCTGTGGAAAACATATGACAATTCACGCGTTCCAAGGTTGAATAACCGTGGAAAACCCCGTCCCACAGGCGGTCTGGGGGCGTAAACCTGTGGAAAACCCTGTGGAAAGTGTGGATGAGCGGCGCTTTCATGCAATGTATATACGGCCACAATTATGAATTTCATACAGACTTTGGCTTTTTTTGCCGGGGAACTTGTGAAATCCCCTCAACATCTGGTATACTTATGTCAGAAAATCATGCGCCAAGGGAGAGGATAAAGCATGAAGCAGGTTCGCAATTTCCTGGGATTCGACTTCGGCGCTTCCAGCGGCCGGGCGATGCTGGGCCGTTTTGACGGCGAGCGCCTGGAGATGCGGGAGGTACATCGCTTTCTCAACGAGCCGGTGGAACTGGCCGGCCGCTTTTGCTGGGACATCGCGCGGCTGTTTTTCGAAATGAAGCAGGCGCTGAACAAGGTTTCGAGAATGGACGTGGCCGTGGACGCCATCGGCATTGATACCTGGGGCGTGGATTTTGGCCTCATCGACAAAAACGGGCACCTTCTGGGCCTGCCGGTGCACTACCGCGACGCGCGCACCGACGGCGTGATGGAAAAGGCCTTCGAGGTCATGCCCAAGGAGGAACTGTTCAAGCACACGGGCGTGGGCTTTACGCAGTACAACACGCTCTATCAGCTTTATGCCATGAAGCTGGAGGACGATCCCACCCTGGCGGCGGCGGAGCGGATGCTCCTGCTGCCCGACCTGCTGGCCTATCTGCTCACCGGCAAAATGGGCACGGAGTACACCATCGCCAGCACTTCGCAGCTGATCAATCCCTTCACGCGCGATTGGGATATGGACCTGATCGACCGCTTCGGTCTGCCGCGCCGCATCTTTACGCCCATCCAGCCCACCGGTTCGGTGCGCGGCACGCTGCTTCCCGGCATTGCCCGCGAATGCGGGGTGGGGGAAATCCCCGTCATCGCCGCCACATCGCACGACACGGCCAGCGCCGTGGCCGCCATTCCCGTGGCCGATCCGGACTTTGCCTACATCAGTTCCGGCACATGGTCGCTTCTGGGCGCGGAGATACGCACGCCCCTGTGCGAGCCGGGCGTGATGAACGCAAACTATACCAACGAAGGCGGCATCGACGGCACCATCCGGCTGTTGAAAAACATCATGGGCCTGTGGATCGTGCAGGAGTGCAAGCGCGAGTGGGACCGCCGCGCCGATGCGGTCAGCTTTTCCCAGATCGTGGAAATGGCGGAAAAAGCGGAGCCGTTCATCGCTTTCCTCGACGTGGACGATCCCTGCTTCCTGGCCCCGAACGATATGCCCGCGCGCATTCAGGCCTATTGCCGCAGGACCGGCCAGCGCGCGCCGCAGTCGCGCGGCGAGATCGCCCGCGTGATCTACGAAAGCCTGGCGCTCAAATACCGCTGGGCCATCGAACGCCTGGAAAACGACATGCTGAAAAAGCGCGTGAACGTTTTGCATATCGTCGGCGGCGGCAGCAAAAACGAGATGCTCAACCAGTTCACCGCCGACGCCATTGAGCGCCCCGTGATCGCCGGCCCGGACGAGGGCACCGTCATCGGCAACCTTCTGGTGCAGGCCATGGGCGTGGGCGCGATCGCGGATGTGCGTCAGCTGCGCAGGGTGGTGGAAAATTCCTTCCCCACGCGCCGTTTTGAGCCGCAAAACGCCGCCGCATGGGACGCGGCGTATGCAAAATATCTGCAGACGGTGGGAAACTGAGCGATGAAAGCGTTCGATTTTGCCCCGGGCGAGATGCCCGGCTCGCTGGAACTGGCCTATCTGGGCGATTCCGTTTACGACCTGTATGTGCGCGCCCGCCTCGTGCGCGCAGGCGGCCATGTGCGCGCGATGCACCGCGCCGCGGTTTCTCAGGTATGCGCGCACGCGCAGGCCGCGGCCTTCGACCGCGTGGAACGCATTTTGAGCGACCGCGAACGCGACGTCGCCCGCCGCGCCCGCAACGCGCACCAGACGCCGCCGCGCAACGCCGACGCCGCCGAATACCATCGCGCCACCGCGCTGGAGGCGGTGGTGGGCTATCTGTTTGTCGCCGGACAGATCGAACGCATGGAGCAAATCCTTACTCTGGCACTGGAGGAAGAACATGAAGCATGACGACCGCCGCGCTGTGCAGCGCCCCGGCAAAAATCCGCCCCGCCCGGCGCGTAAGACGTTCGATATTCCCCCGGCGCAGCGGGCGGACGCGCCGGCGCATTCCGAAGGGGGAGCAAACGCGCGAACGCTGCCAAGGCGTCCCGGCGAGCGGGCTGACACGCGAACGCTGCCCGTGCATCCCGGCGAGCGGGCCGACGCGCGAACGCTGCCCGTGCGCCCCGGCAAAAATTCGCCCCGCCCGGCGCCCGGCGCGCGCGCGCCGCGGGAGGAAGAGGCTTTCAGCGGGGCGTGGGAGCGGCCGATGCAGGCGGAAGGCGCGCATCATGGGCCGGTCTCGCGCTTTGACGGCGGGCGCGGGCCGCAGGCGCCCGAAGCGCCGGAAAACCTGCTGGCGGGCCGCAATCCCATCCGCGAGGCGCTCAAAAGCGGCGTGCCGCTGGAAAAGCTGCTCGTAGCCGAAGGCGACCTCTCCGGCGCGGCGCGCGATATTGCCCGCATGGCCCGGGAGGCGGGCGTGGTGGTGCAGTATGTAGAGCGCTACCGGCTCGACCAGATCTATCCCGCCCATCAGGGGCTTCTGGCTTTCCGCTCGGCAAGGGCATACGCCACGATCGAGGACATCCTCGCCTGCGCCCGCGAGCGGGGCGAGGACCCGCTGGTGGTGGTGCTCGATCAGGTGACCGACCCGCACAACCTGGGCGCCATCATCCGCAGCGCCGAGTGCGCCGGCGCGCACGGCGTCGTCATTCCCGAGCGCCGCGCGGCCGGCCTGACCCCGGCCTGCGAAAAGGCGGCGGCCGGGGCGCTGGCGCACATGCGCGTGGCGCGGGTAAAGAACCTGAACCGCGCCCTGGAGGATCTCAAGCGCGCCGGGCTGTGGATTGCGGCGGCGGCGCTGGAGGGCGAAAACGCGCTTACGGTCGATCTGACGGGCCCGCTGGCGCTGGTGATCGGCTCCGAGGGAGAGGGCATTTCCCGCCTGACGCTTTCTTTGTGCGACCGGCGCGTGACGCTGCCGATGCTGGGGAAGATCGACTCCCTGAACGCTTCGGTGGCGGCGGGCGTGCTTTTGTATCAGGTGGTGCGCGCGCGCGGAGGCGGACGATGAAAAAGCGGCGCGTTCTGATCGTGGATGGCTACAATGTGCTCAACGCCTGGAAAAGCGCGCAGGGCATGGACGCCGCCACCCTCGGCGACGCGCGCGACGCCCTGGCCGCGCGGCTGATGGACTACGCAGGCTTTTCCGGGCAGGCGGTCGTGCTGGTTTACGACGCCTACCTGGGCGACCGCACGGCGCGCACCGAGGAACGCATGGGCCCGCTCACCGTCGTCTACACGCAGAAGAACGAAACGGCGGACAACTACATCGAGCGCCTCTGCGATCTGTACGCGCGCGACGCTGACTTGGGCCGCATCGAGGTGCGCGTGGCCACCAGCGATCTGGTAGAGCAAATGGTCGTCCTCGGCCGCCACGCCACGCGCCTTTCGGCGCGGGAACTGCTTGTGGAGATGGGACAGGTGGAGCGCGCCGGCCGCGAACGCATCCGCTCGGCGCCCCGCGCCCGCACGACGATCCTCGAGCGTTTGCCCGAGGACGTGGCCCGGCGGCTGGAGGCCATGCGCCGCGGAGAAAAGCATCAGGAGGACAAAAAACCTTGATGTATTACGAGAGATTTGAAAATATGCCCGACGAGGAGATCGTCGCCCTCGCCCAGGACGGCGACGGCGCGGCGTTGGAGCATTTGCTCAACAAATACAAGAATTTTGTGCGCACCAAGGCGCGCAGCTATTTCCTCATTGGCGCCGACCACGAGGATATCGTGCAGGAGGGTATGATCGGCCTGTACAAGGCCATCCGCGATTTCAAGCCGGAAAAGCTGACTTCGTTCCGCGCCTTCGCGGAGCTTTGCGTCACGCGCCAGATCATCACCGCCATCAAAACCGCCACGCGGCAAAAGCATATTCCCCTCAACAGTTATGTCTCCCTCAACAAGCCCATCTACGATGAGGAGAGCGACCGCACCCTCCTGGACGTCATCAGCGAAGAGGTGCCCTCCGATCCCGAGGCCATGCTCATCGACCGCGAAAACCTTTCCTTCATCGAAGGCCGCATCGGCGAAATGCTTTCCGATCTGGAAAAACAGGTGCTCTCGCTTTACATGGAGGGCAAAAGCTATGTGGAGATTTCCGAGGCCATGGGCAGACACGTCAAAAGCGTGGACAACGCCCTGCAGCGCATCAAGCGAAAATTGCTCAAATATCTGGAAAAGAAGTGAGGATGGGAAAATTTAATATTAAGCTGTTGACAAAAGGGCAAAACTAAAGTACAATACACTTCGTATGACGGCGGGAAAACGCGCGGGTGTAGCTCAATGGTAGAGCTCCAGCTTCCCAAGCTGATAACGTGGGTTCGATTCCCATCACCCGCTCCATACGCCCAATAGATCAGGACGAGATTTAGGAGGAGAAACAACCATGGCGAAGGCAAAATTTGAGCGCACGAAGCCGCATGTAAACATCGGAACGATCGGGCACGTTGACCACGGCAAGACGACGCTGACGGCGGCGATCACGATGGCGCTGTCGCAGC
>DVIA01000049.1 GCA_018711655.1 Candidatus Pullichristensenella avicola
TGATGGATCCAACCTTCTACAGGATCGACGAAGGCAAAAACGGGAGGGGTACGAATGAAGAGCAAAACGACGGCGATTATCCTGTCGGTGCTGCTTGGGCAACTTGGCATAGACCGCTTTTATCTGGGCTATACCGGCCTGGGGGTGGTAAAACTCATCACCTGCGGCGGCTTTGGCGTTTGGTAGCTGATCGACCTGATCATGATCTGCACCGGCTCGCTCAAGCCGGCGGACGGTTCCGATTATGCCAACTGACAACGGCCGGCGCATCCGGCGCGGCGCAGACGCCCGTTTCTTTGCGGAACGTCTGCGCCGCGTTCTTTGTCTGGATGTGTTCGCGCTCTGCCTGGGGCTTTGCTACGGGCGCATGGTCCGCAGCGGGCGTTTCGCCGTTCCCTGCGTCTTTCGCGCCCTGACGGGATTGAAGTGCCCGGCGTGCGGCGTTACGGGGCTGTGCCTTGCGCTGCTGGAAGGCGATGCGCGCGGCGCGTTTGGGTGCAATCCCGCGCTGTTGTGCCTTCTGCCGGCGTTTGCATGCGTTGGAGCCGTCGCGCAGGCGCGCTGGACGCTGCGCCGTTCGCCCACGCTCACGCGCGGCATGCGTCGCCTGCTGACGGCGCTTTACGGAGTTCTTCTCTGTTACGGCGTGGCGCGCAGTCTCCCGGGCGCGCCCTTTGTGTAAGGCCCCGCCCTTCTTGCATTCCGCGCCGGAACTTGCTATAATAGACCAGCGGAAACAATACTTTGGAGGTTTTTCACATGGCAAGAGGCGGATTCCCCGGAATGATGGGCGGCGCGAACATGCAGCAATTGGCCCGGCAGGCGCAGAAATTGCAACAGCAAATGACCAAAATGCAGGAGGAACTGGACGCGCGCGAATTTGAGGCGACCTCCGGCGGCGGCATGGTCACGGCGAAAGTCAACGGCAAGCGCGAGGTGCTTTCCATTTCCATTAAGCCCGAAGCGGTCGATCCCGACGACGTGGAAATGCTCGAGGACATGGTCATGGCGGCCGTGAACGAGGCGCTGCGCAGCGCTGCTGAAACGGTCGAGCGCGAAATGGGCAAACTGACCGGCGGCATGGGCATGCCCGGCCTGTTTTAAACCGTGGCCGAGGTCGAGGCCATCGCCCGGCTGGCAAACCAGCTTTCCAAACTGCCGGGCGTCGGGCGCAAAACGGCCCAGCGCCTGGCCTACCACATCGTCGGCATGCGCGAGGATCAGGTGCGCGAACTGGCGGTGGCCATCTTCGAAGGCAAAAAAAAGGTGCATCTCTGCCCCGTATGCGGCAATTATACCGACGGGGAAAAATGCCCCATATGCGCAGACGGTTCGCGGCGGCGCGACATCGTCTGCGTAGTGCGCGATCCGCGCGACGTCAACGCCTTTGAGCGCATGCGCGATTACAACGGCCTGTACCATGTATTGCACGGCGTCATTTCGCCCATGGACGGCGTCGGTCCGGACGATATTCGCATCCGCGAACTGATGTCGCGCCTGGCCGAAGGCGAAATCCAGGAAGTGGTGCTGGCCACCAACCCGGACGTGGAAGGCGAAGCCACGGCCGCCTACATCGCCCGGCTGATCAAGCCCATGGGCGTGAAGGTGACGCGCATCGCCCACGGCGTGCCGGTGGGCGGCGAACTGGAGTACACCGACGAAGTGACGCTCGCCCGCGCCTTTGAAGGTAGGCGGGAGTTCTAGCGCCGCGCCGTCGGGCGCGCCCTGAAGCGCCGGCCCAAGCGCGATTTCGCCTTCGCGCGGCTGCCTGCAAACGGCGCCGGGGCGCGTGCGCCGGGCGCGCGTTGCCGCATCGCGCCGTTTCAACGCGCGGCGGCCGGGGCGGAGTGGGTCGCCGCGCGGCCATCCGCATATGCGCCGGCTCGCGAACGCGCCGGGGCATGTCGTTCGCCGCGCAGGACATCCGCATATGCGCCGGTGGCCTGTCGTTCGTCGCGCAGGACATCCGCATATACGCCGGTGGCCTGTCGTTCGCCGCGCGCGGGGGCTGCGTTCTCCCCCGCGTCCGCGTTTTTCATTCCCGTATCGAGCCCGGCACGATCCCGGCCAGGCATCTTCAAGGAGGGCAAAGCATGTACGACGTCGCGATCATCGGCGGCGGCCCGGCGGGCCTGACGGCAGGCCTGTACGCGGCGCGCGCCGGCTGGAAAACGGTGCTTGTCGAACGCGGTCTGCCAGGCGGACAGGCCGCCACCACCGATCGTCTGGAGAACTATCCCGGCTTTCCGGAGGGCGTGGGCGGTCCGGAATTGATGATGGCCTTTGCCGAACAGGCGGCGCGTTTCGGCCTGGAAACGCGCTATGCCCAGGCGCGCGCCATCGACGCGGAAAGCAAGCGCCTGACGCTGGAGGACGGCGAAATCGAAGCCCGCGCGTTCATTCTCGCGCTGGGCGCAACGCCGCGCAAACTGGGCGTGCCGGGCGAGACGGAAAACATCGGCCGCGGCGTGAGCTACTGCGCCACCTGCGACGGCGCCTTCTACCGCGGCAAGCGCGTGGCCGTGATTGGCGGCGGCGATACGGCGCTGGAGGACGCGCTGTATCTTTCGCGTTTTGCGCGCGTCACGCTCATCCATCGCCGCGACCGCCTGCGGGCGATGGGCGCGCAGGTGACGAAGGCGCAGGCGAGCGAAAATGTGGAAATGCTGCTGAGCACTACCGTTTCGCGCATTGAGCGCGCCGGCGAGGGCTTGCTTCTGCGCCTTTCGGGCGAGCGCGATCTGGCGGTGGACGGCGTTTTTGTCGCCGTGGGCGTCGAGCCGCAGACAAAACTCGTGCAGGGCCTGCTCGCCCTGGACGACGCGGGGTATATCCTCGCCGGCGAGGATACCTGCACTTCCGTTCCCGGCATTTTCGCCGCGGGCGACTGCCGCAAAAAGCCGCTGCGACAGGTTTCGACCGCCGTGGGCGACGGCGCGACCGCGGCCTATATGGCCAGCGCCTATCTTGAAAAGCAGATCTGATCCTTCCCGGGCATAGCCGCCCGCGTCGCTGTCGCGCGGGCGGCTTTCGTCGTCCCGCGATCTGCCCGTTCCGTTCAAAGGCGCCCTGCTCGCCCCGATCGGGCGCGTTCACAAATCGCCCGTTTCCCTTCACAACCCCGAACCGGCGGTCCCCCCTCGCAACCGGCGCTATCCCCTGCGCGTCTCGGCGCGCATCAGGCGCAGATTCTCCTGGAGCCGTTCGTCGCCCGGCGCGATCTCCAGCGCTTTTTCCAAAAGCGGGATGGCCTCGCGCACGCGACCCGTTTCATACAGCGCCAGCGAAGCAAGGTCGTAGGGCAGGCTGCCCCAGGCGGAAGCCTCGCAAATGTAGGTCTTGGGGCGCTCGGCGATCTTCAGGGCGCGCAGGGCGAAAAAGGCCGTGCCTTCCCAATCGCGCTGACGGTAGCACAGCGCCGCCGTTTCCACCCATGGTTCGCGCAGGTGCGGGGCCTCGCCCACGGCGCGCAGAAGCCATCTTTCCGCCTCGCGAACGTTGCCCAGCGCTTCATGCGCGCGGGCGATGAAGCGCATGGAGGCGCAGCGCTCGTCCGGCCAGGTGGCCGTGGGCAGGGCGAGGTGCCGCTGCAGCGTTTCGATGCACTCCTTCCAGCGGCGGTGGAACATGTATTCCCGCCCCAGATAGTGCATATTGCGGTCGTCCATGGGCGCCTCCTGCACGGAAAGCTCCAGAAGCGGCAGGTATTGCGCGCGGGATTTGGTCGGGTCGGCGCGGTGATCGAGCTGCACGCCCTCGGCCAGCACCGTCTCGTAGTCCGGCCGCTCGTATTCGAGCACTTCGTGTACCGGATGCACCCAGCGAAAGCCGTGGCGCGCGTGAATCTTGTCCGTCCAGAAAACCACGCCCTCCGTGCCGTCCGGGTTGAAATTCCAGGTATAGCGGTAGCGCGCGCGCTTTGTATTCTCTGTCCACGCCGCTTCCAGCGCCGCGCGCCAGCCGGGGCGAAGGATTTCGTCCAGATCGGTGCAGACGCAGATATCCGCCTCCTCCGGCGTCAGTTCCAAAGAGCGATTTCGCGCCACATCGAAGCGCCAGGGGGAAATGATCTCCTCCGTCACCTCCGCGCCGAGATCGCGCAACATTTGCGCAGTGCCGTCGTCCGAGCCCGTATCCAACACCACCACCCAGTCCGCCTCGCGCATGGAATCCATCCAGCGGCGGACGAATTTGGCCTCGTTTTTGCAGATCGCATAGACGCATACTTTCCATTTTCCCATACAGTCCACCTCGGGGCAACGTATGCGCAAAACAGCGCGGCCGTGCCTGTCAGGGGCGGACGACGGGCAGCCAGACCTCGAAAACGGCATTTTCCATCTCGGGCACGAGGTAGGCTTCGATGTCCGGCGCGTTCGCGTATTCATAGCCGGAAGCGCTCAGCCATTCCAGCACCGCGCGGCGCTCTACTTCCTGAATGGCCGCTGGCATCGCGCCCTGCCCGGAGAACACCGCCCAATGGCAGGCGGGCACGCGCCACAGCGCCATGCCCTCCCCCGCCCTTTCCGCGCAGGCGCCGATCATGTACTGCCAGCCCCCATCCGTCTCGCGGGAGGCGCCCAGCAGCCCCGGCAGCGGGCCGGCCTGCATGCGCACGAGCTTCGGAAGGACTTCTTCCCGCGCCGCGCGCGCCCAGAGGGCGGGAACGTTTTGGAAGTTCTCGGCGAGCGTTTTGCCGATGGGCGCGGCATATCCGGCGATGGAAAAGGCGTCCAGCGCTTCCACGCGGTAAGCAAGCGGCGCGCCGCCGGTCACGGTGAGGGAAAAGCGGATGGGCGTATACGCCTGAAGCGTCGCCGAACGCGCCTTGGAGGGCGGGAGGCCGTGGACGCTTTGAAAGGCGCGGTTGAAGGCCGTGGGCGAATCGTAGCCATAGCGGGCGGCCACGTCGGTGACGCGCGCCCCGTTGCACAAGTCCTCCGCAGCCCTCGTCATGCGCCTCCGCCGCACATATTCCCCCAGAGGCACGCCGGCCATATAGGAGAACATGCGCTGGAAGTGAAAGGATGAACAGCAGGCGATGCGCGCGATCTCCGATACGTCGATCCTGTCCGTCAGGTGCGCTTCAAGGTATTCCATGGCCGCGTTCATGCGCTTTATCCATTCCATGGTCTTTCCCCCTTTTCTTCAGTATAGCACAGTCTGCGCGCAGCCGCCTCGCGGTTTCTGCCCGATATGGCGAGATATGCGCGCCACTTCGCCGGAGAGCGGGAACAGGGCGACGAGGTTGGGCGCCGCCATGAGGCCGTTGAGCGTGCCCGCCAGCGCCCAGACCGCCTCCAGGCGCATGGACGCGCCAAGCGCGGCGGCGAGGGCGAAGAGGGCGCGGTAGAGCGCCGTGGCGCGCCCGCCCGTCAGGTAGGCAAAGCAGCGTTCGCCATAGAGCGACCAGGCGAGCATGGTGGAAAGCGCGAACAGCGCAAGGCAGGCCGCGGTCAAAAGCGCCGCGAGGCCGTTTCCAAAGGCCGTTCCGAAGGCGAAAATAACCAGTTCCGAGCCCGCCGCCCGGCCATAGGGCACTTTGGCGCCGCTTGCGAGGATGGCCAGCGCCGTCAGGGTGCAGATGACGATGGTATCGGCAAAAACCTCGAAGATGCCGAACAGGCCCTGCCGGTCCGGGGCTTCCGTCTGCGCGCCGGCGTGGGCGATGGGCGCGGAACCCATGCCCGCTTCATGGGAGAACATGCCGCGCTCCATACCGCAGCGCAGCGCCGCACGCATCCCGATGCCGGCCGCGCCGCCCAGCGCCGATTCGGGCGAAAAGGCGCAGCGCACGATGTCGCCAAGCGCGCGGCCGGCCCCGGGCAGGTTCCGCAGAATCACCGTCAGCGCCGCAAGCGCGTAAAGGGCGCTCATCCACGGCACCAGGCGTTCCGTCGCCCGGCCGATGAGCGCCGCGCCGCCCGTCAGCGCCAGCGTCACCGCCAGCGAAAGCAGGATGCCCACCGTCGTCCGCAGCGGCGCCTGCGCGCCTGTCAGGCCTGGAAACAGCGCCGCAAGGGCGAAAGTCGCCGCGTCCGCCGCAGTGTTTGCCTGCACCATATTCCCGATGCCAAAGGCGGCCAGCGCCCCCAGCAGCGCAAACGCCCAGGCAAGCGGCCGAAAGCCCCGTCCAAGGGCGCAGATATAGTACATCGGCCCGCCGTAAAACCTCCCGTCCGCCGCCCGCTGGCGATAGCGCACGGCCAGCACGACTTCGGCGTACTTGGTGGCCATGCCCAGAAACGCCGACACCCACATCCAGAACACTGCGCCCGGCCCGCCAAGAGCGATGGCCCCGGCCACGCCGGCGATGTTGCCCGTGCCCACCGTGGCCGCCAGCGCCGTAGTCATGGCCTGCAGGGGCGTGACTTCGCCGGGCCGCGTCGGTTCGCGGCGGGAAAACGCGCCCAGCGTCAGATGCAGCATATCCCCAAAGCGCCGAAACTGCACAAAACGCGTGCGTACGCTGAAAACCACGCCCGCGAGAACGAGCAACGCAAGCATCGGCCATCCCCAGACCACGGCGGAAAGCCGTTCGTTCAGCCGCAGAACCGCTTCCATATATCCCCCTCTTTCCCAGGCGCGCCTTCGCAAATCCGCGTCCGGCGCGAGCCCGCAAAGCGGCGTCTGCGGCCGGCGCAAAAGAAAAACCGCCTTCACAGCATTCGTGAAGGCGATTTTCGCGCGCATCCCCATCCGCGAGGATCGTTTGCGCCTGTTTCAGACAATGCGCGCCGCGTTCAGGGCAGAACCTTTTTGAGGAACATGCCCGTATAGCTCTGTTCGCATCGGGCGACCTCTTCGGGCGTTCCCTCGGCGATCACCGTACCGCCGCGATCGCCGCCCTCGGGGCCCATGTCGATGATGTAGTCCGCCGTTTTGATGACGTCGAGGTTGTGCTCGATGACCACCAGCGTGTTCCCCGCCTCGGCGAGGCGGTCGAGCACCTGGTCGAGCCTTTCCACGTCGGCCACATGCAGCCCCGTGGTCGGCTCGTCCAGCACATAGATGGTGCGGCCGGTGGCCTTGCGGGAAAGCTCGGTGGCCAGTTTGATGCGCTGCGCCTCGCCGCCGGAAAGCGTGGTCGAGGGCTGGCCGAGCTTGACGTAGCCAAGGCCGACGTCCTGAAGGGTCTGCAATTTGGCGGCGATGCGCGGCAGCGGCGCGAAGAATTCCAGCGCCTCGTCCACGGTCATTTCCAGCACTTCGTAAATGTTCTTGCCCTTGTAGCGCACCTCCAGCGTTTCGCGGTTGTAGCGCTTGCCGCCGCAGACCTCGCAGGGCACATAGACGTCGGAAAGGAAGTGCATCTCGATCTTGCGAATGCCGTCGCCCGAGCAGGCCTCGCAGCGGCCGCCCTTGACGTTGAAGCTGAAGCGGTTGGCCCTGTAGCCGCGGGCGCGGGCGTCGTTGGTGGCGGCAAAGACGTCGCGAATGAGGTCGAACACGCCGGTATAGGTGGCGGGGTTGGAGCGCGGCGTGCGGCCGATGGGCGACTGGTCGATGGCGATGATCTTGTCGAGCTGTTCTACGCCCTCGATGGCGTCGTGATCCCCCGCGCGCAGGCGCGAGCGGTTGAGCCGGCGCGAAAGCGATTTGAAGAGTATCTCGTTGACAAGCGAGCTTTTGCCGCTGCCGGAAACGCCGGTGACGCAGGTCATGACCCCAAGCGGGAAGCGCACGTCGATGTTTTTCAGGTTGTTGGCGCGCGCGCCGCGCACGGTGATATAGCCCGTGGGCTTGCGCCGCGCGGCGGGCACGGGCACTTTGCGGCGGCCGGAAAGGTAGGCGCCGGTGATGGAGCGCGGGCTTGCCATGATCTCCCTGGGCGTTCCGCAGGCGACGATCTCGCCGCCATGTACGCCTGCGCCGGGGCCGACGTCCACGATATAATCGCTGGCGAGCATGGTTTCCTCGTCGTGCTCGACGACAATCAGCGTATTGCCCAGATCGCGCAGGTCCTTGAGCGTTTTGAGCAGGCGGGCGTTGTCGCGCTGATGCAGGCCGATGGACGGCTCGTCCAGAATGTAGAGAACGCCCATCAGGGAGGAACCGATCTGCGTGGCCAGGCGGATGCGCTGCGCCTCGCCGCCGGAAAGCGTGCCGGCGCTGCGCGAAAGGGTGAGGTAGTCAAGGCCCACGTCCGAGAGGAAGCGCAGGCGGGCGTCGATCTCCTTTAGAACCTGTCTGGCGATGATCTTCTGCCGCTCGGTCAGTTCAACATTCGAAAGGAAGGCGCGGGCGCGGGCGATGGACATGTCCGAAACCTCGGCGATGGACTTGTCGCCCACCGTCACCGCCAGCGCCTCGCGCTTTAAGCGCTTGCCGCCGCATTCGGGGCAGGGCACATGCGCCATGTAGGCCTCGTAGACCTGCTTCATGGCGTCGGAATGCGTCTCGCGATAGCGGCGTTCCAGATTGGTGACAATGCCCTCAAAGGGGGCGTTGAAGGAGCCGCCGCCGTCCTCGCGCTTGTATTCGAGGTGGATCTTCTCGCCGCGCGTGCCGTAAAGCAGCTTATCGACGACCTCGTCGGAAAGCTCGCACACGGGCGTGTCCAGCGAAAAGCCGTACTTGTCGGCAAGGCCCTTCAAATACATCTGCGCCATGGAATCCGGCTCGGCGCTGTTCCAGCCCGAAACCTGGATCGCCCCCTGCGCAAGCGACTTGCTGCGGTCGGGAATGACCATGTTGGGGTCCATCTTCAAAAGCACGCCCAGGCCTGAGCAGGTGGGACAGGCGCCGTAGGGGTTGTTGAAGGAGAACATGCGCGGCGTCAGTTCCTCGATGGAGATATTGCAGTCCGGGCAGGCGTAGTTCTGCGAAAAGAGCATGTCCTCGCCGCCGACCACGTTGACGATCACCAATCCCCCGGCCAGCTTCATCGCCGTTTCCAGGGAATCCGTAAGGCGCTGCTGCATATCCGGCCGCACGGTGAGGCGGTCCACCACCACCTCCAGCGTATGCTTCTTCGTCTTGGCCAGCTTGGGCGGGTCGGCGATTTCGCAGATTTCCCCGTCCACGCGCATGCGCACGAAGCCCTGCCTGCCCATGTCCTCAAAAAGTTTGGCGTACTCGCCCTTGCGGGAGCGCACCACCGGGGCCATGACCTGGATGCGCGTGCGCTCGGGCAGGGTCAGCACCTGATCGACGATCTGATCGACAGTCTGCTGGCGGATCTCCTTGCCGCACACGGGGCAGTGGGGCACGCCGGCGCGCGCGTAGAGAAGGCGCAGGTGATCGTGAATCTCCGTGACCGTACCCACGGTGGAACGCGGGTTTTTCGAGGTGGTTTTCTGGTCGATGGAGATGGCGGGCGAAAGCCCGTCGATGGAATCCACATCCGGTTTTTCCATCTGCCCCAAAAACTGGCGGGCGTAGGAGGAAAGCGACTCCACATAGCGGCGCTGTCCCTCGGCGTAAATGGTGTCGAAGGCCAGGGAGCTTTTGCCGGAGCCGGAGAGGCCGGTCATGACGATCAAGCTGTCGCGCGGCAGTTCCACGCTGACATTTTTCAAATTGTGTTCGCGCGCGCCGCGCACGACGATCCTCTCGTTTTTCATTTTCTGCGCCTCCTGCGCGTAAGACGGGATTTTTCGTTGGTGGCCAGCGGCTTTTCGCCGCGCAGTTCAAGCATCTGGTCGCGCAACCTGGCGGCCTTTTCAAAGTCAAGATTGCCGGCGGCGGCGAGCATCTGCTCCTCCAGGCGGTCGATGGCCATCTGCCGCTCCTCCTCGCTCATGCCCGCAGGCGCGCCGCCCTCGGGCGCGCGGGAGATCTCCATCAGTTCGCGCACGGCGGCGCGCACCGTCTGCGGCGTGATGCCGTGCTCCTCGTTGTAGGCCTGCTGGATGGCGCGGCGGCGGTTCGTCTCCTGAATGGCGCGCATCATCGAATCGGTAAGGCCGTCGGCGTACATGATGACGCGGCCGTCCACATTGCGCGCCGCGCGGCCGATGGTCTGTATAAGCGACGTCTCCGAGCGCAGAAAGCCCTCCTTGTCGGCGTCGAGGATGGCCACGAGCGATACTTCGGGAAGGTCAAGGCCCTCTCGCAGCAGGTTGATGCCCACCAGCACGTCGTACTCACCCAGCCGCAACGAACGGATGAGCTTGATGCGCTCCAGCGTTTCCACATCGGAATGCAGGTATTCCACGCGCACTTCCAGTTCGCGCAGATAGCTGGTCAGGCTCTCGGCCATGCGCTTGGTGAGCGTCGTCACCAGCACGCGGCCGCCCTCCCCCGCCACCTTGCGGATCTCGCCCAACAGGTCGTCCACCTGATTGGTGGCCGGGCGAACGACGATCTCCGGGTCGAGCAGGCCCGTGGGGCGAATGATCTGCTCCACCACCTGCTCGGCGCGCTCCATCTCATAGGGTCCGGGCGTGGCGGAGACGTAGATGGCCTGCGAAACGCGCTGCTCAAATTCGTGGAACTTCAGGGGGCGGTTGTCAAACGCCGCCGGCAGGCGGAAGCCGTAGTCCACCAGCGAGCGCTTGCGGGCGGCGTCGCCGTTGTACATGGCGCGTATCTGCGGGATGGTGGCGTGCGATTCATCAATGAAAAGAATGAAATCCTTGGGAAAGTAGTCCAACAGCGTGAACGGCGCTTCCCCGGGCGCGCGGCCGTCGAAGTAGCGGGAATAGTTCTCGATGCCGGTGCAATAGCCGATCTCGCGCAGCATTTCGATGTCGTAGCGCGTGCGCTGTTCCAGGCGCTGCGCCTCGAGCAGTTTGCCTTCGGCTCTAAACTCGTTCAGGCGATCGGCAAGGTCGTTTTCGATGTTTTCGATGCACCTTTCCAGCTTGTCGCGCGAAGTGGCGTAGTGCGAGGCGGGAAAGATCATCACATGCGCAAGATAGCGCAGCACATGGCCGGAGACAATCTCCACCTCGGCGATGCGCTCGATCTCGTCGCCAAACAGTTCGATGCGCAGCGCCTTTTCGCTGGAGGCGGCGGGGATGATCTCCACCACATCGCCGCGCACGCGGAAGGAACCGCGCTCCTGCTCGAAATCGTTGCGCTCGTACTGGATCTCCACAAGCCTGCGCAAAAGCTCGTCGCGGTCGATGACCATGCCCTCGCGCAGAGAGACGGAAAGGTCCTCGTACTCCTGCGGGTCGCCCAGGCCGTAGATGCAGCTGACCGAGGCGACGATGACCACGTCCCGCCGCTCGGCCAGCCAGGCGGTGGCGCTGTGGCGCATGCGGTCGATCTCGTCGTTGACGGAAGAATCCTTTTCAATAAAGGTGTCTGTGGAGGGAATATAGGCCTCGGGCTGGTAGTAGTCGTAATAGCTGACGAAATAGCCCACGGCGTTTTCGGGGAAGAATTCACGAAACTCGCCGGCCAGCTGCGCCGCCAGGGTCTTGTTGTGGGCGATGACCAGTGCCGGGCGGCCGAGGTTTTTGATGATGTTGGCCATGGTAAAGGTCTTGCCCGAGCCGGTCACGCCCAGAAGCACCTGATGCTTGAAGCCCTTTTGCACGCCCGCGGTCAGCGCGGCGATGGCCTGCGGCTGGTCGCCTGTAGGCTGATAATCGGAATGTATCCTGAATTCGGGCATGCCCCATGCTCCTTTCACGAAAGGCTGCAAGTATTATACCACAAATTGAAACGGAGGAAGCGCTCCCGTCGCTTCCTCCGCGAAAATTAAACTGACGTTCGATAATTGCCTACGCCGCCAGCACGGCGATGACGCAGAACATGACCACCGACAAAAGCGTATACAAGGACAGGCACGACGAGGCATAGCGCGTATCGGCCTCGCTGCGGGCGAACACCGGCAGCACATACGGCCCCGGCAGCGTGAACAGAAGGATCAGCGCCCAGCGCAAATGGTCGGTCATGCCCACCGTCCAGGTCAGAACCAGCAGACACAGCGCGCAAAACGCCGCGCACAAAACCAGGCGCGCCCCCGCCGCGCGCACCGCGCCGCGCAGGGAATCGCGGCTGAACTCGATGTTGTAACCCACCACGAAGAGGATGGCGCAGGCCGTAGGGCCGGAAAGGAAGTCGCCCACCGCGGCGACGGCGGCGCCGACAAAACTGCCCTGCATGGCCGTCCACAGGCCCGTCGCCCCCAGCAGCACGCCGGCGAGTATGGCCAGGAAGATGGGCGAAAGCAGCGTCTCGCGGGCGATCTGCTTCGGCGGCATGCCGTCCCGGCCCTTGAGCATGGCCATGTAAAGCGTGAAAACGAATACGTCGCCGCCCAGCGCCGCCACAGCCATCACGCTGAGGTTTTCCGCGCCGAAAAGCAGCGTGTAAAGCGAATACCCCATCATGCCCGCCTCAAAGCCCGTGACCAGAAAGGCCAGCAGCGGGTTTTCGCGCCGAAACAGTTTGCCGATGAACAGCATCGCCGTGCAGGCGGCGAACACCACCACGCACGTCAAAAGCACGTCCAGGCCGTAGGCGATCTCCGCAAAGGCCATGAACAGGACGGCAGGAAGCGAAAAGGTGACCACAAAGGCCTTCAACCCGTCGATCTGCGCGCGGCTGAGAATGCCCTTCAGGCGCGACAGCCAACCCAGAAACAGGGAAACCACCACCGGGAGCACGATCTCTGCAATGCGGGCGGCGTTGTTCATTTGCATCTCCTCCACCCATTAGTTTACCAGAAACACGCCGAATGTCAACACATTTTTCCATTCCGGCCTGCCGGGCTTCGCGCGTCAAGCGCCGGCGCGCGAAGCCCGAGCGCTTTTCCATGCGCTCTTATCGCCCTCCGCTCCGGGCGGGAAACGCCGCGGCGATTCCCATGCGCCTGCCCCTGAACGCGCCACGCGCCGGAAAAGCGCCGCGCCCCGGCTGATCCGGTGCCGTCTTTCTCCGCTCCGGGCGGGAAACGCCGCCGGCTGTGTTCGCGCGTTTTCGCCACCCTTCGCATTTCCGCTCCACGCATGGAACGCGCCGCCACCAGGCGCCCCTTTGCGCGAAGGCCTTTCCGCGTCCGGCGCGCGGCGCGGGCAAACCCGGCGTTTCGCGCAAGCACATTTTCCCCATCCGCTTTTCCGGCGCGCTCCCTGCCCGGCGAGGTATTTTCTTTTGTTCGCGCCTGTGTTATAATATCCCCGTCCCGCCGCAGCGGAACAGACAAGGAGGAAACGCGCATGCTCAGCGTTGGAACCGTCGCCCCATCCTTCGCGCTGCCCGATCAGAACGGGCAAACGCACGCGTTGGAGGACTATCGCGGCCGAAAGGTCGTGCTCTACTTTTATTCCCGCGACAACACCGCCGGCTGCACCAGGCAGGCCTGCGCCTTTGGCGAACTGTACCCGCAGTTTGCGCAAAAGGGCGCGGTGGTGCTGGGCGTGAGCAAGGACAGCATTGCCTCGCACAAGAAATTCGGGGAAAAATACGCTCTGCCCTTTCCGCTGCTGGCCGATCCGGAGCTTTCTGCCATTCGCGCCTACGACGTTTGGCAGGAAAAAACCATGTACGGCAAAAAGACCATGGGCGTGGTGCGCACCACCTACCTCATCGACGAACAGGGCGTCATTGCGCACGCGTTCGGCAGGGTAAAGGCGGCGGAAAACGCTCAACAGATGCTCGACTGCCTGTAAGGAGGCCCGTATGCGGGAAAAACACGAAAAGACCAACGCCATGCGCGCGCTGGATCGCGTCAAGGCCCGTTACGCCGTGCACAGCTACGGAAGCGGAGAGGCCGTCAGCGGCGTAGAGGTGGCGCGCATGCTGGGCCAGGACGAGCGCCGCGTATTCAAAACGCTGGTGACTGAAGGCAAAAGCGGCGCGCACTATGCGTTCATGGTGCCGGCGGCGGAGGAACTGGATCTGAAAAAAGCCGCCGCCTGCGTGGGGGAAAAATCGCTTTCCATGCTGCGTTCCAAAGAGCTTCTGCCCCTCACCGGCTATGTGCACGGCGGCTGTTCGCCCATTGGCATGAAAAAGCCGTTGCGCACGGTGGCGCACGAAACGGCGAAGGATTTTGACGCCATTTTCTTCAGCGCCGGCAAAATCGGCCTGCAGATCGAGGCCAGCCTGGAAACGCTGCGCATGGCCGTGCCGGTGGAACTGGCCGACGTCGTCGCCCAGCGTTGAGATCCTCGTCGCTCCGCAATTCGGCGCCTCCCGCACGGGATGGAAGCGCCGTTTCAGCAGCGCGGCCGGCGATGCCGAAACGTCCATCGCGCCCTCCCGGGCGCAACCTCCGCTGCGCAGCCCGGGCCGCCAGTTCGCAAGCGCGCGGCATGCCGGTTTCGCCGTGCAAAGGGCGCGAGCGCCGTACTGGAATCTCTCGGCGCGCCATGCCCGCCCCGCCGGGGCGCTCGCAACATCCCCGCCGCAACCGGCGTCCCCGGCGCGTTCTCCGCGTTCCGCCATCTCTCCTTTTGCCGTCCGCCTCGCCGCTTCGGGCCGCGTTTGACGCGCGGCATCGTCTCCCGACGCCGTCCGCCGCTTGGCCGCGCTGGCCCTTCCCAAAAATGACGCCGCGCCGGTTTGCCCGGCGCGGCGGTTTTTTTGCGTTTTCCATCCCGGAAACCCAGCCTTCAGGGGCGCGCGCAACCGCGTTCCCCGGGCGAATCTTACCGCTGCAGCGTCCGCAGCAGATAGTCGCCAAACTCACGGCATGTGGCGCCGTTTCGATCGCCGGTGACAACGCAGGCCTTCTCCGTCTCGCAGCAAATTTCCAGCGCCCTGCCCAGGCGGTCGGCAGCCTCTGCGCGGCCGATGTGCGAAAGCAGCATCTGCGCGGCGCGCAGGATGCTTTCGGGGTTGGCGTAGTCGCCCAAGCCTTCCTCGATCATGCGCGGCGCGGTGCCGTGAATGGCCTCGAACATGGCGTAGCGGTCGCCGAGGTTGGCGCTGCCCGCCGTGCCCACGCCGCCCTGCAGTTGCGCGGCCTCGTCGGTGATGATGTCGCCGTAGAGGTTGGGGAGGATGAACACCTCAAATCGGGAGCGGATGGCGGGGTTGACGAGGTTGGCGGTCATGATGTCGATATACCAGTCCTCAACCTCCATCTCCGGGTAGTCCTTCGCCACCTCATGGCAGATGGCGGTGAACTTGCCGTCTGTCTTCTTCATGATGTTGGCCTTGGTGACGATGGCGACGTTCCTTTTGCCATTCCTGCGCGCATACTCGAAGGCGGCGCGGGCGATGCGGCGCGTGCCGGCGTCGGTAATGACCTTGAAGTCCATCGCCAGGCCGGGAAGCTCGACGCCGCGGCTGCCGAGGGCGTATTCGCCTTCGGTATTCTCGCGGAAGAACGTCCAGTCCACGCCCTCCCCGGCAATGCGCACGGGGCGGACGTTGGCGTAGAGGTCGAGAGCGCGGCGCAGGGTGACGTTGGCGCTCTCCAGCGTGCCGCCCTTGGGCGTGGCGGTGGGGCCTTTGAGGAGGACGTCGCAGCCCTTGATGGCCTCAAGCGCCTCGGCGGGCACGGCCTCGCCGCGCGCAAGGCGGTTTTCGATGGTCAGGCCCTCGATGGGGCGCAATTCCAGCGTGCCGGCGGAAATCTCGTCCGCGAGCAGCGCTTTAAGCACGCGCGCGGCTTCCTTTACGATGATGGGACCGATGCCGTCGCCGCCGACAATGCCGACGACCGTCTTTGTTTTCGTCGTCTGCGCGTTTGCGGAGGCGCTTTCCATGCGCTCCACGCGCTTGATCTGTTCTTCCAGAAGGGCGCGGAAATGTAAAACGGCCCGTTCGATCTGCGCGTTCATTGTTTGCCCTCCTTGGTGTAGGCCAGCAGCCCGCCGTCGCGCAAAATTTCGCGCTGGCGCGGCGAAAGTTCGCAGGTAAGGGCGAAGGTCTCGCCCGTCGTCCTGTCGGTGAGCGTGAATTTGCCGCTCTCCAGGCCCGAAAAGACGCCGGAGATGGTCAACTCGTCGCCCTGCGAAAGGCGGTCGTAATCGTCGGCGTTTGCAAACGTCAGCGGCAGGATGCCGTAGTTGATGAGGTTGGCGGCGTGGATGCGGGCAAAGCTCTTGGCCGCCACCGCGCGCACGCCCAGATACATGGGCACCAGCGCCGCGTGCTCGCGCGAGGAACCCTGGCCGTAGTTGGCCCCGCCGACAATGATGGAGCGACCCGCGGCTCTGGCGCGCTGGGGGAAGGTCTCGTCGCAGACGGTGAAGCAGAACTCGGAGAGCTTGGGCACGTTCGAGCGATACGGCAGGATCTTCGCGCCGGCGGGCATGATGTGGTCGGTGGTGATGTTGTCGCCCACCTTGAGGGTCAAGGGCGCGCTGATCTCGTCCTGAATCGGCTCGCCCAGCGGCATGGGGCGGATGTTGGGGCCGCGCACGACCTCGACAGACCCGGCTTCCTCGGGGCCGGCGGGCAAAAGCACGCCGCTGTCGTCGATGGTGAAGCGATCCGGCATCTGCACCTCGGGGTACTCGCCCAATGCGCGCGGGTCGGCGATGTGGCCGAGGATGGCGCTGGCGGCGGCCACTTCCGGCGAGGCGAGGTAGACCTGCGCGTCGCGGGTGCCGCTGCGGCCCTCGAAGTTGCGGTTGAACGTGCGCACGGAGACGCCGCCGGAATTGGGGGAAAAGCCCATGCCGATGCAGGGCCCGCAGGCGCACTCCAGCACGCGCGCGCCGCTGGCGAGTATGTCCGCGAGCGCGCCGCAGGCGGAGAGCATCTGCAACACCTGCCGCGAGCCGGGGGAGATGGAAAGGCTGACGGTCGGGGCGACGGTTCTGCCCTTTAAGATGGCCGCCACGCGCAGAAGGTCGCGCAGCGAGGAATTGGTGCAGGAGCCGACGCAGACCTGATCGACGCGCACATCTTCAAGCTCGCGCGCCGCTTTTACATTGTCCGGCGAGTGCGGGCAGGCGCACAGCGGTTCAAGCGCGGATAAGTCGATGTCGATGACGCGGTCGTAGACGGCGTCCGGGTCGCTTACAAGGGGCGTGAAATCCTCTTCCCGGCCCTGCGCGCGCAGAAATTCGCGCGTCACTTCGTCGGCGGGGAAGATGGACGTGGTCGCGCCCAGTTCGGTGCCCATGTTGGCGATGGTGGCGCGCTCGGGTACGGAGAGCGTTTTGAGGCCCTCGCCACCCCACTCGATGATGGCGCCGCGGCCGCCGCGCACGGAGAGGATGCGCAAAATTTCAAGGCTGACGTCCTTGGCGCTGACCCACGGGGGCAGTTTGCCGGTGAGGTTGACCTTGAACATGCGCGGCATGTTGATGTAATACGCGCCGCCGGCCATGGCCACGGCCACGTCCATGCCGCCCGCGCCCATGGCCAGCATGCCCAGCGCGCCGCCGGTGGGCGTATGGCTGTCCGAGCCGATGAGCGTCTTGCCGGGCTTGCCGAAGCGCTCCAGGTGCACCTGGTGGCAAATGCCGTTGCCGGGGCGGGAAAAGCGCACGCCGTATTTGCGCGCCACGGTTTGGATAAAGCGGTGGTCGTCGGCGTTTTCAAAGCCGCACTGCAGGGTATTGTGGTCGATATAGGCCACGGAAAGCTCCGTGCGCACGCGCGGCACGTCCATGGCCTCCAGGGCGAGGTAGGCCATGGTACCGGTGGCGTCCTGCGTCAGCGTCTGGTCGATGCGCAGGCCGATCTCCGCGCCGGGAAGCATTTCCCCGGCGACGAGGTGGCTGCGGATGATCTTCTGTGCAATCGTAAGGCCCATATCAGTTTTCCTCCTGCGACATGATGCTTTTCCTGGCGTTGACGGTGTGGCGCAGGAGCAGTTCTTCGGCGCGATCCGGGTCGTGCGCGGCGATGGCCTCGAAAATGGCCCTGTGCTCGGCAAAGGACTCTCTGGCCCGGGCGCTGTTGCCAATGGAGACGCGCCGGTATTTGACGATCTTGCGGTGCAGCGGCGAAAGCGTGTCGTAGAGCACCAAACTGCCGCTGAGGCGATAAAGCATATCGTGGAAGCGGTTGTCGGCGTCGATGATGCTGGCGCTGTCCTCTTTTGCGGTGAAAAATTCCTGCATATCCAGAATGCGCCGCAGTTCTTCCAACTGCGCGTCGCCGGCGCGCTCGGCGGCGCGGCGCGCCGCCAGGCCCTCCACGCGGGCGCGGATCTCGTAAATGTCGTCGATGTCGCGCTTGTCCAGGCCCATTACGCGCATGCCGCGCGATGTGCCCACCACCAGCCGTTCCTGCTCCAGGCGGCGCAAAGCCTCGCGGATGGGCGTGCGGCTCACGCCCAGTTTTTCGCTCAATTTGGTTTCTGTCAGCACCTCGCCGCGCGTGTAGAGGCCGGTGAGGATATCCCTTTCCAGAATTTCAAACACCTGTTCGGCGATGGAAACGGTCTTGTGTTCCATGGCCTATTTTCCCCCTTTCTTCAGCGGCCCGCCGTGCAATTGTTCCACTTTGCGCTCCAGTTCGTTGGGCGAAAGCGCGGCGGTGCGGCCGCTTTCGTAAACCTCGTCCACCCAGGCTTTGATGTTGACCACCAGCGGGTCGCGCTTGTCCACGGCGTCCGCGCCGGTCAGGCCGTAATGCTCGTTGAGCCAGTAGGCGATGCCGGCCAGGCCGCTGGTCTTACTGATCATCACGCCGGCGGGGCGGTTGAGGAGCTTGCGGGTGTTGAAGATGTTGTAGATTTCCTCTTCCTTGAGGAGCCCGTCGGCGTGGATGCCGGCGCGGGTCGTATTGAAGTAACGGCCGACAAAGGGCGTCATCGGCGGCGCTTCGTAACCGATCTCGTTTTTGAAATACTCCGCGATCTCGGTAATGACCGTAGGATCCATGCCGTCGAGCGAGCCGCGCAAGGAGGCGTATTCGAACACCATCGCCTCCAGCGGGATGTTGCCCGTGCGCTCGCCAATGCCCAGCAGCGAGCAGTTCACCGCGCAGGCGCCGTACAGCCAGGCGGTGGCGGCGTTGCTGACAGCCTTGTAGAAGTCGTTGTGTCCATGCCATTCGAGCATCTCGCTGGAGACGTCGGAATAGTGCTGCAGGCCGTAGACAATGCCGGGCACGCTGCGGGGCAGGGCGACCTCGGTATAGGGCACGCCATAGCCCATGGTGTCGCAGGCGCGGATGCGCACGGGAATGCCCGCCTCCCGGGAAAGCTTCATCAGTTCGTTGACAAAGGGCACCACAAAGCCGTAAAAGTCGGCGCGCGTGATGTCCTCCAGGTGGCAGCGCGGCATAACGCCCGCCTCGAAGGCCTCGCGCACAGTATCCAGATACTTCTTCATGGCCTCGCCGCGCGTGAGCTTCATCTTTTTGAAGATGTGATAATCGCTGCAGCTCATGAGAATGCCCGTTTCGCGGATTCCCAGATCGCGCACCAGGCGGAAGTCCTCCTTCGTGGCGCGTATCCAGGTGGTGATCTCCGGAAAACGCAGCCCCAAATCGCGGCAGCGCTCTACGGCTTCGCGGTCCTTCTGGCTGTAGATGAAAAACTCCGTCTGGCGAATGATGCCGTAGGGCCCGCCCAATTTGCTCATCAGCTTGTACAACTCGACGATCTGATCCGGCGTATAGGGGTCTACCGACTGCTGCCCGTCGCGGAAGGACGTATCCGTGATCCAGATTTCCTCGGGCATGTTCATCGGCACGCGCCGGTGGTTGAAGGGGACCTTGGGCACGCTTTCATAGTCGTAAATGTCCCGGTAGAGATTCGGCTCCGCCACGTCCTGCAGGGAATAGCGGTAATTCTTCTGCTCCAACAAGTTGGTTTTCGGCGATATTTCCAGCATAGGCATTGTCCTCCTGAATACTTGTATACAAGTATATGCCTATGCAGTCGCAAAAGAAACGCATAAATTGCGAATTTTTTGTTTTGTTTTTGTAAATATGAAATGCAAAATGTTGAATCCTGCAATTTTATCCGCCAATTCAGGCTGTTCTGCCGAAAAACGGGCGTTGCAGGCAGGTTTGTTTGCATATTTGGCGTCGCAGCCGGCGGCCTCCCGCGCCGGCGCGGAACCGCGCGCCAAACGACGGCGGATTATGGCGTTTGCCTGGCCTGCGCGGGCGCTCTCCGCTCCGGCGCAAAATCCCGGCACGGCCTGGGCGGTCGGGAGAATCGGCGCAAACGCCCCGCGGGCGTTTGCATTGCCCGCGGGGCGTCTGTTATTGTTGCGCCAGTTCGGCAAAGGCCCGCATGGCCTCGGACGCGGCCTTTTCCACCGACGTGGAATTGTCTACGCGCGCGTCGGCGCATGCCGCATAGAAGGGCGCGCGTTCGGCCTCCATGCGGCGGAGGGAGTCCCTTCCGCCGGCGGAAAGGGGGCGGCCGTCGGTGGCCAGCGCCTCGACGGGCCGCTGCACGAGCAGCGCCATGCCGTTCTGACGCATGGCGACGACATTTTCCGCGCGCAGGGGCGCGCCGCCGCCGGTGGCGAGCACCTGCCCGGATTCCCTGCCGAATTTGTCGATGACCGCGCTTTCAAGGGCGCGGAAGGCCGCTTCCCCGCGCGTGCGGAAAATCTCGGGAATGGGCATGCCGGCGGCGCGCTCGATCTCCTCGTCGCAATCCACGAAGGGCCGTCCCATCCGTTCGGCCAGCGCCCTGCCCAGCGTGGTCTTGCCGCTGCCAGGCATGCCGACGAGGACGAGATTGAGCCGCTCGGCGCGCAGCGCGGCGTAGATTTCAACGGCGCGGTTTTCGTCCACAGGACGTTCAAAGAACCGCTCGTGCGCCAGGCACGCCTGCATCACCAGCATCCACAGCCCGCCGGCGGCCGGCAGGCCGCGCTTTTGCGCGGCGAGCACCAGCGGCGTGCGGTCGGGATTGTAGACGACGTCGATCACGCCCTCGAGGGCGGGCAGACGGTCGATGTCCACGGGAGAGACGCCGGTATTGGGGTACATGCCCACAGGGGTGGCGTTGATCAGCGCCTGCGCGTCGGCGTGGTCGCGGTAGAGGGCTTGGTAGTCCACAGGCCCTTTGCGGGAAACGGTGACGATCGTTTCCGCCCCCAGCGCCTCGCAGGCGGCTCGGGCTGTAAGCGAGGTGCCGCCGCTGCCGAGAATGACCGCCTTCTTGCCGGCGATTTCCACGCCTGCGCGCCGGATGAGGGAGAGCAGGCCGCCAATGTCGGTATTGTAGGCGGCGAGCGCGCCGCCGCGGTGAACGAGCGTGTTGGCGCTGCCGATGCGCTTGACTTCCTCGGAAAGAACGTCGCAATATGGCAGCACGTCCCGCTTGTAGGGAATGGTGACGTTCAGGCCGCAAAAGGCGCGGCTTTGCAAAAGCGCGCGCATCTCCTGCGGCGGCATGGGACAGAGGCGGTAATCGGCGTTGCCGAGCATGGCATGGATGCGCGCCGAATAGCTGTGGCCGAGGGGTTCGCCAATGAGGCCGTAGCGCATATCAGTGCATCTCCTCATAGTTGCCCAGGAAGGTGAACTGCTCCGAAAGGCGCTCCAGTTCGCAGATGAGGGCGCGCACGTCGGCCTGGGCGATGCTGGCCTCGAGGTCAAAGAAAAAGCGGAACTCAAAATCGCGGCCGGGCATGGGGCGGCTTTCCAGCTTGGTGAGGTTTATGCCCATCACCGAAATCTGGGAAAGCAACCGGTAGAGCGAACCGGGGCGGTGCGGGGCGCGCAGCATGAGGGAAATCTTGTTCGCGCCGTCATAGAGTTGCATATCCTTGGCGATGCAGATAAAGCGCGTGAAGTTGCTTTCAGCATTGCTGACGCTTTCCTGAAGCACGGACAGGCCATAGAGTTCGCGGCAGTCGCCCGAGGCGATCACGGCCAGGTCGTCTCGGCCGGAGGCGGCCACAAATTCCGCCGCCTTGGCGGTATTGCCCATCTGCGTTGCCCTGATCTTCGGGTTTTCATGGAAAAAGGCGCTGCACTGGCGCAGGGCCTGCTCGTGGGAGACGACTTCGCGCACGTCCTCAAGGCGCGTGCCCGGCAGAGCCATCAGCTTGTGTTCGATGCGCTCGCGAACGGCGCGAACGATGGAGAAGTTGTGCTTTTCCATCAGGTCGTACACCTGCGTGACCGAGCCGGCGGAACTGTTTTCAATGGGCAGGACGCCATAGGGGCACATACCCTTTTCCACGGCGGCAAAGACGTCGTCGAAGGTATTCATGTAAAGGATGTTGGCGAATTCGAACATATGGTCGCAGGCTTTCTGTGCGTAAGCGCCCTCCGTACCCTGGCAGGCGACCAGCGCGCGGTTGGGCAGTTTTTCCTTCTTGTTGGCCACGGCTTCATCCAGACGCTTCATCAGCGGCGAACCGGCGGACAGCAGCGAGGACTGATATCCCCGGCTCAAATCGAACATCGTCTGATACAGCAGCTTTGTATAGCGCTCCAGCCCCGGCCCCGCTTTTTCAGAAACGCGGTTGAGCACCTCGCGCTCGCGGCCGCTGTCAAGAATGGGCAGGCCATGTTCCTTTTTGTAGGCCGCCACCTCGCGCGCGGTTTCCATGCGGCGCACAAACAATTCCAGCATCTGATCGTCGATCTGGTCGATGGTGTTGCGGATGTCTTTCAGTTCCATGTGCTTACGCTCCTTCCAGGATCATATCTGCCAGTACCAGCGCCGTCACGGCCTCGACCACGGGCACGGCCCGGGGAACGATGCAGGGATCGTGGCGGCCGGAAACGACGAGGGGAACCTGTTCCATGGTTTGCAAATCGACCGTTTTCTGCTCCCGGGCGATGGACGGCGTGGGCTTGAAGGCCACGCGGCAGAGGATGGGCATGCCGGTGGCGATACCGCCCAAAACGCCCGCGTGACGGTTTGTCTCGGTAACGACAAGGCCGTTTTCCGCCGCAAAGGCGTCGTTGTGCTGGCTGCCGCGCAGGTCGGCGGCTTGAAAGCCCTCGCCAAATTCCACGCCGCGCACGGCGGGAATGCCGAACAGCGCCGCGGCCAGACGATTCTCCACGCCGCCGAACATCGGCTCGCCCAGGCCTGCGGGCACGCCCGCGGCCACCACGCGCACCACGCCGCCCACGGAGTCGCCCGCGCGCCTGGCCTCGAGGATGGCCACGCGCATCTTCTCCCCCGCCCCGGCGTTGAGGACGGGGAACGCGCCCTCTTCGTAGAGGGGCAGCGCAGGATGAACGGGATCGGGCGCGTCGTCGTCGATGCCGGCGATGCGCGCAATGTGCGCCGCCACCGTCACGCCCCGCTTTGCAAGCAGTTGCACGGCCAGCGCGCCGGCAAAGCACAACGGCGCGGTGAGCCGCCCGGAAAACTGCCCGCCGCCGCGCACGTCGCGCGCGTCGCCAAACTTCCTCCATGCCGCAAAATCGGCGTGGCCGGGGCGCGGAGCGCGGTAAAGGTTGGAATAATCGCGGCTGCGCGTATCCGTATTGCAAATGAGGCCGACCAGCGGCGCGCCACAGGTCTGGCCGCGCTCGTTGAGCCCGGCGACCACTTCCACCGCGTCCTCTTCGCGGCGGGCGGTGGCCGTGGCGTCGCGGCCCGGCGCGCGGCGGCGCATGAAGGCGGCGACAGCTTCCATGTCCGGCGCAAAGCCGGCGGGCAGCCCCTCGATCACTGCTCCGATGGCGGGCGCATGGGACTGGCCAAAGACCGTGACCCGCAGTTTATTTCCCAGCGTGTTTGACATCCATCTTCCCTCCCAGCGCGGCAAAATCGGCAAAAAAGCCAGGATAGGACTTGTCCGCCGCCTCCGCGCCCAAAATGGTCACCGCGCCTTTGCAGGCGGCGGCGAGCACAGCGGCGCTCATCACCACGCGATGGTCGCCGCAGCCATCCACCGTGCCGCCCGCAAGGGAACCGCCCTCGATCGCAAGGCCGTCCTCCGTTTCTCTGACACTGCCGCCCAGGGCGCGCAGGGCTTCGGCCATGGCGCGCAAACGGTCGCTTTCCTTGATGCGCAGCCGCGCCGCGCCGACGATGCGGTGCCTCCCGGGCACGGCGGCCATCACTGCCGCCAGCGCCGGCATGAGGTCGGGCACGTCGCGCACGTCCGCGCAGGCGAGGTTCTCCGGCAGAAACAGCGTCTGCGCGGCGCGATCGCCCTGCGCAGAAAGGGGATTCAGCCCCTCCACCGTCACTTCGCCGCCCAGCGCGTTGGCCGCCAGCCAGAAGGCCGCGCCCGACCAGTCGCCCTCGACGCGCAACCTCCCCGGCGAAACATAGTTCTGACGCCCGGGAACGCGAAAGCCGCGCGGCGTCCTTTCCGCCCGCACGCCGAAAGCGCGCATGGCCGAAAGCGTCAGATCGACGTAGGGCGCGGATTCCAACGGCGTATCGGCGATCACCTCGCTGTCCTCGTCGGCCAGCGGCAGCGCGAGGAGCAGGCCGGTGAAAAACTGGCTGGAAACGTCGCCCGGCAAGTGGTATTCGCCGCCGCGCAAACCGCCGGAAACCGTCATGGGAAGGCCTTCGCCCTTGAACGCGGCCCCGTGGGCGCGCATGGCCTTAAGCAGCGGCCCGTTGGGGCGCTCGGGCAACCGGCCGTGGCCGACGAGCGTGGCCGCGCAGTTGAAAAGCGCGCAGAGCGGCAAAAGAAAGCGCAGCGTCGAACCGCTCTCGCCGCAGTCCAGAAGGGCGTTTTTATTGGGAACGCCGATGGGCCGCACGCGCAGCGCGTCCTGCTCGGGCGCAACGCAGGCGCCCAGCGCGGTCAGGCAGCGCGCCGTGGCCTCGATATCCTTGGACGCGCCCGCGCCCTCGATTGCGGTCTCCCCATCCGCCAGGGCCGCGCAGATCAGCAGGCGGTGGGCGTGGGATTTGGAGGGCGGCGCCTGTACGCGGCCCCGCAGCTTGCCGGGATGGATGGTCACCTGCATGCCGTCTCCCCCATTCCCCGCCGGAACCATTCGCGCAATTCGCCAACGGGCACGCGCTTGAGTTCGCACCTGCCAATTTTTTCCGGCAGCACCAGCGTCACCGCGCCGCCGCGGCGCTTCTTATCCAGCAACGCCGCCGCGCACAATTCGTCGAGGCCGCAGGGCGAAGCCGTGGGCAGGCCGCATTTCTCCAGCGTTTTTACAAGTTCGCCCTCGGGCACGCCGGCGGCGCGGAAGGCCATGACCATGCCGATGGCTACGCACTGGCCGTGTGAAAGCGCAAAATTCGTGCTCTTTTCCACGGCGTGCCCGAATGTGTGCCCAAAGTTGAGAAACTGCCGCGCGCCGTTGTCAAACTCGTCCTCGTCCACATAATCGCGCTTGATGGAAACGCAGCGGGCGATGGCTTCTTCGAGCCGCTCCCTCCACGAGCCGTCGGCCATGGCGGAAAACAGCTGCGGATCGCGCAAAACGCCGTATTTGATCATCTCCGCCGCGCCATCGCGCAAAAGCGGCTGCGGCAGTTCGGCGACGACGTCCGTATCGCACAGCACCAGTTTCGGCTGGTGGAAGGCGCCGACAAGATTCTTGCCCATGGGCAGATCCACCGCCGTTTTGCCGCCGACCGAGGAATCCACCGCCGCCAGCAGCGTGGTGGGCGCCTGGATATAGTCGATGCCGCGCATGTACGCCGCCGCCGCAAAGCCGGCCAGGTCGCCGACCACGCCGCCGCCCAGGGCCAACGCAAAATCGCCGCGCGTCAATTCCCGTTCGGCGAAGAATTCCACCGCGCGCGCGAAGGTGGAAAGCGTCTTGTTCTTTTCTCCGTTGGGAAAGGAAAAGACGTCGGCGCGAATGCCTGCGGCCTCCAGCGACGCCAGAAGCCGCCGGGCGTAGAGCGCCCCGACGCGGTCGTCCGTCACCACGGCGCATCTCCGGCCGCGCACCGCTTCCGCCACGCGCTCCCCCGCCTGCGAAAGCAGGCCGGGGCCGATGAGCACGCGGTAATTTCCCGATTGGACCGTCACTGTGCGCATACGCGCGCCTCCTTTACTCGTCCAGCGCCTCCTTGGCCTCGCGGCCCTCGCGCAGAAGCTGGGTCATGGTCACTTTATCGCGCGTGTCCAGCGCCAGTTTGTAGCCCTCCAGCCGCTCGATCAGAGCGCCCAATTCTCCGGAAAGCATATCGGCGTTGTCGAAAAACAGTTCCGTCCACATGGCCTCGTTGAGCCGGGCCACGCGCGTCATATCCAGAAAGCTGCCGGCGGAAAAACCCTTGTGGCGCGCCGCAAGCGGGCTTTTGACATAGGCGCTGGAAACGATGTGCGCCAGCTGCGAGGTGAGGGCAATCATTTCGTCGTGTTCCGCAGGCGAGGAAAAGCGCACGCGCCCAAACCCCAGCGAAAGGAAAAAGTCCTTGGCGAACTGCACCGTTTCCACATTTGTGCCCGGCGCGGGCACGAGGATCATCGAGGCGTTTTCAAACAGGTCGTCCTTGGCGTAGTCAAAGCCGGAAAACTCGCGCCCGGCCATGGGATGCCCGCCCATAAAGGTAAACTTCGCCCCGGCGAAGGCGGGAAAGAGCGCGTCGCAGACAAAGCGCTTCACGCCGGCGCAGTCCACCACCAGCGCGCCTTCGCGGAAGAGGGCCGCGTGGCCGCATATGTATTCCACGCAGTCGCGCGGATAGAGGGCGACGATTACCACATCGCACTGCGCAAGGTCTTTTTCCTCCAGCCGCCGGTCGATGGCGCCGACCAGTTCCGCCTTGAGAACGGCGCTCTGGCTCGCGTCAAAGCCCAGAACCGTATGGCGCGTACAGCGCTTGATGCATTTGGCCATGGAGCCGCCGATGAGGCCCAGGCCGATCACGGCGATATTCATGCTTCCTCCTCCCGCACGACCTTGCGCACGGCGCGCACAGCGGCGGCGACCTCGTCGAAGGCGTCAGGCGTCAGGGACTGCGCGCCGTCGGACTTGGCGTGGGCCGGGTCGTTGTGCACCTCGATCATCAGTCCGTCCGCGCCCGCGGCCACCGCCGCCAGCGCCATGGGCCGCACCAGCGAGGCCACGCCCGTGGCGTGGCTGGGATCGACCACCACGGGAAGGTGGGTAAGGCTGTGCAAAACCGGCACCGCGGAAAGATCGAGCGTATTGCGCGTGGCCGTTTCAAAGGTGCGGATGCCGCGCTCGCAGAGAATGACGTTGGGGTTGCCGCCAGCCATGATGTATTCGGCGCTCATAAGAAGCTCCTGAATGGTGTTGGCCAGGCCGCGCTTTAAAAGAATGGGCTTTTTCGTCATGCCCAGTTCCTTGAGCAGTTCAAAATTCTGCATATTGCGCGCGCCGACCTGAATGACGTCCACGTCCTCGAAAAGGGGCAGGGTAGCCACGTCCATAATCTCCGTGACGATGGGCAGGCCCGTTTCGCGCTTGGCCTCCAAAAGCAGGTCGATGCCCCTGGCGTGCAGGCCCTGGAAGGAATAGGGCGAAGTGCGGGGCTTGAAAGCGCCGCCGCGCAGAAGGCCCGCGCCGGCCGCCTTGACGCGCTTAGCCACATAGGTGATCTGCTCGGACGATTCCACCGAGCACGGCCCGGCGATGATCTGAAAATTGCCGCCGCCAATTTTGCAGCCCGCCCCGCAGTCCACCACGGTGTCCTCGGCGTGGAACTTGCGGTTGGCGTTTTTGTAGGGTTCCTGGATGCGCTTGACGGTTTCGACGATCTCCAGAGATTTGAGCACGTCGATATCTACCGTCGAGGTGTCGCCGATCAGCCCAAGCAGCGTCTGATGGCTGCCCACAGACATGTGCACGTCGAACCCCATCGACTTAAGCCACGAAATCAGATTGTCCACCTGCCGCTGGTCGGCATGATCCTTGAGCAATATGACCATGATTTTTCCCTCCTTGCCGCAAATCCGCGCGCCGCCCCGCGCCTGCAAAAAAAACGGCCTTGCAGCGACATGTACTGCAAAGCCGTAATTGCTTTTGGAACCGTTTACGCGCAGCAACATGCCTTATCGACCGAGCCGATAAAGCGAAAGTAAAAGTAAGCCTCGCGCGCAAACATCTTGACGGTCATGGGAGCCCTCCCTGTCAGATTCCATGCTTCATCATAGCACGTTTTTTGGCTTCCGTCAACAGAAAAATGTGTTAGGAATGTTATCATTTGCGGTGCGGCGGGGCGCGGGGCCTTCCTCTTTGCGCGGGGGAAACACCGCCTCGTGGGGCATGCCGTCGTCGCGCAGGCGCACGAAGCCGTCGGGCGCCTCCACGCCGTCGAGGGTGACGGCGCGCGCGTCGGCGCGCGTAAGCAGGCGATACTCGCTGCGGCCAACGCGCAGGCGCACCTCCGCCTCCGTCCAGTCGCCCAAAAGGGCGTTCAGGCGCACCGCGTCGCCGCGCCGCTCATAGCCCAGGACCGCCAGCACGCACAATCCATACCAGCCCGCCGCGCCGGTGTACCATGTCCAGCCGCCCCGCCCGGCGTACGGCGCTTCGCCGTAAACGTCCGCGGCGATCACATAGGGTTCGACGCGATAGAGATCGGCCTCGCGGCGCGTGCGCGCGTGTTTTACGGGGTTGAGCATGTCCAGAAGCCGGTGCGCGCGCCGGCCCTGCCCCGTGCGCACGCAGGCCAGCAACAGCCAGCACGCGGCGTGGGTATACTGCCCGCCGTTTTCACGCACGCCCGGCGGATAGGCGCGGATATAGCCCGGGTCGATCTCTTCGCCGTCGAAGGGCGGCGTCAGCAATCGGACCACGCCATGTTCCTCATCGACGAGGTTTTCCCAGGCGGCGTCCAGGGCGCGGCGCACGCGCGCGGCGTCCAGCCCGGCAAGCGCCGCCCACGCCTGCGCGAGCGCGTCGATGCGGCACGCCTGCCCGGAGGCGCTGCCCAGTCTGTCGCCGTCGTCCGTATATGCGCGCAGATACCACCCGCCGTCCCAGCCAAACTCCTCGACGGCCGCCTTCATCTGCGCGGAAAGCGCGTTGAGAAAGGCGCGGTCCGCCTCGTCGGGAGCCACCTCGGCGTAGGTCTCCGCCGCCGCGCAGAGAAACTGCGAAAGCCACACGCTCTCGCCCCTTCCCCGCGCGCCGACGCGGTTCATGCTGTCGTTCCAGTCGCCGGCGCCCATCAGCGCAAGGCCGTGCTCGCCAGTGCGGGACGCGCTCAGGCGGAAGGCGCGCATGCAGTGATCGTGGATGGTGCCGCTCTTATCGGAAACCTCGCCTGCGCCATACCAGTCCTCTGCGCCTTCGGGGATTTCCACATCGCGCAGATAGGGCGCGGTTTCGAACAACACTTCGCGATCGCCGGTCAGGCGCACATAGGCCGCCGCCACAAAGGGCAGAAACAGCCGGTCGTCGCTGATGCGCGTGCGCACGCCCAAACGGGGCATGTGCCACCAGTGCATGACGTCGCCGCCTTCGAACTGGCGTGCCGCCGCGCGAAGGATGTGTTCGCGGGCGCGTTCCGGCTCGAAATGCATCAAAAAGAGCATATCCTGCAGTTGATCGCGAAAACCGTAGGCCCCGCCCGCCTGATACAGCCCGGCGCGGGCGCGCACACGGCCGTCGAGCGCCTGCTTGACCAGCATGGGAAAAAGGCGGTCCAGAGCCGCATCGCCGGTTCTGACGCACAATTTTGCCAGGCGCGCGCTCCATTCTTCGCGCGCCGCCTCCAGCGCGCAAGGGCGCGCGCGCAACGCCTGCACGCAGCGCAGGGCTTGCGCATATTCCACGGCGCGGCCCACGGCAAAGGCGAGCGTTTTTTCCTCGCCGGCGCGCAGCGCAACGCGCGCCTTCAGCGCCCAGCCGCCCGCGCCGCCGCGCCGTTCAAAGAGGCCGTCCGGCCGGAAAACGCCGCCATGGCCGAGGAAAGCCGCCCGCTGCGCGCCCGCCTCGGCCGGGGCGTTGAGCGCGGCCAGATAGCCGACGCCCGCCGCCGCGCCGCGCGCCAGGCAGACGCCGTTTTCATTCCAGGCGCGCGCAAAGGCGGCGTCGCGCGCGTCCACGCCCATCAGCCAGTCCACAAAAACGGTCACGGCGTATTCGCGTTCCCGGTTCGAATCGTTTTTGAGGCGCACTTCGACGCCCAACGCGTCCGCATCCGGGCGGACGTACAGCGTCGTATCAAAGCGCACGCCGTCCGCGCCGCTTTCAAACCGCGTGCAGGCGGGCGCATGCACGGTGTGAAAGGGCGTAAGGGGCGCCTCGCCAGGCAACAGGCGCGCATATTCGCCGCGGCGCTCGTCGGCAAGGTAGAGCATCATTCCCCAGCCCTCCCGCAGGGGATCGTTGTAAAAGGGCGTCAGCCGTTCCTCGCGGCTGTTTTCTCCAAAGAGGAAACCGCCGCCGCGCTCGGTGATCAGGGCGCCGAACCGCTCGCCGGCCAGCACATTCGACCAGGCCGCGGGCGTGGGCGCGGCGCCATCAATGCCATACCCTTCGCCTTCAAAGCCGCCGTAGCCGTTGAAGATCTCGCGCCGCGCCGGCGGCAGGCGAAAGGCGCGCGCGGACATCGTCTGGTAACAGGCGCGTCCGCCAAATTCCAACGCCGTCAGGCGCCTGCGCAGTTGGGTCTGAAAACTGTCGCGGCCGTCAAAATACAGGGCGGCGGCCTGTTTGAGCGTCTGCCGCTGCGCGGGCGTGATCTGCGCGCCGTCGAGCAGGCGCACGCCGCCGGGCGCGTCGCTCATCTCGCGCAGGTGAGAAGCGGCGATCATATCCTTGAGCGCGTCGCGCACGGGCTGCTCGTAGTCGTTTCCATAATCGTTGACGAGCACCAGATCGCACACAAGGCCCATCGTGCGGTAAAAATCGTGGGCGCGCAGCGCCTCGCGGGCCAGGGGCAGGCGGGCGCGGTCCTGAACGGCGACGGCGAGGATCGGCCGGTCGCCGGAAACGCCCAGCGCCCACAATTCGCCGCGCCCGCCGCAGTCCGCTGCGGATGCGGTCGGCGTCAGCCGCGCGTCCAGAAGCAGTGCCGCGGCGCGGGAAAGGAGGTGATAGTTTTCCGCGTTCAGGCCAATAAATCCCAGCATGGCGCGCGTCTGCGTGGCGGCGAGTTGCCGCGCGCGCGCCGGCGCGGACGCGGAGGCGTTGCGTTCCAGCCATGCGGAAACGTCCGCTTCTTTTAGAAGCGCCGTGGCAAAGTGCATTTCGCGTCTTTCCCCAGGCAGCAGCGCCACGCGCACGCGCAGCGCGGCGCAGGGGTCGAGCGTGCAGCCCGGCGAACCGGAAAGGGTGCGGGCAGCGCGGCCTTCGCGGCCCTCGAAACGGGCGCGATCGGTTTCCCATTGCACTTCTCCCCCGCCGGAAACCAATGCCGCCAGCGCGTAGGGGCTTCGCCCCGGCCCGCCCGGGCGGCGCGTGAATACCAGCGCGCCGGGAAGCGGCTGCGCGCAGGAGACGAACAGATTTTGAAACGCGGGATGCGCCCAGCAATCGTCCCGCGCGCACAGGGCCACAGGGAAGGACTGGGTGATTTCCACCGTTTGCGGCGACATGCCGGCGTTTTGCAGGCTGACATGGTGAAACAGCGTGCCGTCCTCGGGCGAAAGCGTCGCCATAACGGCGGCGTGCAGACCGTCCAGATCGCTTTCATACTGCGCCCAGCCGGCGTCGAAGCGCGCCGTCTTGCCGCAGAGAGGCATCTCGCCGCGCGCGCCGCGGACCATAAGGCGGACGTCGCCGCGCGCATCCAGCAGGTCGCCGAAAAAGCGGTTGGCCAAAACGCCCGCGCGCATGAGCAGGCGGCACCCGCGCGCGTCAAACAGCGCCGTCGCCCCCGCGCCGGAGAGCACATGCGCGTCCACCAGGCGGTTTTCCACGCGGCAGGGGCGGAAAAAACGTTCCTCGACGCGCCGCTGCGCGTCCAGGGCCGCCCCTTCGCGCCGCCTGCGCAGGCGCACGCGCGAGGCGGGCTTTTCTTCCAGAAGGATCGAAAGCGCGCGCGCCTCGGGAATGGCCTCGAAGCGACGCGAAATCGCGTCCCCGGCCAGCGCGTTCGCCAGCGCCGCCAACGCCATGCCCTGATGGTGGGCCATATAGCTTTTGACCAGCTTCGGCGCTTCGCCGCGGCGCGCGCCGGTATAATCCGCCGCCTCGAAAAACCCGTGCTCGCCCATCCAGCCGAGGCGGCGCATGGCCATGACGTTATCGGCCGCTTCGCCGGGGCAAACGCCTGCGGCCAACACCGACGCATAGGGCGCGACGACGCTTTCGCGCGCGCCGCCGCTCAGCGCCACTTCGCGCAGGCCGAAGGCGCGGTATTGGTAGTTCAGGTGCATATCAAAGGCATAATAGCCGGATTCGCTCACGCCCCAGGGGCGCTCCAACGTCGCGCCCAACCGCCTTTGCAGGCGCGTCACCGCTCGCGCGCTCTGCTGAAGCAGCGTTCCCGGGCGCGAGCGCATGAAAATTTCCGGCATCAGGTATTCGAACATGGTGCCGCTCCAGGAAACGAGCGCCTGCGCGCCATCCACGCGCACCACGGGCCGGGAAAGGCGGCGAAAGTGCTCGGCATCCGCCTGGCCGAGCATCATCGCCACATAGCTCAAAATGCGCGATTCCGAGGCCAGCAGGTCGTAATGCGAAGCGCTCATGCGTTCGTTTTCCACATCCACGCCGATTCGAAACAGCTTGCGGCCGGGATCGAAAAGGCGCGCAAAATCCATGCCCAGCGCCATCTTCCGCAAACGGGCGGCCAGATCTGTATCCAGGCAGTCCACCGCGGCGGCGCAGGTCAGCAACCCGGCGGCGAGGTTTCCGCTGTCTACAGAGGAGACATAGCGCGGTCGCAGGGGGCGCAGGGCGTCGATGTCGTACCAGTTGTAGAGGTGCCCGTGCCATTTTTCCATGCGTTCCAGCGTAGAAACGGTATCGCGCAGGCGCGCGAGCATCTCCTCGTCGCGCACAAAGCCCATTTCGCGCGCCGAAAGGCAGGCGACCAGGTACAACCCGACGTTCGTGGGCGACGTGCGCCGCGCCGCGCCTACGGCCGGGTCGATCTGCACGTTGTCCGGCGGCAGGTGGTTCTCCCGCGCCGTTACATAGGTTTCAAAAAAGCTCCAGGTGCGCTGCGCAAGCTCTGTAAGCGCGGCGACCTGTTCCACCCGCAGCGCCCCGCGCGCATCGCAGGCGGCGGTCTGCAGATCGCGCAGAAGGCCCGGCGCCAGCAAAAACAGCGCCATCAGCGCCAGCGCCGCCGGCGCCCACGCGGCCGTCATCAGACCGGGAATGCAAAGAATAGCGCCCACGCGGCAGGCCGTGCCTACGCGCGTGCCGCCGGCGACGGCGTCGGCTGAGGTCACCCAGTCCAGCATGTGTTTCTTGGTAAACGCCAGGCGAAACAGCGTGCGCATCACCGCGTCGAACTGCGCCGCCGCAATCGAGGGCAGCGCCGCCAGGCGCACCACCGCCCGCCGCCAGGTTTCGCCGCCGGCGGAAAACAGCTGCGCGATGGGGGTCAAAAAGGCGTAGAGCACGCCCAGCGCAAAGGCTGCGCGCAGGTCGAACCACATCGCCTGCAAAAGCAGCGCAAGAAGCGAGGGCGCGGCCAGGCTGCGCATAAGGTTGTCGAGCAGCTTCAGGCGCGAAACGCCGGCAAGGCCGCGGCGAAACAAAAACGGCAGAAGCTGCCAGTCGCCGCGCGTCCAGCGGTTGAGGCGCTTGAGCCAGGCAGAAAACGTTTCCGGAAAGCCGTCATAGAGGGAAATATCGCTGACAAACGCCGCGCGGGCCAATTCGCCCTCGATCAGATCATGGCTGAGCACACGGCCCTGCGGCAGCTTGCCCTCCACCGCCGCCATAAAGGCGCGCACATCGTAAAGGCCCTTGCCGCCGAAGCTGCCAAGGCCGGTGACGTCCTGATAGAGATTGGAGACCGTCACCGGATAGGCGTCCATGCCGCCCCGCCCGGCGAAGAGCCGCACAAACCCGTTCGCGCACGCGCCGGCGGAAAGCTCCATGTTCGGCTGCAGCACAGCGTAACCGCGGCGCGCGCCGTTTTCCATGCGGGGGCGATTGAGCGGATGCATCAGCGTTCCCGCCAGGGCGTGCGCGCCGCCGGGAATCAGGCGCGTGTCCGCATCCAGCGTCAGCACCAGGCAAAAGCGTCCCGCCAGCGCCGCGCAGGCCGCGTCCTCTGCCGCAAAGGCGCTGCGCGCGCCCTCCCGGCCCAGAAGCAGCCGGTTCAGGTCCATCAGCGCCCCCCGCTTGCGCTCCCGGCCCATCCAGCGGCGATCGGGCGCATAAAACGCGCGGCGGCGATGCAGATAAAAATACTTTTCCCGGCCGGCCCGCGCGTTCATGGCGCCTATGCGCCCACGCACGGCTTCAAGAATTTCCTCGTCGTCCGGCTCGGTTTCGGCAGGGCCGTCGCGAAAATCGCCCAGCAGCAGGTAGGCGACGTTCGGGTCGCGGTCAAGGCAGCCGATCGTTTCCAGCCCATCGCACAAATCGAGGGCCCGCTTTGCCGAACTGAGCAGCGCCGGCATGACCACCAGCATGCGTTCTTCGTCGCCCATGGCCTCAATCTTGAGCTTGAGCAGCCGGCGCGGCCGCACCAGGCGCGCGCCGATCCTGCCAATAAGAAGCATTGCCGCGCACCAACAAAGCGGTATTCCCAACGCCAGCACGAGCAAACTCCGCGCCAAAAGCGCATAAACGGCAAACAACGCCGCAGCGAGGCCCGCCTGCGCCGCAACGAGGCCGCGACCGCGGGGATCGGGCACGAGCCGGGGCAGGCGCCGCGCGCCCAGGCGCATGGCCAGCGCCGCGCGGCCTTCGTCGTCATACAACCACCAGCAAACCGTGGCGCGCGCTCCGCCGCTCTGTTCTCCCGCCGCTTCCACGGCCCGGGAGGCGACGCTGTGTTCGCTCAACCGCAAACGGCGCGCAAGGCGGCTGACCTGATCGCGCACAGCGGCGCGCGAGGCCTCGTCCATCCGCGGATAAGTGCCGTCCGGGTCGGCGCGCAATTCCGCCTCCGTGCGCGAAATTTCCCGGAAGCATTCCCGCCAGTCCAGCGCGTCCAGCATGCGTTTGGCGCCAATGAGATTGTCCAGCCGCATGCTCAAAAGCGCCTGGGCCTCGTGCTCCAGACGGATCATCTTCTCGCCGCTTCCGCCCATGCGGGCGACGCGGCCTTCCAGGCGCTCGCGCAGGGCGGGCAGTTCGCGTTCCACGCTCAATTGCAAGGCGCGCTCGTAAAAAGCGGGCGCGTCCAGGGCGCGCCCCCCGCCTTCGACAAAGCGCTCGGCCAGCCGGCGTTCGCGGGCGCGACGCAACACCTCGCCGGCGGTCTCGCAGAAGGCCTCGGCCAGCGCGCGCCGCAGCGCCGTAGGCGCCGCCCACATTTCCGCCATCGTCAGCGCCTGCACCTCGTCGAAAGCACGCAACGCCGCCGTCAGGCGTTCCGCGCTCAAAGGCGCGTCTGCGCGCGCCACCGCTTCGCGCATCGCCAGCAGAATGCGCGGCACGCCGTCGGCGGCGCTCAAATGCGCTCCGCTGTCCAGGCGCGCCTGCGCGGCGCAGGCCTCCATGATGCGCGCGTCCTGCGCGAGCCTTTCCAGCGCCGGCGTTGGGGCGGCGCTTTCGGCCAGTATCTTCGCCGCCGCCCGGCCCAGCCTTTGAATGTTGCGCGCCAAATGCGATGGGCACCGCAGATGCGCGCGGCCCGTAACGCGCAGGCGCACCGCCAGCGCGCGCATATTCCGGGCAAGGGCGTCGTCGTCCCGCTCCGTGCCCGCGCCCCCTTCCCGGGACGAGCGCGACGCATACAGCGTTCTGGAAAGCCTTGCCAAAACCTTCATGTTTTGCATCCTCCTGCAATATCGTGCCGGAGGCCCGGAAAACGCCGCGTCGGCGGTCCGGGAAGCCGTTTCTGTCAAAAGGGCGCATCTTTGCGCGGCCGCCGCTTGAAAGCGAGATCTCTCAGACGGCCAGGGCGCGCGGCAAAACCGCGCCTGAAGTGTCGAAACGCGCTCCGGCGCGTTCGAAATCCCACAGCGCGGCACGCAGCCGGCAGACAAAAAACGCCCTTTTGCGGAATTTCAAACGCGCTTTAAGTATGCGCGATTTTCTATGCGTTCATACATATATGTCGCAAAGCCAGGCGGCGAGCGCGCCGTAGCTATCCGTCTTTGCGGCGATGCCGGAAACTTGCAAAAAGGCCTGTACGACGCCGCCGCGCGCGGACGTCGAGGGCGAAACGCCGCCGATGGCGAAAAAGTCCGATCGCACGGAGGCGGTCAGCGCCTGCACAAAGGCGTTCCCCAGCGCCGGCTCCAGCGCGCGCATCTCTTCCAGGGCATAGCGCAGCGCCCACAGATCCGCCGAATAGGCGAACGCGCCGCCGGCGCGGCTGCAGGCCTCGTAAGCGCAGATGTTCGCCTGTCCCTCGTCGGCAATGCCGCCCATGTGCATCAATTCATGCACAGCCGTAAAGGGCTGGCCTGCCGGGGCCTCGGCAGGGTTGAGCAGCGCCTCGAACGTCCAGGGCACATATATCCCCGCCACCGTCAATACGCGCATCCATTCCGGATAGCGCGCATATTTGGGCGCGGCCGCGGGGCGCGCCGGCGTATCAACCAGCAAGGCTGTTTCCAAAGCGCGCTGTTCAAAATTGTCAGGCAATGTAAACGCCTCGCAGACGTTGAGCCGTTCCACCAGTTCGGCGCACACCGTCGCCAGCGCCGATGCGTCCGCCTTCCCAACCGGACGGCGCGGCGCGGCAAAATAGGCCGGCGCCCACAAAAGCACATACCCGGCGACGACGACGCTCAACAGCAGACAGGCTCCGCGCCGCGAGCGAAAAAGCAGAAAAACCAGCGACGCGCCCAACAGCAGCGCCAAAGGTTCGGCAAGGGCAAAACCCCAGCGCCCGGAAAGCGCGGAAAGCGCGCCCGAAATCGGCGCGAATACCGCCGTCAGCCAGATGTCCGCCACCCCTGGCAGCAGCCGGCAGGCCAGCAAAAACAGCGCCGCGCCGCCCATAAGCGCGCCCGCGGCCACATACAGCATAGCGTTCCCTCCTTGCGCCTTCATTATGCTACACCGCAGGGGAAATTTCAAATGCAATTTCTTCCGACAGGCATCGAACCGTCGCCGATTTAGGCCGTTGCTCCGGCGCCGCTATGACAGATGCGCGCCAACCGCAATGGCATGGCATTGCGGTTGGCGCGCATGGGAAGGCCCCGGATGCCGCGAACTGCGTCCATCGTTGCGCTGATTGCTCCGGGCGCGCATGGGGCGCTGTTAAAAACCGTTCAAAAAACTTCGACCGTGTCACATTGCTTCCGGGCGCGCATGGAACGCTGGCGGGTGTCGAGGCAACCGGCCCTGCGCTGACGGATTGCCTCCGGGCGCGCACGAGAACGCCGGCATTGTGCTCCGCTGATTCCGTCGCTTCCAAATTGCCCTGAGCGCGCATGGGAACGCTGTGGGCGCAAACAAATGAAATCAGAGAAAGCCTTTCGGGCGTATGAAGGCGCTGTGCGCCTTGGCGGACAGCGTGTGTTATGGATCACCGTTCCTCCCAGGCGCATGGGAGCGCTGGAGCCTGCCTACACGCCGGCTCCACGAACACCGGCCCTCCCGCTGCTGGCAAACGGCGGCCGGTCATAACGGTATACATCGCTTCCGGGCGCAGACACAGAAAGCAGCCCCGGTAAACTGGCAAACGCGGCTTTCCAAGCCGGGGATTGCTCACGGGTACAGGAAGCAGTCCCCTTCCACGCTCCGACGATCTCAGGCGGCGATTGCTTCCAGCGCGCACGGGAACGCTTCTCCGTTCTACTGTTGCCTTTGCTTGTACAGCCGTAGTACCTCCGGACATGGGGTGGGTACAACGCGAGCGCCAGGCGGCCGGGCATATTCCATTGCTTGCAGGCGCAGGGGATCGCAACCCCTTTTCCACGCCCCGACGATCTCAGGCGGCGATTGCTTTCATGCGCGCACGGGAACGCAGGATACCGACCAGCACAAAGGCGAAATCCTTATGGCATCGCTTCCAGACACGCATCGGCCCGCTTCTGCGTTTGCAGTTCCTTCATTTGCATAACTGCATTGCTTCCAGGCGCATTTGGTTGCAGAGGCGGCCACGGCTGACGCATGGTCGCTTGCAGGCGCTGCGCGCTTCTCCTTTCGCAGCCGCATCCGAAGCAAACATCCCGCAAATCGCCGTTTGCAGCCGCCGCACAGAGGGCGTTCCCCGCCAAAAAAGTCTCGCCGCCCAACCTGGCGCGACCCCGGCGCAAATGCCCGCTGTCGCTTGCAGGCGCTGCGCGCTTCTCTTTTCGCAGCCGCATCCGAAGCAAACATCCCGCAAATCGCCGTTTGCAACCGCCGCACAGAGGGCGTTCCCCGCCAAAAAAGCCTCGCCGCCCAACCTGGCGCGACCCCGGCGCAAATGCCCGCTGTCGCTTGCAGGCGCTGCGCGCTTCTCCTTTCGCAGCCGTATCCGAAGCAAATATCCCGCAAATCGCCGTTTGCAGCCGCCGCACAGAGGGCGTTCCCCGCCAAAAAAAGCCTCGCCGCCCATCTTCCCAGCCTGGCGCGAAAACACAAAGGGGCCGGAGCTTTTGCTCCGGCCCCTGTCCGTGAACCTCAGCCGTCCACGCCCGCTACGGAAATCCGCGTCAACAGCCATGTGCCCTCGCTTTCGCAGAAGCCATAGCGTTCCAGTCGATAGCCGTCCACCAGACGGATGCGGATCTCCAGGGTGATCTCCACATAGTCGCATTCCTCGCCGTCGAACGTCGCCGTGCGCAGCGGGAAGCAATCCTCCAGCAGCGCCTCGTAAGCGGCGCGCTCCTCTTCGTTCATGGCCTCTATGCGCGCGCGTACGGTTTCGATCAACGCGGTCGCCGCGTCGGAAATCTTGCGTTCCCAGGTCTCCAGCGTGTGGTTGACCTCGTTTTCGTAGCCAAGCACGCTCAGCAGCACGAACATCTGCTCTGCCGGCTCGAGGGCGCTGAGCGCCTCCAGTTCTTCGGCAGTGAGCACCTCGTCGCTGTAGACGACGCTTACCGTCACGTCATCGCCATACTGTTCGTGGATGCTCTCGCTGACGGTGGCCATTGCCGTCGCCATGCGCGCCGCGTCGCCGGCTGCAACGCCGTGCAGAACTTCGTCCGCGCCCAATTCGGTGAAAATCGGCTCGTCAACGACCACGTCCTCATCCTCTTCCGACTCGGGACGAGCGTAGCCGCACAGGCGGCAGGTCCTGCCGCTGAAGGAATGCGCCCCCACCTGCGTTACGCCTTCTTCCACGATCACATCGTTCACCTGCAGCCCGCAGCAGGTGCAATTGGTGATCTCGTGGATGTCGCCCATCGCGGTGTGGCCGGCCTCGCCGTTGGACTGATAGGAGGCGGCGACGAACACATTCGCGCTTTCTGGCTTGCTGTGCGCGCATTCGTGCCCGCACAGCGTGCAAACGCCGTCGGCGTAGATGTGCGGCTGCCGTTCCTTGACGGGAGCTTCGGTGACGTTGGTTTCCATGCCGCAGGTATCGCAGGTCGTGGTCGTCACGCGCGTTCCGGCGGCGGTGTGCATCTCGTCGTCACGCTCGATCTCCGTGAAAGCGTCAAAGGTGTCCGCGAAGGTATCGGTGGCCGCGTCGTGCCGGCATTCGTACTCGCAGACCGTGCATACGCCGTCCTCATAGATATGCGCTTCGCCCTGGCCGGGCTGTTCGCCTTTATTGATTCTCGTTTTGCCGCAGGTATCGCAGGTGTAGGTCGTTTCGGTCTCGTATATGGGCGTATGCTGCGCGTCGTCGGAGGTATACTCGATCACTTCACCCTGAACCGGTTCGCCCGCGGTCTCCTTCGAATGCGTGCATTCGTACTCGCAGACCGTGCACTTGCCGTCTACATAGATGTGCACTTCCGGCTCGCCGTTCACGTCTTTGGACGACTCGCTTACATAATCGCAATACTTACAGGTCGTCGTCGTGGTTACGGTATTCACCGCGGTATGCGTTTCGTCGGTCTTATTGATGTACTCCTTGACCTTCGAATCCACGCTTACCTCCGCGTCCGTGTGCTCGCATTCGTGTTTGCAGACCGTGCACACGCCGTCTACATAGGTGTGCTCTTCCGGCTCGCCGTTCTCGTCTTTGGACAACACGCTTACATCACCGCAGTACTTACAGGTCGTCGTCGTCGTTACGGTGTTCACCGCGGTATGCATCATGTCGGTCATATTGATGTATTCCTTGACCTCCGACTCCACGCTTACATCCGCGTCCGTGTGCTCGCATTCGTGTCCGCAGACCGTGCACTTGCCGTCCACGAACGCGTGGTCTGCCGGCTCGCCCTTTTCGGTGCCCGTTTGCGTCCACCCCGTCTTGCATACGTCGCAGGTGTAGAGCGTTTGGGTCTCGTAGACCGGCGTATGCTGGGTCGCGGTGGTTTCATAGTGGTCCAGGTCGCCCCGAACCGTCTCGCCCGCGGTCGCCTGGTCGTGCTGACATGTGTACCGGCATTGGTAGCACACGCCGTCCAAGAATGTGTGGTCCTCCGTCTCGCCCCGCTCCTCGCCGCGTTCCCACCGCACCGTCACGCCGCATGCGCTGCAGATATAGGGCGTGTTGATCTTGTGCACCCGGGTATGCTGCGTGGAGGTTGTTTCATATCTATCCTCACCTTCGATCAGCTCCGGCACGCCTGGGGTCACTTCCGTATGCTGGCAGTTGTACTCGCATACGCTGCACATGCCGTTCTCAAACTTGTGGGCCTCCGCCGTGCCCTTTACGGTGCCCTCTTCCGTCTTTACCGTCTCGCCGCATACGTCGCAGGTGTAGGGCGTTTGGGTCTCGTAGACCGGCGTATGCTGTTCGGCGGTGGTTTCATAGCGGAGCAGTTCGCCCTGCTGCGCCGTGCCCGCCGTCTGCTGGCCGTGCTGGCACTCGTACTCGCAAACCGTGCACTTGCCGCCTGCGAACGCGTGGTTCTCCGGCTCGCCCTTTACGGTGCCCTCATCCATCTTTACCGTCTCGCCGCATACTTCGCAGGTATAGGGCGTCGTGTTCCTGTAGACCGGCGTATGCTGTTCGGCGGTGGCTTCATAGCGGAGCAGTTCGCCCTGCTGCGTCTCGCCCGCGGTCTGCTGGTCGTGCTGGCACTCGTACCCGCAAACCGTGCACACGCCGCTTTCGAATTCGTGGGCCTCCGCCGTGCCTTTTACAGCCTCTTCCTCTGTCCATTTATGGCCGCAATCCGGGCAGGTATAGGGCGTTTCGAGTTTGTAGGAAGCCGTATGCTGGGTCGCGGTGGTTTCGTATTGGGTCTCGCCCTGCGTCGGCTCGCCCGCCTCCGCGTTGCTATGCGCGCAGGTATGCTCGCACACCGTGCACACGCCGTTTGCATAGGTGTGGGCCTTCATGGCGCCGAGAGAACCGGTCTGGGTTTCTTTCTTCACCTCGGCTCCGCAGCTTTTGCAGATGTAGGTAATCTCGGCGTCAAGGCGCTCCTGATGCTTGGCGTCGCCGACGGAGACGTAGGCCGGCGCGGTCCTGCGCTCCTCGCGGGTCTCCTCGTGCGCGCATACTTCGGGATCGACGTAGCCGCACAGCACGCACGCGCCGGTGTCATCAAAGAAGTGTTCCTCCTGCGCCGGAACTCCGGTTTTGCCGACGTAGGTCTGGCTGACGGTCTGCCCGCAGGTCGAGCATCGATACCAGCCGTACTCCGTATAAGTATAGCTGTGGAACTGACCGTCTATGGGCGCGTAGGAGCCCTCGTCGGGGATCGGCTGATTGTAAACGCCCTCCCAATCTGGGTGCGTACAGGCGTTGACATAGTCGCAGTCCATGCAGCGGCCGGTGTTGTCCCACTTGTGCGGCTGTTGCATCTCCCTGGGCTCGCCGGGCGTTTTTTTCAGCTGCGCGCCGCAGTCCGAGCAGACGGTAACGGTTCCTTCCCGCACAAGGAAGGTATGCCCGTCCGCGTCCGAACGCACCACGCCGATCTCGCTATACGGCTGCTCCTCTGCGTTCTCATGCTGGCAGACCTTGAGGACGTAGCCGCATTCCATGCAGATGCCGCTGCCGTCGTTGCGGTGCGCCTCGGTCACGAAGTAGTTGTCCACGGGGCCCTCCTCGGACCACCCATATCCGCAGGCCGGGCAGGCATAGTAGCGAATGACGCCAATGTACTGAAGCGTATGCCCCTCATCGTTTCTGGAAATAACCTCCGCCTCGGCATAGCTTTCCTCCACCAGGAAGGCCGGGGCGTGCGTGCACGCGTTGACCGCGCCGCACAGGGTGCACTGGCCGTTTGCGTTGTAGGTGTGATTTTCGGTGTAGTTCTCCACAATTTCCGCCTCGCCGGGGAAGGTCGAGCCGCAATCGGCACAGGCGTAGTACGGCGTGCGCGACACGTTGGTCGTGTGCGTCGTGCCGTCCTGGTTGGCCTTCGCCCCGCCGCCGGCGTAGACGGTCGCATAATACTGAAGCATCGTGTGTTCGTGCGCGCATTCCGGGCGATAGCCGCAGCGCGCGCAGACGCCGCTGACGAGCAGATGTTCGCCCAGCACGTTGCGGTAGGTGGGGTCGTCGTTTCCGTAGCGCTCCATCTTCAGGCGGCAAATTTCGCAGGTGGCCTCGTAGTAGCAATCGCGCAGGCCGACGGCGACGCACATGCCGTTTTCATCGCACTCCCAATGGTCCACCGTGGCGCTGACCAGTTCCCAGACCAGGCCCGTGTGCGGACAGTCGTAGGGATACTGCTCATGCCCGCACCCTGTGCAGACGCCGTTCTCGTAAGTATGCTCCTCGACGACCGATTCGGTCGGCGCGGGCACATTCATGCCGCAATTGTCACAGTGTTGCGGTTTCCCTGTCCAGGCCGTCTTGGTGTGGGTCTTGCCGTCGTAGTTGTCCTCATAGATTGGCTCGGCGGTATACGGGTCCTCCCGCATGTCATCGTGCGGGCAGGCGTAACCGCAAACCGCGCAGACGCCGATGGTGTTGTAGCTGTGCATCTCCCGCTCTTCGCGGACCTCGTTGACCGTCTCAAGCGTCGCGCCGCAGTCTTTGCAGATGGTGGCGACCGTGCTGTTGTATGTATACCGGTGATAATAGCCGTCCGGTTCGATCTCCACGGAAATGTATTCCGCAGCCCCCATGCCGGCATTATCTTTATAGGTATGTTCGTGCGCGCAGACGATGGGCGCGCCGCAGTCGGAACAGAAGTTGCCGCCGTCATAGCTGCAATGCTCTGTGGCCCAGGGCTCTTGCGCTACATAGCCCGCAAAGAGCACCGCGCCGCAGTCCGCGCAGTATTCCGTCTTGTATTCCGAAAAAATCACCTGATGCTGCTGTTCGTTCAGATACACATACTCCGTCTTGATGTCGCTGTAGACGTCATAGGTCCCGCCGGTGTGCGTACAGCCGGCAACCTGCGTGTAGCCGCACGCCGTGCACACGCCGTTTACGAAGGTATGCACATCCTCCACGTTTTCATACACGACGTCGCTCTCGCTCCAGCTGTCTCCGCACAGGGGGCAGTACCAGCTCGTCGTCGTGTAGGTAACGGTGACGTGCAGAAGCGGGTCCTTGGCGAAGGGCTGTTCGCTGTGGACGCTGACGCTCTTTTGCAGGCCGTCCCCGTGCTGGCAGACTTCGCCGGGCTCGACCACCTTGTCGCAGTCATAACAATAGCTGTCGGAAAGGCCGTGCGCCTCCGTGCCGGTTGCGATATAGGGCTCGCCGGCGAAGATCACGCCGCAGTCCTGGCACTGAATGACCTCGTTGAGGTACTGCTTGTAGGTGTGCGTGCCGTCCCCGTTGTCCGTATAGCCGAATTTGCCGCCGTGTTCGACATACTCCATGTGCTCCAGCGGGTTCAGCAGCGTGGTGTTTGCGTGCTGGCACGTCAGCGTGTAGCCGCAGTCCGCGCAGACCGAGCCGGTTTCGGTCGCGACCATGTTGTGCGCCTCTTTGACCGTGCGCGCCGTGCCGTCGCCGTAATCTCTGTAGCCGCCCAGCCAGGTCCCGCAATCGTTGCAGTACTGGTCTACATACATATATTCAATCTGCTGCAGGTGGTAGGTTTCGTCCAGACACTGGGCGGAACCCTCCTTATAGTGGTTAATGCCGTATTCGTATGTAAAATAGTAGTGCCCGCATTCAGAATCAGAGGAGTAGCCACAGTATTGGCACTGGCCGGTGGAGTCGAAATTGTGCGGCTCAATTTCATCTATCACAATTTCCGTGGGCGGCCGTTCGCCCTCCGGCACTTCCTCTCCGCAAATCTGGCAGGATTCCCCCGGGATCTCATACTCGAAGTAGCGATGGGTCTCCTTGTCAATATATTCGTAATCATCATCCCGAAACATGTAGAACTTGTGCTCGTGCGCAGGGGTCTCGCCGAACCGATACAGGCAGGTGCGGCAATACTCTTCTCCTGGCGCTCCCGTACGAGAATGCTGCTCTGCGTACCGGTCCTGCGTGAACGCATAGTCCAGAATTGCGCCGCATGCGCCGCATTCGGTCCAGGTCACGATCGTTTTGGCGTAATAGTGGTAATTCTCGTCCTTGTCGATGCAGGCGCTGTAATCCACGTCGTCATCTCTGCCCTCGCGGCGCTGGTCCTCCGGGTGATCGCAGCCCTCGGCGCGGGGATCGGCCTCCAGCACGCCCGTGGCCAGCATCATCACCATTTCGACGCTGGTCGGTTCTGCGGCCGGCGCCGCGACCGTTTCCTGAACTTCGGTCGGTTCCTGAACCTCGGCAGGTTCCGCATCCGCCGCAGGATCGGCAGGTTCCGCAGGTACGCCCGGCTCAACAGGCTCGCCCGGTTCCACAGACTCGCCCGGTTTGGACGGCTCGCCTGGTTCCACAGGTTCGGCAGGTTCGCCAGGCTCGGCAGGTTCGCCGGGCTCGGCAGGTTCACCGGGCTCGGCAGGTTCGCCAGATTCATCAGGCTCGCCCGGTTCAACAGGTTCGCCCGGCTCGGCAGGCTCGCCCGGTTCGGCAGGTTCGCCCGGCTCGGCAGGTTCGCCCGGTTCCACAGGTTCGCCCGGCTCGGCAGGTTCGCCCGGCTCGGCAGGTTCGCCCGGTTCCACAGGCTCGCCCGGCTCGGCAGGTGCGCCCGGTTCCACAGGCTCGCCCGGCTCGGCAGGTGCGCCCGGTTCAACGGGCTCGCCCGGCGTCTGAGGCTGGACGTCAGCCCCTCCCGACGTTGTAATTTCCGCGGCGTGCAGGGCCGCGTGCAGCGCGTCCATCTCGCCCGGCTGCTCAGCCATTCCGCAAAAACTGACCAACATGGTCAACGTTAGCAGAATCGCAAAAATACGTTCCCGCAGTTTCCCTTTATTTGTCACCAGAGACCCTCCTCATCCTCGCTGTCCTACCTAAAGATACACCCTTATTGTATAACTGTTAACAAAAATTGTACAGTAAAATTCATGTTAAAAAATGCCAAATGCCGTGCTCTGAATGCAGACTTTGGTCTTGCGCATGGGAATCAAAAACGCGGCGGGAATTGCTCCCACCGCGTTTTGTTCGAAGAAACAAACTTCGGTCTTTACTTGTCCGTTCCACAGACGGCATCCACGATGCCTTCCAGCCAATCGCCGTCGAACAGTTCGATCATACCCTTGTCGCAGGCGGCGGCCAGTTTGGGGTTGATGGGCAGGCGCGCGCACACGGGGATGTTCAGTTCCTTGGCGACTGCCTCGGCATGGCTGGCGCCGAAGATATCGTGTACCTTCCCGCACTGATCGCACTGGAAACCGGACATATTCTCCACCAGGCCCAGCACCGGCACATTCATCATTTCCGCCATGCGGGCGGCCTTTTTAACGATCATGCCCACCAGTTCCTGTGGGGAAGTGACCAGCACAACGCCGTCCACAGGCAGGGACTGGAACACCGTCAGCGGCACATCGCCCGTTCCCGGAGGCATGTCTACAAACATATAATCCACATCGCCCCACATCACGTCCGTCCAGAACTGCTTGACCGTACCGGCGATGATCGGCCCGCGCCACACGACCGGATCCGTCTCGTTTTCCAGCAGCAGATTGAGGCTGACCAGGCGGACGCCGGTCTTGGTCTGGGCGGGGATAACGCCCTCGTCGGTGCCCATCAGCTGTTCGTGAACATTGAACGCCTTGGGAATAGACGGGCCGGTGATATCGGCGTCGAGGATGGCGGTTTCATAGCCGCGCCGGCGGGCGCTGACCGCCAGAAGCGACGTGACCAGCGACTTGCCTACGCCGCCCTTGCCGCTGATGACGCCGATGACTTTTTTGACATTGCTATGCGCGTTCGCCTGCGCGCGGAAGTCCTCCGTGCGGCTGGCGCAGTCGGCGGAACAGGAGCCGCAATCGTGGTTGCAATTCTCGCTCATTTTTCATCATCTCCGAATGTTTTTGGTCCTATCTTTTCGATCCCTGCAACTTCCGCCTTGAGGCGGATCAGGGCAAAGATGTCCTCCAGCGGCGCGGTGCCTTCCATAGCCACGCGGATCCATTTTGCGCCCTCGTCCTCGGCGGCCGCGGCATAGTACGCGCGCGCTTCCGCGCCGAGGCCTTCCTCCCGCGCCTCAAAGGCCGCGCGCTCGCCCTGCGATATGAGGATCAGCAGCGAAATGCGCCCCTCGCGCAGGTGCAGCGAACACAGCCGCTTTTCGCCGTTGTAAAACAGGCAGTCGAAAGCGTCGCGCAGGTCGGAATAGCGCCAGCGTTCCTCCATTTCATAGTTGGCGTGCGCATAGTCGCGAACGGCCTTGCACGCCGTATAGACGCGGTCGCCCAGCATCGCGCGCAGTTCCTCCTGCGACGGCGCGACGTAGACGGGCGCGTAAAGCAAGTCCTTCTGCATATTCCTTGTACCTCCCAGTGGTTACCGTTAAGCATAGCATATTTGCCGCATGCTGTCAAGACGCGCCGAAGAAAATTACACCTTATGCAAGAAAATGTTTTCTGTATGTTACAGCCGTCGCCTAAGACGGGTAGTGGATGATCATGCTCATCCGGCACAAATCGCCGCCCACGTTTTCGTAGCGGTGCGGACGGTCGGCCGCAAAGCGCAGCGCCTCGCCGTCGGCGGCGACATACTCCGCCTCGCCCACGCGCACGCGCAGTCTGCCGGAAAACACCGCAACAAATTCCTGCGTGCCGCGCGGATGCGCCGCGGCCTGCAGCGCGCCTCCGGCGTCAATCTCGATATAAACCACCTCAAAGCGCCGGCCTTCCTCCAGCGGAAACAGCATGTAGTTGCGGTAGCGTCCCCCGTCCTCCAGGACCGGGCTGACATCTGCGGTCCTTACCACTTCACAGGAGGCCTGGGGCCGGCTGAGCAATTCGCTGTAAGGCACTTTCAATCCGCCGGCAATCTTCCACACCGTCGAAATCGTGGGATTGACCTCGCCGCGCTCGATCTGCCCCAGCATGCTCTTGCTCACGCCGGAAAGCCGCGATACCTCGTCCAGACTCATGCGCCGCGCCGCGCGCAGGCGTTTCAGATTCATGGAAAACAACGCGTTGATCTCTTCCAAAAACTTGTCCTCTCCTGCTTGACAATATATCGAACATACTGTATCATATATTGCATGAAGCATACTGTTCGATATGTGCATTATATCACACTTTGAGGAAAAAGGGAAGCGCTCGAAGGGCCTGACAGCGTTTTTATGCCCCCTGAGATGACCAAAGCGCAGAAGAGAACGGGACCGAGGCATTTTTTCGGAAAGCGAGGGAAACTGTGATGTGTAATGAGGAACAATATTCACTGAAAGCCGTTGCGGCGAATGAAGCGTCTGTCGCCATCGCCTTCATTGATGAAGCGAAGGCATTTCTGAGAAGCATGGGCGTAGATCAATGGCAAAACGGATACCCGAGCGCGGACACGATCAAAGAGGACATCGCCAGGGGGATTGGCTACTTTCTGATGGCCGGCGAACGCCCCCTTGCCTACATGTGCATCGATTTGGGCGGCGAGATGGCGTATGACGGCCTTGACGGACATTGGCTCATCGACACCCGCGCCTACGGAGTCCTTCACCGCCTGGCAATGGGCAAGCGTTCCAGGGGAAAGGGGGCGGCGACGATCGCCATCCAGCTCGCTGAAGAGCTGATGAAATGCCGCCGGATGGAGAGTTTTCGCATCGACACCGATGAAAACAACGAGGTGATGAAACACCTGCTGAGCAAAAATGGCTTCACCTACTGCGGGAAGATCTGGTTTGACAACAGTGTCAAGATCGCATACGAGAAGGTCTTGTAGCGCCTCTCTGCGCGTGGCCGAGCGCGGCAATGCCGGAAAAGATCGGGGGTGCCCGTTCATGCCCTTGCAGCAGGGAGGAAGCCCGCCGCCTTGCGGACGGCGGGCGGGATTCAGCGGTAGTAGAGGATCTGTCCGACGTAGATCACCGAGGGATCGGCAAGGCCGTTGCGCTCGGTCAGGGCCTCTACAGTGGTGGAGAACATCTGCGCGATGCGGGTGAGCGTGTCGCCCGGCTGCACCACGTAGGCGTTGGCCGCGCACGGGGCGGCGGTGGGCGTCGGACAGGCGGTGGGTGCGATGGTCGCGGTCGGCGCGGGCGTGGCGGTCGGCGCGGGCGTGGGCACACTCGTGGGGCCTGCACTCTGCGTCGGCTCGGGCTGGGCGCGCATCTCCGCCGTAAAGAGGTCGAGATCGACGTTGCCCTCGATGCCGTCCACGCGGCCGCGCTCGCTGTACTGCCAGCCGGCCCAAGTCGGCCAGATGCCGTTTTCCTCCGGTTCGCGCGCGCCGTACTGCGCCACCCAGAGGCTGTACGGGGCCAGACGGCTGTCGTAATCGTCGCGTGCGGTGGAGGCGGAGCAGTAGATGGCCGGTTCGCGGCCGGTGAGGCGCTCAACTTCCTGCAAAAAGGCCAGCGCCACGTCCGTGGTCTCCGCGCGGGTGAGTTTGCGGGCGGGCGACAGCTCCATGACCGGCTTGAGGCCGTAATCGTAGCGGGCGATGGTCCGGGCGAAAAAGCGCGCCTGCCGCACAGCCTCATCGGTGGTGGAGGCGGTGCAGAAGTGGTAAAAGCCAAATTCCAGTCCCGCGGCTTTCGCGCCGTCAGCGTTGCGCTCGTGGGTGGGGTCCACGTAGGAAAAGCCCAGCGTGGAGCGGATATAGACCATGCGCACGCCCGTCTGCGCCACGCGGGAAAAATCGACGCTGCCCCGATAGACGCTGACGTCTATGCCGTGCATCGTCTCCCCCGCCGGTCCGAAGGCGAACGCCGGGGCAGTGAGAAGCAGCAGCGCGAGCAGCGCCGCCAGACATTTTTTCATAAAACATCCCTCCCCGGCAGCATATGCCGTTGGGAGGGATGGCGTTTTGCGGCGCTTGCCCTACTTCAGCGTGATAATGACCCGGCGATACGGCTCCTCGCCCTCAGAATGGGTGGTGACCGCAGGGTCGCCCTGCAGGGCGGAGTGCAATATGCGGCGCTCGTAAGGATTCATCGGCTCGAGCGCCACGCGCTTGCCGGTCTTTTTGCAGCGGTTGGCCATGCGCGCAGCCAGCTTGCGCAGCGCTTCTTCGCGCTTGGCGCGGTAGTTTTCGGTATCCAGGGACACGCGCAGATAGGCTTCGCGGCCGCGGTTGACCGTAAGGCTGGTGAGGTACTGCAGGGCGTCGAGCGTTTCGCCACGGCGGCCGATGAGCACGCTCATGTTCTCGCCGAAAAGCTGCACGCGAAGCTGCTCGGGCGTTTCGCAGGCCTTGAACTGCGCCTGCACGCCCATGCGCTCGACCATGCCGGAAAGGAAATCCAGCGCGCGCCTGGCGTCGTCGGTAAGTTCCTCATAGGCGGTCTCGACAAAGGGCGCTTCCGGCTCCATCGGCTCGGCGGGCACGACGGCCACGGGCTCGTCCGCCTTTTCGCGGCGCTGGCGGGGCTTGGACTTGCGGGGTTTTTCCTCCGCGGGCGCTTCAGCCTGGGCGGTTTCCTGCGCGGCGGGCGCGCTCTTGGCCTTGGGCTTTTCCTCGCGCCGGCGGGCGCGTCCGGATTTGGCGGAGGGCTGATCGAGGGTCATGGCCGGCATGTCGATCTCAAAATCGTCCTCGGCTTCGTTGAGGGTAAGTTTCACGCGCGCCAGGCGTCCAAACATGCCGAACAGCCCGGGGCTGCCCATTTCCAGGACTTCGATTTCTACGTCGCTCGGGTCGCAGCCGAGTTCCTTGACGCCCTGATTGATGGCGTCTTTCACGGTCTTGCCGCTGGATTCAATGGATTTCAAGGGATCTTCCTCCTTAGGATGGTCCGTTTGAGCGCGCGCCGGAATTACTTGGCCGCGGATTCCTCAGCCTGGCGGTCCTTGCGCTCAAAGTAGAGGTTGATGCAGAAGCTCTGCGCAATCTGAATGACGTTCACGGCGCACCAGTAAATGGCGAACGCGGCGTTGTAGCCGGCGCACCACCACAACGACAGAAGCGGCATGAACCACTTCATGAAGGCGCCGCCCATGGGGTTGACCTGCTGTTCTTCCGCGGGCGCGTCCTTCTTCTGGCCCGGCATGGTCAGCTTGGTCATGAAAAGCTGGCTCAGCGCAGCAAACAGCGGCAGAATGAACAGGCCGTTGGCGCTGCTAAACAGCGCGGAGAAGGAGGCCGGCAGCGTCAGCGTGGGCCGGAAGAACACCAGATCCAGGGGGATGCGGATGAAATTGTCCGCGCCGAGGGACTGGGCGATGCTGGCATAGGCCGGCGTTTTGAGGAAGCTGGCGATGATCTCGAGATTGGCGCGCGTGAGCACGTCCGAGCCGTCCAGCGGGGTCAACTGCAAGCTGGTAAGAATGGAAGCGTTGTCCTGCGTGATCGCGCCGGCCGCCGGCAGAATGCTGTTCATAAACGAATCGGGCACAAAGACGTTCTTGATCCACAGCCAGCTTTCAAAGTCGATGTTCGCGGCGATGGACTGCGCCTGTTCGGCCGTCAGGGTGATCCCGGAAAGGACCATTTCCAGTTGCTCGTTGATAAGCACCGCCTGTTCGCTGGTAAGCAGTTTGGCGATGGCGGAAACCTGGTCGGTAGAAAGCGCCACCGTGGCAAGCTCGCTCACGGCCTGAACCTGATCCGCCGAAAGCGTGACGCCGGCGAGGATGGATTCCAGCTGCTCGGGCGTGATCGCCAGGGCGCTCAGGTCGATCTCAATGGCGGAAAGCGCCGCAAGCACGCTGGAGCCGTCGGCCAGGGCGGGCATGCTCTCTACAAGGCCCAGAAGCATGCGCGCGCTCTGCTCGCTGGCCAGGTTGCGCATGGCCGAAAACATAAACAGCAGCAAGGGAAGCGAGATCAGCATCGGCAGGCATCCGGCCAGCGGCTTGATGTTCTCCTTGCGGTACAATTCCGACAGCTTCTGGTTGTACTTTTCCTTGTCGTTGCCGTACTTTTTCTGCAGCGCGAGCTGCTTGGGCTGAATTTTCTGCATGGCGCGCATGCTCTTGCGCTGTTTGATGTCCAGCGGCAAAAGCACGAAGCGGACCAGCAGCGTAAAGAGCACCACGGACCAGCCGTAGTTGCCCACAAAGGAGTGGATGCCCTCCAGAATGGAGATGAAAAATCCGTTGATGCCTCCCATTTGTCCTAAAGACCCCCTAGCGGTTCATTCAGCGCGGCGCCCGCGCGGGCGGGCAACGCAAAAAGGCGACGCGCACAGCGGCCGTCGCATCATGGCACAGGATCATAGCCGCCCTTGTGAAACGGATGACACTTGAGGATGCGCCGCACGGCCAGATAGCCGCCCTTGAGCGCGCCGTATTTCTCCACGGCTTGCAATGCGTATTCGGAACAGGTGGGCGTAAAGCGGCACGAGGGCGGCGTCGCCGGCGAAATCTGCCGGCGATAGAAGCGGATGAGCGCCAACAGCGCCCGTTTTGCCAGCGTTCTCATGCTTCGCCTTCTTCCAGAAGCCGCGCGCGCTCCAGCGCGCGATGCATCTCGCGCGTCAGCGCCGCGTGCGGGCATCGGGCCGCCCCGGGGCGCGCCACGAAGATATACCTGCCCCGCTTCAGGCGCGGACGCAGCAAGCGCGCGTCCTCGCGCAGACAGCGGCGCACGCGGTTGCGCACAACGGCGTTGCCCACTTTGGAGGATACGGAAAACCCCAGCTTGAGATCCTTCGCGCGCAGGTAGATCACTACCAGGCTGTGGGAAGGGTAACTCTTGCCCTTTCGGTATACATACCGATAGTTGCGATTTCTGCCCAGGCGGCAGGCGCGCGGAAAGCGCAGGTCCGCCCGGACGGCCCGTTCCTCCACGGTCATGGCGGCGCTTACGCGCTGAGCGTCTTGCGGCCGCGCAGGCGACGGGCCTTGAGGACGCGACGGCCGGCCTTGGTCTTCATGCGGGCGCGGAAACCGTGCACCTTGGCTCTCTGACGCGTTTTGGGCTGGAAAGTACGCTTCATGGAAAACAACTCCTTCAATCGAAATAATATGTCTGGCGCTTCTGCGCGGGCCGGCTGCCCACGCGGGAAAAGCGGACATTCCCAAGATACAGCCTTTACAGTATAGACGAAACACGCCGCCCTGTCAAGGCAAAATATATGAAGTTTCCGCGCGCCGCGCTTGCGTTTTGCGGTTTGTGCTTTTATAATGGACGCGGGAGGCAAAGCGCATGTGTCTGCAAGTGGAATTTGGCGGCCAGACAATGGCCTTTGAGACCGCGCCGGGGTTGTTTTCGCCCGCGCGCGCGGATCGGGGAACCCTGGCGATGCTGGGCGTGGCGGCGCTGCAGCCCGGGTTGCGCGTGCTGGACCTGGGCTGCGGCTGGGGGCTGGCGGGCGTATACGCGGCCCTGGTCTGCGGCGCGCAAAACGTGGTCATGACCGACGTAGACCCCCTCGCCGCGGAAACGGCGCGCCGCAACGCCGTTCGCAACGGCGTGGGAGAGGCGCGCGTGTATGTCGGCGACGCTCTGCAGGCCGTGCCCGACGCGGCCTTTGACCGCATTCTCCTCAATCCCCCCTACCAAAGCGATTTTTCCGTCGCAAAAAAGCTGATCCTGAAAAGCTTTAACCGGCTGGAGATGGGCGGGAAGCTGTTTCTCGTCGTCAAGCGCCGGGATTGGTATTTCAACAAACTCAAAAGCGTGTTCGGCGGCGCGCGCGCACACATGCGGGACGGCTATTTCGTCTTTGAGGCCGAGCGGCGCAGCCGCAGCTACGCGCAAACGTAAACATTTCGTCACATTTGTCGCCCCAGGTTTACGCGTTCTGCGCTTGACAGGCCGTCGCCAAGCGACTAAAATAGATAGGTAGACTGCGTATGGCTATACGCTTTTCTTCACGGCACAGGCCGGTTGACTGACGATAGATTCCCCGCCGCGGACGCGGTTTTGCATATGTAGGTAACCGGAAACTATCGACAGCATCATATAAACGCCCGCAAAGCGCCCAGGCCTTGCCGATTTCCACTGGAATTGAGAATTTTTGGAAAAGGAGGGACTGGCGCTTGATTTATGCAATCGTCGCGGTCGTTGCGCTGGCGGTTGGCTTGGCGGTAGGCTATTTCTACCGCAAGAATGCGATGGAAAAGAAGATCGGGCAGACCGAAGAAGTCGCCCGCAATATGCTCGAGGACGCGACCCGCAAGGCCGAGGATAAGAAAAAAGAGGCCATTCTGGAGGCAAAAGAGGAAATCATCCGCCTCAAGAGCGAACTGGACAAGGAGGTCCGCGATCGCCGCAGCGAGGTCACCCGCATGGAACGCAGGCTTACCCAGCGCGAAGAACAGCTCGACAAAAAGGCCGACCATCTCGAATCCCGCGAAGAACAGCTCAACGCCAAATACAAGGACGCCGAGCGTTTGGAAGACGAGGCCCGTCAGCTGCATCAGCAGCAACAGCAGGAACTGGAACGCATCGCCAACATGACCATGGAGGATGCCAAAAACATCCTGATCGGCCGCATTCAGAAAGACGCCTACCACGACGCCGCCGTCATGGTGCGCGAGATCGAATCCCGCGCCAAGGAGGAAGGCGACAAAAAGGCGCGCAACATCATCGCACTGGCCATTCAGAAGTGCGCCGCAGATCATGTGGCGGAAACCACGGTTTCGGTGGTCGCCCTGCCCAACGACGACATGAAGGGCCGCATCATCGGCCGCGAAGGCCGCAACATCCGCACGCTGGAAACGGCGACCGGCGTCGATCTCATCATCGACGACACGCCCGAGGCTGTCATCATCTCCGCGTTCGATCCCGTGCGCCGCGAGATCGCCCGCATCGCCCTGGAAAAGCTCATCATGGACGGCCGTATCCACCCCGCCCGCATCGAGGAAATGGTGGAAAAGGCCCGCCGGGAAGTGGATCAGCAGATCCGCGAGGCCGGCGAACAGGCCGTGTTTGAAACCAACCTGCACAACATCCATCCGGAACTGGTGAAACTGCTGGGGCGCATGCGGTATCGCACCAGCTACGGCCAGAACGTGCTGCGGCACTCCATCGAGGTCAGCCATCTGGCCGGCGTCATGGCCGCCGAACTGGGCGCGGATGTGCAGATCGCCAAGCGCGCCGGGCTTTTGCACGACATCGGCAAAGCCATCGACCGCGAAGTCGAGGGCACGCACGTCAGCATCGGCGCGGAACTTGCCAAAAAATTCCGCGAAAACGATCAGGTGATCAACTGCATCATGGCCCACCACGGCGATGTGGAGGCCCAGTCGGTCGAAGCGGTGCTTGTTCAGGCCGCGGACGCCATTTCCGCCGCCCGCCCCGGCGCGCGGCGCGAATCGCTGGAAAACTACATCAAGCGCCTGGAGAAGCTCGAATCCATCGCCTATTCCTTCGAAGGGGTGGAAACCTGCTACGCCATTCAGTCCGGCCGCGAGGTGCGCATCATCGTCAAGCCCGAGGACGTCAACGACGCCGGCACCCTGGTGCTGGCCCGCGAGATCGTCAAGCGCATCGAAAGCGAGATGGAGTATCCCGGCCAGATCAAGGTCAACGTCATCCGCGAAACGCGCGCGGTGGACTTTGCCAAGTAAAACGCATGGCCGCCTTCCACGCGGGAGGCGGCCTTTCTCAACCTTTCGGAAAGAGGAACGAACATGACTGGAAACGAATACCAAAAACTGGCCGCGCGCACGATGAACCCCGCCCTGCAGGGGCGCGACGTGCTCATCAACGGCGTCATGGGCCTGTGCGGCGAGGCCGGCGAGGCCATCGACATCGTCAAAAAGCATCTGGCGCAGGGGCACGAACTGGACCGCGAGGGGCTGATCAAGGAACTGGGCGACGTGGCCTGGTACCTGGCCGAAACCGCCACGGCGCTGGGCGTCGATTTGGACGAGATTCTGGGCCGCAATATCGAAAAGTTGAAAAACCGCTATCCCGAAGGCTTCAGCACGGAAAAATCGCAGCACCGCCAGGCCGGGGATGTGTGAAAACGGCGCCGCGAACGGCGCGTGCGCTTTCCAGCGCCCGCCGCGCTTCCATGGCCCCGGCTCGGCTTTGCCCCGCAAACGACAGGGCCTTTGTTGAAGAAAGCAGAGTTTGTCTCTGCTTTTCTTTTTCAGGCAACGCACCGGCGCCGCGCCGCATCCGATCGCCCGGAGGCAAAACTTTTGAAACAGGCTGCCTGTGAAAGCGCGCGTTTGTCCGTTTCTTCTGGCCGCGGAAACAGAAAGCGCCGCGGAAACGCAGCGCGCAAAACGGGCGCGGCGCCCTGGCAATTGCGCCCCGGCAAGTTCCAATCCCCGCCGCGCTTCCCGCCGCATCAAAACGCCGGCGCGGCACGTCTTGCGCCCGCAAAAGCGGTCCGCGGCCGCGCATCCACAAAGCGCCGCGGAAACGCAGCGCGCAAAACGGGCGCGGTCGCCCTGGCAATTGCGCCCCGGCAAGTTCCAATCCCCGCCGCGCTTCCCGCCGCATCAAAACGCCGGCGCGGCGCGTCTTGCGCCCGCAAAAGCGGTCCGCGGCCGCGCATCCACAAAGCGCCGCGGAAACGCAGCGCGCAAAACGGGCGTTGTCCTCTTTGGCAATTGCGTCCCGGCAAATTCCAACCTTCGCCGCGCTTCCCGCCGCATCAAAACGCCGGCGCGGCGCGTCTTGCGCCCGCAAAAGCGGTCCGCGGCCGCGCATCCGCAAAGCGCCGCGGAAACGCGGCCCGCAAAACGGGCGCGGCCGCCCTGGCAATTGCGCCCCGGCAAATTCCAACCCTCGCCGCGCAGGGAGAGCCTCCCGCTGATGGTTCCGTCCCTTCAAACGCCATACCCGGCCAGGGCGCGCTTTTTTACTTCTTCCCTTTCAGCACGGTCTGCAGATGGGCCCACATTTCCTCGCTGGGTTGGATGAGCAGGATCTTCATGCCTTCGGTGCTGTCGTAGGCCATGGCCTTGACGGGCAGCGTGGCGCGGCGCAGCGTGGCGCGCAGAACCTTTGCGCCGGGGAAGCGCTTTTTCATCTCCTCCGGTTCGCCCAGCGCCTTGAGGCGGCTGAAATAGACGTCCTCCATAAAGCGCGGCCGTCCCGGCCCGTAGACGCGCTCGACGCGCATCTGCTTTGTGTTGGCTGTATACAGGTAGTTGAGCACATAGTCCTGCAAAAACTTCAGCCCCAGAAGGCCGCCCAGCACCCAGTAGGCCACCGAGGCGATGGTATAGGCGACCTGCGCGTCCAGAATGCGAAAAAAGGTCAGCGTGTACTGCAAAAAGGTGAGCACAAACTGCGCCGCAAAGAGGAATACCGCCGCGAGGACCACCGCCACGCAGCCCTGCCACATCTTCAGGCGCGGACCCGATACTCTCTGTTCCATAAAACTCCCCTCCGCCCGCGCACTTGACAGCGGGCCGTTTTTCCTCTATTATGAACATAGCACGGTCACAGCGTTGATCGCAGGAGGTGCAAGCGCCATGCAGGTGCGTGAATCCCGGGAAAACTATTTGGAAGCCATTCTCATGCTGCAAAAAAAGCATGGCTATGTGCGTTCTGTGGACGTGGCCAATCACCTCGGCTTTTCACGGCCGAGCGTCTCGGTGGCCGTGAGCAACCTGCGCCGGCTCGGCCTGGTGGAAATGGACGAACACGGCCTGCTTTCCCTCACGCCGGACGGCCTGCACGAAGCCGAGCAGGTGCTGGAGCGCCATTTGCTCATCACCGATTGGCTCACCGGGTTGGGCGTGCGCGAAGAGATCGCCGCCGAGGACGCCTGCCGCATCGAACACGTCATCAGCCAGGAAAGTTTCGACTGCATCCGCCGCCATGTGGAAAAGCGAACGGCGGCGAAGTGAGCTGCGCGTCGCTCCCCCTTCGGCCTGTTTTCGCGTGCTTTTTCCGAAAGAGGCCAAAGTTTTCATTCAATGGCGTCAATGGTGTAGCTCTCCTGATAGTATTCAGAGATGTTGAACAGCCAGTCCGTCAAAAACGCCTCCCAATCCCCACCGCTGGCGTCGTTCAGCGCATAAACCAGGTCATATTCCCCCATCACATCGCCCGCGAGGCCGCGTTGATAGAAAAGGCGCAGCCCCTCGAGGAACTCCGCGCGTCCCATGGCGGCGCGCATCTCGTGCATGACCAGCGCGCCGCGTTCGCGCACAACGGTCGTATATTCGCTGGCGCTGAATAGCGCGCCGTCGCTGGTGATCTCCAGCCCGCCGGGCAGCATGAACTGCGCCGCGGGCAGCACGTCTTCGTTGAGGGCCTGCAAAAACGCCTCGCGCCCATCGCTCTCCTCCAGCGCAAGGTATGCGACATATTCCCCCGTCGCCTCGGAAAGCCACGCGTCGCGCGTGGGCATGGCATAGGCGCCATAGCCGAAAAACTGCTTTGCCAGCGCGCGCCGCAGCGCCATCGCGTTAAAAAGCGCATCCTCGTTTGCCCAGATCAGCCCCGGCAGGCTGAGCGCCTCCAGCGCGTAATCGGACTGCGCGAGGGTCACATCCCAGGGAAGCTTTCCAAACCAGTTCTCGTAAGTTTCCAGCGTTTCCAGCGCTGTTTCCAGCGCCCGCGGCCCGCCGCCGCGGCTGGAGGCAAGCACGCGCACGCGCGTTCCCGACGCCGTTTCCCCCGCATATTCGCGCCAGCGCATGCCAAAACTCACGCACAATTCGCGCAATCCTTCGGCCGAAAGCGTCCAGGCGCGCGTGCCGTCGTCGTTGTCCAGCGCCTTGACCTCGCCCGGGCCGGCCAGCAGATAGCGCTCGGGCAGGGTGACGGTCAGTTCATAGTCGGCGCGGTCGGCATAGACGTAATTGACGTGCTGCAAGGGATCCGTGGCGACAAACATCCCATCCTCGCGGCGCAACGCCTGGAAATAGAAGCCGCGCAACCGCCAATCGCTTTCCCCCACGCCCAGAGACGCGGCGTTGCGCGTGAGCAACAGCGTGTATTCAAAGTCAAACGCGCACGTCTCTCCCGGTTCCAGGCCGCATTCCACGCGCAGAAAAAGCTCTTCATCGCCGGCCATGCCCCAATCCGCGGCCTCGCCGTCAACCAGCACGCGCTCGATCGCCACGCCGCCGGGCGCGTAGCCCTCCGGCAAAACGGCGCCAAGCGCGTCCGTTTCGTACATCAGCGCGCTTTGGCGGCGGAACATGTTGGCGTATGCGGAAAACTCGACGCGGTCGAGCGCTTCGCCGGTGCGGTTGGTATAGACGAGGCGCTGCCGAATGCGCAGCGCCTGTTCCTCTTCAAGAAATTCCATATCCAGCGTATAGCGATCCGCCGTTTCCGTTCCCTCTCCCTGCGCGTGCGCGGACGCGAGGAAGATGGCCGCCACCGCGCTGAGCGCGAGCAGCGCCGCCAGAATCAGCGCCAAAAGGCGCACAAACTGTTTTTGCCGTTTGCGCATGCTATTCCACCACACGAATATCGCTCAGCGGCCAGAATACGAAGCGCACCCTGCCCACGATCATATCCCCGGTGATGGGGCCGACATCGTCGCTGGGCATGCGGCTGTCGTGCCAGTCGCGGGAATCATGGCTGTCGTAAATGTTGTCGCCAACGACAAAATACTCGTCCTCGTCCAGCGTATACGGCCCGTAATCGTCCGGATGGCCGTTGGGGTAATAGGCGGGATTGACGCCGGCATCGGGGTCGATGGCCTCGCCGTTGATATAGGTGACGTTGTATTTGCGCTCCACAACATCGCCCGGCACGCCGCGCACGCGCTTGACGAAGTTGGTTTGCGTTTCAATGCCGAACAGGCCCGGCGAGGTGCGGTTCGGGTAGTGGCAAATGACCACGTCGCCGCGCTCCACGCCGCCCAGGCGCACATCCAGCACCGAGACAAAAAGCCGTTCGCCGTTCAGCAGCGTATCGTACATGGAATCGCCGTCCACGCGAATCAGCGTGAACAGGAACGTGCGGATAAGCAGGGCGATCAGCACCGCCGCGGCCAGGGCGATCACCCATTCGCGGATCTCGCGTCCCACCGACTTTTTCGGTTTTTCCTGCCGCGCGCCGCCGCTGCGTTGCGCGCGGGCGATGCGGCGGCTTTCCGGCCGCGTTTCGGGCCTTTCTTCCCGCCTGATCTCGTCGCTCACTGTCATTTCCTCTCTTCCGTCAATAGATACCGCGAAAAAACTGTTCCACGGGCCATACCTTGATGCGGGCGCGGCCGATAAAATCCGACCGGGAAAGCACGCCCACGTCCGCGGCGCGGCTGTCGTAGCTTTCCAGGCGGTTGTCGCCCAGGACAAGATACTCGTCTGCTGCGAGGACGACTTCAAAATCCTCACAGGCCTCTGTGCCCGTGGCATACGGTTCCTCCGCAACCTCGCCGTTGATGTAGGCAACCCCATCGCGAATGGCGTAGGTATCGCCCGGCACGGCGGCGACGCGCTTCAAATACGTCTCCGTCTGGCTGTGTTCCGGCAGCCTGCACAGGGCCACGTCGCCGCGCGCCGGGCCGGAAAACCAGTAATCGAATTTGGTGACGACCACGATATCCGCGCTGTAAAGCGTGGGTTCCATGGAACTGCCCACCACGCGCGCCGTACCGACCACATATGTGCGCAAAACATAGCCCACCACCAGCGCCCCGACGATCCAGGCGCACCAGGAAAGAACACGCTTCATTGACGCTCCTCCGCACCGCAAGGGTCGGATGCGGCGCGCTCAATGCGCCGCACCCGCTTTTCAAACACAGGACGTTCCAGCATGACGACCCTTCCACAACCCTCGCAGCGCATCTTGATATCCGAACCAACGAAGGTGATCTTCCACAGATCGCTCCCGCAGGGATGCGCCTTTTTCATTTTGACGATATCGCCGACCGACAAAAGCATTCTATCAGCCCTTCGCCGCCGCCATGCCGCGTTCGATGGCCTCGCGGTTCTTGGGCATCATATGCTCCTTGGACGGGCCGAACTTATGGCGCATGGCGTCTACCAGCTCTTCTGCCGTAAAGTCGCCGGTAAGCTGCGCCACCGCGCCGAGCATGACCATGTTGGTCACCTTGGCGCTGCCCAGTTCCGCGGCGATATCGTTGGCGGGAATGGCCGCCACGCGAATATCCGTGCGGGTGGGCTTTTCATCAATCAGGGAACTGTTGTAAATGAGCAGGCCGCCGGGTACGACGCTTTTTTCAAACACCGCCAGCGAAGGCTTGTTCATGGCGACGACCACATCGGCGTCCTCCACGCGCGGAGAGCCAACCGGCTCGTCGGAAACGACCACCGAGCAATTGGCGCTGCCGCCGCGCATTTCCGGGCCGTACGAGGGCATCCAGGAGACTTCCTTGCCCATCACCATGCCCGCGTAGGCGATCAACTGACCCATCAGCAGCACGCCCTGGCCGCCGAAGCCGGCGAAAATCATTTGCAGATTCATGCTTCAGACCTCCTTGAACACGCCCAGCGGGTATTCCGGAATCATGCGCTCGGCGACAAACTTCAGCGCTTCCTGCGGGCTGCGCCCCCAGTTGGTCGGGCAGGTGGAAAGCACCTCCACCAGCGAAAGGCCCTTGCCCTCGGCCTGGTGCTCAAACGCCGTAGCGATGACCTTTTTGGCGTTTAAGACGTTCTTGACGTCGTGCACGCTGACGCGGGCAATGTAGCTCGGGCCATCGAGCGTAGAAAGCATTTCGCAGATGCGGATGGGGTTGCCGTTGCGCTCGGCCGTGCGGCCATAGGGCGAAGTGGTGGTCTTTTCGCCGATGAGCGTGGTCGGAGCCATCTGCCCGCCGGTCATGCCGTAAATGCCGTTGTTGATGAAGATAACGGTGATCTTCTCGCCGCGGGTGGCGGCGTGGACGATCTCGGCGGTGCCGATGGAGGCAAGGTCGCCGTCGCCCTGATAGGTAAAGACGATCTTGTCCGGATGCACGCGCTTGGCGCCGGTGGCCACCGCCGGGGCGCGGCCGTGCGCGGCCTCGTACATATCGCAGTTAAAGTAGTTGTAGGCGAACACGGCGCAGCCGACCGGGGCGACGCCAATGACGTCCTCCTGGTTGAACTTTTCCGAAAGCACCTCGGCCACCAGGCGATGGATAATGCCATGGGTGCAGCCGGGGCAGTAGTGGAACGGCGTATCCGTGAGGAACTTGGGGCGCTCGAAAACGGTCGCCATTACAATCCCTCCTTCATGCTCATCAGTTGATCGTAGACTTCGCGCACGCCGGGGATCATACCGCCGGTGCGGCCGAAGAAGCGCACGGGGCACTGGCCGTTGACGGCGAGGCGCACGTCGTCAACCATCTGGCCAAGGGACATTTCCACCGTAAGCACGCCCTTGAGGCGCGAAGCGGCGTCGCAAATGACCTTTTCCGGGAACGGCCAGACGGTGATGGGGCGAATCAGGCCCGCCTTCACGCCCTGCTTGCGGGCGTTGCGCACGGCGGTGAGGGCGATGCGGGCGGTGGTGCCGTAGGCGACCACGGCGTACTCGGCGTCGTCCATATACTGCAGATCCACCATCGTCTCATTTTCGGCGATGGCCTTGTACTTGGCCTCCAGTTTGCGCACCAGCGCCTCGAGCCGGTCGGGCTCGATATACAGGGAATTGATGATGGCGCGCTCGCGGCCGCAGCCCTCGCGCCAGCCGGTGGCGGCCCAGCTTTTGTCCGTTTCCGCGGGCTTGTATTCGGGCATGGTCACCGGTTCCATCATCTGGCCGATGGCGCCGTCGCCCAAAAGCATGGTGGGCGTGCGATACCTGTCGGCCACATCGAAGGCCTTCATGGTCAGTTCCACGGCCTCCTGCACCGAAGCGGGCGCAAAGACGGGCAGACGGTAATCGCCATGTCCGCCGCCGCGGGTGGCCTGATAGTAGTCCGACTGCGCGGGCTGGATGGAGCCGAGGCCCGGGCCGCCGCGGACGATATTGACGATCAGGCAGGGCAGTTCCGCGCCGGCGATGTAGCTGATGCCCTCCTGCTTGAGCGACACGCCCGGGCTGGAGGAACTGGTCATGGCGCGCGCGCCGGCGCCGGCCGCGCCGTAGACCATATTGATGGCCGCGATCTCGCTCTCGGCCTGGATGAACGTGCCGCCCACCTCGGGCAGGCGCTTGCTCATATACTCGGGGATCTCGCTCTGCGGCGTGATCGGGTAGCCGAAATAGTAGCGGCAGCCGGCCTGCACGGCGGCCTCCGCGATGGCCTCGTTGCCCTTCATCATCTGTCGGTTCATTCTTTATGCCTGCCTTTCCACACGAATCACGCAATCCGGGCACATCTGGTAGCACATGCCGCAGGCCACGCACTGATCCACGTCGGTGCAATAGGCCGCGTTATAGCCTTTTTTGTTGATGTGCGTCGAAAGCTGAATCAACTTGCGCGGACATGCCTGTACGCAAAGGCCGCAGCCCTTGCAGGCGTCGGTGTCGAATGTGATCTTTGCCATGCTGCTTTCCTCCAAAAGCTTGATACGGTTTATTATATCGCCCCGTTGTTAAATTCTCTCGTATGAAGTTTATAGTAGAAACTTTTTCCGTACACATCGGACAGCCGCAGGCCGATTTCTCCCTCGTACACGGGAACTTCCATTTCCCGCGGCAATTCGGGGCTGCGCCGGGAACGCGCCGCCTGGGTAAGCACGCGCATCTCCCCATCGCGCAGGTAGCCCAGCGCCCAGTTGTCCATCTCCTCCCAGGGAACGGGCGCCGTTTGCACGCGGACGTGGTAAAACCCCACGCCCGGGCGGATATCCGCCTCGCAATCGCCCTGCGCGGTCTGTGGGGGCTGAACAAGCTCCCACATCGCGCCGTCGAGGCGGCGGCGCAGTATGTTGGGCGTAAGCGGACATTTGTCCACGCCCACAAAGCGCCTGCCCAGCCTGCAGGCGGCCTCCAGCGTAGTGCCGGAGCCGGCGAAGGGATCGAGCACCACCTCGCCCTCGCGGGAGGCGCAACGCACGATCCGCTCCAAAAGCGCCAGGGGCTTTTGCGTATCGTAGCCGGTGCGCTGCGGATCGCGCTGCTGCAGGTGGCTGACGTCATCCCACACGTCGCTGGGCGGCACGGGGTCGTCGTCATAATAGGTATACACCCGCCCGCCGGAGCGGATGGAGCGATAGACGCGGCCGTCCGGATCCACATGGCGGCGCATGTGGTTCTGCCGCGGCTCCGCAGGGGCGCGCAGCACGGCGGAAATATCGAAATCGTACCTGCGCGTTTTGCGGTAAAAGAGGATCACGTCGTGCTTGCGGCTGAAGTACCGCCGCGCCGTACCGCCGGTATGATATACCCAGACGATCTCGTTGAGCAGGTTCTTTTCGCCGAACACCTCGTCCATCAGCAGGCGCAGGCGCGCCGAGGTGCGAAAATCGCAGTGCAGAAAGAGCATGCCGTCCTCGCTGAGCAGATCGTGGCAACGCTCCAGCACGCGGCGCATCATCGCATAATACGCCTCCGGAGAAAGGTCGTCGCTGAAGGCGGGCAGGATCAGCGAGCCCTTTCCCGACCTCCACTGCGCCGCGCCCAGGCGCGCGCGCATGACGAACTGTTCGCCGGTGAGAAACGGGGGGTCCATATAGACCAGCTTTACCGAACCGGCCTGCTCGCGCGAAAGTTCCTCCAGAACGCGCTGCGCGTCGCCCAGGTAAAAGCGGCCCGCCGCGCCCCGGCCCTCGTAGCGTTCGCGGCTTACCGCCGTCTGTATCGCGCGCATGCAGCGTCTCCCCCCTGCGGTTTTCTCCAATTATACTACATTCTCCGCCCGCGGGCAAGGAAAAGCTGTGGCGCAGCGGCAAAACTTTGTGCCGCCAGGGTAAAAAAAGTGCGTCGGCGCCGGATTTTTTTCGGTTTTGGCGCGCATCGCGCTTGACGCGGCTTTTCACGCTGTGCTAAAATAATGGCGGTAGAGGAAGGACGGAAAACGTTTTTTCTACCTCGTTTTTTTGGTCTATCAGCGAAAATTGTGAATTCCAAGGTCAAAAGGAGGACATAAACAATGAAAATGGCGCTTTTGGTGGCAAACAGGGGCTTTTTCCCCAGCGAGTTTCTCGACGACGCGCGCAGGGAAATGACGCAGGCGGCGGCCAAGCATGGCATCGAGCTTTTGACGATGGATCCGTCCCTGACCCGCTACGGCGCGGTGGAGACCACGCAGGAGGGCATGAAGTACCACAAGTTCCTCGACGAGCATTACGGCGAGTACGACGGCGTGATCATCTCCCTGCCCAACTTCGGCGATGAAAACGGCATCAAGGCCGCCCTGTGCGATGTGAACGTGCCCGTGCTTGTGCAGGCCTATCCCGACGAGATCGGCAAGATGGACTTCGCCCGCCGGCGCGACGCCTTCTGCGGCAAGCTGGGCCTTTGCAGCGTGTTCAAGCAGATGGACTTCAAATTTACCTCCGGCCAGCCGTTTGTAATGCATCCCCTCAGCGAGGATTTCGACAACGAACTGCGCGATTTCGCCGCCATCTGCCGCATCGTCAAGGCGATGCGCCACCTGCGCGTGGGCGCGTTCGGCGCCCGCACCACCGCCTTCAAGAGCGTCCGCTACGACGAGATCGCCATGGAGCGTCGCGGCGTGGAGGTGGAGACCTACGACCTCTCCGCCCTGCTGGCCCGCTATAAGAAGATGAACGATACCGACGCCCTGGTGAAGGAATGGAACGAGCGCCTGCACGCCGCCATGAGCTTTGAAGGCGCGCCCGAGTACGCCGAAAAGGCGCTTTCCCGCTTTGGCGCCACCATGCAGGCCTATATCGAAGAAAACAACCTCGGCGCCGTGGCGCTGCGCTGCTGGCCCGAATTGCAGGATGAACTGCACATCGCGCCGTGCTCGCTCCTGGGCTGCCTGAACATGATGGGCGTTCCCGCCGCCTGCGAGGCCGACGCCTCCAACGTCTACCCCATGGCCGCCCTGCACGCCGCCTCGCAGGCGTCCGTCGCCTGCTGCGATTTGAACAACAACTATGGCGCCGATCCCAACAAGCTGATCGTCTTCCACTGCGGCCCGGTGCCGGCCGATATGATGACCAAGCCCGGCGTCATCGAGGAACACAAGATGTTCGTCAAGGGTTCCGGCCCGAACTGCTCCTGGGGCCTGAACGTGGGCCGCATCAAGCCCGGCCTGGTCACCTTCGCCGGCGGCCGCACCGACAATGGCGACTGCCAGTTCTACATGAGCACCGGCGAGATCACCACCGACGAGATCGAACCCGAATACTTCGGCACGCCCGGCGTTCTGCACTCGGAGGACCTCCAGCGCAAGCTGCAGAACATCTGCTACGCCGGCTTCCGCCATCACACCACCTTCACCTTCGGCAACTGGGAGCGCGCCATCGACGAAGCGCTGGTGAAATACCTGGGCTACAAGCGCATCGACATCTAAGCGCTTCTGTGCGGCGCGCTCCTGGCGGGCGCGCCGCTTTCCCCCAGGCGCCGCAAGCGGCGAAAGCGGCGGCCCTGGAAAAACAAGCGAGCATACTTTGCCCCTTTCGGGCGGAGGGAGGCGGCCGTTATGGCCTATATTGGACTGGACGTGGGAACGACCGGCAGCAAGGCGACGGTCATTTCCCATGACGGGCGGGCGCTGGCCAGCGCCTACCGCGAATACAACCTGCGTTTTCCCGCGCCGGGCTGGGTGGAATTGCGCCCCTCGGACGTGTGGGAGGCGGTCAAAACCGTGCTCAAAGACGTCGTCGCCGCCTGCGACGCGCCCATCGAGGCGCTGGCAACGGCCTCGTTCGGCGAAGCCGTCGTGCTCATCGGCCGCGATGGCAAAAGCGTGTGCGACAGCATCTTCTTTACCGACGTGCGCGGCAGCGGCGAACTGGACGATCTGCGCGCGCGGGTGGACGCGGACGAATTGATGCGCACCGCGGGCATGCCCATCAACTTCATGTTTACCCTGCCCAAACTGCTGTGGCTGCAAAAGCATCGCCCGGAGGCGCTGGAAAAAACCGCCAAGATTCTTCCCTACAGCGGCTTTGTCGCCTACATGCTCTCCGGCGAGGCCACGGCGGACGGCTCCCTGGCCTCGCGCACACTCCTGTTCGACCGCTTCGCGGGCGACTGGAACGCGGCTACCCTGAAGGCCTTCGGCTTTTCGCGCGATCAACTGCCGCGCTATGTGCCGGCCGGCCATCCCGTCGGCCGCATGCTGGAAAGCGTAGCCCGGGAATTGGGCATTGAGGGCAGGCCCGTGATCGTCTCCGGCGTGCACGACCAGATCGCCGCGGCGCTGGGCGCGGGCGCGCTGCACCCCGGCCAGGCCGCCGACGGCATTGGCAGCGCCGAGTGCATCTCCTGCGTGCTGCCCGATGCGATGGACCTCAAGGGCATGTTCCGCTACAACATCTGCGCCGAGCCGCACGCCGTGCCGGGGCGCTACCTGGCGCTGGTGTTCAACAACACCGCGGGCGCGGCCCTGAAGTGGTATCGCGACCAGTTCGCCGCCGAACTGCGCGACCGCTGCCGCGCCGAGGGCAAGAGCGCTTACGACGAATTGAACAAATCCCTGGGCGACGCGCCCTCGCCGGTGCTCTTCCTGCCGCACCTTGGCGGCACCGGTACGCCGCACATGGACGCCGAAGCCAAGGGCATGCTGACGGGCCTGACGCTGGGCACCACGGCCGCGGACGTCTATCGCGCGATTCTCGAAGGCATGGCCTATGAGATGCGCCTCAATCTGGAACTGCTCTCCCGCTTCGGCATGCGCTTTGACGCGCTGATGGCCGGCGGCGGCGGCGCTTCCCCGGAGGCGCTGCAGATCCGCGCCGACATCTTCGGCCTGCCCATCACGCGCACGCGCGAGACGCAGGCCGGCACCGTGGGCATGGCCATGCTCTGCGGCCTGGCGACCGGGCAGTTCGCCTCCTTCGACGAGGCGGCGCAGGCGCTGGTGCACGCCGGCGAGACGTTCGAACCGCGCGCAGATCACAAGGCCGAATACGACGAGCGCTTTGCCCAGTACAAGCGCATGTACAACGCCTGCCGCCACATCTACGGCCGCGATTGAACCAAAACGCCCGCCAGCCCCTTCGCGGAGGCTGACGGGCGCATCAAAACGCGCCCGGGCGGCCGGCGCGTCGCTTGCCGCTTGTTCCGCGCCTGCGCGAAAACGCGCGCCGCTTGTGCGGTTGCCCTCGTCGCAAAGCGCGGCCCGCCGTTTTTTCGCCGTTGCGCGCCCTGGCCTCCGCGCAGCGCGGGCCTTGGGGTGGCGGCGAGCCGCTCGCGCCTTCTTTGCGGGTTCGTGCGTCCTGCGGCGGCGCAAAGCGCGCGGATTTCGCGCCATGTGCGCAGATCTCGCTCGTTCCATTTGCGGCGCGGCGTTTGTTCGCGCTTTGCCTCTGCGCGCGGTTGGCGTCCCCACGGGCGCGGGCAAAGGGCGGCTGATGTTCCGGCGTATTTGCTCTTACGTCCTTGGCGTCCCCACGGGCGCGGGCAAGGGGCGGCTGCCGCCCTGCGCAAAAACACCCGCCACAACGCGTGACGGGCGAAGGCGCGCCCTCCGGCGCGAAACGGCATCGAACGGCAGGGAAACAGCCGGCTCGTTCGCCGTTCCGCCGCTCCCGGCGAGGCGTCTGCAGCGCTTTGAACGGGCGGTTTGCGCATTTTGGAAAACGTTATCCATGCTCTATGGCCGTGCGTCGCTCCACCAGCGATACCGGCAGACAGACGCGTTCCATCGGCGCATCCGGCCGGGCCAGGCGCCGCAGGAACAGTTCCACGGCGCGCTCGCCCAGCAGGCGTTTGGGACAGGCGATGGTCGTGAGCGGCACCGGCAGGCGAATTTCGGACTGTATATCGTCAAACCCGACGACGCTGACGTCCTCGGGCACGCGCAGCCCATGCTCGTTGAGCACATAAATCGCCTGCCAGGCGACGTAATCGGAAAAGGCGCACACGGCGGTGAAATGTTCGCCGTCGCGCAAAAGCCGCTCGATGCTCTGGGAAGCGTCTGCGGTGATGCCCACCTCCTGCATCAGCCCCTCGCCGCACGCCACGTTGGCGTCGCGCAGGGCGGCCAGGCAGCCGCGCTTGCGCTCGCGGGCGCTGGAAACGCACTCCGGCCCGACGAGGAAGAGTATGCGCCGGTGGCCAAGCGAAAGCAGGTGTTCCGCGGCCAGGTACCCGCCGCGAAAGTCGTCGAATACGACGCAATCGGGCGAATCGCTTTCAAAACTGCGGCCAATGAGCACGCAGGGCACGCCGTTGCGGCGCAAAAGTTCCACGCCCGGCGCGTCCTCGCGCGTGGGGCAGAGAAAAACGCCGTCCACATTGCGCGAAAGAGCGGTCACCACGGCGCGCTCCTCCCGGCGGCCGTCCTCGTCGCTGTCGAGAAGGATGGCGCTGTAGCCGTTGCGTCCCAGGGCGTCCATCAGCCCTTTGGCAAAAATGGAAAAGAGGGGATTGGCGATGTCGCCGAGGATGATGGCCGCCGTTTTGCTCGTGCCCGAACGCAGCGAGCCGGCCAGGGCGTTGCCGATATAGCCGCTTTCGCGCGCGGCTTCGAGTATGCGCGCGCGCGTCTTTTCAGAAATGCCCGGCTTGTTGTGCAGCGCTTTGGAAACCGTGCCGACGGTGTGTCCCGTCAGGCGGGCGATGTCCTGCAATTTGGTTTTCGCGTTGCGTGGCGGCATGGCGGCTCGCTCCTCAAGAAAATTTGCGGTATTTTAACCATATAATACGGCGCTTTGGCGGTTTTGTCAAGCGCGACGGGTATCTATAAGGAGGAAGCGCGATGCGCGACACGACCGGCATCGTCTTTGACATCGAGGAATTTGCCGTTTACGACGGCCCGGGCATCCGCATGGCGGTGTTTTTGAAGGGCTGCCCGCTGCGCTGCGAGTGGTGTCACAACCCGGAGGGATTCAAGCCCCAGCCGGAGCGCACGGTGACCAAGAGCCTGTGCGTAAACTGCGGCGAGTGCATGAGGGCCTGTCCGCAGGCGGCGCAGGGCGTGCTCGCAGGCCCGCCGCCGCGGCCGACGCATTGCGCGGTTTGCGGAAAATGCGTGGCGGTGTGCCCGCGCCGCGCCATCCAGATCGCCGGAACGCCCATGAAGGCCAGCGCGGTGGCCGCGCGCATTTTGCGCAACGCGCCCATTCTGCGCATGAACGACGGCGGCGTGACCTTCTCCGGCGGCGAGGCGCTTATGCAGCACGAATTTGTCGAGGACGTCTGCGACCATCTGCCGGACGTTCACAAGGCCATCGAGACCAGCGGCTACGCAAGCGAGGAAGTCTTTCTCTCCGTCGTAAGCCGGCTCGATCTTGTGATGATGGACATAAAACTGGTGGATGAAGCTGCGCACAGGCGCTATACGGGCGTCTCCAACGCGCAGATCCTCGCCAATCTTCGCGCGCTCATTCGCTCGGGAAAGCCTTTTCGCGCCCGCGTGCCGGTTATTCCCGGGGTGAACGATTCGCGCGAAAACCTCGAAGCCACGGCGCGTCTGGTGGCCGGGGCAAAGAATCTCGACCGGGTGGAACTTCTGCGCTACAACCGCTCGGCGGGCGCCAAGTACGGCCTGCTGGGCGAGGAGTACAATCCCAGCTTCGATACGGAGCGGGAGCCGAACATGGACCTGACGGTTTTCGAACAATACGGAATCAAGGCGGTGGCATTATGACGGAGAGAATCAACACATTGCTTCATTGGATCGTCGAGGGCGAACACAAGGCCCTGCGCGCGCCCCTGGATGAGGAAACGCTGGGAAGTGTCCGCGCGCAGATCCAGCGCGAGGACCTGCCCCTGAGCAGGCGCGCGGCGCTGCGGCTCAAGCTGCTTTTGGAAAACGAGCGCATCCATGTGCGCGCGGATGAACGCATTCCCGGCATCCGCACCATTCCTGAATTTCCCGACATCTACGCCGAAGGCGAAAAGGAGCGCATTTTCGCCAGCCACTTCATCCACGAGCAGGGCCGCGTATGCAATATCTCCTCGGACTATGAAGGCGTATTGCGCGAGGGCCTGCTGCCCCGCCGCGCGCGCGCCGAACAGACGCTTCGCGAAGGCCGCGGCGACAGGGATTTTCTTGAGGCGGCCATCGAAACCATCGACGCAGTGATCGCCTTTGCCGACCGCTACGCCGAAGCGATGCCCGACGGCGAAGGTCTGAAAGACGCCATGCGCCACGGCGCGAAGGACTTTTTAAGCGCCCTGCGCATGCTGCGCATGCTGCACCTCGCCCTGTGGGCTTCGAACGTCTACCACAACACCGTGGGGCGCTTCGACCAGTACATGTGGCCTTACCTCAAGGCCGATCTCGATCGCGGCATGACCCGCGAGGAGGCCCTGGAGCTTCTGGAGGAATTCTTCCTCGCTTTCAACCGCGACAGCGATCTCTACACCGGCATGCAGCAGGGCGACAACGGCCAGAGCCTGATGCTGGGCGGCTGCGACCAGGACGGCAACGACGCCTTCAACGACCTGACCGCCCTCTGCCTCACCGCCAGCCTGGAACTGCGCCGCATCGACCCGAAGATCAACCTGCGCGTCAACAAAAACACGCCGCTGGAGGTCTACGAATACTGCACAAAGCTCACCAAACAGGGCCTGGGCTTCCCGCAGTATGCCAACGACGATGTGGTCATTCCCGGCCTGATCAAGCTGGGCTACGATGCAAGGGACGCGCGCAATTACACCGTGGCCGCCTGCTGGGAATTCATCGTTCCCGGCGTGGGCATGGATATTCCCAACATCGGCGCCATGCCGCTGGCCGAAGTGGTGCGCGAGGCCTGTGAAAAGGGCCTTGAAGGCGCAAGGGATTTCGAGGCGTTCAAAGGCTGCGTTGCAGACGTTCTCAACCGCCGGGCAAGGGAGATCGCCGAGAGCTTGCGAAACATCTACCTCGAGCCGGCGCCGTGGCAGAGCGTGATGATGCGCGACTGTCTTACCACCGGCCGCGATATCAGCGAAGGCGCGAAATACAACAACTACGGCATTCACGGCACGGGCCTTGCCAACGCCGTGGACGCGCTGGCCGCGGTGCGCAAGTTCGTGTTCGAGGAAAAGAGCGTCAAGCCCGCGCAGCTGCTCAAGGACATGGACGAGGATTTTGCCGAGGACGCCCAGCTTCTGCATACGCTGCGCACGCGCGCGCCGAAGATGGGCCGCGACGAGGAATGCGACGCATTGGCAGATTGGCTGCTGGAGGCCTTCGCCGCCTCGCTGAAAGGCCTTCGCAACGAACGCGGCGGCATTTTCCGCCCCGGCACCGGCTCGGCGATGTATTACCTCTGGCACGCGGACAATCTGGGCGCGACCGCCGACGGCCGCCGCAAGGGCGAACGCCTGCCGGCGAACTTCTCCCCCGCGCTGATGCTCACCGACGCGGGCCCCATCTCGGTCATTCGCGCTTTCGCCCGCCCCTCGTTGTTGGACGCCATCAACGGCGGCCCCCTGACCCTGGAGATGCACGACACCGTGTTCCGCAACGAAGAGGGCTCCAAAAAGGTGGCGCAACTGGTGCGCACGTTCATTCAACTGGGCGGACATCAGTTGCAGCTCAACGCCGTCGATCGCGATACGCTCATCGACGCGCAGAAGCACCCGGAAAAGCACCGCCAACTCATCGTGCGCGTGTGGGGCTGGAGCGGCCACTTCGTGCAGTTGGACAGGACGTATCAGGATCAGATCATTTCCAGAACCGCCTACAGCGTCTAGAAATTCGGGCGCGGCCTTGCGCCGCGCCTTTGGAAACAATGGGGGGATGCGCATGGAATCGCGCCTTTTCGCCGATCGGCCGGGGCCTGTGGAGACGCTGCGCGTCGCCTACCGCCACCGGCGCACGTTCACTGTGGAAACGACCGGCGGCGGCTTGTGTTATACATGGGCGTACATGGAGACGCTCGAGATCGACCGCGCGGCGCAGACCGTCGCCCTGCGCAGGCGGTGGAACGAGAACGTGGAGGCGATCGCGCAGTATCGCATCGTCGGCGGCGTCTCTCCCCTGCTGGACGCATGCGCCCGGTATTTCGCAGAGTGGACGGCCGCCGAAACGGCGGGAAACGCCGCGCGCGAATGCGAAGTCGATATCCTTTATCAGAGCGGCGCGCGCAGGGCCTGGCGCGTCCCCTATGCGCGCGCCGCGCTGCCCGAGGCCTGGGAGGATTTTCTCGACGGCGTGCGCGCGCTCATCGCCCCCTATGGCGCGTGCGAACTGTTCGATCCCGATCTGCGCGCCCGCGGCACGCGCAGGGGCGAGTACATCTATTGCAGCGTCTCCTTTCAGCCCGATGGACAGACCTACTACTACCGCACAGACGACGACACGCTGCGCCCCGGCGACTGGGTGATCGTCCCGGCGGGCGCGCAAAACCGCGAGACGCGCGTGCGCGTGGAGGAAGTGGAATACTTTCGCGAGGACGAACTGCCCATGCCCCTGGAGCGCGTCAAGCGCGTGCTGCGCCGCTGTGAAAAGCGGAAGAGCCCTTGAATCCCGCCCTTGCGTTTCCCCCGAAAACGTGCTACAATAGCGCCCGGACGCGGAAAGGAGGATGCGCCATGTACGATGAACTGACCGAGGTCGATATCCGCAAAATGCAGGAGGAAATCCACTATCGCACCACGGTGTTGCGCCCGAAGATCATGGAGGACGTCAAGACCGCGCGCGCCTTCGGCGATCTCAGCGAGAATTACGAATACAAGGCCGCCAAACAGGAACAGCGGCGCTGCGACAGCCGTTTGCGCTACCTGAAGCGCATGGTGGCAACGGCCAGGGTCATTTCCGCCGATAGCCCCGCAGACGTGGCGGGCCTTTTTGACAGGGTGACCATCCGCTACCCCGAGGACGGCGAGACCGAGACCATCCGCCTGGTGACGACGCTCCGGCAGGACGCCCTCAAGGGCCTCATCAGCAAGGAGTCGCCTCTGGGCAAGGCGATCATGGGCCGCAGAGTGGGCCAGCAGGCCTGGGTGGACGCGGAAACGGGCCGCTACTGCGTGGAGATCGTTTCCATCGAAAAGGGCAAGGACGACGAGAGCCTGCCCATCAGCAGTTTTTAACAGCGCCGCCCGCAAAGGCCGCCGGAGAAGCCTCCGGCGGCTTTTGTATTGCGCGCGTCCAGTGAACGCTTCCCGGAAACAGCGCGCCCATTCCGCGCCTTGCCGCACCACGGACATCAGCCTTGCACAGGCGGAAAGCCGGAACCGCGGAACTGGGCCAGTCGCTGCTTCGGCCTGCGTGCGGCGCATTGCCCGCCAAAGCCGGCGCGGGAATCAAACGGCGCGCCACGGGAATCGCGCCGCTCTTGCCGGGCGTCTGCGTCCCGCGTTTCCGTCGCCTCCCTTCATGCGCCTCGCGCCTTTGTGCAGGCTTTACAATCGCCGCTTTCCGTTCCCGGGCCGCGGTCTTTCTCCCGCTTCTGTGAAACGCCATATTCTGCGTTTTCACTTTGCAAACGCCGCGGAATCTGGTATAATATAAGGAACATCGGCCGTCGGCCGACGGAATTGGAGGCAATCTATGGCGACTCTGAAAGATCTTTTCGGCGCGGGCCGTTTTAACCGCGCCCCCAAGCGCGATTTCCGGCGCGACGACCTGCCGGACACGCGCGTCAAACTCTTCTGGGACGCTCTGCGCATACGCTGGAGCGCCATGGTGGGGCTGAACCTGCTGTATTTGTTGTTTTGGCTGCCGGCCATTCTCTGGACGGGCGTAAACCTTTTGTCGATGCAGCAGTTGCTCGTCACCGCGACCGAGGGGACGGATCTGTCCGCGCAGCTTTCCGGGCTGATGTTCACCTTTTTGCTGATCCTCTGGCCGCTGATGGCGCTGACCGGCCCTTTTACCGCCGGCGCGAGCTACGTTTCGCGCAACTGGGCGCGCGGCGAACACAGCTTTGTTGCCAGCGATTTTTTTGAACATGCGCGCAAAAACTGGAAGCAGGCGTTGGTCGTTTCCACCATTACGGGAGCAATTCCGCTTCTTACATATCTTCTGTGGCGCTTTTACGGGCAACTTGCCCAGGACGTCAGCGGATTGTTCCTGTTGCCGGAAATCGTGGTGTTCATCGTCGCGATCGTCTGGCTGCTGATGCTCGAAGCGGTCTATATGCTGATGGTCACCTACCGCCTGACGCTGCGCCAGTTGCTGGGCAACGCCGTGCGCCTGGCGCTGGGGCGGCTGCCGCTGTTTGCGGGCATCCGGGCGCTGACGCTGCTGTTGCCCGCGGCGATGCTTTTGACGTTTTTGTTCAACACCGGCGAGGCAACGTTCCTTCTCACCGTCGGCGGCTTTTTCTACATGGTGTTCGGCCTGGCGCTGAACCGGCTGCTGTACGCCTCGCTCGCCAACGCCGTATGCGAGCGGTTTATCAACCCCCAAATCGGCGCGCCGGTGAACATCGGCATGCGTTCGCAGACGCCTCCTGCGGATGAGGACAGCCTGGAGGGCGCGCGTTGAGCGTCCGCGCAGGGAGGCGTCCGGCCAACGGCACAGGCGCATGAAAAATGCGGCGAAACCGCCGCGCGCGAAGGCTTTTGCGTTCGTGTTGGAGCCCCCTGCCCGTCGTCTCCATCTCGCCGCGCATTTGGTTGACAGCGGCGCGCATCTCCGCTATAATGGTGCGTGGCCCATGCGGTTCGGCATTTCCATACCAAGGAAGCGAGGTACAGCGCATGCCCTATCAGATTTTCAGCGACGCGACAGCCGACGCCTGTCCGTCCTTAATGGCGGGGCTTCCGCCGGTCGTCATCATTCCCATGGAAGTCACGCTCGGCGACGAATCCTACACTTACGGGCCCGGCGGCAATCTTACCGTCGAGCAGTTTTACGCCGCGCAGCGCGCCGGCAAATTCGCCACCACATCGCAGATCAATCCTCTGGTTTACCGCAAGGCGTTCGAAAAAAGCCTGAAAGCCGGGCTGGACGTGCTCTATCTCGGCTTTTCCTCCGGCCTGTCCGGAACCATTGAGCGGGCGCGTCAGTGCATGCGCGAACTGGCGGCGGAGTACCCGCAGCGCAAGCTTCTGTGCGTGGATACGCTGTGCGCCTCCGCGGGCGAGGGCTTCCTCGTCTGCGAAGCCCTGCGCAGGCAGGCGGACGGCATGTGCTTCGAAGAACTGGCCGCCTGGGTAAAGGAAAACCGTCTGCGCGTATGCCACTGGTTCACGGTGGACACGTTCGACCATCTGCGCCACGGCGGGCGCGTTTCCGGCGCGGCGGCGATGATCGGCACGGCGCTGCAGATCAAGCCCCTTCTGCATGTGGACGACACGGGGCATCTGCAGGTGATGGGCAAGCCGCGCGGCCGCCGCAAAGCCATCGAAACCAAGCTCTCGTTCATGCGCCAGGGCTGGCGGCCGGATCTTGGCAAAACCGTGCTGGTCTGCCACGGAGACTGTCCTGCGGACGCGCAGCTTCTCAAGGAAGTCGTGCTCGCCGCCTTCCCCGAGGCGGACATTCACATCGTTCCCATCGGCCCCATCATCGGCGCGCATACCGGGCCGGGCATGCTGGCGATCATCTACTGGGGCGACAATCGCTGACATACGCAAAACGCGCCGCCGCGGACAAGCACGTTCCGCGGCGGCGCGTTTTTTAACCGATGCGGCGGTCGTATTCGCTTTTGAGTTCCCGCAGCAGCTGCGGATGCGCAAAATCCTGTGGGAATACGAGGCTCAACTGGCGAACCATGCGGCAGTTTTCCAGCGGCACCACGGCAAGTTTGCCGCTTTTTTCCTCCTCGCGGCAGACGTTGTGGCTGATGACAGACACGCCCAGACCGCTGGCGACGACCTCCTTGATGGCGGAAACGCTGTCGATCTCCATCACGACGCGATAGTCCTGCACCGTGCGGCCATGGCTGAGCAGATAGCCCTCAAAAAGATCGCGCGTGCCCGTGCCGCGCGGGCGCAGCACCAGTTTTTCCTGCGCCAGCGCGTCCAGCGTCACGCTGGCGCGGGCGGCAAAGGGATGTTGCGGCGAAACGATCAGGCACAGATAATCTGTGCCAAGCAGAATGGAATCGTAGCGGTCCCCGGGCATGACGCCGTCGATGATTGCAAAGTCCAATTCATAAAACCGCAGCATGGTATCAATATTTTTTATCGTATTGCGCACCACCTCGACGCACAGGTTGGGATGGGCGTTGAGGTATGCGGCCAGCACCTGGGGCGCCAGCAGGTCGCTGGCCGTCGGCGTGATGCCAATGGTCAGGCGCTGGATCTGTTCAAGGGAATCGCGCAGCGCCTGGCGCGCCTGTTCGGCGACGGCCGCCGCGCGATGGGCGTATTTGAGCAGCAGCGCGCCATCGGCCGTCGGCTTGAGGTCGCGGCCGGCCCTGACGAAGATCTGAATGCCGTATTCCTCCTCCAACATCCGCACATGATGGCTGACCGCCGGCTGCGTCAATGAAAGCGTCTGCGCCGTGCGCGTGTAGGAGCCGAGTTCCTCCAATTTCAGGAGCGTATAAATCTTCGGATCGAGCATGATCTGCGCCTCCAAAACCGAATCATTCAAAAAATTGATGGCCTGCATAAAAACATTGATTTGATTTTATCACGTTTTCGGGATAGAATCAAGCCATCCAGGCGGACGCAAACCCGGATGGAAAGGTGGAATGGCGTATGGCGCTTGCCGCGCATATCAATTCAACTTCGCTGGTCATCCTCGAACTGGCGACGATGCTTTTTTCGGCCTTTGCTCTCAGCCGCGTGACAAAACGGCTGCGCCTTCCGAACGTCACCGGTTATCTGTTGGCGGGCATCCTTATCGGCCCGTACGGGCTGAAATGGATCGACGCCTCCATGGCGGAAAGCATGTCCTTTGTCACCGACATAGCGCTGTCGTTCATTGCCTTTGGCGTGGGCAAGTACTTCAGGCGCGAGGCGCTTCAAGGCTGCGGGGCGCGCATTGCGGTGATCACCCTGCTGGAAGCCCTGGGCGCGGCGGCGGCAATTTCAGCGACGATGCTGCTCGTCTTTCGGCTGCCGCTGTCGTTTTCGCTGCTGTTGGGGTCCATCGGCGCGGCGACCGCGCCGGCATCGACGCTGATGACCATCCGACAGTACAAGGCCCGGGGCCGTTTTGTCGATACGGTTTTGCAGGTGGTGGCGCTGGATGACGCCGCGGCGCTCATGGCCTTCAGCGTCTGCGCGACCGTCAGCCAGATTGCGGAATCCGCAGGCGTGCCGGACGCCGCCAGCATCCTTTTGCCCATCGCCTACAACATCGCCGCGGTGGCGCTGGGCGTGGGCATGGCTTTTCTGCTCAAGTGGGCCGCAGGGCGCGTGACTTCCCGCTACAACCGTCTGCTGCTGGTGATCATTCTGCTTTTGACGCTGGCCGGGCTGTGCGCGGCCGTGGACATCTCGCCCCTGCTGGCCTGTATGGCGCTGGGCACGGTGCACGCCAACATTTCCAAGAAGGGCGAAGCGCTTTTTAAAACGGTGGATCGCTTCTCGCCGCCGGTATTGACATTCTTTTTCGTTCTTTCCGGCCTGCGACTGGACGTACCGGCGCTGGCCACGGCCGGCATCATCGGCGTGACGTATTTCTTCGTGCGCATTTTGGGCAAGTATGCGGGCGCGGCGGCGGGCGCGGCGCTGACGCACGACGATCCCGCCGTGCGCAGGTACCTGGGGCTGGCGTTGACGCCGCAGGCCGGCGTGTCCATCGGCCTGGCGGCGCTGGGGCAGCGCATGCTCTCGCCGGAATTGGGAAATCTGCTTTCCACCATCGTGGTTTCCTCGGCCGTGCTTTACGAACTCGTCGGGCCAGCGCTGGCGAAGCTGTCGTTGCATCTCGCCGGCGCGCTGCAACCGGCGGCGCAGACCGCTTCGGGCGGAGACAGGGCGGACGGCGCCGCAGGCGACGTTCCCTCTGACGCTGCGCTCAACGCCGCGCCGGCGGGCGCGGACAAGGCGCGTCCCTGAGAGGAAGTCGCAAAAACGGCGCCCGCAAACCGCGCGAAACGGCGCGCAAAAGCGTTTGCAGCGGCGTCTATCGCCGCTCGCAATGCGCATACTTCACCCTGCCGCCAAATTACCGCGCGCACCTTCCGCCCGCCGCACCATCCGCCCGCCGCTCTCCCTGAAAGCGGGTTCGCAACGAACAAGCTCCCCCTTTCCTGCGCCGCTGGCTCTGTCGCACCCGCCGCTCTCCCTGAAAATAGGTTCGCGACGGACACTCTTCCTCTTCCTGCGCCGCTGGCCCCGCCGTCACATCCGCCGCCCGTCAGTCCCGGCACGCCCTCCGCTTGCTTCACCGCCCACGCTCTCCCTGAAAGCGGGTTCGTGACGAACGCCCTTCCCCTTTCCTGCGCCGCTGGCTCTGTCGCGCCCGCCGCCCGTCAGTCCCGGCGCCCTTCCGCTTTCTTGCTCTTCGCGGGTTTTGTCGCATGTGGCCGACGTCCGGGACGCATCCGCGCAATTTGCGCGCAGATTCTCCAAAAACGCCCGCCGCCACGACACGGCGACAGGTCTGCGCCCGGAAACAGGGTTGCCGCGGGGCTCGATAAAAAACAAACCCTGCCTTCGCGGTTTGTCTGCGAAGGCAGGGTCGCCCTTGCGGGCCTGTCCCATGCGCGAACGCCGCGCGGCGTTCTCCGGCCGGCTTAGTGGCGGTGCATGATGGTCTTTTCGGTTTCGATGTCGAAGAAGTGCAGACGGTTGGAATCCAGCGCCACGGGAATCTTGTCCCCGGCGCGGGCCGCGGAGCGCGGATCGACGCGGGCGACAATATTGTCGTCCTTGCCGGAGGTGGAGAGATAGAGGTACGTTTCCGAACCCATCAGTTCGACGATTTCGACCGAAACGTCGATGATGCTCTCCGGCGAAGCGGCCAGGAAGATCTGCTCGTCGTGAATATCCTCGGGGCGCACGCCCATATAGACCTCGCGGCCGATGTAGCTATCGGAAACGAAGCGCTGCAGCTTGCCCTCGGGCACGCGGATGCGGTTCTCGCCAAACACGGCATAGACGCCGTCGCCGGCCTTTTCCAGCTTCACGCGGAAAATGTTCATCTGGGGCGTGCCGATGAAGCCGGCCACAAAGAGATTCTCCGGGAAGTCATAGAGATTCTGGGGGGTATCGTTCTGCTGCATGACGCCGTCTTTCATCAGAACGATGCGCGTGCCCATGGTCATGGCCTCGGTCTGGTCGTGGGTAACGTAGATGAAGGTGGTCTGCAGGCGCTGATGCAGCTTGGTGATCTCGGTGCGCATCTGCACGCGCAGCTTGGCGTCGAGGTTGGAAAGCGGCTCGTCCATCAAAAACACCTTCGGTTCGCGCACAATGGCGCGGCCCAGGGCCACGCGCTGGCGCTGGCCGCCGGAAAGCGCCGCCGGCTTGCGGTTGAGCAGCTGTTCAATGCCGAGGATCTTGGCCGCCTCGCGCACGCGGCGGTCGATCTCCGCCTTGGGCGTCTTGCGCAATTTAAGGGCAAAGGCCATGTTGTTGTATACGGTCATATGCGGGTAAAGCGCGTAGCTCTGGAACACCATCGCGATATCGCGATCCTTGGGCAGAACGTTGTTCATCAACTTGCCGTCGATATAGAGTTCGCCCTTGGTGATCTCCTCCAGGCCGGCGACCATGCGCAGCGTGGTGGACTTGCCGCAGCCCGAGGGGCCGACCAGCACTACAAATTCCTTGTCCTCAATTTCAAGGTTAAAGTCCTTGACGGCCGTGACGTCGCCCGGGTAGATTTTCCAGATATTGCGCAACGATAAACTTGCCATGTTCAGGCCTCCTTCCACGTCGAAAAAACCATTCCAACTGTCTATCATTATAACAAACTTGCAACTTTCCCGCCATTCGCGCAATCGCCAAATTTCGTTTGCGGGCGCTTGTGAGGCTTCGCCGAGCGCGCAAAAATGGGAACCTGCTTTTTCAGCAGGTTCCCGATGCAGCCAATTTGTCCGCCCATTTCTAAAGCAAAGTGCGCAAGGCTTCCAAAAACGACGGCTTATTTCTGGCCGTAATAGGCGTTCGGCCCATGTTTGCGCAGGAAATGCTTGTCGCTGATGTGATGGGGCAGTTCCCCCACGGCGGGATTGAGCGCGCGCGTCATCAGCGCCATTTTGGCAAGCTCCTCAAGCACCACGGCGTTGTAAACGGCGCCAGCGCCGTCCTTGCCCCAGGTGAAGGGGCCGTGGCCGTTGGCCAGCACGCCGGGGGTGTGCAGGGGGTTTTTGCCCTGGAAGGCCTCGATGATGACCTTTCCGGTGTTGCCCTCGTAGTCCTCCTCTGTCTCTTCAGGCGTCAGAAAACGGGTAACGGGCACGTCGCCGTGGAAGTAATCGGCGTGGGTGGTGCCCATGCAGGGAATGGACAGCCCGGCCTGCGCCCAGGCAGTGGCGCAGGTAGAGTGGGTGTGCACCATGCCGCCCACTTGCGCAAACGCGCGGTAGATGGCAAGATGCGTGGGCGCGTCGGTAGACGGACGATAGCCCTCGGAAAGCACTTCGCCCGTTTCCAACGACTGGATGACCATCATTTCCGGCTTGAGGTCCTCATAGGGCACGCCGCTGGGCTTGATGGCCATGACGCCCTTGTCGCGATCGACCTCGGAGACGTTTCCCCAGGTGTAGACGATCAACTTGCGGTGAAACAGTTCCATGTTGGCCTCGTAGACGCGCTCCTTCAATTTGCGATACATGGGCATCTCCTCCTTGTCAGTTCAAAGCGTCGAGCGGCAGCATGAAGCTCGGCGCAAATTCCCTCATAAAATCTTCGGCCTCGGGCATGTTCATCTGCGAAATGGAGGCGCGGATGTTCTCCTGCGCGGTGAGAAACTCCCGGTTGCCAAAGGCGTATTCTTCCAGGCACTTGACGTAGGCGCTGATGCGGTCGGCCGCCTTGACGATGCGCCATTCGTAGCTTTCCTCGTCCGGAAAAAGCAGGGGCTGGAACGCCTCCTGAAAATCCGCAGGCAGATACTCCATCAGCTTTTGCGAGGCCATGCGCTCGATGGCCTTGTAAGCGTCGCGGATGCCGGGGTTGAAGTACTTGATCGGCGAGGCGAGGTCCCCGGTGATGACCTCGGCGGCCTCGTGGTAAATGGCGTAAAGAAGCACCGTTTCCACGTCTACGCTTCCACCGTAGCGGCGGTTTCGGTATGTCGCCAGGGCGTGCGCGATCATCGCCACCTGCAGCGAATGCTCCTGATCGTTTTCCTCGCGGGTGTTGTGGCGAAGCCCCCAACGCTTAATGAGCTTCATTCTGGCCATATAGGCGTAAAAGTGGTGCTGCATGGCTCCTCCCCTGCGTACAATACGGCCGCACTTCGGCCCTGTATGGAACGATTATACCATTTGCGGCGTCAAAGCGCAAGGGAAGGATTTTTCGGCGCGCGCTCCCGTCTTCGAAAAAAACTGGACTTTTTGCAAAAATGCTATGGATTCGCGCCGATTTTGTATTATAATAGAAAATGGCAGACGATTCACGCAGGGAGGTATGTGCATGGCGCAGATCAATTCGTTTTTCCGGGATATAGGCGCGATGTTTACCAACCTGTTTTTGCAGCCGGACTGGCGCAACGTATTCGACGTTGCGGTGATGACGGTGTTGATCTACTATATCATCAAGCTGCTGATCCACACGCGCGCCAGTTCCGTGTTCAAGGGCATCGCCGTGGTGCTGGCGTTTGCCTGGGCTTCGGACCTTCTGCAACTGAACGCGCTGAACTGGCTTTTGCAGCAGGTGATCAGCATGGGGCTTCTGGTGCTGGTGATCATGTTCCAGCCGGAGTTGCGCCGCGGCCTGGAGCAGATCGGGCGCTCCAACTGGTCGCGCCATGTGTTTACTTCAGCGCGCAAGCAGCGCATGCGGGATGTGGACAAACTGGCGCAGGAGATCGTGCGCGCGCTCAACGACATGTCGCGCAAGCGCATCGGCGCCCTGATCGTCTTTGAACGCCACACGGGCCTGGCCGACGTGATCGACTCCGGCACCGTCATCGACGCGGAAATCTCCGCGCCGCTGATCGAAAACATCTTTGAGCCGAATACGCCCCTGCACGACGGCGCGGTGATCATCCGCGGCGAGCGCATTGTGGCGGCGGCCTGCATTCTGCAACTGACGGACGACCACTCCCTCTCGCGCGAACTGGGCACGCGCCACCGCGCCGCCATCGGCATTACCGAATCCACCGACGCGGTAAGCCTGATCGTTTCCGAGGAGACGGGCATCATCTCCATGGCGCGCGACGGCAAATTGACGCGCTATCTGGACACCAAATCCCTGGGGATCCTCCTGACCGAACTGTTCATGCCCGACGACCTGCCCCCGGCCTGGCTGTCGGAGCGTTCCTCCCTGTTCGGCGCGCGCAAAAAACAGACGAAGGAGGCCGGCGATGAAAAGTAAGATTCTGGCCTTCCTCCAGCGCTTTGCCAGGGCGTTCTGGGCCTCTTTGTCGCACAATCTGGGGCTTAAGCTGCTCTCGCTCCTGCTGGCGGTGCTTTTGTGGAGCTATGTGGTCACGTCAAATCCGTCGATCACCCGCTCCAAGGACATCAACGGCCTGACGGCGTATCTGAGCAACGAATCGGTGCTCAACGCCAACCGCCTGGCCCTGGCCAGCGATCCGGCCGAAGCCCTGGAAAACGTCTCCGTGCGCCTGGAAGTGCCGCAGGCAAGTTATGCGCTGGCGGACGCGGAAAATGTGCAGGTTTCGGTAGACCTTTCCAGCGTGCGCGCCGCCGGCACGCAGGAAGTCGCCCTGCGCGCCACCACCGCCTATGGCCGCGTGGTTTCGATACTGCCGGAAACGGTCACGCTCGAATTTGAGGCCTACGACTCTCGTTCCGTGCCGCTCAACGCCAGCATCACCGGCGGCGACACGGACGCCATGTGGTACAACGTCAGCCGCCTCAACCCACAGGAAGTCGTCATCAGCGGCCCCTCCAGCGTGGTGCGCACCATCGCCTCCGCCTACGTCTATGTGGACGTCACCGATCGCGAGGCCTCCTATATCACCGCCGCGCGCTTTACATTGGTCGATTACAGCGGCGAGGAAATCCCGCAAACGCTGCTGAGCAGTTCCTCCAGTTCCGTCACGGTGGCCGTGGACGTCTACCCCACGCGCGAGTTGCCCATCTCCGACGATATTGGCGATGTGGTGCAGGGCGTGCCGGCCGAAGGTTACGAGGTAACCTCTGTCACCATTCAGCCGCAGAGCGTCACCGTCGCCGCGGACGCCGAACTGCTCGCCGGGCTGAGCGAACTGCTCATCCAGCCGGTGGACGTCAGCGGCGCCAGCCAGACCTTCTCGCAGCGGGCGCGCATCTCCAGCCTGACGGATTTTAAGAACATCTCCACTGAGCAGGTGTATGTCACCGTCAACATCGAGGAGGTGCGCCAGAGCGCATGGACGTCGGTGGCCCTCACCTTTGTCAACACGCCGGAAGGGCTGAACTACACCTACGCCAACGAGGATTTCCGCGTGCGGGTGACCGGCCCGGCCAGCCAGGTGGAAGCGCTGGCAGAAAGCGGCGTGCAGGCGAAGGTGGATCTCTCCGGTCTGAGCGCGGGCGAATACGCGCTGCCCATTCAGGTGGACGCGACGCTCTACCCGGACCTGCAATTTGAATTTGAACCCGCAAACGTCAGCCTGCGGCTGGACGACGTGTCCAGCGTGGACTGACGCGCACAGGGAGGCTATTATGACAAACGGTTTTGCCGACACAGTTGTCAACGGCATGCTCAGCTGGCTCAAGGGCTTTGCCAGTTGGGTGCTCAAGCTGTTCGATCTGGCTGGCAGCGGCGGCATTTCGCCGCTGGCATGGCTGTCGGACAACTGGCTGCAGCTTCTGATCGTCCTGCTGATCGTCGGCGTCGCCATGGATATCCTTATCTGGCTGATCCGCTGGCGGCCCTATTGGGTATGGTTCCGGAAAAAACGCGTGGTGGTGGACGACGAGGACTTTTTCGCCGCCGAAAAAGCGCCGCGCGAGGACTTTGCGCGCACCCTGGCCCCTCATGGCGAGGCGCGTCAGACCGCCCGCGCGGCAAAAGACGAACGCGCGCAGGCGCGGCGCCCCGCAACGCACGGCGGCGCGGCGCGGCTGCGGATGAACGGCGACGCCCCCGGCGTTTCCGCCTCGCAGCGCCGCCCCCGCAACCGTGTCGCGCCCAAAACTGCGCCCGACGTTCCGGATATTTTTGAGGACGATCTGTTTAAGATCGATCCGGCCGACCCGCAGGCGCGCAATCAGCGCGAGGACGAAGTGTTCAACGTCAGCAACCTGCCAGGCGCGCAACGCGCGAAAAAACGCAAACACGAGGAGGACGACCATGACGACGATCTGTTCCCCCTCGAATGACTGGCTGTTTGCGGGCCGCCGCATCCGGGTATTGGTCGGCCACTACGGCAGCGGCAAGACGGAACTGGCGGTCAACATGGCCCTGGCGCTGGCGCAAAAGGCGCGCGCCATGCTCATTGACCTGGACATCGTCAACCCCTTTTTCCGCAGCGCGGAACTGACGCCGCTTTTGCAGGAAAACGGCGTGGAGGTCGTCTATCCCGCCTACGCGCTCTCCGGCGTGGATATTCCCATCCTGCCCGCGGAGGTCGAGCGCGCTTTTGCCACCGACGCCTATTGCGTGTTCGACGTCGGCGGCGACGACGACGGCGCAGTGGCCCTGGGCCGCTATCACGCCCAGTTCGCCGCCTGCCCGGCGGAGGTGTATTTTGTGGTCAACCCCTTTCGCCCCCGCACGGCCGAAGTCGAGCAGGCGCTGCGCCTGATGCGCGAGGTCGAACGCCGCGCGCGCCTGGAGGTCACCGGCCTGGCCGTCAACGCCAACCTTGGCGCGGAAACGGGCGTGGAAGAATTGCGCGCGGGGCGCGAGTTTATCGAAAGCCTCTCGCAAAAGAGCGGTCTGCCGGTGGCCTTCGAAGCGGGGCCGGCGCAGGCGCTTTGCGCGTTGCCGGAGCGCTGGCCGCGCCTGTGCGTGCGGCGCTATCTCGCCCCGGAATGGATGGATTGATATGGACAAACGGCGCATTCTCTGCTTTGGCGATTCCAACACCCACGGCGTCAACCCGGTCGGGCCGCGCTTTGGCGAAGCCGAGCGCTGGCCGACGCTTTTGCAAAGCCTGCTGGGCGAGCGCTTCCGCGTGCTGGAAGAGGGCTTTGGCGGGCGTACCATCGCCTTTGACGACCCTGTGGAAGGCGGCTACAAAAGCGGCATGCAATACCTGCCGCCGTGCTTGCTTTCCCACAACCCGATGGATCTGGTCATCGTCATGCTGGGCACGAACGATGCAAAGCAACGCTTTGCCATGTCTGCGCCCGCCATCGCTCAGGCCCTGGCGCATCTTTTGCGCCTGTGCCATCTATACGCGGTGGACGGCCGCGCAGAGCCTTCGCGCGTGCTGGTCGTCGCGCCGCCGCCTGTGCGTGAAAATGTGCTGCGCACGCGCATGGCGGGCATATTCGACGCCCGCAGCGTCGAAGTCACGCAGGGGCTTGGCGAAGAATACCTGCGCATCTCCAAACTGATGCGCTGCGAGTTTCTCAACGCGGCGGATTTCTGCCGCGCCTCTGAGGAAGACGGCGTACACCTCACGGCCGCGGGGCATCGCGCCCTGGCCCGGGGCGTCGCCGACAAGGTTTGGAAAATGTTCAAGGAGGAATCGCAATGATCAACTTCACCCACTATCTGCCCACGCACTTCGTCTTTGGCCGCGGCGTGGAGAGTCAGACCGGCGAACAGGTGCGCGCCCTGGGCGGCACCAAGGTGCTCATTCACTACGGCGGCGGCTCGGCGGTGCGCTCGGGCCTCATCGCCCGCGTGGAGGCTTCCCTGGATGCGGCGGGCGTCCAGCACGTCTCCCTTGGCGGCGCGCAGCCCAACCCGCGCGATACCAAGGTCTATGAAGGCATTGAACTCATCCGCCGCGAGAAGGTGGATTTCGTATTGGCCGTCGGCGGCGGTTCCGCCATCGACTCGGCCAAGGCCATGGCGCACGGCGCGCTCTACGACGGCGACTTCTGGGATTTCTTCTGCGGAAAGGCTACGCCGGAAAAATCCCTGCCCAAGGGCGTGGTGCTGACCATGTCGGCCGCGGGCAGCGAATCCTCCGACAGCTGCGTCATCACCCAGGAGGCCACCAAGACCAAGCGCGGCCTTACCAGCGAATTGAACCGCCCCGTGCTGGCGATCATGAACCCGGAACTGACTATGACGCTGCCGCCCTATCAGATCGCCTGCGGCGCTACGGACATCCTCGCCCACATCATGGAGCGCTATTTCAGCAACGAGCCGGACTGCGATCTTACCGACCGCCTCTGCGAAGCCACGATGCAGGCCGTCATCCGCGCCGCGAGCGTGATGGTCGAAAACCCGCATGACTACGACGCCGCCGCGCAGCTGATGTGGGCCAGCACCATTGCCCACAACAACACCCTCTCCGTCGGCCGCGTCAAGGACTTCGCCAGCCACCAGATCGAGCACGAGCTTTCCGCCCTGTACGACTGCGCGCACGGCGCGGGCCTGGCCGTGGTGTTCCCCGGCTGGCTGCGCTTCATGCTGCAAAAGCCCGACAAGGTGATGCGCCTGGCGCAGTTCGCCGTGCGTGTGTGGAATTGTGAAATGGACTTCGAGCACCCTGAAAAGACCGCGAAGGCGGGCAGGGAAGCCTATGTTGCGTGGCTGAAGTCCATCCATATGCCGGTGACGTTTGCCGAACTCGGCGCGCGCGAGGAGGATATCCCCTACCTGGCCGCCAAGGTCAAGCGTCCCAACCCCGACAACACCGTTGGCAAGTTCTACGCCCTCAACACCGAGGACATCGAACAGATTTACCGCTACTGCCTGTAACGGCGGAAACAGCGCGGCCGGTCATCGCAGGATGTCCGGCCGTTTGCGTCCGCGGCGGCGCGCAGACAGAAACCGCCCCGCGCGGAGGGGAAGGTCCTCCCGCGCGGGGCGGTTTGTCTGCAAATATCCCGGGCGCAGCGCCTACGATTTCATGGTGAAGCCTTCCTTTTCAAACACGGCCATCCAACCCTTGAGGCGGTTGAAAAAATCCGCGTTGGAACTGGTCTTTTCCATCATGCTGATCAGTTGCTCGGCCGTCTCCTGCGGGTTACCGCCGGAAAGCAGACGGCGGATCTTGATCGCGCCTTCCAGCTCTTCCTCGCTCAGAAGCAGTTCTTCGCGGCGCGTACCGGACTTGAACATGTCGATGGCCGGGAAGATGCGCCGGTCGGACAATTTGCGGTCCAGGTGCAGTTCCATATTGCCGGTGCCCTTGAACTCTTCAAAGATGATATCGTCCATGCGGCTGCCGGTTTCCACCAGGGCGGTGGCGATGATGGTGAGGCTGCCGCCGTTTTCGATGTTCCTGGCCGCGCCGAAGAAGCGCTTGGGCTTGTGCAGCGCCCCCGGGTCGAGGCCGCCGGAAAGCGAGCGCCCGGTCGGCGGGATGACGAGATTGTAGGCGCGGGCCAGGCGGGTGATGGAATCGAGCAACACCACCACGTCCTTGCCGTATTCCACCAGGCGCTGCGCGCGCTCAAGCACCATTTCGCTGACGCGGGTATGATTTTCCGGAGCCTCGTCAAAGGTGGAATAGATCACCTCGCCGTTGATGGAGCGCTTCATGTCCGTAACCTCTTCGGGGCGCTCGTCGATGAGCAGCACGATCAGGTGTACGTCCGGGTAATTCCGCGTGATGGCGTTGGCGATCTTTTTCAGAAGCGTCGTCTTGCCGGCCTTGGGCTGGGAAACGATCATGCCCCGCTGCCCCTTGCCAATGGGCGCGAGCATGTCGATCAGGCGCAGGGCCATGTCGCCATGGCCGTTTGGGTCCTCCAGGCGCAGGCGCTCGTCCGGGTAAATGGGCACCAGCGATTCAAACGGCTTGCGTTGCGCAGCCTTCTCCGGCGGCTCGCCGTTGATTTCGCTGATGTAGATCATGGCGTTGTAACGGTCGCCCTCGCGCTGCGGACGCGTTTTGCCGACGACATAATCGCCCGTGCGCAGGTTGAAGCGGCGGATCTGGGCAATGGACACATAGACGTCCTTGTTGCCCGGAAGGCAGTTCTCCGCCCGCAGGAAGCCATAGCCCTCGGGGTGCATCTCCAGAACGCCGTAGCCGTCCATGCACTCGCCCGTGGCCAGCAATTCCGGAACGCCCGGATTGACGGCGCCGGGTTCGGGCGCATAGGCGTTTTCCCGCCGCGGCGCGGCCTCGCGCTGCATCGGACGCGAATAGTCGTAACGCGCGTCCGTGCGCGGCTGCGATCGCGCGTAATCGCCGCGCTGCGCGTCCGCGCGCACATACTGGCGCGGGTATTCCGTCCGGCCCTGCTCGGCGCGCGGCTGCGAAGCGCGCTGGAAATCCTGCCGCGGCGTTTCGCCCCGCTGAAATGCGCGCCCAAAATCGCGGCCCTGATCCGCACGCTGCGCGCCCGGCCGGGAATACTCCTGGCGCTGCGCGCGCGAGGCAAAATCGTAGCGCGTATAGCGCGACTGGAAGCGCGGCTGAACCGCCCGATGCTCGCCCGTGGCGGAAACCGGCCGGCCAAAGCGCGGCTGCGATTCGGCTGCGCGCGCGCTTTCGCCACCATCTTCTGCGGCGTTGCGCACGTCTCCCGGCGCGACGGAGGGGGCCGCGGCGGCCCCGGGCGTCGCCTCATCCGCCGCCGCAGAAGGCGGCGTTTCCTCCGCAGACGCGGGCGTTTGCGCGTGGAAAGCGCGCGGGCCGTGCCGGCGTCGCGTTTCCTCCGCCGGTGCAGACGGCTTCCCGTCTGCGAGGACGGCTCCGTCGCCCCTGCGGCTGCGCGCTGCGCGTCCCTGCGCGGCGATTTCGCCTTCGGCGGACATCGCCGTTTCCTCGCCTGCCATTTCCACGGGCGCTTTGCGGCTGCGCGCTGTCCGTCCCTGCGCGATGGGTTCGCCTTCGGCGGGCTTCGCCGCTTCCCCATCCGACACTTCCACGGGCGCTTTGCGGCTGCGTGCTGCGCGTCCCTGCGCGGCGGGTTCGCCTTCGGCGGACTTTGTTTCTGCATAAATATGCAAGTCCTGTGCAACAGGAGCCGTTCTGCCTTCCGGCGCGGGCACGGCCTGTAAATCTCCCTCTCCGGCGGCATACGTCCGGGCTCCCAGTCCTGGTCTGGCCGTCTGTTCCCTTGATTCCGCTTCAGGCGACGGAGCGTCGCCATCCGCCTTCAGCGCTGCCCGCACGCCGGCGCGCGAAGGCGATTTGCGTCCGCGCAGGGCGCCCATTTTTTCAGGTGCATCTGCAGTTTCAGCATGTATATTCATGTCCGCCGCAGCCGTCGCTTCATTTGCCGCCGCGGTAGAACGGGGATCTTTCGCCTTTATGGCCGGCGCGGAAACCGCCGCGGCCTGTTCGTCTGCCGCGCGCGCCGCCTGGGCTCGGGGGCGCCTCCCAGCCCGAGCCTCAGCGGTTTGGCGTTCCGCCGGTGCTTTCCCTCCACCGCCGGACGGCGCGGCAACGCCCTGCGCCTCGAGAACGAGTTCCACCAGGCGGTTTTTCAGCGTTCCCGCCGGCACGGAAACGCCAAGTTCCCGGGCGATCTTTCGCAATTCAACGACGGTTTTCATATGAAGCGTTTGATAGTCCAAACCATGACCTCCTTTACGGTCAAAGGAAAACAGACGCCGCCGGTCGCGCGGCGCATAACAAAAGGATCAGGGGCGAACCGCCACGCAGACATCCCGCGTAACCGCCTGCTCCACCCAATGGGCAAACCGGTCCCACGCTCCGCCCTGGCAAACGCGCAAGCCCGCCTCTCCGGCGAGGGCGCGCAACTTCGCCGCCGGCAGCGTCTGGGCGTTGAAGGCCAGCGCCATCGCCCCGCCGGAGCGCAGCGCCTCGCGCCAGACCGGCAGCGCCCGGCGCAACAGGATTTCCAGGGGCATGGTGGCGCCGTGCTGGACGCCGTAGGGCAGATCGGCGCAGAGCAGATCAAACTTTCCGCGCCCGTAGGCCTGATCCACGCGCAGTGCATCCAGTTCGGCCAGGCGCAGGCACATATCCTCGACTGCGAATTGTACATACGGCGCGCTTTTTTTGTCGCGCAGCGTCATCGAACCGCGCGAACGGGCGTACTTGCGGCGATGGTATTCGAGATAGCGTTTCAAAAACTGCTCCGATTCGCGCAGGGCGGTGCGGTCCACATCCGAACCGCAGGCGTTCCAGCCGCGGTTAAGGGCCACGAACAGCGTCGTACCCCGGCCGCACATGGGGTCGATCAGGCGCGGCGCCTCCGCCATGCCGGCGGCCAGCCAGGCCAGATTGACCAGAAGTTGTGTGAAAAGTTCGTTGGTCTTGCCCCTGTACTTGAGTATCCCCGTCAAATCGCCGCCGATGCGCGGCGTTTCCCTGCCCAGCACGGGCAGGAGCGAACCGTCTGCGCGCCGATGGAACAGCGCGTAAAGCAACGAATGGCGGGAAAGCACGCGCAGTTCCTCCGCCGTCAGGGCGCGGCGAACCGCAAACCGCAGCGACGGAACCTCTGCTTCCCCCCGCTCGCCCAACGCGAACGACACGCCCAGGCGCGCGAGCATGATCTCCAACTCGGCGCGGGCCAGTTTTTCACTTTCGACCTGATAGCGCGCATTGGCATGCGGCCACAAAAACATGGTATACTGCATCTGCTCTCCGACACGAACGGAAGCCTTGCGGCATCAATCCCACGGCCGGCCGGCACGCGGACGTATATGCATGGATTCCTATGCAAGGGAAGAACGAAAAATGATAAATGCGAAAAAAACGGGCCATGGGCCGCAATTTGCGAACGAAGAGCCGCCCCTTTGTTCCAAGGCAAAGGGGCGGCCTGGGCATTAATACTTGCGCTTACGAGCTGCCTCCGCCTTTTTCTTGCGCTTTACGCTGGGCTTCTCATAATGCTCGCGCTTGCGGGCCTCCGCGAGAATACCGTCGCGAGCGGTCTTGCGCTTGAAACGACGCAGGGCGCTTTCCAAGGATTCGTTTTCCTTGACGCGAATTTCAGACATATGTTTCCCTCCCCTCGCAGGTGATGGCAGACGCCAATGGGCGCGCGGGGTGCGCCACATAAGCTATTATACTCCATCGGCTATGTAGCCGTCAAGCGAATCCGCCCCCTGGCAAAGTTATTTTCAGAATAAATCGCGGCTTGCCACAATTACGCCATGGTCTCGGAAAGCTTGTCTCCCCCCAGCAGGTGGAAATGCAGATGTTCGACCGACTGCGCGCCGTCGCGGCCGCAATTGGTCACAACCCGGAAGCCGGATACGGAAACGCCCTCCGCGGCGGCGATGGCCTTTACCGCGCGCAGCACGGCGGCGGCGGTCTCTTCGTCGCATTCCAGAATGTTGCGCATGTGCTTTTTGGGTACGATCAGAACATGCACAGGCGCCTGCGGGTTGATGTCGCGAAACGCGAATACTTTCTCGTCCTCATATACCTTGTCGCCGGGGATCTGGCCGGCGATGATCTTGCAGAAAATGCAGTCCATAGCGTTCACCTCCCGTCAATGTTCAACTTCTCCAAGCGCGAGCATTCCCTCGCGCCCCAAGAGCCTTACCCTGTGTATCTCCCCCGGGCGGGCCGCGGCGCGCACGCGCACATACTGGCCGGTATAGCCCTCCGCCTGCGATGGCGAAACGGCCGTCTCAAACAGCACGTCCTGCGCCGTTCCCACCAGTTTTGAGACGTATTCTTCCTCCATTTGGTTCCCAAGCGCCAAAAGTTTTGCCGCGCGCTCGCGCTTGACGGCTTCGGGCACCTGGCCGGGCATTTGATCCGCCACCGTGCCTTTGCGCCGCGAATAGGGAAAAACATGGATGCGCGCAAAGCCGACGGCGCGGACGAAGTCCAGCGTTTCCTGCGCCTCCTTATCCGTCTCGCCGGGGAACCCGGTGAGCACGTCCGTGGTGATGGCGCAACCGGGCAGGAATTTGCGCAGGCATTCGACGGAGCGCATGTATGCTTCCGGCGTGTAGCGGCGGCGCATGCGCTCAAGCACGCCCGCCGAACCGCTCTGCATGGAGAGGTGGAATTGCGGCATGACGCGGCCCATCTCCGCTACGCCGCGGGCAAAATCTTCGGTGACGACCAGCGGATCCAGGGAACCGAGGCGCACGCGCGGCACGGCCCCGGCCACGGCGCCAATGGCGTCCAGAAGCGTATCGCCCGTGCCGCGGCCATAGCTGGCCAGATGGATGCCAGTCAGGACGATCTCGGGATATCCCGCTTCGGCGAGGCGGCGGGCTTCGGCGCGCACGTCCGCCAGCGGCATGGAGCGCACCGGTCCGCGCACCGAGGGAATGATGCAATAGGCGCAGTAGCGGTCGCAGCCCTCCTGAATTTTCATCGTCGCGCGGGTTCTGCCCTCGTGGCGGGTGACGAAGAGGCGTTCAAACGACGCGCCCTTGAGCGGCGCCACGGCGTTGACGGGGCCTTCGCGCATGGCGCGCCCCAGCAGTTCCACCACCTCGGCGCGGCGCTGCACGCCGATGACCAGCGCCACATTGTCCATTTGCAGAAGTTCCTCCGCCTCGCGCTGGGCGAGACAGCCGGCGACGATGATCGAGCACGCTGGATGTTCGCGCGCCACGCGGCGGATGAGCTTCTTTGATTTCTGGTCGCCCGTGCCGGTGACGGTACAGGTGTTGATGAGGTAGACATCGGCATCGGCGTCAAAGTCCACGGCCGTCCAGCCGGCGCGCTCAAAGGATTCGCGCATGGCTTCGGTATCGTACTGGTTGACCTTGCAGCCGAGCGTGTGAAAGGCGATGGTACTCATATCTCCCCCATGATGGCCATGACGATGGCGGTCGCGGCGAGCGCGGCGGTTTCCGTGCGCAGTATGCGCGCGCCGAGGGTGACGGTCCTCGCGCCGCTTTCCGCGATCTCCCGGGCGCTGATACCCCCTTCGGGGCCGATGAGCAGGCCGACGTCCGTGCAGGGCGGCAGGCCGATGAGGCGGCCGTCGGTTGCTTCCTCCCACGGGGCGACGAGCAGTTCGCGCTTACGCATGTCGAGGACAGCCTTCTGCCACGGCATAGGCTCTGTAATCTCCATGGGCAAGGCGCGGCGGCACTGTTTGGCCGCCTCGCGGGCGATCCTGCGAAGGCGCTCCACCTTTTCAAAATGGCGCACGGAGCGCTCCATGTCCACGGGCACGAGGCGCGAAACGCCCAGTTCGGTGAGTTTTTGCGCAAGCATCTCCAATTTGTCCGCCTTGGGAACACCCTGATAGACGGTAAGACGCAAACGCGGCTCGTTGGAGGGCAGCGTTTCCAGCAATTCCACCGAGCCTTCTTCTCCCAGGCGCGCGCGAAAGCGCCCGCCTTTGCCGTCGAGGGCGACGATCTCGTCGCCGGGGCGCAGGCGCAGCACTTTGGCCGCGTGGCGGGCGTCCTCCTGCGAAAGACGGCCGCCCTCTATGTAAAAGGCGTTCACGGCCGGCGGGCGGCGATGGCCGTCCACTCGCCGTCGTCGAGGATTTCCAGATTTTCATAACCCTCCGCTTCCAGCGCGGAAACGACCTCGCCCTTCTTTTCGCGGGCGATGCCGGAGCAGATGAACAGGCCGCCGGGCAGTATGTGGCGCTTGACCGGCCCGCACAGAGCGATGATGACGTCGGCGATGATGTTGGCGACGACCACGTCGGCCGCTTCGTCCACATGGTCGAGCAGGTCGCCCTGCTGCACGCGGATGACGCCCGCAAAGCCGTTGTTTTCCACGTTTTCCCCGGCCACGCGCACGGCCACGGCGTCCAGGTCGATGGCCAGCACGTCGCGCGCGCCCATATGGGCGGCGGCGATGGCGAGAATGCCCGTGCCGGTGCCCAGGTCGATGACCTTCTGGCCGGGGCGCACATGTTCCTCGACGAGGCGCACGCACATGCCGGTCGTCTCGTGGGTTCCGGTGCCGAAGGCCATGCCGGGATCAAGCTCGATAATGTGGTCGCCCGCCTGCGCTTCGTAGTCGCACCAGCTGGGTTTGACCACCATGCGCCGGCCCAAACGGATGGGGGTGAAGTCCTTTTTCCAACTCTCCGCCCAGTCCTCTTCGTCCACGGCGTGGGTCAGGATTTCCAGCTTGCCCACGTTGAAGGGCAGGTCCTGCGCGCGCAGGGCGGCGAGGCCCTCGCGGACGGCGGCCATCGCCGCTTCCAGATGCTCGTCCACGGGATAATAGCCGGTGACGCGCACATCCTCGCCGATGCGCTCGGCGATGGCCTCGTCGATGATGTCCCACTGGCCCTCGGGGCGCTGGTTTGCGTAGACGTCGTTTTTGTCCTCGATCATCACGCCCGCGCTGCCGGCCTGCTCGAGAATCGCCGATACCATTTCCGAACCTTCGGTGGTGGTCAGCGCCGTTACCTCCATCCACTGCATTTACGAATTTCCTCCAAACGCTTCCTTGACGCGGTCAAAGAAGGACTTTTTCTGCTCGTATTCCTGGCCGGTGACGGTGCCGTCGAACTGACGCAGGATGCTTTTCTGCTTCTCGGAAAGGCGCTTGGGAATCTCCACCGTGACGGTCACATAGAGATCGCCGCGGCTGCCCCCGCGCAGCGACGGCACGCCCTGCCCGCGGATGCGGAAGGTCTGCCCGGGCTGCGTGCCCTCGGGGAAGCGGTACTTGACGGGCTTTTCCAGCGTGGGCACATCGGTCTCGCAGCCCAGCGCCGCCTGCGTAAAGGTGAGCGGCATTTCCAGGTAGAGGTCGGTGCCGTTGCGCTTGAAGAGACGATGCGGCCGCACGGTGACGACGATGAGAAGATCGCCGGCTTCGCCGCCGCGCTCGCCCATCTCGCCCTGGCCGCGAATGGTGACGATCTGACCGTTGTCGATGCCGGCGGGAATGCGCACGGTGCGGCGCTTGGAGGTGCGCACTTTGCCGCGCCCATTGCACTTGGGGCAGGGGTCGGAAATCGTCTTGCCGCTGCCGTGGCAGTTCGGGCAGGTGCGCACGTTCTGAATGGTGCCAAAGGGCGTGTTGGAGGTGGTGCGCACCTGGCCCGTGCCATTGCAGGTGGGGCAGGTCTTGGGCTGCGTGCCGGGCTTGGCGCCCGTGCCATGGCAGTTTTCGCAGGGTTCGTCGCGCACGAGGTTGATCTCCTTGTCGCAGCCCCTGGCCGCCTCCTCAAAGGAAATGGTCATATCATAGCGCAGGTCCGCGCCGGGCACGGGGCCCTGCTCGCGCCGCGCGCGGCCGCCGCCAAACCCGCCGCCGAAGAACGACGAGAATATATCTTCTACATCAAAGCCGCCGAAACCGCCAAAACCGGAGAAATCCCCATAGCCGCCGGCGCCGCCGGCGCCGGGCTGCTGATGGCCGAAGCGGTCGTACTGGGCGCGCTTTTTGGGGTCGGAGAGCACCTGATAGGCCTCGTTGACCTCCTTAAATTTTTCCTCGGCGTCCTTGTCGCCCGGATTGACGTCCGGGTGCAGCTTTTTGGCCAGTTTGCGATACGCCGCCTTGATGGCGGCCTCGTCGGCCGTGCGCTCAACGCCGAGCACTTCATAATAGTCGCGTTTTGCCAAGGGTTTCCCCTCCCTCTATGTGAACGCCCCGAAGGCGGAGGCGAGTTCGCCTCCGCCCCGGGGAAAGAACTGTATCGCTGCGTTTTTCTTCCCGGCCCGGCGCATGCGGCCGTTCCGGGCGCGGCGGCGAAAGGGCCGCCGGCTTTTCCGCGCGGCGCGGTTCCTTGCAAAACCGCAGCCGGCGCTTGGAGGCCGCCCCGGGACGTTTTGTCTTTCGGGGCGGCCGTCCGATCTGCGACGGAAATTACTTGTTGTCGGTAAAGTCGCTTTCCACAGTGCCGTCGTCGTTGGAGCCTCCGGCCGTATAGCCGCCGCCCTGCGCGCCGGCCTGATCGCCGCCCTGCGGGTTCTGCTGCTGGTAGACCTTGCCGAAGATGGCGTAGGTCGCCTGCGAGAAGGCGTCCATGGCGGACTTGATCTGCGCCGGGTCGTTGCTTTCGCGAACCTTCTTGAAGCTGCCCAGTTCCTCTTCCAGCTTGGCCTTGTCGGCGGGATCGAGCTTGCCCTCCATTTCCTTCATGGTGCGCTCGGTCTGATAGATGAGCTGGTCGGCGCGGTTGATCGTCTCGACCTCGTCCTTCTTTTTCTTGTCCTCGGCGGCATACTGCTCAGCCTCGCGCACCGCCTTCTTGATCTCCTCTTCGGACATATTGGAAGAAGCGGTAATGGCGATGGACTGCTCGCGGCCGGTGCCCAGGTCCTTGGCGGAGACGTGGACGATGCCGTTGGCGTCGATATCGAAGGTGACTTCGATCTGCGGCACGCCGCGCGGCGCGGGCGCGATGCCGGTCAGCTGGAAGCGGCCCAGGGTCTTGTTGTAGGCGGCCATTTCGCGCTCGCCCTGCAAAACGTGGACCTCGACGGAGGTCTGGCCGTCCGCGGCGGTGGAGAAGATCTGCGTCTGCTTGACCGGGATGGTGGTGTTGCGCTCGATGAGCTTGGTGAACACGCCGCCCATGGTTTCAATGCCCAGAGACAGCGGGGTGACGTCCAGAAGCACCACGTCTTTGACGTCGCCGCCGAGCACGCCGGCCTGGATGGCCGCGCCGATGGCCACGCACTCATCGGGGTTGATGCCCTTGTAGGGCTCCTTGCCAGTGACGCGCTGCACAGCTTCCTGCACGGCGGGGATACGGGTGGAGCCGCCCACGAGGATGACCTTGTCGATGTCCTTGGCGGTGACGCCGGCGTCCTTCATGGCCTGGTTGAGCGGGCCAATGGTCTTATCGACCAGATCCGCGGTCAGTTCGTTGAACTTGGCGCGGCTGATGGTGACGTCCAGGTGCTTGGGGCCGGTGGCGTCCGCGGTGATGAACGGCAGGTTGACGTTGACGCTCATCAGGCCGGACAATTCGATCTTGGCCTTCTCGGCGGCTTCCTTGAGGCGCTGCAGGGCCATGCGGTCCTTGCGCAGGTCGATGCCGTTTTCCTTCTGGAACTCGGAGGCAATGTAGTCAATGAGGCGGTTGTCGAAATCGTCGCCGCCCAGGTGGGTGTCGCCGCCGGTGGCCAGCACTTCAAACACGCCGTCGCCGACCTCCATGAGGCTGACGTCGAACGTGCCGCCGCCCAGATCGTAAACGAGGATTTTATGGGCGTCGCCCTTGTCCAGGCCGTAGGCCAGCGCCGCAGCGGTCGGCTCGTTGATGATGCGCTCGACCTCGAGGCCGGCGATGCGGCCCGCGT
>DVIA01000050.1 GCA_018711655.1 Candidatus Pullichristensenella avicola
GGTGGGCGGCGGGCGATTGCCCGCGCAGATCGTGGCGGGAAAAGACTCCGAAAGTGCAGAGACTGCGGCGCGCATCGGAACATTGTCCGCGCAAAACGCGGCGCGGTGGGCGGCGGGTGATTGCCCGCGCAGATCGTGGCGGGAAAAGACTCCGAAAGTGCAGAGACTGCGGCGCGCATCGGAACGTTGTCCGCGCAAAACGCGGCGCAGGGGCGCGGCGGCCGATTGCCCGCGCAGATCGTGACGGGAAAAGGCTCCGGAAGCATCCGGAGCCGCGGGGATGATGGCGTCGTCCGCGCCCTGACAGACCGGCCGCGCCGCACAAGTGCGTGCGGCCCGCGCCGTGGCGGCGAATCAGGCCTGTCCGGAGAACTTCTGCCGGACCTGGTCGATCTGCTGTTGCTGCGCCTGCTGGGTGGGATACCAACCCTTGGAGGCCATCTTCTGATACAGCGCCTCCTGCATGCACAGGCTTTTGTTGAGCGCCTTATCAAAGGTATCGTGTACGTTGCGGGTGCCGGATTCGATGGCGCCGTGCATATAAAGATCGCACACGCCCTTGGTCGTCAGAAGCAGGTTCTCCATAATAAACCGATCGTTCAAAGGGTCCGCCTCCTTACACCAGCTGGTAGAACTGGCTGAACAGCTGCTGATGGTCGTTCATCATCTGCTGCACAAAGCCCTTCAGCTCCGGGTCGGTCAGGTTGTTCAGCGCCTCCTGGCACTGCGCCTTGAGAATCTTCTCATGGCCGAGCGCGTCCTCCACATAGAGCAGTTCCTTGGGACTCATGCTCGATCACCTCCGCGCTTAGCATGCCCCGGCGCGCGCCCGGCATGCGCGGCGCATGCTGGAAAAATCTGCGCCCGGCGCGGCGAAAGAGGAAGCATTATATGGAAATTATTGCACGCATTTATACGGATTTTCCCACGAAGTTTGGCATCCCGCGGCAGAGCGGCCTGGTAGACGCGCTTGAAGCGCGCGTGGTATTTGAACCGGCCTACCGCGTCGCCGAGGCGCTGCGCGGGCTGGAGGGCTTTTCGCACATCTGGCTCCTCTGGCAGTTTTCCCAGTCCCTAAGAGAGGGCTGGTCGCCTACGGTGCGGCCGCCGCGCCTGGGCGGCAACGTGCGCATGGGCGTGTTCGCCACGCGCTCGCCCTTTCGCCCCAATCCCATCGGCTTGTCCTGCGTGCGGCTGGAAGGCGTCGATTTCGGCGGCCCGGAGGGCCCCGTTTTGCGCGTGCGCGGCGCGGATATGCTCAACGGCACGCCGATTTACGATATCAAGCCCTATCTTCCGCACGTCGATAGCCATCCGGAGGCTGTGGGCGGCTTTGCCGTGCCGGCGGCGGCGCACGCCCTGCGGGTGGAATTTGCCCCCGAATTGCTGGAAAAAGTTCCCCAAAGGGCGCGCAACGCGCTGCTAGAAGTGCTTTCACAGGACCCGCGGCCGTCGTATCAGCAGGACCCCGCGCGCCTCTATGGCCTGCCCTTTGCGGGCGTGGACGTGCGCTTTACGGTGGACCAGGACGTGCTCGTCGTGCGTGCGGTCGAGACATATCGGGAAAATGCGGAAAAAACCGAAGCGCCCGTCCGGAAGTGACGGCCGGGACGACCTGCCATGGCGGCGCTTTCATCGAACCTGCGCCTGCCGCAAAGCGCGGAACCTTTGCAGTTCCGTGCGGAAACGCGATTTCGTCGGGCCTTGGAAGCGATGCGAACGCGCTTTTTGAACCCTTGCCGCAGTCTGCGCCGGGCTGCGGCTGTTTTGCGCTTTGGGCGATGGTTCATGCGGCCAGCGCGGATTTTGGACGGCTCCCGCCGGAAATTTTGGACGGCTCCCGCCGGAAAAGCAGCGGCGCCGGGGAGGGAAGGGCGTTGCCGGGCTCGAAGGCGCGGCGGGAACGCCCGCATGGGAGGATGTTCAGACGGCTTTGTGCAACAAAAAATTAACGGAACAATCTGCGCTCCATGTATTGACTTTCTTTGACTTTTGAGTATAATAAAATCAGCGTTCAGAGATGAGCGCGGCGGCCAGCGACCGCAAGACCCGTGCGGCGAAACGAAGGATCTGGCAATATTGCCAGAAGCGCGACGCCGGCGATTGGAGGTTTAAACAATGAGCGCATATCTTCCCACGGTATTTGGAGAAAATTTGATGGATGTTTTTGACGATTTCGACCGCAACTTCTTCCGCGGCTTTGGCAATGTCGATCGCGCGCTGTACGGCAAACACGCCTCGCACATGATGAAGACCGACGTCAAGGAGACGGAGGACGGCTATGAGGTGGATGTGGATCTGCCCGGCTTCAAGAAGGACGAGATCCATGTGGAACTGAACAACGGGTATCTGACCATTTCCACGGCGAAGTCGCTGGAGAAGGACGAGCGCGGCAAGAAAGGCAGAATGTTGCGGCAGGAGCGCTTTGCGGGCGCCATGCAGCGCAGCTTCTATGTGGGCGAGTACGTCACCGAAGAGGACGTAAAGGCCTCATACGACAGCGGCGTTTTGCACCTGATGATCCCGAAGAAGGACGCCCCGAAGCTCCCCGAGAAAAAGACCATTCAAATCGAAGGCTGAAAACAGCGTCCCCTGGAAGCGCTTCCAGGGGACGCATTTTTTGCATGGCGGATGCGCGCCCCCTTGAACGGGACGAAGCGCGCCGCCTTTCCGGCATGGGCGGCGTCAAAGCCTGAGAAGGGACAGACGCGCCCGCTTTGTTTATGTGCGCCATGCGCGGGGCGATACCGTCCACTACGCCCTGCACGATGATCTCCCGAATGCCTTATGCGCGCCATGCGCGGGGCGGTACCTTTGTACGGAATCATGCAGGCAAAGCCGAGTTGCCGCGCCCCGTGTGCGCGGGGGCGGTGCGGAGGAGAACACAGTGGCCGCGGTGACCGACGCGCGCCCCATACGCGCGGGGACGGCGCGCGGATGATGTTGAAATTGTACACGCGAATGGAAGAATGCCCCGTGCATGCGGGGGCCCAGGGAGCGGACGCGGCGCTTTCCAACGCCATGCAGCGCGCCCCATACGCGCGGGGACGGCGCGGCGCTCCGTCAGAACTTACGGATAAAATAATTGGCGCGCCCCATACGCGCGGGAACGGCGCGCGGACAATGTTGAAATTGTACACGCGAATGGAAGAATGCCCCGTACATGCGGGGTGGATTGAGGAACCCAATACGGGTGACGATGCAGATGCGCCAGAACGCCCTCTGCGCACGAGGATGGCCCGGAAGGAGATGGGGCGGGCGATGCGCGCTCAGTCGAAACGCCCCCTGCGCGCGAGGATGGCCCGCGCTCCTGTTCGTCCAGCGCGGAGAGCGGGAGCGAATGTCCCTGCGCACGAGGATGGCCACACACCATCATGTAGGCGACCGGCGACATGAGTACGAATGCCCCCTGTGCGCGAGGATGGCCAGAAGTGCACGCCAACGCATGCGCACACGGCTGGTGGAATGCCCCCCTGCGCGCGAGGATGGCCAACCGTTTTGAGCGCACGCGCACCTTTCCGCGTACATGCCTCCTGTGCGCTGGGAAGGCTCAAGCGCAACCGCTGCGAGCGGAACGCCTCTGCGCGCTGTGCAGGGACAACCAGCCTGGGCGAATATGCGGAACAGCCGCGGAACGCTTCTCGCGCGCTGTGCAGGGAAAGCAATGAACGTTTTCCCCAGAAGAAAGCCGCGAAAGGCGCTTTTCTGCGCAGAAGGCTGCAATGAACGTTTTCCCCGGAAGAAAGCCGCGAAAAGCGCTTTGCTGCAGGGAGAAACCTTGCCCGCGAAAGGCACTTTTCTGCGCGGAGCGCTGCGCCGAACATTTTCCCCGGAGGAAAGCCGCGAAAAGCGCTTTGCCGCAGGGAGAAACCTTGCCCGTGAAAGGCGCTTTTCTGCGCAGAAGGCTGCACCGAACGTTTCCCCGGAGGAAAGCTGCGAAAAGCGCTTTGCCGCAGGGAGAAACCTTGCCCGCGAAAGGCGCTTTTCTGCGCGGAGCGCTGCGCCGAACATTTTCCCCGGAAGAAAGCCGCGAAAAGAGCCTTGCTGCAGGGAGAAACCTTGCCCGCGAAAGGCGTTTTTCTGCGCGGAGCGCTGCGCCGAACATTTTCCCCGGAGGAAAGCTGCGAAAAGCGCTTCGCTGCAAAACCGCGCCCCGCGAACGGATGGGGGATGGTTACGCTTCCGCGCCGTCCTCTTCTTCGAGGCCGCCGCGCATGACGATATCCAGCGGCGCGGGTTCGCCGCTGCGCTCGTAGGCGAGGCGCACCTGGCGCGCGTGGCGCACGGACAACTCGTGCGTCACGCGGATGCGGCGGATCAATTCCGTGACCACCTTTTCCAGTTCGCTGCCGGCGGAATAATCCGCCTCCATGGCAAAGTCTGCCCGCCCCTGCATCAGCAGCCCGTCGGCCACGTCCGTATCGCCCGGGGCGTGCACGGCGATGGAATAGCCGCCCTTTTGCTTGGTCATTTTCATGCAGGGCACGTCGGTAAGGCCGTCGCCGATATAGATCATGTTGGAAAAGGGAACGCGGCGCTTGTATTCCGGCGTGTAACCGTTGAGGTCGCGGTCGTTGGTGACGTCGAGGATGCCCTTGTTGATGCGGAACAGGTATTGTGTTTTGGCGGTGTAGTTGACCGCCGAGGCCGGCCATTCGGCGCGGCCCTTTTCGTCATAGCAGAACGAGGCTGCGAACACCGCCTTGAAACGGCTGCCGATGCGCGAACCGAGAATGATCTCCTGCAACCCCGAAGAGATGATGTAGTGCTCCACGCAGACGCCGTTGCGGCGGCCGATCTCGCCCACGCGGTCGAACCAGGTTTCCACGCCGGGGAAAAATTCCACCTTTTCGCCCAGGCGGGAAAGCGCCTCGCGCGAAAGCTCCATCGTGCCCTCGGCCATTTTTTTCATCATATACATGTAGGCGAGAATGCCGTCCATGTTCGTTTTCAGAGACAATTCGCGGCACATGCCCCAGAAGGTTTCCGGCGCCATGTTCAAGCCGGGAATGAAGCTGTATTCCTGCATGTCCTTGGGCGAAAGCGTTTTGTCAAAATCGTAAATGAGGGCGACGACAGGGGTGGACATGGCGAACCTCCTTGCGGGCGGGGCGTTTTGGGTGCGCGAGGGAAAAAGCAAAACGCGGGGGAAATTCCCCCGCGTCGCGTTCAGGCGGCCGACGGAACCGAGGCGTCCGCGCCATCTACGCTCGCCGCGTCTGCGGCGGGATCGCCGTCCGCGTCTGTTGCGGCCTCCGGCGAGGTTTCGGGCGCCGGCGTTTCAGCCGGGGCCGGGGTTGGCTGCGCGTACTGCGTGCGCGGCGCGTCCTCGGCGTAAAGCGCGTTCTGCATGGCCGCGTCGGCGATGCCGGTCGGCTCCAGGCCCACGGCGGTCTGGAACAGTTTTACCGCCGTTTGGGTGTTGCTGCCGAAGTTGCCGTCGATGTTGTCGTTGAGGTAGCCCAGTTCATACAGGCGCTGCTGCAGGGCGATGACTTCGTTGCTCTTGTCGCCGCGGCTGAGCGTGGCGTAGGGAACGGGCGTGGGCGTAGCCTCCGCCTCGGCGCTGGGCTGGGTGACGACGATGGTTTCGCCGCCGATGATGCCGGTCAGTTCCGCCGTGGTGGTGGCCGAGGTCAGTTGCGTGATGGAATTGCGCACAAGCGCCCAGTTTTCGCTGGAGCGCGCCGCTTTTTCCGCGTCGGTGAGCGTGGTGTCGGTCAGGGCCAGAACGTCCACGCTGACGGCGCTGGCGATGTTTTCCTGAATGGCCGAAAGGGCGGCGACGAAGGTCTGGTCGTCGGTGCTCGCCGTTTCAGCGTCGGGCAACAGATCCTGTACGGCCTGCGCGTCGGCGTTGAGGGTGTTGACCACGCCCACCAGGCCGTCGGTCTGCGATTGGGTGAGCAGCGACTGGACATAGGTGTCGTCCGCGTGCTCGTTGATCAGCGCCACGCCCTGCGCGTACAGTTCGCTGGAAACGCCGGCAATGGGGGAGGTATCCTGCTGGATATCGCCGATGCGGTTGATGAAGAACCAGACGCCCACGGCCACCACCGCCACCAGCGCCAGGGCGCCGATGATTTTGAGGATCATGTTCATATTGCCGCGCGCGGCGGGGGCGTAGTCCTCGGGAAGATCGGAAAAGACGTCCTCGGCGTCGCCGACGTCCTCGCCCGCGTAGGCCGTGCCGCCCGCGGCGTAGACGTCGCTCTCCTCGCCGTAGACCTTGCGCCTGCGCCCGCGGCGGCCGCGTTCGGCGGCCTCGAGCTGTTCGACGTATTCGGTCACGTCGCGGCTGATGCCGGCGCGGCCGTCCGAGGTGATGGGACGGGAGCGCAGTTGGGAAAGATCAAAATCGTCGATGGCGCCCTCGCCGTCGTCCTCGAACATTTCGCGCACCAGCGGGTCCTCCGCCGCCGGCGCTGCCTGCGCGTCGGCGCTTTCTTCGCCGTCCACTGCCCGGCGCACATCGCTGCGGATTTCCTCCGGCACCGAGGCGCCCTCGTACACGGGGCGATAGGTCGTGCGCGCGTCGGCGTCGGCGTCGGCCTGCATCTGCTCGTCCTTGCCGGTATAGGTGGTTCGCGTGTAGGGCAGCGCCGCCCCGGCGGGATCGACCGACTCGCCCGGCTCGATGCGCGCCTGCGCGGACGTATAGGGAACGCCCTCAAACCGGCTCTGGCCCACGACCTGCCCGCAGGAACAGACCTCGACGCCCGGCTTCAGCGTTTTTCCACATCTGGAGCAAAACATGCAATGCCCTCCTCGCGCCATTTGCGTTGCCATGGCATACCAATTGTATCTTACATGATAAAACGCCAAAGGCCGCGCGTCAAGTATATTCTTATGACTTTCCTCGGACAATTGTCGTTTTTTCCTTACAAATGGCCGCCGGGCAGATCGCTTTACGCCGCGCGACGCGTTTTGCCACGGAATGGACAAAAATATTAAACCGAAAACAAAAAAGAATCCCCGTTTTCCCGGGGGCAAAAAGCGCGTCGCGCGAAAACGCAGGAAAAATCCGAACAAGTTTCGAAGGAATGCGCATTCCAATTTTGTGAAGTTTTGATTATACTGTGATTGTCGGGCAAAGCTGCCCAAGCCTAAAAATAAGGACGGAGGAAACACACATGAAGAAACTGATTGCTGTTGTGCTGACGCTGGTTCTCGTGCTGAGCGCCTCCAGCGCCTTTGCGCTGACCATTGGCTTCTCCCAGATCGGCCAGGAGTCCGACTGGCGCACGGCCAACACCGACAACGTCTGCAACGCCATCGAGGAAGCGGGCTGGACGCTCGTCTACTCTGACGGCCAGCAGAAGCAGGAAAACCAGGTGCAGGCCCTGCGCAGCTTCATCACCCAGGGCGTGGACTACATCCTCTTCACCGGCGTTGTGACCACCGGCTGGGACGAGGTGCTCAAAGAGGTCAACGAGGCCGAGATCCCGCTGATCCTGCTGGACCGCATCCCCTCCTGCGTGGATGACATCGAGTACGCCGCCGCGTTCGGCGGAGACTTCGTCGAGGAAGGCAAGCGCATGGTGCGCTGGCTGGCCAACTACCTTGAGAAGGAAGGCCGCGGCGACGAACAGATCAACATCGTCATGCTGGAAGGCACCACCGGCGCCGATGCGCAGGTCGGCCGCTCCGAGGGCATCCTCGCCGAGCTGGAGAACCATCCGAACATGACCCTGGTCGAGTCTCAGACCGGCAACTTCACCCGCGCTGAAGGCCAGCAGGTCATGGAGACCTTCCTCAACTCCATCGACGACATTGACGTCCTGCTCGCGCAGAACGACGACATGGCTCTGGGCGCCATCGAGGCCATCAAGGCCGCCGGCCTGAAGCCCGGCGAGGACATCATCATCATCGGCTGCGACTCGGTTAAGGCTGCGTTCGAAGCCATCGTTGCCGGCGAGATGAACTGCACCGTGGAGTGCACGCCGCTGTACGCCGACTTCCTCATCCCCACCATCGAGGGCCTTGAGGCTGGCGAGACCTACGGCCGCGACATCATCCATCCCGAAGAGTACTGCTACGACGCCGAGGGCGGCATCCCCTACACCGAGGACGGCGAGGCCCTGTCCATCAAGGCCGCGGACGTCATCGACGAGCGCGTCTACTAAGCTACGAATGCTGGCGTGACCAGCCATCGCGGGGCTGCCGGGTGCGGCAGCCCCGTGCTTGAGTATCCGGAGCGCGGCCGCCCGGTTTCGCCGCGCTGCGGGCCTCCGAATCCTGTTTAGGGAGGGATCCATTTGTCAGAACTGTTGGAAATGCGGGGAATTGAGATTCAGTTCCCCGGCGTCAAGGCGTTGGATGGCGTGGATTTCACGCTGCGCGCCGGCGAGGTGCACGCCCTGCTGGGCGAAAACGGCGCCGGCAAGTCCACGCTGATCAAGTGCCTGACCGGCGTCAATAAGATGGACGCGGGCGAGATCCGCCTCGAAGGCAAGCCCATTCGCCCCACTTCGCCCCAGGCCGCCATTGAAATGGGAATCTCCACGGTGTTTCAGGAGATCAACCTCTGCCCGAACCTCACCGTAGCGGAAAATATATTCGTCGGCCGCCAGCCGATGAAGCATCATCAGATCAACTGGAAGGAGATCAACCGCCGCGCCAACGAATTGATGGAGCGCTTCAACGTGCACATCGACGTCACCCGGCCGCTCTCCTATTATTCCACCGCCATTCAGCAGATGGTCTCCATCGCCCGCGCGGTGGACATCGACGCCAAGGTGCTCATCCTCGACGAGCCGACTTCCTCGCTGGACGAAAACGAAGTCAAGCAGCTCTTCGCGGTCATGCGCTCTCTCAAGGAGCAGGGCATCGGCATCATTTTCATCACCCACTTCCTCGATCAGGTCTTTGAAATGTCCGACCGGCTGACCATTCTGCGCAACGGCCATCTCGTGGGCGTGTACGATATCCACGAGATCACCAAGCTGGAACTGGTCACGGAAATGATCGGCAAGGACATGAACGAGATCTTCAACCTCAAGCGCGCCACCGTCGCCGAGGACGCGCCCATCATGCTCAAGGCCGAGCACCTCGGCGCGCCGGGCAAGGTGGACGACGTTTCCCTGCACATCAAGAAGGGCGAAATGATCGGCTTTGCCGGCCTGCTCGGTTCCGGCCGCACGGAAACGGCGGAAATGATCTTCTGCGTCGCCCGGCCCACCAAGGGCACCGTGGAGATGAACGGCGAACAACTCAAGGCGCGCAACCCGCTCGATTCCATCAACCACAAGATGGCCTTCTGCCCCGAGGATCGAAAGCGCGACGGCATCATCGGCGATCTGTCCATTCGTGAAAACATCATCCTCGCCATGCAGGCAAAGCGCGGCTTTTTGCATCCCATCAGCCGCAAGGAGCAGGGCGAGATTGCCGACAAGTACATCAAGATGCTTTCCATCGCCACCCCGGACGCCGAAAAGAAGATCGGCGAACTTTCCGGCGGCAACCAGCAGAAAGTTATCCTCGCCCGCTGGATGGCCACGCAGCCGGATCTGCTCATTCTCGACGAGCCGACCCGAGGCATCGACGTGGGCGCCAAGGCCGAGATTCAGCGCCTGATGCTGGAAATGTGCAACAATGGCGTGTCCGTGATTTTCATCTCCAGCGAACTGGAGGAAGTCATCCGCTGCTCCAACCGCATCCTCATCATGCGCGACGGCAAGAAGGCCGGCGAATTGGGCGGCGAATTCGGCACGAACACGCAAAGTGAGATCCTCAAGATCATTGCCGGAGAGGGGGCGAGCGCGTGAGCAATAAGAAAAACCTGCCCGGTCTTGCCCTGTTGGCGGTGCTGTGCGTCGTTATGGTCGCCATGGGCATTTGGGGCTTCGCGCTGGGCGGAACCGTCACCCTGAGCGCCGCCGAACTGGCCGCCCCGACGGCCACCGAGGCGCCCGCGGAAGAGGTTGCGACCGAAGAGGCCGTTGTCGAAGAAACGGCCGAAGAGGCAGCCGGGGAAGAATTGGCGGAAGCGGCCGGGGATTCGGGCGTCAGCCTGCAGGAGTCCGCCATCGCCGAGCACCTTGCCGAGCGCAGCGGCCTGCAGTCCTTCGCCTATCTCAAGCGTTTCCCGCTTTTGATTACGGGCGTTCTTCTGGGCGTGGCCTTCGTTGTCGCCTTGTTGATCTCGGGCAACAAGATGCGCATGCCGGAGAGCCTTTTGCACTCCAAACTGACTTACGCCGTGGTCGCGGAGCTGGCCATTCTCATGGTCTGTTTGTGGATCCGGCCGGACTTTTTCTCCATCCGCTATGAGCCGAGTTCCGGCATGCTGATCGGTTCCCTGATCACCATCCTCAACCGTTCGGCGGAAATCACCATCATCGCCATGGGCATGACGCTGGTCATCGCCCTGGGCGGCACGGACATTTCCGTGGGCGCCCTGGTGGCCGTGTCCGGCGCGCTGGCCCTCAAGTTCCTGCGCTGGGATATCGACGTGTATACCACGCCGGGCGACTATACGGTGCAGCCCTTCATCTGGGTGCTGCTGGTGCCGCTGGCCGTCTGTCTGCTGATGGGCCTGTTCAACGGCGCTCTGGTGGCGAAGCTGAGCATCCAGCCCATCATTGCCACGCTGATCCTCATGGTGGCGGGCCGCGGCATCGCCCAGATCGTCACCGACGGCAAGCAGTATACCACCGGTTACACGCCGTTCCAGTTCATCGGCGGCGGCAGTTTCCTGGGGCTTCCCATGCCGGTGGTCATCTCCATCGTGGTGGTGGCGGCGGTAGCGCTGTTCACGCGCAAAACGGCGTTTGGCATGTTCGTTGAGTCCGTGGGCGTCAACCGCAGCGCCAGCCGCGTATCCGGCCTGCGTTCGGACCGCATCATCCTCATCGTCTACATGCTCACCGGTTTCCTGGCGGGCATTTCGGGCCTGATCTACTCCAGCCGCATCTCTTCGTGCGACTCCAACAACGCCGGCCTCAACTATGAAATGGACGCCATTCTGGCCGTGGTCATCGGCGGCACGAGCATGTCCGGCGGCAAGTTCTCCATTGCCGGCACGGTGATCGGCTCGATCATCATCCGCACCATCGTCACTTTCGTGCTCTACTTCGGCATCACGTCCGAATCGACGATGGCGTTCAAGGCCATGATCATCGCTGTGGTCATCGTGTTGCAGTCCGAACCGGTGCGCAACTGGATGTCCAAGCGGTCCAAGGCCCGCAAAAGCACGGTAAGGGGGGAAGTACATGCTTAATACGCAGCCGAAGCGCCGGAGCCTGCTCTCGCGCATACTCAACCCCAAGTACATCATGGTCTATTCCACGATCGCGGTGTTCCTCATCATTTACATCGTGGGCGCCATCGCCTATGGCGGCAAGGGCTTTACCACGCTGCGCACGTTCCTGTTGCTTTTCAGCGATAACGCCTATATCGGCATCAGCGCCGTTGGCATGACGATGGTGCTCATCACCGGCGGTATCGACCTGTCGGTGGCCGCGGTCGCTTCGCTCACGGGTATGTTCATCGCCTACGGCAACAGCATTCTGGGCATTGATCCGTTCATCTGCATCGCCTTCTCCATTGTGGTGGGCGTGGGCCTGGGCCTTTTGATGGGCGCGACCATCCACTACCTGAACGTGCCGCCCTTCATCACCACGCTGACGGGCATGTTCCTGGCGCGCGGCGTGTGCTCGCTCATCAGCCGCGAGTCGATTGCGATCACCAACGAAGCCATCGACGCGCTGGCGGGCTGGAAGATCACCTTCTATCACCTGGTAGACGGGCAATGGGAGAAGATCAAGCCCGTGGCCACCATCAACTTCAGCGTGCTTCTGTTCCTTGCCATGATCGTCATCGGCGCCATCATCATGCAGAAAACGCGTTTTGGCCGCAATGTTTACGCCATCGGCGGCAACGAGCAGTCGGCCAAGCTGATGGGCCTGCCCGTAGCGCGCACGAAGGTGCTGGTTTACGGCTTCAACGGCCTGTGCTCCGTGCTGGCGGGCGTAGCCTATGTGCTCTACGTCAAGTCCGGCTGGAACCTCGCCCTGCAGGGCGGCGAACTGGACGTCATCTCCGCCACCGTCATTGGCGGCACGCTGCTCACCGGCGGCGTCGGCTACATGTTCGGCACGCTGTTTGGCGTACTGCTCAAGGGCACCATTCCGGCGCTGATCACCTTCAACGGCACGCTGTCGTCCTGGTGGGGCAAAATCGCCACGGGCGCGCTGCTTCTGCTGTTCATTCTGCTCCAGCGCGCGGTGGTTTCCGGTTCCGAACGCAAAAAGAAGGTTTAACACAAACGCCTTGACACAGACGCCATCCTTTGCTATAATAGGCGATGGCTGAAAAGCCGCTTCGCCATAGACAGCGAGCGCGCAAGCTCAATGGCCTTCGGGCCGCTCGCCGAGGCGCAAAGGAAATTGTGTCAGCAACGCCCTTGCGCCATGCGCAGGGGCTTTTTCATGGGTTTCCATGCAGCCGTCATTCAGGACGGGTGAGGAGGTGTCAACACAATGTCCAAGAATTTTGAGATCAAAAAGACCGTTGTCGCGGACATCAAGGATAAGATGAGCCGCGCGCAGTCCCTTGTGCTGGTCGATTACCGCGGCCTGACCGTGGAAGAAGTGACCGATCTGCGCAACCAGTTCCGCAAGGCGGGCGTAGAGTATGCGGTTTTGAAAAACACCATGCTCACCCTCGCGGCGCGCGATCTGCAGATCGAGGGCCTCGAGGAGCATCTCAAGGGCCCGACCGCCGTGGCCTTTGGCTATGAGGACCCGGTGGCCCCCGCCAAGATCGTCACGGAGTTCATCAAAAAGAACAAGAAGATCAGCGTCAAGTGCGGTATGGTCGATCAGAAGGTGATCGACGTAGCCGGCGTCACCGCGCTGGCCGAACTGCCGCCCAAGGAGGTCCTCATCGCCAAGTTGATGGGCAGCGTCAATGCGCCGATCAGCGGCTTTGTGGGCGTGCTTTCCGGCGTGCTGCGTTCCTTCGTTTATGCGGTGGAAGCTGTGCGCAAGCAGAAGGCCGGCGAATAAGTTTGCCGCTGGCCGGTTGACCAACATTCGATTTACGAAATAACATGGAGGTATCATCATGAATCGCGAAGAGATCATTTCCGCCATTGAGTCCATGACTGTTCTGGAGCTTGCCGAGTTGGTAAAGGAACTTGAGGAGAAGTTCGGCGTGTCCGCCGCCGCTCCCGTCGCCGTGGCCGCCGCTCCCGCCGCTGCCGCCGCCGCTGCTCCCGAAGAAGAAAAGACCGAGTTCGACGTCATCCTCAAGGATGTCGGCGCTGAGAAGATCAAGGTCATCAAGGTCGTGCGCGAAGTGTGCTCCGGCCTGGGCCTGAAGGAAGCCAAGGACCTGGTTGACAACTGCCCGAAGCCCATCAAGGAGGCTGTCTCCAAGGAAGCCGCCGAGGAGATCAAGAAGAAGTTCGCCGAGGTCGGCGCGACGGTCGAGATCAAGTAAGCAGCGTTTTTGCTGGGAATCCGCTCCGGTTTGGGGCGGATTCTTTGGTTCTCGCCGCGGAGAGGGGGAAGGGACGCGGCGGTTGCGCCGGGCCGTTTTGGTCATGTCGGTTTTTGGATCGTGCGAAAAGGTTTGGCGTTGGGGGGACGCTGCGTGCGCGAATGGTTTGAGACGTGCGCGCGGGGATTGAGGTACGTTCGCTGAATGGCGCTGCCCTGCCCTGCGGGCGGGGGGCGCTGCGTGCGCGAATGGTTTGGAATGTGCGCGCGGGGATTGAGTGTTGTTCTTTGGGCGACGCAGGCACACTGGGGCTTCGCCCCAGACCCGTTCCGGGCCAGCCCGGACCCGCTTAAGAACCTGAGGTTCTTAAGAATCTCCCAGCGGGCGCCGGCGGGGCGTGGGGAAGAAGTGGAAGGGAGGTGGCGAAAATGGCCGATGTAGCCATTGCGCGTTGCGGGGATTATGCGGCGGTGGAAGAGGCTTTGCTGCGCGCGCTCGAACCATTGGGCGGTTTGGAGTGGGTGCGGCCCGGCATGAAAGTGGCGCTCAAGGCGAACCTCATCGCCGGCGCGGCGCCGGAGCGCGCCGTGGTCACGCATCCGCTTTTGCTGGCCGCGCTTTCGCGGCTGCTCATTGCCCGCGGGGCCGAGGTGCGCGTCGGCGACAGCCCTGGAGGGTTGTACAACGTCGCCTTTGTCGGCCGCATTTACGCGGCTTCCGGCATGGACGTTGTGGAGGCGGCCGGCGCGGCGCTCAACCGCGATTTTTCCCAGCGCGCGGCAGAGTTTCCGCGCGGCCGGGTGCTGCGCGCGTTTCAATATACCGCGTGGCTGGACTGGGCCGACGAGATCATCAACGTTTGCAAACTCAAGACGCACGGCATGATGGGCATGACCTGCGCCGCCAAGAATCTTTTCGGCGTCGTGCCGGGCACGCTCAAGCCGGAGTACCATTACCGGCACGCGCAACCGGCCGATTTTGCCGAAATGATTCTCGATCTGGACGAGTATGTGCATCCGCGCTTGCACATCTGCGACGCCGTGGTCGCCATGGAGGGCAACGGCCCTTCCGCGGGCGATCCGCGCGCCGTGGGGGCGGTTCTGGCTGCGCGCAGCCCGCACGCGCTGGACCTGGCCTGCGCGCATATTATCGGCATTCGTCCGGAGGATGTGCCCACGCTCGTCGCGGCGCGGGGGCGGGGATATATACCCGCGCGGGCAGAGGAATTGGAGATTGCCGGGGAACTGTTTACAGTGCCGGGCTTTCGCCTGGTGATGCAGCGCAGCGCGCTGGACTTTGCGCGGCCGTTTGCCGGGCCGTTGGGCGTTCTGGCGGGCAAAGTCATGCGCTCGGCCATGCGCGCGCGGCCGGAGGTAGCGCCCGGGGAGTGCGTGGCCTGCGAGCAATGCGCGCGCGTTTGCCCGGCGCACGCCATTTCCATGCGTCGCGGTCTGCCGCGCATTGACCGGCGCGCCTGCATCGGCTGTTTCTGCTGCCAGGAATTCTGTCCCAAGGGCGCGATGAAGGCGCGGCGCACGCGAATTGCGCGCCTGTTGGGCGGTTGACGGCGCTGTCAAAATATTTTACTTGACAGCATTGCGATGATTTGCTACAATATTCCCCGTGGCAAGCAATTTGGCTTGACAGGGGGGAGCGCAATGGAGCCGCGCGTGGAGACTGCGTATCTGCTGGATTTCTATGGCGCGCTGTTGACCCCCAAGCGCCGCGAGATGCTGCGCATGCGCTATGAGGAGGACATGTCCCTGTCCGAAATCGGCGCGCAGATGGGCGTCTCCCGCCAGGCGGTCAGCGACGGCATGCTCGCCGCCCGCAAAAAGCTGGAGGAATACGAGGCCAAGCTGGGCCTTGTGCGCCGCTATCTGGCCATCAACGCCGAGGCCGCGGCCTGTCTGGCGGCGCTGGAGGCGGACGATCGCGCCGGGGCGCGGCGGCATCTTCACAATATATTGCAGATCGAGAGGTGACGCGCATGGCTTTCGAGGGCCTGACCGACAAATTGCAAAGCGCCTTTAAAAAGCTGTCCGGCAAGGGAAAGCTTTCGGAGGCGGACGTCAAGGCCGCAATGCGCGAGGTGCGCCTGGCGCTTTTGGAGGCCGACGTCAACTTCACCGTTGTCAAGGATTTCATCAAAAAGGTTACCGAGCGCGCCGTGGGCCAGGAGATTCTCAGCAGCCTTACGCCCGGCCAGCAGGTCATCAAGATTGTCAACGAGGAATTGACCAACCTCATGGGCGGCGTGAACGCCAAGCTGACCTACGCCCCCCAGCCGCCGACCATTTATATGCTTTGCGGCCTGCAGGGCGCGGGCAAGACCACCATGGCCGCCAAGCTGGGCAATCTCATCAAGAAGGGCGACAAGAAGCCCCTGCTGGTAGCCTGCGACGTCTATCGCCCGGCGGCCATCAAACAACTGCAGGTGGTCGGCGGCCAGGTGGGCGTGGAGGTTTTTGAAAAAGGCCAGGGCGACCCGGTGGAGATCGCCAAAGAGGCCGTGGAGTATGCGCGCTATTACGGCCGCGATCCGGTTATTATCGACACGGCGGGCCGTTTGCATATCGACGAAAACCTCATGGAAGAACTGCGCAGGATCCGCGCCACCGTTCATCCCAGGGAAATCCTGCTCGTCGTAGACGCCATGACCGGTCAGGACGCCGTTACCGTGGCCGATACCTTCAACAAGGAATTGGGCGTGGACGGCGTGATCCTCACCAAGCTCGACGGCGATACCCGCGGCGGCGCGGCCATTTCCGTGCGCGCGGTAACGGGCAAGCCCATCAAGTTTGCCGGCGTCGGCGAGAAATTGACCGACATCGAGCCGTTCCATCCCGACCGCATGGCCTCGCGCATCCTCGGCATGGGCGACGTGCTCAGCCTCATTGAAAAGGCGCAGCAGGGCTTTGACGAGGAAAAGGCCGTGGACATGGCGCGCAAGATGCGCACCAACGCGTTCACGCTGGAGGATTACCTGGAGCAACTGCATCAGCTTTCCAAAATGGGCAGCGTTTCCAGCATGCTGAAAATGATCCCCGGCCTGGCGGGCAAGATCCGGGAGGCCGACATCGACGAAGAAAAGATGCAGAAGGCGCAGAAGAAGAACGAGGCCATCATTCTTTCCATGACGCGCATGGAGCGCCGCAACCCGGACATCCTCAACGCTTCGCGCAAGCGGCGCATCGCCGCCGGCAGCGGCGTCACCGTGCAGGACGTCAACCTGCTCCTCAAGCAGTTTGACCAGGCGCGGCAGATGATGAAGCAGATGATGGGCGGCAAAAAGCGCCTGCGCATGCCGTTTGGCAAATTCCGATAATCGCGGTTTTTTCCGTATGATTATACATCAACGCATTGGTTTCTAAGGAGGAAACACACATGGTCAAGATTCGTCTGAAGAGAATGGGTATGAAGAAGATGCCGTTCTACCGCCTGGTGGTCACCGACAGCCGCACCCCCCGCGACGGCCGCTTCATCGAAGAGATCGGCTATTACAATCCCCTCTCGGAGCCCATCGACCTGAAGATCAACGAAGAGCGCGCGAAGTACTGGCTGGGCGTGGGCGCGCAGCCGACCGATACCGTGCGCGGCCTTCTCAAGAAAGGCGGAGTGCTGTAAGCATGGCTGAACTGGTCAGGTATATCGCCCGTTCGCTGGTGGAAAAGCCGGACGCGGTCGATGTGCGCGAGGTGGAGACTGCCGATAGCCTCGTCATCGAACTGCGCGTGGACCCGGACGACATGGGCAAGGTCATCGGCAAACAGGGCAGGATCGCCAAGGCCATTCGCACGGTGGTCAAGGCGGCGTCAGTCCACAGCCCCAAGCCGGTGTTCGTGGAGATCATTTAAGGATATTGCGGACGGAAGAACGTCCTTGCGCCGAGCGCGCCGCCGTGGCGGAAGCGCGGGCGGGGCGCTCGCACCGTCCGCCGCGTTTTTTCTCCGTCTGCTGAACAGGGCGGCCGCATCGACGTGGCCGGCCGCGCGCCGTACGATCCGGCGGAGCGCGTAACGGGGAAGCGCACGCCGCAAAACAGCGCCCGCAACGGCTGCAAACGGGGCGATTTTCGCGTCCGGGGGTGAGGAAACGCCCGTCCGCGGGCCCCATGGAACGCCGTTTTCCACCCGCGCCTCATGGCGCGCGATCGCCGCCTACCCGCGGGCCCCATGGAACGCCGTTTTCCACCCGCGCCTCATGACGCGCGATCGCCGCCCGCCTGCGGGCCCATGGAACGCCGCCCGGCTGCATGCGATTTGGCGACGCTTCCGGTTGACTGGCCTGCACGCCGTTTGCGCAAACGCGCGCAGGGCTGCGCGGCGCGCAGAACGCGTTGCGCGGCCGTTGTAGCGATGCATTTGCGCGCAACCGCCGTTGAAGCCCAGCAGCGATGGCGGCAAACGGCGTCCGTCCGTCTCCGCCCGGCGGTTCCGGCCGGCCGTGGCGCGCGTTTTCACCGCGCCGGGACGATTTTCAGGCGCTTTGCGAAGGCGCAGGAATATACCGCGGCGCGAGCGTTTGCGCCCGCCAGGGCGGGCGCGCGGCGTTTTGGACGGTCGTGCAGGCGCGCACCGTTGCATTGGAAGGAAAGGGGAACCCTCAATGGACAAATACCTCGTCATCGGCGAGATCGTAAAGCCGCAGGGTGTGCGCGGCGAGGTCAAATTGCGCCCCATCACATGCGATGCGGGGCGCTTTGACGATCTGACGCTGGCCTATCTCAAACGGGCGGAGGAATACATCCCCGTGCGCATCGCCGCCTGCCGCCGCGCGCAGGACGCGGTGTTCATCGCCTTTGAGGGCGTCGCCGACCGCAACGCCGCGGAAACGCTGCGCGGGGAACTGCTGTACATCGACCGCGAACACGCGGTGAAACTGGATGAGGACAGCAATTTTCTCTGCGATCTGATCGGCCTGCGCGGCGTGGACGACGAGGGGAACGATTGGGGCACGCTGCGCGATGTGCTGCAGCCCGGCGGCAACGACGTCTACGTCTTTGAAGGCCCGCGCGGCGAAACGCTGGTGCCGGCGCTCAAAAGCGTGGTAAAAAGCGTCGATCTGGATCGGGGCGAGATGGTGCTCGCAGCCGCGCGAATGCGGGAAGTGGCGGTGTTCGATGAGGATTAAGGTGCTGACCATTTTCCCGGAAATGGTGCGCGCCGCGCTGAACGAATCCATTGTCGGCAGGGCGCTGGAAAAGGGCCTTTTTGCTGTGGAATGCATAGATATTCGTGCTTATGCCCAAAATAAGCATAAAAATACCGATGACTATCCCTTTGGCGGCGGCGCGGGCATGGTGATGCTTGCCCAGCCCATCGTGGACGCCTGCGAGGCCAACGCCGAGAGCGGCCAGCGGCGCATCTACCTCTCCCCGCGCGGGCGCACGCTGACGCAGCGGGTGGTGGAGGAACTCGCGCAGGAATCGGAACTGATGCTTCTTTGCGGCCATTACGAGGGCGTGGATGAGCGCGCGCTGGAAATGTGCTTCCCAGAGGAGCTTTCCATCGGCGATTATGTGCTTACCGGCGGCGAAACGGCGGCGCTGGTGGTCATCGACGCGATTTCGCGCCTGCTCCCCGGCGTGTTGGGCAGCGCGGAAAGCGCCGCCGACGAGAGCTTTACCACCGGCCTGCTCGAATATCCGCAGTACACGCGCCCGCGCGATTTCCGCGGCCGCGAGGCGCCCGAAGTGTTGCTCAACGGCAATCACGCGCACATTGCGCGCTGGCGGCGCGAGCAGGCGCTGAAACTTACCTATGACCGCCGCCCGGAACTGCTTGAGACCGCTCCTTTGGACGCCAAGGACAGGGCGTTTTTGCAAACGCTGCGTGAAACGCCGCCGGAGGATGCTAAAAAGCGGACGTAGGAAATGAGAACGTCCCCTCGCGCAAACATGCGAGGGGACGTTCTGTCATCGCAGCCCGCGCGGCTGGCCCGCAAAGGCCGATGTCAGGGCGCCGCCGTCCGCGCGACCCGGGAAACGTCACGGAGGGGTAGCCACGACAAAGCGCGCCCCGGACGCGAAGACACATTCCACCAACGAAGGCGGCGAAGAAGGAAACGCCAAGACGCGAAAAGCAAGAACACGGGAAAAGCTCGCAAAGCACCCGCCCTCCGCCGCGCGCCAAGGTGCGATGCACATCTCCCCAGGAAGGCGGCGAAGAAGGAAACGCCAAGACGCGAAAAGCAAGAACACGGGAAAAGCCCGCAAAGCGCGCCCCGCCGCGTCCCGGACGTGAAAGGCAAGGCCACGGGGGGCAGCCACAACAAAGCGCGCCCCGGACGCGAACGCGCATTCATCAAGAAAAGCGGCGAAGGGCTGGACGCCAGGGCGCGAAAGGCAAGGCCACGGGGCGGCCCACAAAGCGCCCGCCCTCCGCCGCGCCCCGGGCGCGAAAGGCAAGGCCATGGAGAGGCAGTCACGAAAAAGCGCGCCCTGGCGCGCATGCGGTCGCTGCCGCCCGGAGTCGCCATGCGTGCCGCCCGCGCGCCATGCGTAGTTTCCCCATCGCAGAGCCGGAGAATGGAATCCCGCCATGCGTGCAGCCCGCGCCATGGGGCTTTCCGACGAAGCGCTTTTTTCCCCGGAGGATGACGCGCGTGCGTCTGCACAGGTCGCGCCGAGAAACGCAAGCGCGTTCTCTCGCTTGCGCGGGCATAGGGGAGTGCGCCTGCGCATGTCCGCGGCGTTTTTTCGAGTTTTAGCAAACTGCGTCCGCGCTTTTTGATCTGCGCGGCGCTTTCCAAACGCGCAGGCGCGCTCCGTCGCCCTTTTTCGAACCTCGTCCCGGACAGGAAGCGCTGCAACCGCTGAATATGCGCGCAGAACGCCTGAAGCCCGGCCTGCATTCGCATCAGTGCGGGCGATCGCGCAACAAAACGCTGTGGGTACGTTGAAACGCCGGCGCGCCGGGCGTATTCCGAACTCTGCCGCGGCCCGCCGAAGCGCGCTTGCCGCTATTGGGGGCGCTCAGCGTCGGCGCAGGAGGCGCAGTCGCCCGCGCAGCCTTCGCAGCGGCGGTGACCGCCGCAACTGCCTTCGAGATTGATCTCGTCGGCGCTGGCCTGCATCCAGCGATGGGGAACGCCTTCTTCATCGTATACCTCGCCGCAGGGGCGGAAGCCGTAGCGCGCGTAAAACCCCACCACGGGAAGCTGCGCGCTGAGGCAGACTGCGTCTGCGCCCAATTCCAGCGCCCGATAGAGCAGCATGCGCGCCACAAGGTCGCCAAGCCCGCGCCCGCGCGCCTCCGGCAGAACGCAGACGCGGCCGATCTGAAAACGGCTGTCGGCGTTGATGTAGAGGCGGCCCGTGCCCGCCGGGCGGTCGTTTTCGTCGTAGGCGAGGGCGTAAACGGACAATTTGTCAAACGCGTCCACGTCGGTATCGGCGGGATAGCCCTGTTCCTCGACGAACACGCGGCGGCGTATGTCCATTACCGCGCCGACGTCGTCCTGAGAAGTCAGAAATTTACCGCGAATCATGGTTTTTCCACCTTTCCAAAGGGGATATGGTCGCATCTGCTATTGTACCACTGCGGCGGGCAATTTTGTAGCCCTTCGCGCAAATAAGCGGTTGATTTTTTTGCGGCGAGCGGGTATAATAGTTGCGAATGGGCGGGGCCTGTTCAATACACCGAAGAAAGGAGCGTGACGAAATGGATGAGGAACTGGATCTCGTCGTCTTTGAGGATGATGAGGGCAACGAAATCACCATGGAGGTGCTCGATTATTTCTTCTACGAAGGCAAGGAATACGCGCTGCTGGCGGAAGTAGACGACGATGAGGCGTGCGACTGCGAGGAGTGCGACGGCGATCACGAGCGCGACGCCTATATCATGGAAGTCGTCGCGGTCGGGGACGATCAGGAAGAATTCGTCCCTGTGGCCGAGGAACTGGCAGATAAGCTGATCGACATCGTCCAGAACGAACTGTACGAGGACGACGATGACAGCGACGAGGAGGAATGACCGACGCCTCGCAGGGCGACGGGAGCCGGTGGCCGCTTGCCGGATGGCGGGCGGCCTTTCGCTTTTGGAGGACGTATGAATGATTTTTATCGCCAGGTGTACGACCTTGTGGCCCAGATCCCGCCGGGCAGGGTGATTTCCTACGGCCAGATTGCCCGCCTCCTGTGCCGGCCCCATGCGGCGCGCGAGGTGGGGCGGGCCATGCGCCTGTGTCCGGAACACCTGCCCTGGCAGCGCGTGGTGATGCGCGACGGTTCCATCGCCGCCGGCGGCGATCCCGCTCTGCGCCGCAGACTGCTGGAGACGGAGGGAGCGGCCTTTCTCCCCGACGGCCGCGTGGACATGGACGCCTGCCGCTGGCCGTGACCGGGCGCCGCCGAAACGCGCCGGAGGCGACCTGCCGCGTTTTGATGCCGCCGCGCCGAACGCCCCGTCCGGTGGACGGGCGTTTTTTGTTTTGCCATGCCGCGCGGCGTTTTGTTGGAAGATTTTTGCTTCGCCCGCGAGGTGATGTGCCCGCATGGCTGCGCAGAATGCCTGTCGTTCGACGGGCGGGGCGTTTTTTTATTGTGCCATGGCGCGCGGCGCTTCGTTGGGGAATTCCCGTCCCGCCCGCGCGGCGATGCGCCGAAAACATGTCGCGGGAAAATCGTCGAGTTCAATTCCGTCCCGCCCATGCGGTGTGCGCGTGCACGGCTGCGCAAACGCCCCGTCCGGTGGGCGGGGGACGTTTCGCTGGAAAGTTTTTGTCGCGCCCGCGCGGCGCTGTCTGCCGCGCTGACCGCCGCAACTGCGACCGTAAAGCGTTTTTGCCCCGCCCGCGCGGCGATGCCTCTGCGCAGGGGGCGCCCATGGCAGACGAAAGGCGTCTTTGTTCATTCCGGCCCGAAGCGACTCGTCCATGGGCGTCAAAATCGGTCGTTCGCCTCGAGCGCTCTCGCCGGCCCGGCTGCCGCGCGGCGTTTTCGCTTTCGTCCCGCGCGCCGCGGCGCGTTCGGGGCCAACGCCTCCGCCGCCCTGGCGGACGAACGGGCCGCTCCCGCGGACGTTTGCGGAAGCAACCTGCAAAACCGCGGCGAAGGGATCACGCCATTGCCGTCACCAGGGCGAAAAGAATCGTCAGAGCGAGAATGTCCACAACGGAGGTCAGCAGCGGCCCGGCCATCAGCGCCGGGTCAAGGCGCAAAAGCCGCGCCAACATTGGCAGAATGCAACCAATGGCGTTGGCGGCCATGACGGTAAAGAACACGGCCAGGGAGATCGCGCCCGCCTCCAGCGCCGTATCGCCGGAAATGAGCAACATGCGGACAAAGTTGACAAGGCCCAGCGCCGCGCCGCACAGAAGCGAGGTCAAAAATTCCTTGCCCAGGGCCGCGCCCGCCTCCCGCGGCTGCATATCGCCCAGCGCCATGGCGCGGATGATGAGCGTGGAGGACTGCGAACCGGCGTTGCCGCCCGTATCCATCAGCATCGGTATGTTGCTGACCATCACGCCGCCCAGCGCCGAGGCCAGCAGCAGGTGCTCATAGCCCTGGATCAGCCCCGCGCAGAGGATCGCCGAGGCCATGAGCACCAGAAGCCACGGCAGCCGGCGCCATGCCAGGCTCCAAACGCTCGAACCCTTGTAGCCATCCTCGCTCGGCACCAGCGCGGCCATGCGCTCGAAATCCCGGGTGTCCTCGGCTTCGATGACGTCCACAATGCTGTTGACGCCGACGGCGCCCACCAGCCGGCCCTGTTCGTCGGTTACGGGCAGGCTGAGAAGGTCGTATTTGCGCACCAGGCGCGCCGCTTCCTGTTGGTCGTCGTTCATCCGCACGGCGGTGAAGGCCGTATCCATCAAATCTCCCAGCCTGGCCTCGCCCGGCGCGGCCAGCAGCGTGCGCAATTCCAGCACGCCCAGCAGATGATCGAGATGATCGACGATGTAAAGGGTATAGAGCGCGTCGCTGTCCAGCCCCGAGGCGCGCACGGCGCGAATGGCCTCCTCTGCGCGCGTGCCTTCGCGCAGACGCACGAATTCAGGCGTCATGATCGCGCCCGCGGTGTTTTCCCGAATTGCTTCCATGATGAACATTTCCCTCACTCCTTTCGCATTGCAAAGCGGGCGTCCGCCTTCCTGGCGACGTCCCAAAGCGCGGCTCCGGCCCGTGCGCGCCGCGCGCAGGCGCTCTGTGCCTGGCGCGTCAACGGCTTTGCGGGTTTTTCGCGCGCTGCCGGGATGCTGACAAAGACAACACCCCAAGGCGTCCGCCCCTCCCGGGCGACGCCCATGCGCAGAAGAAACTGTGGGGAAATGAAGCGATGGGTCAGCGGACGCGCGCGGCCCAAACGCTCCGTTTCCGTCTACTTCCTCCGCATTCGTCCACGCCAGTCCACCTCCTTTTAGATAGGTCGGGTCTATTATAAGCGATTTTTCCGGCGCTGTCAACGCATTTTCAGACGTTCCAGCCACATCGAAAACCGCGGTTCCGGCGGCGCTTCAAAGCGCATGCGTTCGCCGGTCGAAGGGTGGTCAAAACCGATGACCGCCGCGTGCAGAAGCTGTCCGCCCAATACGGGATAGGGCGATTTTTTCGGCCCGTACACCGGGTCGCCCAGCACCGGGTGGCCGAGGGAGGCCATGTGCACGCGAATTTGGTGCGTGCGCCCCGTTTCCAGCCGCGCTTCGACATAAGAAGCCCCGCGCAACGGCTCCAGCACGCGCCAGTGCGTCACCGCGCGGCGGCCGTCCGGGCGGATGGCCATTTTTTTGCGATCTGTCGGGTGGCGGCCGATGGGCGCGTCCACCACGCCCTGCGCCTCTTTGAAATGGCCGATGCAGACGGCCAGATAGGCGCGCTCCACCGAGTGCTCCTGGATCTGCGCCGCCAGCGCCAGGTGGGCGCGGTCGTTTTTGGCCACCAGCAGGAGGCCGGAGGTGTCCTTGTCGATGCGATGCACCAGCCCCGGCCGCTTTTCCCCGCCCACGCCGGAAAGACCGTCCAGGTGGTAGAGCAGGGCGTTGACCAGGGTGCCGTCCGGGTTGCCCGCCGCGGGGTGCGCCACCATGCCCGAGGGCTTGTAGACCACGGCCAGGTCGTCGTCCTCATAAAGGATGCGCAGGGCGATGTCCTGCGCCTCCACGGTGGCCTCGCGTGCTTCAGGTACGCTCAGACGCACTTCGTCGCCCGCGCGCAGGCGCGCGCCGGCCTTGGTCGCCGCCGCGCCGTTGAGGGCGCACTGCCCCTCCTCGATGAGCCGCCCCACGCGCGAGCGCGTTATTTCCGCGCGCGCGGTTATGTAGGCGTCCAGGCGCTGGCCGGCGTCCTCAGGGGCGACCCGCCAGGAAAGGATTTCAGCCATGCTTTTTCCCTCCGTCCGCGCGCACAATGGCGATCAGCGCCAGCGCGCAGCCCGCGACGATGCATACGTCCGCCACGTTGAACACCGGAAACCGGAATACGTCCAGTTCGAGGAAGTCGATCACATAGCCGTAGCGCAGGCGATCGTAGAGGTTGGAAAGGCCTCCCGCCAGCACCATCCACAGCCCCGCGCGCGCCATGCCGGGCATGCGCGCAAAGCGCAGCAACGCAAAGACGATCGCCGCGCACAGCAGCAGCACCAGCACGCTCAAAAGCACAAGCCGCCCGGAGAACATGCCGAAGGCCGCGCCGTAATTGCGCACCGGCCGAAAATTGAGAAGGCCGGGCACAGCCTCCTGGGGGCCTGAAAGGCGCAACGACCACGCCTTCGTCGCCCGGTCGAGCGCAAAGACGACGATCGCCAGCCAAAACAGCCTACATCCTTGCCTGAATCGCATGGATAACCTCCGCGAGAAAATCGCCGATGACGGGGACATTTTCCACCACCATGTTTTTGATCAGCACCGCGCACAGCGCGGCCAGAAGCGCGAACCCCAGCGTGAAGCCGAAACCCCGCGCCATGCCGTAGAGCAGATTGTCCCAAATGAGCCGACGGCGGCTGGAAACGTATTCGACGTATTCGTCCAGGCGCATTCGCTCCAGCGTTCCCGCCAGCCGCTCCAGGCGCTGTTCCAGTTCTTCGTACATGCGCGTTCCTCCCTCGGCCAGAGTTTTTCCGCGCCGGCGGGAAGGTATGCGCGCAAACAGGCGCGGGGCGGCGCGGCGTAGGAAAACTCCCCGCCGCGCCGCCCCGCGGAACAAAAGCCTCTGTCTGCGCGTTCGGGCCGGAAGCGCCGCCGGCCATGTCAACGCGCCGCCTTCGTGGGCGCGCCTGCGCGTCAGTCGAACAGAGAACCGGCGTCCTTGAGCACCTGCACCTGCCCCTCCACCAGGCGGCGGAAGCTGGCGCGGTAGTTGTCGATGGTCTTGCGGACGCTGTCAGCCTCGGCCTTGACGCCCTCGGCCTCGGCCTTGGCGTTGGAAACGGTGCTGGCGGCCTGCTCCTCGGCGGAGGAGATCAGTTCCTGGGCCTTCTTGCGGGCCTCGGCAACGGTATCGTCGGCGATGCGCTGGGCGTTGACCAGCGTATCGCGCATGGCCAGTTCGAGGTTTTTGAAGTAGCTCGGCTCGTCGTAAGCGGGCTCGGAGGCGGGGGCGGGCTCTGCGCTGGCGGGCGCCGGAGCGGGCTCTGCGGCGGCCGGCGCGCCGGCGGCGAGCTTTTCGTTCTCCGCCTGCAGCGACTTGACCTGCTCGGCCAGCGCCATGTTTTCGCGAATGAGGACGCTCAACTGATCGGAGATCTCGTCGAGGAAATCATCGACTTCTTCGATATTATAGCCGTCCCGCTTCTGTCTGCTGAACTCTTTTTCCTGAATATCCCTGACACTGATCGGCATGGTTTCTCTCCCTTTCGTTGCGATGCGCGATTGCAGTCGAATCGTCTCTTTTCGGTATTCGTCGCGGGGCGGTGAAATCCTTCCCCTTGGCGGAAAAGTTGAATTTTCTTCACTTTCCGTACACAAACAGGCGCATGCCCACGCGCCCCTTGCGCGTAAGCCCGGTCACTTCCTGCACGCGAAAGCGCCCCAGGGTGCGGGCGGAAACGAGCGAGCCTTCGGCCAGGCGCGCGTCGCCGCGCGTTTCCACGATGTGATCGACCCTGACCAGTTCGGCGCGGATCATCTCCTGCGCCTTTTGGCGCGAGAGATCATAGGCGGCGGCGAGCACGGCGTCCAGCCGTTGCGAGGGCACGGTGCGGTACAGGAGCGTTCCCTCCGGCGGAGGCGGAACGAAGTCCTGCGCGCAGGGGGATACGCGCACCTTTACGCGCCCGCAGCTTTCGAGGTTTGCCTGTATATAATCGGCCACGTCCTCGTGCGCGAACAGGAGCGCGCCTTCGCCGAGCAGGGCGATGTCGCCCAGCGTTTCGCGCCCGACGCCCAGCCCCATCAGGGCCCCGAGGATGTCCCGGTGTCCAGGCGAGCCGTAGCGCGCGTTCCACAGGATGCGCAGGCGGCGGATGGGGAAGGAGAGCGCCCGCGTATCGCCGCTGTAGAACCCGGCTACGCGGCGCTCGGCGTCGTCATAGCCGCCGGAAAAGGCCACTTCGCAGCCGGCGGCATTGGCCGCGGCGCGGCAGGCGATCTCCATGGGCGGCTCCAGAAAGCGCGTATAGGCGGCAACGCCGGCATGCGCCGCGCGCAGCGCCAATTCCCGCAGGCGCTTTTCCTCCATTTCCATGCGTCAGAAAAGGCCGGCAGGCAGACAAAGACGGTAGTAAAGCGTAAACAGAAGTTCGCTGACGATATTGATGCCGATCATCGCAAACCAGAGCGTAAAATCAATCGGCAGGCCCGTGCGCCGCATCACCCACATCGCCGGGCGGCGGAAGGGGCGCACGAACGGATAGATGAACTTGGCCAAAACCTCCACAAAGCGGTTGTTAAAGCGCAGAAACGACAAAATCCAGTATACGAAGATCGCCGCGCTGAGAATGCGCAAAAACACCTGCAGCGCATGAACGACGGAATACATCGTCATAGCCTAGAACCTCCGCTCCACATCATAGGTCTCGTTGACCTCCACGGTATTGGGAGCGAGCACATAAGTGCGGTCGGACGCCTTGCGGATGGTGGCGCTCAGGGCAAACACCGCGCCGGAGAGCGTGTCGATGGCGCGCTGGGTAAGCTTGGGGTCGATCTCGTCCAGCGTCAGAACCACAACGTTGCCGGCGATGAGGCTGTCGATAACGTCGCAGCAATCCTCCAGCGTGTTGAGCGAGCACATCATGGTGCGCTGGCGCTGGGCGCGCGATTGCGCGCGCGGCGCCGGTTCATAGGCGCTGAAGCGGGAGGGCTCGCGCGGCGTATAGTCGTATCCTGCGGAAGAGGAACGCCGCGAGGCGGGCGTAGGCACGCGCGTGGAACTGTAGTGATCCGCGCCGTAGCGGCCCCGCTCGTCCTTGACGATGGTGCGCCGCCGGGTGTCCTCCGTGCGCGAGCGCTGCTGGCGGGGGACATAGGTGGACGGGCGGCCGTATCCGTCGCCGTATCCGTCGTCTGCGGGCGCGCGCTGCGCCGTATCGTCGTCCACCAGACCGATAAAATTCAAAAATTTGCTGACGCCGCCCTGCTTGCGAGCCATAGCGATTCCTCCCAACTTATTTCCTTGCGCCGAACAGCGCCCGCCCGGGGCGCACCATGGTCGCGCCCTCTTCGGCGGCGACGAGGCAATCGGCGGACATGCCCATCGACAGTATGCGCATCTGCGCGCCGGGGATGGCCTGCTCGCGCAGGCGGTCGAACCATTCCCGCATGCGGCGGAAATAGGGCCGCACCTGTTCGGGATCGGCGACCAGGGGCATGATGGCCATCAGGCCCTCCACGCGCACGCCCTTTCGGGAAGCGGCCAGACGCACGAAGGCTTCCAGGTCCTCCTCCAGGACGCCCGCCTTCTGCGCCTCCCGGGCGATGTTGACCTGCACCAGCACCGGCATGGGCTTTCCCAGCGCCTGCGCGCGGCGGTCGATCTCCTCCAGAAGCTCGCGGCGGTCCAGCGACTGGATCATATCCACAAGCGGCAACACCTGTTTGACCTTGTTCAGTTGCAAACGGCCGATCATGTGCCGCGTCAGGCCGGGGTCAAGGCGTTCGGCCTTGGCGGCGATCTCCTGCACGCGGTTTTCGCCGATAATGCGCACGCCCAGGGCGCAGGCGAGGTTGATGGTTTCCACATCCACCGTCTTGGTTACTGCGCAGATCTCCACGCGGCCCCAGCGCGCGGAGGCGTCGTCCAGGCGCGCGCGCATTTCCCGCAGCGATTTTTCCAACAATTCCCGTTCCATAGCGTTCCTCTACTTGACAAGCACCGTCTGCCCGGCCAGGAGCAAGCCGTCTGCCAGCGGCTGGATCAGCGCGTTGCTGCCGTCGTTGGCGAGCACCTCGACGGGCACGAACGTGCCGCCGGGCACGTCGTAGAGCCACACGCCCATCTGGCCGTTCTGCTCATAAAGTGCCCGCGAAGCCACCGACAGGCCGGAAAGATTGCTGCTGAGCAGCACCCGGCCGCTGCGCTGATACAAAAGCGGGCCGATGGGGTCCTCGATGAGAAAGACGGCCAGCACATCCTCGCCCACCCGCTGTACGCGCGTCACCGTGGCGGTGTAGGCCGTGTCCTCAAAGCCCTCGAAGCGGAGGAAGTATTCCTGCTCCAACACGGGGTTCCAGGTCTTGCCGTCGGTGAGAATGGCCACATACCATTCGTTCTGGTCCACCAGGCGGTAGATGTCGGTCAGGCGCGTATCCGCGTCCCCCAGGGCGCCGCCGGCGATGACCGTGCGCACGTCCGCAGGGGTGAGCGTATCCAGCGATTCGGGCGTGAGCGCGCTTTCATAGCCGTCGGTGTAGAAGGAGATCACGCCCGCGCGGTCGGCGCTTGCCTCCGTTCGCCAGGAGGCGATGGAGTTCAGCCGCGTGCTTTCCTCCTGATAGAGGCGGTTGAGGTTGAGATCCTCGCGGCGGTTGGCGCGCATGTAATCCTGCCGGTTGACCATGGCGGCCTCCAGCTGCCGGGTGAGGGAAAGCAGGTTGCCCGTCGTTTCATGCGATATCAGCGCCTTGAGTTCCAGCGCCTTCATTTCGACGATGCGGTCCAGCCGCTCCAGGTCCGTATCGACGATATTGTTGAGGATCGTCTTGTGATAGGCCTGAATGTTGGCGCGTATGTCCTCCAGGCGGGTCAGTTCGCCTTCGGAATACCCTGTGGAGTACAGGTAGGCGATGGTGTCGCCCTCGTTCAAAAGCGTGCCCTCGGTGGCGATGTATTCCACGCGCGCGATCGTGCCGGAGGAATAGACCTCCTCGTCGCGGATGATGATGGCGTCGGTCTGCTGGAAATAGGAGGTCGTCGCCTCGTTGATCATTTCCACGTTCCCGCCGAATTGCAGGTGTGGACGGACGATCGGAAACACGATCGCCAAGATCAACAGCAAAAGGAAGACATAAAACCTTCCCGTCACCCGTTTCCCGCGCATGTACACTCTCGCTCCAAATTCTTTGCGCGCCGCGGCAATGCCGCGCCTTCCTGCGGGAAGGGCGAACGCCGCGCGCGTATAAAAGCGGACACTTCTGTCCACCGTATGCTATTATTATAATCGCTTTACGGGGAAGATGCAACCGGCCAGTCTTGACATTACCTAGACGAAATCATTATAATGGCGATAGTTTCAGGAGGCGAAATTGTGGTGAAGTGGACGCGCGAGGCGCTGATGATCGGAGATTTTTCCCTGCGCTACTACGGCATGCTCATTGCTCTGGGGGCGCTTTTGGGCGTTCTTCTGGCGATGAAACGCGAAAAACGGCTGGGGCTTGCGCGGGATACGGCCATCGACCTTTCCCTGGTCGGCGTGCCCTGCGCGCTGATCGGGGCGCGGCTTTACTACGTCGTTTTTTCATGGGATTTTTACAAAAACGACCCGTGGAAGATCTTCTCCCTGCGCGAAGGCGGCATGGCCATCTACGGCGGCGTTCTGGCGGGCGTGCTGGTCGGGTGGGCGTTTTCCCGGGCGCGGAAGGTGTCCTTCTGGTCGCTGGCCGATCTGGCTGCGCCGTCCCTGGCGCTGGGGCAGGCCATAGGCCGCTGGGGGAATTTTTTCAACCAGGAGGCCTACGGCTATGCGGTGAGCGACCCCGCCCTGTGCCGTTTTCCCATTTCGGTGCTTATCGAGGCGGACGGCCGCTGGCATCTGGCCACGTTTTTCTATGAATCGGTATGGTGCGCCTTCATTGTCGCCTTCATCCTTCTTCTGGAGCGCAGGGGCCGGCTGCGGCGGAAGGGCGAGGCGTTTTTGTGGTATCTTTTCCTCTATGGCGCCGAGCGCGCCGTGGTGGAGGGGCTGCGCACGGACAGCCTGATGCTCGGGCCGGTGCGCGTGTCGCAGGCGCTGTCGGCGCTGCTGGCCGCAGGGGCGCTCGCGGCGCTGATCGTGCGCTCGCGGCGCAAAAGCGCCTGAAAACGACGCTTTTTCCCACGCGGCGCATTGCGCTTTGCCGCGCGGCATGCTATAATGGTAAAAATGCCGGATTGCCGCGGGGCGGCCGGGTATAGGGGGAAAAGACATGGCTGAATATACGATCGTTACAGATTCCTCGTGCGACCTGCCGGATCAGCTCGCGGCAGAACTCGAACTGAAGGTGGTGCCCCTCTCGCTGACCATGGAGGGCAAGCAGTATCTCAACACCACCGACGAACGCGGCATCGCCCACAAGGAACTCTACGCCCGTCTGCGCGAAGGCGTGATGGCCAAGACCTCCGCCGCCAATGTCGAGGACTTTCTCAGCGCCCTGGAGCCGGAAATGGCCGCGGGGCGGGACGTGCTTTATATCGGCTTTTCTTCGGCGCTGAGCGCCACCTGCGCCGTGGGCGCGAACGTGTGCCGCGATCTGATGGAGAAATATCCCGGCCGCAAGGCGTATGCGGTGGATTCGCTGTGCGCCTCGTTGGGGCAGGGGTTGTTTGTGTACCTTCTGGCGCAGAAAAAGCGCGAGGGCATGGACATCGACGCCCTGCGCGATTACGCGGAGGAACTCAAGCTGCACATCTGCCACTGGTTTACGGTGGAGGATCTGCAGTTCCTGCGCCGCGGCGGCCGCGTCAGCGCGGCGGCGGCGTTCATCGGCTCCATCCTCAGCATCAAGCCTGTTTTGCATGTGGACAACGAAGGCCGTCTCATTCCCGTTTCCAAGGTGCGCGGCCGCAAGGCCTCTTTGCGCGCCATTGCCGACAAAGTCAAGGAAACCATGCTCGACCGACCGGATCAGACGCTGTTTATCAGCCATGGCGACAGCGAGGAGGACGCGAAACTCGTCGCGGAAATGATTCAGGAGCGCACGGGTCTGAAGCTCCAGGTGCTCAACTTCGTTGGGCCGGTCATCGGCTCGCATTCCGGCCCGGGCACCATTGCGGTGTTTTTCATCGGCAGCGAGCGCTAGAAAGGGAGGCTTTGGGCAATGGTCAAGATCTCGGCGGACAGCACCTGCGATCTGTCCCCGGAACTGCAAAAACGTTACAATGTAACCATCCAACCGCTGTACATCGTTCGGGATGGAGATTCTCTGCGCGACGGCGTGGAGATCCGTTCCGAGGACATCTTCGCCTATGTGGAAAAAACCGGAAAGTTGCTCAAGACCGCCGCAGTGAGCGTAGAGGACTATCTAAACCTGTTTCGCCGTCTGACGCAGGATGGCAGCGAGGTCGTCCACGTCACCATCAGTTCGGAAATGTCCGCCTGCTATCAGAACGCCTGCCTTGCCGCGCGCGAGGTGCCCGGCGTGTATCCCGTGGATTCGCGCAACCTTTCCACCGGCATGGGCCTGGTGGTCATCGAAGCCGCCCGGCGCGCTCAGGCGGGCGAGGGCGGCGCGCAGATTCAGAAGGCCATGGACGAGTTGACCGCGCGCGTGGAGGCCAGCTTCGTTATCGAACGGCTGGACTATCTCTATAAGGGCGGCCGCTGCTCGGCGCTGGCGGCCCTGGGCGCGAACCTTCTGCACATGAAGCCCTGCATCGAGGTGCGAAACGGCAAAATGGGCGTGGGCAAAAAGTATCGCGGCGCGTATGAAAAGGTGCTTCGCCAGTACGCCTACGACCGCCTGCACGGCCGAAGCGACATCGCGCGCGACCGCGCCTTCATCACCTGGTCTACCTGCCCCGAGCCGGCGCTGGACGCCGTGCGCGCCGTCTGCCGCGAAGAGGGCGGCTTTGATGAGCTTCTGGAAACGCAGGCCGGCTGCACCATCTGCAACCACTGCGGCCCGAACACATTGGGCGTGCTCTTCATTCGCAAATAGCCGTCGCAGCAGAGATCGCGGCGCGAAAACCGTCTCCGAACCAAGCGGAGACGGTTTTTGTTTCGCACGCCGCAGACGCGGCCTTGCAGGGGAAGGGGCCGAACGGGCCGCCTCCGCGCGGACGCGACATTTCCGCCGCCGGAAGCGATCCTGCGCATTGCCGCCGTCCCCGCGCGCGGCGCGCATGGGATATGCGAAAGCGAGCGCCTGCAACTGTATTTCCCGCCGCCCCCGCGCGCGGCGCGCATGGGGCAAACGAGGAAGCTGGACAAGCGACGGCGTCGGGGGAAACCCCGCGCGTGTGGGTGCATAGACCACGCTCGGCATTTACGCGCACCTAGATCACCATGCCGTCCCCGCGCGTGCGGGTGCATAGGTTCCAACCGCCGTTCCAGCCTTCCCAGCTTCCGCGCGCTGTCCCCGCGCGCGGTGCATAGGGCTTTCTGTACTCCATCCGCCGCTTGTACGCCGCCGCGCTGTCCCCGCGCGCGGTGCATAGGGGCGCGCGCCATGCGTTCATCTTCAGGGGTAGTAACGCTGTCCCCGTGCGCGCGGTGCAAGTCGCCGGTGAGGTAGCTTTTCATGGGGTGGGCTCCACGCTGTCCCCGCGCGCGGTGCATAGGGGCACGCAGAATTGCAGCGCGAGGTCGAAAGACCGCCGTCTCCGCGCGCGGTGTCGCGCGGTGCATAGAGGGGAAAACCGCCGCGCCGGCAAGCGGCAACACGCGCCTTGCCCCCGCACGCGGCGCATAGATGAAAAGGCCCGTAAGCTGCAAAAGCTCTATGGAGCCTTGTCCCTGCGCGCGGCGCATAGATGCTCGATATCCTTCGCAAAAGCGACGCCATTTAGCCTTGCCCCGCGCACGGCGCATAGAGGGGCAGGGCTTGCACAAGATTCCGTCTGGATGTGTCTTGCCCCCGCGCGCGGCGCATAGATGGTATTCAAAACCGCGGGTAACGCCTGTGAGCGTCGCCTTGCCCCCGCGCGCGGCGCATAGATGAGGGAAAGGCCCTCCCTGCGCCTTCAGTTTTGCGGCCTTGCCCCCGCGCGCGGCGCATAGATACTTCTCCGGATCCCTGTTTCCGCAGCCTTTTGGCCCGCCCCGCGCGCGGCGCGATAGTAACAGAAAAACCAGAACCGCCGCCCCCGCGTGCGCGGCGGCAGGCACGGTTCGAAAACGGCCCAAGCTGCGTCCCCGCGCGCCGTCCCGCGCCCCGCGGCAGACAGGGCGAAGGCCTGCGTTCGCATCCTTGCCGTTTCCGCGCGGGCCGCAGGATGCGCGGGCAAACGCGCCGTGCAGATCGGTTTTTTCGCCGTTTCCATGTGGCCGCAGGATGCGGCGGCGCGCGTCGAATGGAAACGAAGCCCGGTCGCCGCCTGCAGAGCGGATCGCCCAAAACGGGACGGGCCGCCGTGCTGCGGATCACGGCGGCCCGTAAAAAGGAGAAGATCATGAAGAAACATCCAACGATGCTATCGTAACAGATGAATATTGATTTTGCATCGAAATGCCGTTAATTTCCGATGGAAAATACAAATATAACACATTTTTCCGCCGCACGCGCCCTGCAGGCGCGACATACGATGCCCCGGGCGTTGGCCCAAAAACGCAAAGGAGCCAAATGTATGCAAAGCGGAAAAATGATACCGGCGCTGGCCATGGCCCGCGTGGACTGGCAGATGTGGGAAGGCACGCTTTCGCCCGCCGACGCGCTTTCGCGCGGCACGGCCTTCGCGGCGCTCGACATGCCTTTTCTGGGAAAGGAGGCGCGCGCGTGAGATACGAAGACGACCTTCGCTGTGTGAACGAGTGGAGCTTCCTCGCCGACGACCTCCGGCTCTATCTGGACACCCATCCCGGCGACGCGCACGCCTTTGCGGCGCTGAAAAACGCTCTGTATGAGCGCCGGGCCGCCGTGGACGCCTTTGAAAAGGCGCATGGCGCCCTCACCGCGGACGCCATGGCGGGCGCGCAGACCTACGACTGGGTCGAGCGGCCTTTTCCGTTCGAATAGGAGGCGCACATGTGGATTTATGAAAAACGCCTGCAGTTTCCGGTGAACATTCGCGCGAAAAATCCCCACCTGGCCAAAGCGATCGTCAGCCAGCTCGGCGGGCCGGACGGCGAATTGGCCGCGTCCATGCGCTATTTTGCCCAGCGCTACGCCATGCCAGACCGCCGCGTGGCGGGGCTTCTCAACGACGTGGCCACAGAGGAACTGGCGCACCTGGAAATGGTGGGCGCGATCATTCGCCAGCTCACCCGCGGGCTTTCCGCCGACGAACTCAAGCAACACGGCTTTGACGACTATTATGTCGATCACACCGGCGGCGTGTGGATGCAATCCGCCTCCGGCGCGCCCTTCACCGCGGCCTATTTCCAATCCAAGGGCGATCCGGTGACCGACCTGCACGAGGCCATGGCCGCCGAACAGAAGGCCCGCACCACCTACGACAATATCCTCCGCCTCGCCGACGATCCCGACGTTCTGGCGCCCATCCGCTTTCTGCGCCAGCGCGAGGTGGTTCACTACCAGCGCTTCGGCGAGGGCCTGCGCCTGGTGACCGAGGCGCTCGACAGGCGCAATCCGTACGCGCACAACCCCGCCTTCGACGCCTGAGCCCATGGCGCGGGGCCGCGCGCCCCTGAACAAACGCTTTTTCAACAGACCAAGGCGACGCCGCGGTTGACGCGGAAAAGTAACACCGCCAATACCGCAAAAATCGAAAAAATCGGCCGCGCTGCGTTTGACAGCGCGGCTTTGGAATGCTATCATATATACAAACTGGGCGGGAATGCCTCGCTTTGAATCTCGGGAGGATTGCATATGAAAATAGCGCGTTACATAGACCACGCGGTACTCAAGCCCGCGATGACGCCTGAAGAGGTGCGCAGCGCTATCCAGCTGGGCATCGACAACGACGTATACTCCGTGTGCGTGCAACCGCGCGATATCCACATGGCGTTAAAAATGTGCGAAGGCACCAACACGCTGGTCTCCTGCGTGCTGGACTTTCCCCACGGCTGCGGCGGCGCCGCGGCCAAGCGCGAGGCGGCGCGCCTGTATGCGGAAATGGGCGTTCGCGAAATCGACATGGTAATGAATTACGGCGCGGCCCGGGGCGGCGACTGGGCCGCGGTGCGCGAGGAGATCGACGCCGTGGTCGAAGAGGCCCACGCGCGCGGCGTGCTGGTGAAGGTCATTTTTGAAACCTGCGAACTGGACGAGGCCAGTATACGCGCCGGCGTGGACGCCTGTGTGGACGCCGGGGCGGACTTTGTCAAGACGTCCACGGGCTTTGCCGCCAAGGGCGCGACGCCGGAGGCCGTGCGCGCCATGCTCTCGCAGTCGGCGGGGCGCATCCGCGTCAAGGCCTCGGGCGGCATCCGCACCATCAACGACGCGCGCGGCTATGTGGAAATGGGCGTCGAGCGCCTGGGCGTGGGCTTTTCCACCACCCCCGCCCTCGTGGCCGCAGACGAGGAAAGCAAATAAAACGCGGCGGCCGGGCCGCGCGCCGGGGACGCGCCCCTTTCGAAAGAAGCGGCGCGTCCCACGCCTGCCCGGACGATTTTTGCGCAGTCCAAACAACGGAGGCACGATATGTTTCAGATTCTTGAAAAGCGCCGTCTCAACGAGACGACCACGCTGATGCGCGTACACGCGCCGCGCGTGGCGCAAAAAGCCGGCCCGGGGCAGTTTATCATTTTGCGCATCGACGAAAACGGCGAGCGCATCCCCCTGACCATCGCCGGCTACGACCGCGAAAGCGGCAGCGTCACCATCATCTTCCAGAAGGTCGGCAAGACCACCATCCACCTGGATGAACTCAACGCGGGCGACAGCCTGCTGGACTTCGTCGGCCCCCTCGGCCGCGTCAGCGAGTATGGCGACGTCAAAGGCAAGCGCGTGGCCGTCATTGGCGGCGGCCTGGGCATCGCCATCGCCTACCCGCAGGCCGTGGCGCTCACCGAATTGGGCGCGGAGGTGGATATGATCGTCGGCTTCCGCAACATCGGCCTGGCCATCCTCATGGACGAACTGCAAAATGCCTCGAAGAACCTCATCGTCATGACCGACGACGGCTCCAACGGCAAAAAGGGCTTTGTCACCGACGCCTTGCGCGAGCAACTCGAAGCCGGGGCCAGGTACGAGCACGTCGTCGCCATCGGCCCCATGCCGATGATGCGCGCCGTGTGCGAAATGACCCGCCCTTACGGCATCCACACCGTGGTCAGCATGAACCCCATCATGATCGACGGCACCGGCATGTGCGGCGGCTGCCGCCTCACCGTCGGCGGCGAGACGAAGTTCGCCTGTGTGGACGGCCCGGAGTTCGACGGCCATCTGGTCGATTTCGACGAGGCCATGAAGCGCTCGCGCATGTACTCCGCCGAGGAAAAAACAAGCAAGGAGCGCCACATCTGCCGCATGAAGGAGGCCGCCGAGCATGTACAATAAGAGCCTGACCAAGCTGCCCGCGCGCGAGCAGGCCCCCGAGGCGCGCCGCCGCAATTTTGAAGAAGTCTCCCAGGGCTACGACGAAGCCATGGCGCGGGAGGAAGCCACCCGCTGCATCGACTGCAAAAATCCCGCCTGCATGACCGGCTGCCCCGTCGGCGTACACATCCCCGATTTCATCCGCCACGTCAAGGAGGGCGCGTTTGAAAAGGCCTACGAGACCATCCGCCTGACCAACAACCTGCCCGCCATCTGCGGCCGCGTCTGCCCGCAGGAGACGCAGTGCGAGTCCAAATGCGTGCGCGGCCTCAAGGGCGACCCGGTGGGCATCGGCCGCCTCGAGCGCTTCTGCGCCGACTACGCCATGCAGCACGCCTCCGCCAAGGCCGAGCGCCCCGCCCCCAACGGCCACCGCGTGGCCGTGGTCGGCTCCGGCCCCTCGGGCCTGACCTGCGCCGGCGACCTGGCCAAATTGGGTTACGATGTAACCATCTTCGAGGCCCTGCACACCCCCGGCGGCGTGCTGGTCTACGGCATCCCCGAGTTCCGCCTGCCCAAGCGCCTGGTGCGCGAGGAGATCGCCACCGTCGAAGCGCTGGGGGTGAAGATCGAGACCGACGTGGTCGTCGGCCGCTCGGTGGCGCTGGAGGAACTGTTCGACGAGGGCTACGAGGCCGTGTTTGTCGGCTCCGGCGCGGGGCTTCCGCGCTTTCAGGGCATCCCCGGCGAGAACCTCAACGGCGTCTACTCGGCCAACGAATTCTTGACCCGCATCAACCTGATGAAGGCCTACGCCTTCCCGGAGACGGACACCCCCGTGCGCGTGGGCAAGAAGGTGGCTGTGGTCGGCGGCGGCAACGTGGCTATGGACGCGGCGCGCTCGGCGCTGCGCTTGGGCGCGGACGAAGTTTCCATCGTCTATCGCCGCTCGGAAAAGGAGATGCCCGCCCGCCTCGAGGAAGTGCATCACGCCAAAGAAGAGGGCGTCAACTTCCGCATGCTCACCAACCCCACCGCCATCCACGGCGACGAAAACGGCAATGTGCGCGCCATGACCTGCGTGGAGATGGAACTGGGCGCGCCGGACGCCTCCGGCCGCCGCCGCCCCGTGGTCAAGCAGGGCAGCGAATTTGAACTTGACGTCGATACCGTGGTCATCGCCATCGGCAATTCGCCCAACCCCCTGATCCGCAACACCACCCCCGGGCTGGAAACGCAGAAGTGGGGCGGCATCATCGTCGATGAAAACGGCGCGACGAGCCTTGAAAACGTCTACGCCGGCGGCGACGCCGTCACCGGCGCGGCCACGGTCATCCTCGCCATGGGCGCGGGCAAGACCGCCGCGAAGGCCATCCACGAAAAGCTCAGCCACTGAACGGCACGAATCCGCCCCGCCCGCGGACAAGCGGACGGGGCGATTGTCATTTTTTGAGAAACGGCCGTCGCCCCGGAAGCGCATGCCGCGCGTGCCGTGCAGACAGGGGAGCAATCGCCGACGGAAGCGCATGCCACGCGCATGCCTTGGCGGAGCCGCCATCGTTGCGAGTTTGACGCGTTGCCCGCGGCGAAGCGACGGCGGAGAACCAGCCGTCGCGCCGGTATCCGCGTTTAGCCCCGTAGGCGCATTTCCGCGCGCGGCGTTGGCTGCGTTTGCTCCGTTCGCGGCAAGGCGACGGAGCGGTATTTTTCACGATGGGAGCAAAAACAACATGTACGACGACTACGAATTTCGCCCCTGCCGGCCCGAAGAAGCCGCCGAGGTGTTCCGCCTCGTCTGCGAGCGCATCCGCTGGATGGACGAGGCAGGCATCCGCCAGTGGAACCACACCGACTACCTGAACGTCTTTCCGCGTTCCTATTATGAGATACAGCAGGCCGAAGGCGCGCTCTACGCCCTCTGCGAACGGCAGACCGGCAAATTGGCAGCCGCCGCCGTGCTGCTCACGGAAGATGAGCGCTGGCAGGGCGATACCGCCCCCGCCCTCTACATCCACAACCTCGTCGGCGCGCCCGACTGCCCTGGCGCGGGAAAGGAATTTCTCCGCCGCACGGAGGAAATGGCCCTGCGCATGGGCAAGCGCTATTTGCGCCTGGATTCCACGCGCGACAACGAGACCCTCACCGCCTACTACGAGCGCTACGGCTTCCAGCCCGCCGGCGAATGCGCCGTCGGCGCCTACGAGGGCACACTGCGGCAAAAGCCGCTCGCGTCCTGAGACCCAAAAACAGCGCCCCGCCGCCGGCATACCCGCCGCGACGGGGCGTGGTCTTGTATTTTCGATCCGTTCGTTGGTCATTTCTTCTTGTTTCGGTGCCAATTCGGGTCATCCGGGTCGATCCGGCCGTCGAAGTGCGCCATTTGCCCGCAGTCGCCGCAGCGAAAGAACACGCCGTAATGCCGGTCGTGAACGATCTCTTCCGCGTCCACGCTGTCGCCGCCGCAAAAGGGGCAGGGGCCGGGTCTGCCTGTCTCAAACAGGGATGCGCAATTCTGTTGGAACCCCGTCAAACCGTTTTTCTTTGACGATGCACGCGCCAACGACATACACTCCCTCTTTCGCGATCCCCTTAACTCCCCAAACTCTTCAGCGCCAGGAAGATCATCTCATCCGCCTTCGCGGCCTTGCCCGCCACGGCGCTTACTGCCCGCGCCGCCTCCGAGGAGGCGTAGCCCAGCGCCATCAGCGCGGCGATGGCCTCGCTTTCGGCGCTGCCGGCGGGGACGGCGGCCGCGGCGCTCTGGCCGGTCAGTTCGGCGTTGTCCACCTTGTCGCGCAGTTCCAGCACCAGGCGCTGCGCCGTCTTTTTGCCAATGCCGGGCACGCGCGTCAGCGCCGCTGCGTCGCCCGCCACCAGGGCAATGGACAGCTCGCCCAACGGCATGGCCGAAAGGATGGCCAATGCCAGCCGCGGCCCTACGCCGCTGACCGAGCGCAGCCGCTCGAACATGCGCTTCTCCTCGCGGCTGTGAAAGCCAAACAGTTCCAAGGCGTCCTCGCGCACGCTCAGGGCGGCGTAAAGCTTCATCCGCCCGCCCGCCGGGGGCGCCAGGGAGAGCGTCTGCGCGCTCACCTGCAGAAGATAGCCCACGCCGTTTACGTCCAGCACGATGCTCTCCGCCGTCTTTTCGGCGACTACGCCGTCAAAATGTGCGTACATGTCTGCCTCCGTTCACTGTATCTTGAACAGTTTTTTCATGTTCATGGAATTGGCGTGCGTCAGGGCTACGGCCAGGGCGTCGGCCGCGTCGTCCGGGCGCGCGATCTCCTGCATGCCCAGAAGCGCCTTCACCATGCGCTGCATCTGCCCCTTGTCCGCGCCGCCATAGCCGGTGATGGCCTGCTTGATCTGCATGGGCGTATACTCGTACACATTGTCCGTGCGCGCCGCCACCGCCGCCAGCGCCGCGCCGCGCGCCTGCGCTACGGCAATGCCCGTGGTGACGTTTTTGGAAAAGAACAGTTCCTCAAAGGCGATATCGTCGGGCGCGTAGATGTCCAGAAGCTGGTTGACCCCCTGAAAGATGGAGCGCAGGCGCTGCGGCGTGGGCGAACCCGCGCGCGTGTTGATGGTGCCGAACTGCACCACGCGCCGCTTTTGCCCCTCCGCTTCAATTACGCCGTAACCCATCGTGGCCAGGCCCGGGTCGATGCCAAGGATGATCATGGTTTACCTCCTGCTGGGATAGAGGTATCATAGCGCATCCACGCGCCGCCTGTCAAGCGCCGCCATCGGCGCATGGGCGAATATTTATGCAACAAAATCGCATATTTTGTTAAATTGTAGGCCGACTCCTTGCATTTTTGCCGCGATGGATGTATAATTACCACATCAAGCGCGAGAGCGCACAAATTTGGAGGCTGAGAACATGAAAAAGCTGATGAGCGTTCTTCTGGTTCTTTCCATGCTTGTGATGGGCGCGGCCATGGCCGAGTCCGGGACGTTGACGATGGCGACCAACGCCGCCTTCCCGCCCTATGAGTTTTATGACGACGAGACCGGCGAAGTCACCGGCATCGACGTGGAGATCGCCCAGGCCATTTGCGACAAGCTCGGCTACGAACTGGAAGTCGTGGACGCGGACTTTGACTCCCTCGTTCCCGGCGTGCAGTCCGGCAAGTACGATTTCAGCATGGCCGGCATGACCGTGACCGAGGACCGTCTGCAGTCCGTCAACTTCTCCGACACCTACGCCACGGGCGTTCAGGTGGTCATCGTGCCCGAGGATTCCGCCATCACCAGCGTTGACGACCTCTTTGCCGAGGGCGCGGACAACGCCGTGGGCGTGCAGCAGGGCACGACCGGCGATATCTACGCCACCGGCGACATCGAAGAAGCCGGCCTGGGCTCCGTCGAGCGCTTCAAGACCGGCACCGACGCGGTGCTGGCGCTGACCACCGGCAAGATCGACTGCGTCATCATCGACAACGAGCCGGCCAAGAACTTCGTGGCCGCCAACGAGGGCCTGAAGATCCTCGAGACCGAGTACATCGTCGAGGAGTACGCCGCCTGCTTCGCCAAGGAGAACACCGAACTGCTCGAGGCGTTCAACGGCGCGCTGGCCGAACTGACCGAGGACGGCACCATCCCGGCCATCATCGAAAAGTACATTCCCTCCGAGGAAGCCGCCGCGGAATAACGTCCTGACTTGGCAGATACGCAGACAGGGGAGCGCGCAAACGCTCCCTGTCTGCGCGCATACGACGACCGCAAGCGACATGAGGAGGGACTTCTTTGGCAGAGTGGTTTGCGCCGATCAAGGCCGAGTTTGAACTGAACTTCATCAAGGCCGACCGCTGGGAATATCTCGTCACCGGCCTTGGGAACACGCTGCTTCTGACGCTGGTGGCATTGATCGTCGGCGTCATCATCGGCGTCGTGGTGGCGGCGGTGCGCTCCACCTACGACAAGACCGCCGAAACGGCGCGGCCCAGCTTTGGCCGCCGCGTGTTCGGCTTTTTCAACGGCCTGTGCAAGGTCTATCTGACCGTCGTGCGCGGCACGCCCGTGGTCGTGCAGGTGATGATCTTCTTCTACGTCATCTTCGCCGCCGCCAAGGACGGCACCATGGTGGCGGCGCTGGCCTTCGGCATCAACTCCGGCGCCTATGTGGCCGAGATCATCCGCGGCGGCATCATGTCCATCGACAACGGCCAGTTCGAGGCCGGCCGCAGTCTGGGCTTCAACTATTTGCAGACCATGCGCTACATCATCGTGCCGCAGACGATCAAAAACGTGCTGCCCTCGCTGATGAATGAGTTCATCGCCCTTCTGAAGGAGACTTCGGTGGCGGGCTATGTGGCCGTGCAGGATCTGACCAAGGCGGGCGACATCATCCGCAGCCGCACCTATTCGGCGTTCATGCCGCTGATCGCGGTGGCGCTGATCTACCTCGCGGTGGTCATGTTCTTCACCTGGCTGGTCGGCAAGCTGGAAAGGAGGCTGCGCGCAAGTGATCACTGACGCCATCATCACCGTGGAGGGCCTGTACAAGGAGTTTGGCCACGGCAAGGTCCACGCCCTCAACGGCGTGGACGCGCAGGTGCGCAAGGGCGAGGTGCTGGTGGTCATCGGCCCCTCGGGAAGCGGCAAAAGCACCTTTTTGCGCTGTTTGAACCTGCTGGAATTGCCCACGAAGGGCAAGATCACCTTTGAAGGCGTGGACATCACCGACAGCAGGGTGAACATCAACATCCACCGCCAGAAGATGGGCATGGTCTTTCAGCACTTCAACCTCTTCCCCAACATGACGGTTCTGAAAAACCTCACCCTCGCGCCCCGCAAGCTCAAGGGCATGCCCCAGCAGGCGGCGGACGAAAAGGCCATGGCGCTGCTTGCGCGCGTGGGCCTCGCCGACCGCGCCGACGCCTATCCCAACCAGCTTTCCGGCGGCCAGAAGCAGCGCATCGCCATCGTGCGGGCGCTGGCCATGGACCCGGAGGTGATGCTCTTTGACGAGCCGACCTCGGCGCTCGACCCGGAGATGGTCGGCGAAGTGCTGGAGGTCATGAAGGCGCTGGCCCGCGAGGGCATGACCATGGTGGTCGTCACTCATGAAATGGGCTTCGCCCGCGAAGTAGCCGACCGCGTGATGTTCATGGACGAGGGCAAGGTCATGGAGGAAAACACCCCCGAAAACCTCTTTGGCAACCCCCAGACGCAGCGCGCCAGGGAATTTTTGAGCAAGCTGCTGTAAAAGAAAGGCCGTCGGGCAAGCGTCCGGCGGCCCGCCATATAAGAAGCGAGGACAGCCATGCAACAGGGCAGGATACTGATCGTCACAGGCTCCCCCGGAACGGGAAAGACCACCGCCGCGGCGCTGGCCGCTCAACAAACCAGTCTGGAAAAGTCCGTCCACATGCACACGGACGATTTTTACCATTATCTCAGCAAGGGATATATCGCGCCGCACCTGCCGGCGTCGAACGAGCAAAACCGCGTCGTCATTGAAGCGTTTCTCGAAGCCGCGAAGCGCTTTGCCCGCGGCGGGTACGACGTGGTCGTAGACGGCATCGTCGGCCCGTGGTTTTTGCAGCCGTGGAAACAGGCGGCGCGGGAGGGCTATGAGGTCCACTATATCGTCCTGCGCGCCAGCAGGGAAGAAACGCTCAAGCGCGCGACCGGGCGCGCCAAGCTGAACAGGGAAACGAATATCGAACTGGTGGAGACGATGTGGGAGCAGTTCGCCGACCTGGGGGACTGCGAGCGCTACGCGATCGACACGACCGAACTCACCATCCGCGAGGCCGTTTCCGCCATCCAGAAGAAGGTCGCGGAGAAAACGGCGCTGCTTTCGTGACCTCCGCGCGAGGGCGACAGGGGAAAGGGGGAGCGCCTCGCGGTTTTTCGTAAAATGCGGAAGCAAGCCGCGCGGCGCCGCCCGGTATCTGCCGGAGGAGATGTCGTTTGACATGGCGGGGCACGGACGCGCGGAGCCTGCGCGCAGGGAAACGGCCTGTTTTTCTGCACATACGTCCGGAGGGGCGATGCTGTGGACGGAAATTACGAACATCCTGCGGTCGAATGCCCACCATGGGCGGGATCATTGAAAACGAGGTGTGTTTCGACATATGCCTCGTTGCGGAAGGAGCGTCGCCAAGGAGCGAACTCCCGTTGGGCTTTGACCTGACGCCGGAAAAGCAACAGCAGTGTATGCGCTGCAAAAACCACATGGACTGACCGCACAGGAAGGAGGCCCTGCCCATGCGACCCAACATCGCTTGCTGCGGGCTGGATTGCGAACAGTGCGACGCCTACATCGCCACGCTTGACGACGATCAGGCGCTGCGGGAAAAGACCGCCAAACTCTGGGCGGAACTGAACCATGCGCCCATCCTGCCGGAACATATCAACTGTCAGGGCTGCCGCGCGGACGGGGTCAAGACCGTGTTCTGCGAACAGATCTGCGCCGTTCGCCGCTGCGCCCTGCAAAGAGGCGTGGCCACCTGCGGCGACTGCCCGGAAATGGAAAGCTGCCCGACCGTGGGCGCCATCTTTGCAAACAACCCGCAGGCGCGGGAAACCCTGCGGGACTAGGCGAAAAAACGGGAACCGCGCTGCCGCCCGCGCCCTTGCGCGCCTGGGCCGAATGGCTCCCGCTCCGTTCCCTGCTTTTTGTGGAAATACGCATCGCCGCTCAAACCCGCGCGGCGATTTTTTGCAAGATCTGTGCGCAGAGGACAATTTTCTGCCCATGAGGATTCATTTCCGAAAAGCCGGCGGCCTGATCATTCGTCAGGCCGCCGGCTCTCGTGCGGTTGGCATGGCGTTCTCTTCCATGGGCTACCCAGCCCGGCGAGAGCGACGATCATTCGTCAGGCCGCCGGCTCTCGTGCGGTTGGCGCGGGTTTTCTTTCCGTGCGGCTGTCCAGCCCGGCGGGAGCGACGAACGTTCGTCAGGCCTCCGGCTCTCGTGCGGTCGGCGCGGCGCTTTCTTTCCGTGCGGCAGCCCAGCCCGGCGAGAGCGACGAACGGTCAGGTCGCCGGTTTCCGTGCGGTCGGCGCGCGGGTTTTCTTTCCGTGCGGCAGCCCAGCCCGGCGGGAGCGACGAACGTTCGTCAGGCCGCCGGCTTCCAAGCGGTCGGCGCGGGTTTTCCTTCCGTGCGGCAGCCCTGTCTGGCGGGAGCGACGATCGTTCGTCGGGCCGCCGGCTTCCAAGCGATCGGCGCGGCGCTTTCTTTCCGCGCGGCAGCCCAGCCCGGCGGGAGCGACGAACGGCCGGGCCGCCGGTTCTCGTGCGGTCGGCGCGCGGGTTTTCTTTCCGTGCGCGTCCGCTACGCGGCCCTTGCGCGTCTGCGCGACGCCCATTGATCCTCGCCTGGTTATCCCTCTTTCAACATTTCCAAAAATTCCGCCTCGTCCACCACGGGGATGCCCAATGCCTGCGCCTTGGCCAGCTTGCTGCCGGCGGCCTCGCCGGCCACTACGAAGCTGGTCTTTTTGGAGACGCTGCCCGCAGCCTTGCCGCCGTTTTGCACGATCAATTCCTCCGCCTCCTTGCGCGAGAGCGCCGGCAGCGTGCCGGTGACCACCACGGTCTTGCCCGCCAGCGCCTGCCCCGCGGGGGCCTCGTCCCACACGGGCGTTACGCCCGCCGCCAGCAGCGCGTCCAGTTCCTCGCGGCAGAGCGGGTCGGCAAAGTAGCCGAGGATGGAGTCGGCCACGATCTCGCCCACCTCGTCGATGGCCAGCAGATCGTCGCGCCCCGCCTTTTGGAGCGCCTCCAGCGAGCCGAAGCGCGCGGCCAGATCGCGCGCCGTCTTGCGGCCGACGTTGGGGATGCCGATGGCGAAGATGAAACGGTCGAGCGCGCGGCTCCGGCTGGCGGCGATGGCGTTTACGAGGTTTTCCGCCTTCTTCTCGCCAAAGCGTTCCAGGGCGGAAAGCCGCTCTTTCGTCAGCGCGTAGAGGTCGGCGCAGCGACGCGTCAGCCCCGCGTCGATCAGCTGCGCGGCGGTCTTTTCGGAAAAGGTCTCGATGTCCATGGCGTCGCGCCCGGCGAAGTGGGCGAGGCGCGCGATCAACTGCGGCTTGCAGCCCTCGCGGTTTTCGCAGAACAGGTGCGCGCCGCGCTCCGCCAGCCGGCTTCCGCAGGCGGGACAGACCGCAGGCTTTTCAATGTCCCTTTCCCCGGGTACGAACTCGTCCACGCGCCCCATGATCTCGGGAATGACCTCGTTGGAGCGGCGGATCCACACCTTCGCGCCCACGCGCACGCGCTTGCGGAGGATGTCGCCGTAGTTGTTGAGCGTGGCGCGGCGGATGGTCGCCCCCGCCAGTTCCACGGGGCTGACGATGGCGATGGGCGTGAGCTTGCCCGTGCGCCCCAGTTGCCAGTCCACCTGTTCCAACGTGGCGGTGGCCTCCTCGGCCTCGAACTTGTAGGCCACGGCCCAGCGGGGGAACTTGTCCGTGTTGCCCAGCCGCTCGCGCACGGCAAAGTCGGTGATCTTCACCACCGCGCCGTCGATCATGTAGTCGAGGTCGGCGCGGTTTTCCTCGATCTCGTGGACGATGGCGAGCGCCTCCTCCAGCGAAGCGGCGCGCCGTTCGCAGGCGGGCACGGGGATGCGGTTTTCGCGCAGAAAGTCGAGCATCTCCCACTGGCTCAAAAGCGTCCTGCCCTCCAGATAGCCCACGTCGTAAAAGCGCGCGTCCAGATGGCGCGAGGCGGTCACGGCGGGGTCGAGGTTGCGCAGCGCCCCGGCGGCGGCGTTGCGGGGGTTTTTCAGCGGCTCCGCGGCCGTCCTGTTGTAAGCGTTGAAGGCGGAGATGGGCATGTAACACTCGCCGTGCACCTCCATGCGCCCCTTGAAGGGGATGGAGAGCGGCACGGAGCGGATGGTCATTACCTGCGGCAGAATTTCTTCGCCGACGACGCCGTTGCCGCGCGTGGCTGCGCCCACCAGATGGCCGTTTTCGTAGGTGAGGTTGATGGTCAGCCCGTCGAATTTGTGCTCGACGACATACTCCACCCGCTCCCCGGCCAATTTGTCCGCGCGCGCCGCCCATTCGCGCAGCGCCCCCTCGCTCTGCGCCTTGTCCAGGCTCCACAGCCGCGCCAGGTGCGTGTGCTGCGCAAAACTTGCCAGCGGCTGCGCGCCCACGCGGCGGGTGGGGGAATCCGGCAGGCGCTCGCCCGTTTCCTCCTCCATGCGGCGCAGTTCGTCGTACTTTTTGTCCCACTCGGCGTCGGAAATGGTCGGCTCGCCCAGCGTGTAATACTGGTAGGCCGTCTCGTTGAGGTAGTCCACCAGCGCGCGCATATCCATAAACGTCCCCTCCGAAATCTGTTTCGCTCCTATTTGCCCACCTTGACGATGGGCGCGGCGTTGGCGGCAAAGAGCTTTTCCTGTCCGTCCTCAAACTTCACGCGCACGCGCTGCGCATCGCCGCTGCCGCTCACCTGCGTGACCACGCCGCGCTTGAACACGCGGTGCATCACCTCATCGCCCACCGAAAACAGCGCCGCCGCCTGCACCGCCCTCGCCTGCGAGGGCACAAAGCCCTTCGTAACGCCGGGAATGCCCAGCGCCCCGCCGGCGGCTTTGGGCGCGCTCCACATGGGCTTTACCGCCCGCTTTTCCACCGGCGCGCGCTGCGGCGGCGGCACGGCGCGCACGCTTTCGCGTCCGCCGGCGCGGCCGCGCTCCAGTACGCGCGTGGGCAACTCGCTCAAAAAGCGCGAAGGCTCGTTGGCGTTGCGGGCGTTGTAGAGCATGCGCGTGTGCGCGCAGGAGAGATAGAGCTTTTTGCGCGCGCGCGTAATGCCCACATAGCACAGCCGTCGTTCCTCCTCGAGATGATCTTCGTCCATCATTGCGCGGGAGATGGGGAAGATGTTTTCCTCCATGCCCGCGAGGAATACCGCGTCGAACTCCAGGCCCTTGGCGGCGTGCAGCGTCATCAGCGTCACCGCGCCGCGCTGTTCCTCCATGCCGTCCAGATCGGTCATCAGGGCGACGTTTTCGAGAAAGTCGGTCATGCCGCCCTCGGGATTGAGGCGTTCAAAGTCCGTCACCGCGCCGCGCAGTTCTTCGATATTTTCCAGCCGCGCGGCGTTTTCGTCGCTGGGCGCGGCCTCGTACTGGCGCGCGTAGCCGGTTTTCTCCAACAGCGTATCGAGGAATTCCGAGGGCTTCTGCGCATACAGCGCCTCGGTCAGGTCGATCATCATTTCGGCAAAGCCGCGCACTGCCGTGGCCGCGCGCGCAGCCAGGCCGGCGTTGTCCGCGTCCAGCGCGGCGCCCAGAAGGGAGAGGTCGTTTTCGCGGCCGTATTCCAAAAGCGCCTCCACGGTGCTCTCGCCGATGGCGCGTTTGGGCTCGTTGATGATGCGGCGGGTGGAAACGTCGTCGTCCGGGTTGACCAGCGCGCGCATGTAGGCGATGAGGTCCTTGACCTCCTTGCGGTCGTAGAACTTCAGCCCGCCGTAGACGCGGTAGGCCATGCCGGAACGCACGAACGCCTCTTCCAGCACGCGCGACTGGGCGTTGGTGCGGTAGAGCACCGCCACCTGCCCTGCGCCGTACTTTTGCGCCTCCCGCTGCGCCATGGCGGCGATGAAGGCGGCCTCGTCGCGCTCGTCGAGGGCGCGGTAGAGGGTGATCTTTTCGCCCTCGCCGGCCTCGGTCCACAGCGCCTTTTCTTTGCGGCCGCGGTTGTGGGCGATGACCTGATTGGCGGCGTCGAGTATGTTGGCGGTGGAGCGGTAGTTCTGTTCCAGTTTGACCACCTTGGCGTCGGGAAAATCCTTTTCAAAGTCGAGGATATTGCGGATGTCCGCCCCGCGCCAGCCGTAGATGGACTGATCGTCGTCGCCGACCACGCAGAGGTTGCGCTTCTCGCCTGAAAGCAGGCGCACCAGTTCGTACTGCGCGGCGTTGGTGTCCTGGTATTCGTCTACCAGGATATAGTCGAAGCGGTTGCGATAGTAATCGAGCACCGGCGGCTGCGCGGCGAACAGTTCCAGCGTTTTGAGCAGCAGATCGTCAAAATCCAGCGCGTTGTTGCCGCGCAGACCCTCCTCGTAGCGGGCGTAGACCTCGCTTAGGTGCTTGTTGCGGAAGTTGTCGCCCGCCTCCCTGAGCCATTCGGCGGGGGAAAGCAGGCGGTTTTTGGCGTCGGAGATCACCGCGCGCACCTGCCGGGGCGGGTATTCCTTGTCGGAGAGGTTCAGTTCCTTTAAGATGGACTTGATGAGCGTGAGCCGGTCGTCCTCATCGTAGATGGCGAACTGGCGCTTGTAGCCCAGTTTTTCGATGTCGCGCCGCAATATGCGCGCGCAGCAGGCGTGGAAGGTGGACACCCACACTTCCGCCGCCTGCGCCCCGGCCAGTTTGGATATGCGCTCGGCCATTTCTTTGGCCGCCTTGTTGGTAAAGGTGATGGCCAGTATCTTCCACGGCGGCACGCCGTCCTCGATCAGTTTGGCCACGCGATAGGTGAGCACGCGCGTCTTGCCGCTGCCCGCGCCGGCGAGCACGAGAAGCGGCCCC